>JAWKUZ010000007.1:0-184581 GCA_041398305.1 Hyphomonadaceae bacterium
TTCACCGGGCTTGATTCTGACGGGCTGCTTGTCGGAGCTCTTCCGGACAATGCTCATCAAGTGAGCTTCCCAACGTTCCAACGCTTCGCGCTTCTGCGGCTCGTAGTCGAAGCGATTATAGATCTTCGTCACCTGCGGTCCGGGCGGCGTGTGATTGAGGATGCGGCTGATCACATCGCCCGAGATGCCGATCTCCGCCATCATCGTCGCGCCGGTCCGACGCAGGTCGTGCACCGTGAGATCGCTGATGCCGACATCCTCCCTCAGTCGAATGAACCCCCGTGTCAGCGCATGGCCAGTCGATGCAATCAGCATCTTGCGGCCCGCGAATGCCTGGTCGGTTCCAGTGTGCGCAAACCCCTCCTCCACGATTTTCAATGCGAGCGGAGCCAACGGCACGACCTGCGGGGACTTGTTCTTCGTCCTGCTGCCGGGGATGGTCCAACGCTTGGCGCTCAAATCCACCTCGGCCTTGCTGAGGCCAGCGACTTCACCGCGCCGCTGAAGCGTCAGCAACGCCAGCTGCAAGGCTTGGGCGGTCGATCGGCCATGGGCGTTCTTAGCCATGTCGACGAGACCCCACCACACCAACTTCAATTCATCCTGCGTGGCCACGCGCTCCCGGCTCGCGATGCTAGGTCCTGCATAACCTGCGAGCACATTGCGCTCGATCAGTTCGCGTTGAAGCGCAAACGCCATGAGGCCCTTCAGCGCCGAGCAGGCGTTACGCGCCGCGCCGCGCAGGCCCGAGTCCTCGATCTCCTCGACGTAGCGGCGGACCTCCTCCAGGGTCACAAGCCCAATGCTTTTCTTGCCGAACTTGGGTGTCACGTAGAGACGCATGGTCGACTGCAGGCGGACCACAGTGCAATTGCGCATCCGCCGTTGCGCGTCAGCCATGTAGGCCTCCAGAACTTTATCGACGGTGCGCTCTCGACGAATGGCATTTGTACGCCTCGCCTCCTTGCGCTCCTTTGCCAGATCGCGACCTTCGAGGCGCGCGCCAGAGCGGACCTTGCCTGCGTAGTCGCGAGCGGTCTCGGGAAGCACGCCGGGATAATCGCCGAGCACAACTTCAGTCGAAGAAGCCCCTTCAGGCGTATACCGCACCGACCACGTCTTTCTGCCCGACGGCATCACCATGATCGAGAGGCCTGCGATCTCCGTGTCGAGAACGCGATAGCGTCGTCCTTCAGGCTGCAAATCTTCGATCGCGCGACGCGTCAATTTGAGCTTGTGATTGGATGGTCTTGGCAACTGATACGCTCCACCGGGTCCCACAAATCCCATTCCTGTCCCATTCGCTGCAGAGGGAGCGGTAGGGAGAGGTAGGGGTCGGTAGGCATGAGCTAGTTGGAAAAACCGATGCGCGACAAGACCATGCGCCGCGCGCGCGGAAAAACCGTAAGCTGCCGCAACGCGTATCGAAAAACGGCAATAATAATTCAATGTCACCGAAGATGCCGACCTCGGCTTCCGCCTCGCCCGCGACGGCTATCGCGCTGACGTGATCGGCCCACCCACCATGGAAGAAGCGCCGGTCACGCTCGGCGCTTGGCTCAATCAGCGCACACGCTGGATCAAAGGCCATCTCCAGACCTGGCTCGTGCTAATGCGCGACCCTATCCGCACAGCACGCGAAATGGGTCTGAAGGCCTTCGCGACCATGCAACTCGTCTTCGCTACGGGCCTGATTGCCGCCTTCGCACACGGACCACTCGCCTTCATCATACTGGTGGCCGCACTGACCCCGTACAACCTACTCAGCGCCGCCGATTTCGCGCTCGCTATCGCGGGATACAGCGTCGCGCTCTTCGCCTCGCTCACGGCGTGCGCACTTTCTGGCTCACTCAGCCACGCGCGCGCCGCTCTTACCATGCCACTCTATTGGCCACTCACGTCGCTCGCGGCCTATCGCGCATTGCTCGAGCTCTTTATTCGACCTCATCACTGGGCCAAGACCACACACGGTGTCTCAGCGCGCGAGCACTTCTTGACCGACACACCTCCGCCGCTCAGCGAGCCCGAGCGAAAGCGCGCCTAGCGCAGCGATGTGAGCAAAGAGCACATCTTATCGATGTCCTCGTCGGTCTGGTTCCAGGATACCACGAGCCGAGCCTCCCCCGATCCCTTCGCGCCCCAATCATAAAACTCGGCGCCAGCAGCCCTGAGCTGTGCCAGCGCCGCATCGCCGGGTTTGATAAACACCTGGTTCGACGGCGCCGCGTGGGAGAGATGCGGCCCAGCGGCTTCCGCCAGTCGCGCAGCTTGCGTATTCGAACGGCGCGCGAGCTGCAGCCAGAGGTCATCCTCCAGATACGCCAACAACTGAGCCGCCACGAAACGTCCCTTGGAGAAGAGATGTCCGCTGCGCTTGCGTCGCCTCGCGATTTCCTCGGCGCGTTCGAGATCGAAGCAAACAATCGCTTCCGCAGCGATAGCCCCGTTCTTGGTGGCCCCAAACGACAACAAATCGACATCTGCGCGCCAGGTTATATCTGCCGGCTTGCAGCCAAGCGCGGCGACAGCATTGCCGAAGCGTGCCCCATCCATGTGCAGACCCAGCCCTGCCTCCTTCGCGGTGCGCCCGATCTCCGCCATCTCGGCAGCGTTATATACAGCGCCCCTTTCTGTCGTTTGCGACACCGATACCGCCGACGGCGCGACCGAGTGTATGCCCCGTTCATTACGCGCGATCGCTTCCCTAAGCGCCGCTGGGGAAACTTTCGATTCCGCCCCATCCATGAGCACCAGCTTCGCACCGCCGGAGTAAAATTCAGCCGCGCCGCACTCGTCGCACTCGATATGCGCTTCGCGATGACACATAATCGCGCCCCAAGGCGGCGTTAGACTCGCAACCGATATCGCATTCGCCGCAGTGCCACTCGCCACCGTGAACACACGCACATCGCGCTCGAACACGGCGCTGAACTTTTCGTCCAGCAGCTTCGACCATTGATCTTCGCCATACGCCGCCGCTGACCCTTCGTTCACACGTGTTAGCGCGGCGATAATCTCTGGCGCTGCGGGCGCCGTGTTGTCGGAGCGAAAGTTCATGACCTCTTACCCTCACGTACGCAACGCAACATCTCGTTCACGCCTCATCCACATCTCGCGCAAACTTCGTTTCAAAACAGCACGAAATCGAAGCCGCCGCGAACGCTTGCTTTACAGAGGTAAGCTAGCGTTAGCCTGAAATTAGCCATCGGGGCGGGGCGTGCAATACTTCATCAACCATGCGGCGATCGAACGCGCAGCTGCTGAAGTTTTATCTGGCGCCCGCGCGCGCTATTATCTCTACGGCCTCACCGCGCTCGCCGTTGCCGCTGCAGCCGGCCTTGCGCTCGCGACGATCTGGTTTGGCCTCATCCTGCTTGTCGACGCCACGCGCAACGAACTTCGCAAGCATCTCAACCCGCTTTCCGCAACGCAAGCCGCGGCCGCCGCACTCGCGCTTGATGTCGCCACCAGTGCAAGCTTGGCCGTCGCCCCTGCTATTGCCTGGTACTCTGGCGCAGCGCTCGGCGGCACTATCGCCACCGGCTTGATCGTTGCTCTGATTGTCGACACAACCTTCAACAGCAAGCGTGGCCGCGTGCATGCCGCAATCACTTGTGCACCCTACGCCGTCCTTGGCCTGACAATCCTGGTCGCGAGCGGCAGTTTCGCCGCGTTCGCCGCCATCACTATGACCGGCGCCATCATCGCTTATGTTTTCGTGGCCGCGCTTCACCACACGCACAAAGCCGCGCATGCAAGAATGCAAGATGCGGAATGGGTGCGGCAACTCAACATGAGCTTCGGTGAAACAGCCTCCGCCGGCTGGGAAATCGATTTCGAGAGACAGCGGGTCTCGGGCGCCCAGCGCCTCGGCGCCCTGATAGGCCGGCCGATCTCGTATGCTGACATTGTCGAGCGCGCTTTATTCGCGCCACCACAAGATCGCGCGCTCGTCAGCGAAACGTTCGCGTCTGCGCCTAGCGCCGTGCGTCGCATTGCTGGAGCATGAAGTCGCGCGCGCCGATAGCACAACCATTCAGTGCGCCATCAGGGCTTTGTTCGCACCACGCCAGATGGCCGTCCGGTACAGGTACGTGCGTCACGCGCCCCGCAGAGGCAGTCGCCGCCGGCGCACTCGCGCCAGGCGTCGTCGCTGACGCGCGCGCGCTGCGCTCTCGAGCTGAACTGAGGCACTGCACCCTCAACAGCAGACTCGCCGTTGCGGCTGCAGACATCGCCGACCCACCGGTGCTCTCGCTCAAGTGCTGCGCACACTCGCCGAGCGCGGATACGCCATCGAGCGCGGCATCGATGACCTTGCGCACGCGCGCCACGAGGCTGACACCAGACTGGCAAGTCGCAATTCCTGGCCAACATGAGCCACGAGCTGCGCACGCCGCTCAACGCCATTATTGGCTACGCGGAGATGCTGCGGGAAGATGCTGAGGGACAACAGCGACGACACGGCCGTTCAAGATCTCAATCGCATCCTCACCGCCGCCAAGCACCTGCTTGCCCTCATCGGCGAGATCCTCGATCTCTCCAAGATCGAAACCGGCCGCATGGAAGCGATCGCGTCCAAGTTCGATCCGGCCGAAATGCTGGACGACCTGATCAAGCCCGGTCCGCCCAATCTCCACCGAAGCAGCAATCGGCTCTCCGGCTCCCCGCTCGGTGGCGACATCAACACAGACGCAGTAATTGCGGCAGTGCGTGCTCAATCTTCTCTCGAACGCCGCTAAGTTCACGAAGAACGGCAAGATCGACGTCGCCTTCGATCGCAAGCTCTGTAACGGCGTCGAGCAGCTCTTCGTCACCGTGCGCGACACTGGCATCGGCATGTCGAAAGAGCACGTCTCGCGTCTTTTCCAGCCGTTCGTCCAAGCCGATCCTTCGATCACGCAACAGTATGGCGCAGGCCTTGGTCTCACCATCACCGCCGCCGGCGCAACTCCTTGGTGGCGATGTGAGCGTGAAAAGCACGCTCGGCGAGCTCCGCCTTCCACGCTGCATGTGCCCGTCGATCTCTCCGACGCTTCAATCATGCGCTCGGCGCTGCTGCGGTGTTGGTCTCAGAGCAGCGAGGACGCCCCTGGTCATCGTTATCGAAGACGACCGATGCGCGCGAACTCGCCGCGCGCTGCTCACTCGCGCGCTGGTTTCGCCGTGCAAGGCGTCGGCGGCGGCGAAGCGGGCCCGCCGCGCGCGTAAGTCACCAGCGCTGGTGCTGCTCGACATCTTCTTGCCGGATCGCTCCGGTTGGCGGGTCCTGCGAGCCTGACGACCAAGGAACTCGAACATTCGGTCGTCGTGCTATCGAAGTGAACGAAGACCGTGCACGTGCGTTGGCGCTCGGCGCGGCCGAACACATCGTGAAGCCCGCCGACCGCGACATGCTCGCCGCCACCGTCATGCGCTTCGCCCGCAAACGGCCTGCGCTAACAGTCTCGGCATCATCGGCGGCGCGGAAGGCCGCAGGCTGGTTCACCGCGTGCGCGGCCAGCGCATGCGGCGGTTTCCGTCACGCGCTTACCTGTCGGGATGTGCAAGAACTCGTTCGGCCCGTGCGCATTTGAGTGCGGCCCGAGCACACCCGTCACCACGAACTGCGCCTCCGGGAATTTCTCGCCCAGCATGCCCATAAACGGTATGGAGCCGCCCTCGCCCATCATCGCCATCGGCTTGCCCCACGCCGCTGGTAGAGGCATCCTCAAGCGCCGCCTCAATAGAGCGCAGTCGCCAGGCGCATTCCAGCCTTCAGGCCTTCCTTCTCGCCATCATAACCGTGCGCCGTACGGCGGTCGCTCCAGCATCTGCTTCAGCTTGCGCTTGCCCGCTTCGCATCCGCCGTTGGCAGCACCCACCAGCGAGCTTCAGCTCCGTGAACGGCCAAGCACGTTCGGCGTCCTGCGGTTTCAGTAGCCAGCAAACCCAGTTGCCGAAAGCTGGCCTGTGTACGATTGAGCACCGGCTGATCGCCCTGATTTCCATTCGGATGCATCCCATCGACGGGCAGAATTTCAGCATAGACTTCTTTGCCCAGCGCGTCGGCCGCGACCTTGGCTGCGCTGTCGTTCGCCGGATCTCTGCATTAAGTTCGCGCCGGAAATCTCGCCTGTCTCGATATTCTCCAGCCGCGCCAACAATTGCGCGCAATACGGAAGCTCGACGGCACCACCCCGGACGCGTCCTTCCAGTGCGCCAGCGCGACACATCTACGCGCAGCGTGCCGCCAACCATACCGCGCAACGATGTCGTCAACCAGAGCCGCTCGTAGTCACCGCACCGCTGTCTAGGCAGACAGCGCAAGCGAGACCTTCCCGATCCGCTCCGCAAGCGCATCCATGTAGAACGGCAGATCCGGCGAACCGCTTTCTTCACTGCGCTGGCTTCGATCACGATCACCGCGCGCTTGTGCGCGCTACGCCCTGCGCCTTCAACGCCAGCAACGCTGACAGCGCATAAACATCATAGCCATCGTCAGCATCACCGCGCCCATAGAGGCTGTCGCCCTCAAGCACTGGGACCCAGGGCCCTTGCCCTCGGCCCAGCCCGTCCGGGCTGCTTATCGAGGTGGCCATACAACATCACCGTATCGCCGCTTTTCTGGCGCTTCGGGCACATCGATGAAAATCAATGGCGTGCGACCAGGTAAGCGCTCGCTCAACGTCGCGCAGCAGCTCCGGCAGCTTGCCTCGCGCCCAGGCCACAAACAGCTCGACCGCCTTCTCCATGTGCCAGCCGTCGCAGTCTGGATCAGACGACGGCGACTTGTTCGGGATGGCAATGTACGTCGTAAGCGCCAGAAAGCACTACTTCGGCGTTCCAAATCTCATCAACGAACTTACGCAAACCTGCTTGTGCAATCTCGGCCATAAAGAAAAGCGCTCCTCTGCGCACCAACCTAGGCCCACCGCGCCGCCACTTCCACCGCCGCTTGCGTCCGCCACACGCGCCACGTATGCGTCACCGGCGCGCGGGCGTAGTTCAGAGGTAGAACGTCAGCTTCCCAAGCTGAATGTCGGGGGTTCGATTCCCCCCGCCCGCTCCAGTTTCCTCAATGACTTAGAAATGGGCCCTGAGAGTTAAGAGCCGCTCTTGCAGCATTATAAGCTGCACGTCGCTTGCATGTGCGCGCGTCAAGACCCACCAATGCCGAAGCCAGAATCTCAGTATTATAGGCCTGAGAACATGCATTTTTCACTGGTATGCGCGCGGGACTTGGCATCTAAGTATTGCCGAACTCGATTCCAGATATCGCACGGGCTCCGTCGGCGCGCGTTAGTTGCACGACGACGTCGATGATACTTCGTGCATAGTCGATAACGTCGGCGCGCGTGAGGTTGGTTCCCGCTTGCATGGCCATGAAAGCGATTTGTTCAAATGCGCCGCGCGGACTATCGGCATGGATGGTCGTCATGGAGCCAGGGTGCCCCGTATTGATTGCGCGAAGAAACGCAAACGCTTCTGCGCCACGTACTTCGCCAACAAGCAATCGATCTGGACGCATACGCAGCGCAGCCTTTAACAGGTCTTCGGCGCTCACGCGCGTTTCGCCTAATTCGCCGCGTACGGCAACCAAACCGACCGCGTTGGGCTGAGAAACATATATCTCGGGCGTATCCTCAATGACGATGACGCGCTGTGTTCGCGGCACTTCCTTCAGCAGCGCATTGAGAAAAGTCGTCTTGCCGGAGGCTGTACCGCCAGAGATCAAGAAGGTCTTGCCACCGCGCACAGCTTCACTCAGGAAGGCCCGCAGCTCGCCTGCGTCGAGCAAAGCTGATAGCCGTGCGTCTAGTTCATCTTTCTCATCGCCGCGCAGACGCATCGCTCGCGAGAGAAGGCCGCTGGCCGCATAGTCGTCGAGACTGAGATCGCCAATGTCGTGCTTGCGAATAGCAAGTGCATAGTTTCGTCGCGTGGCGGGAGGCGCAATCACCTGCACGCGAGCCCCGCTCGGCAGCGTTGCAGCAAGAAGTGGATGCTCGCGATTCACACCCTGGTGCGAAACAGCAGCAATCTGTTGGGCAAGACGTTGGAGCATCTGCGCGCTCACTTCCGGGGCCTCCGCGCGCTCCAGAGGTCGGTCGTTCGTCTCAAACCAGACTTCGCCAGGCTGGTTCACGAGAATGTCGGTAACGTCCGCACGTTCGAGCCAAGGCGCGAGTGGCGCTAGGAAGGCGCGCAGGTACACGCCGCCTTCGCCTGGCTTGATCGAGTTCATGGCGAGCGATTACTTACGCCGGAGAAATCCAAATCGCGGGCCACGAATATCCGCACTGGCGTGCCCTGCGCGACGCTAATGGTCGGCGGGATATTGATCTCCTCCGAAAGTGCAGCAGAAGCGGCATCGCGCCCACTACTCGCGACACCAACCACGATTTGGGTGCCGTCGCTATCTCCCACCGCGCTGGCCGCGCCGCCGAGCAATGTCAGCAGGATCGCTCCACCAAAACGACGGAAGAAGTGCCGGTCGGTTTCGCCGTCGAGCCCACCACGTCCGAGGGCATCGGCGCCGGGCGAGTTTAACTCGATGGATACGCCATCGGGACGGATGAGACGCGTCCAGATAACAAAGGCGCGAGACTGGCCGAGTTCGGGGCTTGCGCGATACTGTCCGATCAAGCGACTTCCTCGCGGCACAAGTACGACACCGCCGCTAAATGCGCTCACGTCTCGGCTCACGAGTGCGCGGACGTAACCAGGCAAATCAGAGTTGATCGCTGTCTCTAGAACGGCGGATATGATCACGCCTTGCGGGATAGTCGCGCTTGGGTTTGCGAGTGGACGCGCTTGCGCGGCCTGTCCGGCACCAAAGCGTGCGGAGAAACGCTCATTGCCCGTAAGCGCATTGCCACCGACTGCGTTGGCAAGAGCTTGCGCATTTGCTCCCCCGTTTGGCCCCTCTTCACGACTAAGATCTATGATCAAAGCCGGAGCATGCAGGCGCGCATCAGCGCTCAATGGGTCCGGAGATGACCCTTCAGATACCGGAAACTCGCTGACGGCCTCCGATTCCTGATACGTGTAAGGTTGCTCGAACGCTGCCATCGAATCGTACTCACTCGATCCGACATGGGCGTAGTCTTGGCTGACTTCCGTACTTGCCTGCGCGATCGGGTCGATCTGTGCCGCTTGCTGCCGGTTGGCGGCCAGCGCGCTGAAGACGAGAAACCCAAGTCCCACGGCAGAACCCAGACCCATGACCAGCGTCCATGGCGAAGACTTCGAGCCAACACTCGGCGCCGTTCGGAATGCCGAGAGGTTATCGCGGCGCATGGGCTCCAGATCAGGGATCTCGCTCATGGCCGCCTGCCCCGGCGCATACGCGACCGCCTTGAGTTCGTTTCCGCTGCGGCCGCGGCCTCCACCACCGCCCCCGTCCGGCGTACGGAGGCCACATCGCTACCATTCCGTAGAATGAATCCATCGGCGATGCGATCTACCACGACTGCATCGCCTTGCATCTGCGAATTAACGAGCTCTTCGTCTCCATCTCGACCAATGGCAAAAATGGCCGGCACATCGGCGCCTTCACGCAGTTGGAAATATGTAAAACGTCCATCGTCGAAGACGCGAAGTGGAGCCAGCGTCTGTACCCCCGACGTCTCGTAATCGAAGGTGAAAGATGCGGGCGCCGCCACAGGCGCATCGGGTTCGTCCGCATATGTGAAACGCAGGCTATAGATAATGCGCTGATCATCCGGCGCGACGGTTTCGCGCGCATGCAAGGCGAAGGCATAACGCCTGCGCGTGGTCACGACGGTCATGTTCGTGGCGGCGTGAACTAAAACCGGCTTCACGAAGAGCAAGGTCGCCGCCTGGTTGGGAGTCACTTGCCAAGCGAGGCTATCGCCGATGGAGACGTTTTCAATTCGCTCTTGAGCGTCGAACTCGATCATCATCTGATAGCCGAGATGGCCATCCAGTGAGATCACCTGGCCTTCTTCATACGGCATCACTCTCAACCTCGGGTCACGAGGCCGGTCCTGGGCGGAGGCGACGCCGATTGCGCAAACCAGCGACATAAGTGAGACGAGCATCGACTTCATGCGCGCCTCACGCTCAGTGAGTCGCGCCCAAAGCGGCGATAAGACTGACCGAGACGCTCACTAGCGGCCACGCGGTCGAGCGACTGCTCGCGTGACGACACTGTACGCTGCGCCCCGGCGACGCTCACACTTGTTTCTGTCCGGTATGCCTCACTAGTCGCGGATCGCGCTGTCCCCATCGTCGTATTCTCAAGGCGACTTTGCATCGTCGCATCGCTTACGATTCCGCCGCGATGCTGACCCATCGCGAACCCACCCGCGATTGTCGCCGTCGCTCTAAGCATCATCAGCATCACAACCGCAAACACTGTGATGATCAGCGCGATCGTCACGATCGGGCCCATCTCGAAGACCTCCGAAGCGGAATTGTCGGCGAGCGTGCTGAGAAAGGGCGACATCATGATGATCATGGCCGCGCTAAACACATTGGCAGCAGCCGGTGTGATGGCGAAGGCCAGAGTGGCTCGCAGCCAACCAATGAACAGCCCACGCGTGGAGTCGAACAAGAACAGGGCGATGAAGATGGGCCCGACAGCCAGAAGAAACGCCAGTACGATCTTCGCGGCCAGAATGACGCCCACCGTAGTGAGCAACAGCCCAAGAGCGGAGATCCAGAGCATGCCGGACCCCAGCATCGGTCCGCCCTGAAGAATGTTAGCGTTGGGATCGGCCTGTCCGCCGTACACACCCGCGCCGCTGGACAATGTCATATAGGCGGACTCCACGCCCTCATAAGCATCGCGTCCAAAGCCCATGGGCGACAGCAATGCCCCGATCAATTCGCGGGGGCCATCGAACAAGAACGAGAAGATCACCGTCTGATAGGCCGCCCAGCTCGTGAGAAAGGCCATGATCAGGCCCACCTTCAGGGCAGTCGCCGGCAACATTGTTAGCCTGAGGCCGCCACGGCCGAGCAACAACTGATAGCCAATGAGCGCAATATAGATCGTGAGCAGACCCGTCAGCGCGGCGGCAAAGGTCGTGCCGGGCCCCACGAGCTCCCGGAACGAGTCTTGTACCAACATGCGAACATTGCAGTCGACGGTGTCGATCAAACCGCGGACAATGCCATTGGAAATGGGACAGGCCATCGGTCAACCCATCCTTTCCATAAAGCGCGGCAACCACGATTGCGGTGCATCGCCCGCTTCAGCGCGCAACTCATCCAGTAGGCGAATGGAACGCTCGCGACCGGAGAGCACACCGAGCGTCCCCTTCATTCCTGAAAGATCTAGCCGCACCACGACACTGTCGCTGCCGTGGCGGATCAAACAGCAACGCGAAGAATCGCTTAGCGACGAGATTATTTGGAACTCACGTTCCGTGAGACCAAAGCCATCGCAATACTCCTTCGCCTGCGCCTTTGCGTTAGGCAGAAAGATCTGCGTCGGTGATTGCTCTATGACCGCGTTTGCGATGCGGCTGTCGAGTGCATCTCGCGCACTTTGCGTCGAGAAACCGACGATGCCGTTGCGCTTTCGTATCGTCTTTTCCCAGTCGCGAATTCGGGCGACGAACGTCTCGTCATCCAGGGCTTTCCACCCTTCGTCCACCACAATGATCGAGGGGTCGCCGTCCAGCCGCTCTTCCACGCGATGAAAGAGGTACATCATGGTTGGCGTGCGCGCCGTTGCGTCGTCGAGCAGCTGCGTGAGGTCAAAACCAATCGTGCGAGCGTCCAGATCAAGCTGATCCGCTTCGTTGTCGAATAGCCAGGCACGCTCCCCCTCTCCCACCCACGGAGACAAACGAGCCGCTAAGTCACCGGTTGTAGGGCGACGAGCGCCCGCAAAGAGTTCTCGGAAGTATCTGAGCCGCCTGTACTCAACTGGCTGCTCGAAATTGGCCGACACGGCCTCGGCGATCAGCTGGAAATCGTCGGCCGACAAAGACTCACCGTTGACCGTCAGCAGCTTCGCCGTCCAGTCGTGCAGGAAGCGCCGGTTAGCGGGAGTGTCAGGGAGCCGCAACGGATTCAACCCGGAAGGTACGCCCGCCCGCAACACATCGTAGCGCGCTCCCATGGCGCGCAGGAAAATCTCACTGCTCCGATCCTTGTCGAAGAAGACGAGCCGCGGCGAAAATCGTTGCGCCTGCGCGAGCAAGAAATTCAGCAGTACGGTTTTTCCGGCGCCCGACGGGCCGATGATAAGAAAGTTACCTAGATCGCCGTTATGAAAGTTGAAGAAGTAAGGTGAGGCCGCCGTAGTCTCCAGCACGGTGACAGCGGTCCCCCAGTGGTTTCCATCTGCGCGACCAGTGGGATGGTTGTGGCAACTGGCGAGGCCAGCAAAGTTTGCGGTCGATACCAACGCCTTGCGCGGGATATATGTGCCGTTGCCTGGAAACTGCGCCCAGAAGCTGGGCTCCATCGCCACGTCTTCACGAACGCTGATCGCTCCAATCTCCGTGAACGCCGCCTGCACGTCAGCGACTCGCTCATCGAGGTCACGCGGACTTTGTGCTTTCACCATGATCGTGAGGTGATGCGTTCCGAAGGCCTGACGCCCGGCGGCCGCATCATCTTTTGCCGTCGATAAATCGCGGCGCAACGAAATCGCCTCATCGTCGGCTGCCCGCATGCGACGAAGCGCCAGGTTCATCCGATCCAGCGCAACCTGGCGATCTACAAACTCGAAACTCTCCGTGAGAACAAATTCACAAGGGAGCGAGAACAAGCCGTCGAGTTGCCCGGGAGCCGTATGCGGCGGATATTCCTTCACGGCGATCATGGCGGCAAATGCTCGATCGCTGTCGCCCGCGGCAGATAACTCGAACATGTCGAGCCCGAAGCTTACACGCCGCTGAGCAATCGCATCACTAACCTCTTCTGCCGGCATCAATCGCGGACGCAGCTCGCCGTCGAACACACAGCCCAGGTACTCGATTAGCTCAGAGCAACGACGCCCACCTGCATCATAGGCTGTAAGTTGGCGCGCGCCGTACGGAGCTAGTGAAGCCAACATGGAATCACGCGCGGCGTCCAGCTCACGCAGATCTCGAGCGGTCGATGCCGCGTTGATATCCGTACCGCGGCCGAAAAACTCTCCAAGAAGTCCAGAGCGGAGTGGCGGCGGTTTGCGCACCAACGCGATGTAGAGATCATTTACGTAGAGCCTGCGCTCGGCCATTCGCTGGCGCCAGTCCGCATCAAGCGCCGAGGCAAACGGTGTCCTGATTTCACCCGAGACTTCGGCAGCCACCCGGCGGCGAATGACATGATGATACAAGTCCAGCCGGGATGAAGCGACAGCGCGCAGCATGGTGTTGCGTACGTTCTTCCGGTAGTTGAGGTCGTCGCCACCGGCCGTCTCAAACGCCAAGCCATCGACCTTGATGACCTGCATCAACGAGCCGTCCCGCGTCAGCAGCGTCCCATCGTTGACGTGGCGCGTATAGGGCAGCATCTCGGCAATGGCCTTCTCGCGCCGCCAGAGACGAAGCCGATCAGCTGCGTTTAGGGGTGCGCTGGTCATGGTGCGTATGAATTGCAGCGCCAGAAACTGAAGTTCGATACGCGTGGACACTTGCTCCCGCGTAGTATCCATAGATCGAGGAAGCGAGGCTCGCGACGGCAGACCGCCAACCCGACGCCGTGAACGACGAGCGCAGCAATAATCGCCCAGAACGACTTTGTGATAAGGAAGACTTCCGTGGTCACCACGAGGTTGAGCACGAAATAGCTATAGGACACCCCCGCGAACATCTGTGGGCGCGTGAGAGCCGTGAACACGATATCGCGGTCGAGCGGTGTCATTAGCGTCAGCCCCCGGCAGCGCGCGCCGCAGCCTGAATACCAGCGACGATGGCGGCTGCGCCGAACAGTACGAAACAACCCACGATGACGGTGATGCCGTGGCGCCAGTTCAGGCGCCCGCTCAACATCATGAATCCCACGACAGCGACCGCGATGACGGCAACGCTGGTGGCGACGTTGCCAAGCAACGTGCCCTGAATCCACTGAATCGCCGCAAGTACAGGCCCCGAGCCTTGCGGGTTGCTCACCTGAGCAGCTGCATCGCTCCACGCCAAGGACGCAACCGTGAGAGGTATTGCGACAGTGATCTTCATGGCGCTCCTCCGCTCAGTGCTCGCATAAAGCTGCATCACGCAGCCCACGCGACGCAGTGCGAACGCGCGGCGCGCGAACTTCCGGCGCCTGGCGCACCCGTGAACACACTTTGTGTACCCTTCCGGCGCCGCCTACAATTACGCTGCAAGCGCCCCGCCAACTGTTAGGGAACGACTTGGCCCGCCTCGTTGAGAGTAACCGAATAGGTTCCAACCATCGCGCCATTGTTGCGGACGGAGGCACGGAATACGTAGTTCGCGGTGTTTAGGTTAAGCGGAATCCGATAGCGGGTGTCGCCTACGGGCGCAGGCAAGCCGCCACCACCAGCGTTCGGCAAAGTCATGACTTGCCAGCTGGCGCCGTTGTTGGTCGAGTATTCGACTACGATTTGATCGATCTGAGTTGCGAAGAATGGACTGACGGCAGGAAGAGGATTGGATGAGAGCGCAATCATGCGCGATGACGGGCTGCCCGTTACATTGTCATCTTCAACCACTGTTGGACTTGTCGTGCAGTTGGGATCAGTGGGGCTTGGATCAGTCGCGCCAATGCACCAGAGCACATTGTAGTAACGGATCGTGGAGGTGTCATCGTAGACCCAAGCCTGCGCAGATCCCGGCGCGACATTGATGATCGAATTCACGATCGTGAGTTCTACGTCATCCCAGGCCCGTAGCCCGCGGTTGGCGCCTGAGAACGTGACGTTCATCAAGCTGACGCCCGTCGACTTCGTATCGACACCGCCGTCACTCAGATTTCGGCCAGTCGCGCCGCGCACGTAGATCGGGGCGCCGTTGAACTCCACACCCAGGAAATCAACGTTACTTATGCTGTAACTTGGATCGGGTTGCTGCTGCTCGTCGGCGAAGACCCGCTGAATGTAGGTCGGCGCCGCAGCCGACCGCTCCACCTTGATGGCCGCACCGTGGATGCTGCCACCTCCGTTGAAGCCGACGGAAGAGAAATTATAGATTGAGACTGCCGCCGAGCCGACGACGTGAACACCATACTTTTCCTGTGAGACGCTTACACCGGTGATGGCGGTTGTTTGACTGCCATCGATGTCGGGCAGGAAAGATACGTTGGTGAACGTGCGCTGCGGTGTGAATGGACTATAGATTTGCTCAAGGACTCGCACGTAGGCGGCGCCGTCTGGATCGCGCTCGACAAAAATCTCTGGTCGATAGACGCCCGGTGGCGGCGGTGGTGGTGGCGGCGGTGGTGGTGGTGGCGAGGTTGCGCTACCGCCGCCACCTCCGCCACATGCGGAGGCAATGAGCAGTGTCAGGAACGCGGCGACTAGGCGAAGTTTGCTACTGGCAGACACGCTACTGCTCCCGCTGAGTTGCGGCGCCCCCACGCCAAGCGAGCAGAACCTAGTGTCACAATCGACAGCGGGGCAGAATGTTCACGGCAAACGAGAGTTCCATGGTCCACGCGCGCCAATAAAGAGAGTCCTTTGTTTGGCGCACTCCTGGGTGTCGGTGGTCCCTATCAAGCTGCGACCGGCTAGAGTGGACCGACACGCGCCACGCCTATTCCGAAAGCAGAGTGCCTAGCTACAGACCAGGGACGACTGGTGACCTACAATCACCGAACTCAGCCATGCCCTATCCCCCACCAATGATGAAGTCCGCGCTTGTGAGCGCGAGCCCTGGGGCGAGCGTGGCGAAGAGGATGGCCGCACCTGCGCCAGTGCCGTCGGCGTCGAAGAAGAGCTGGCCGGTGGCGCTGTTGTAGATGATGCGGTCGTCGGCGTCGGCGGCGGCTGCGCCGATGACGAAGGCGTTCGCATCGAGCGCGCCGGCGCTCAGGCCGGTGAACACCGCATTGCTCAACTCGATGGTGTCGTCAGCCACGCTAAAGCCGATGATGGCGTCGACATTGCCGCCGCCGATGGCGGTCGAGAACACATAGGTGTCCGCGTGCAGGCCGCCTTGCAGCGTGTCCGGCGTAAGCCTGCCATCAGACGGTCATCGCCGTCGAGGCCGTAGAGGTGTTGGCGCCATCGTTGCCGATGACGACGTTGTTCAAGGCATTGCCAGCGCCGTTGATGTTGGCGGAGCCGGTGAGCGTCAGGTTCTCGAGATTGGCGGTGAGGTTGCGGGTCACCGACGAGATCACCGTATCGATGCCGCCAAGCGCCGAAGTTTCAGAGGTCACGTCGCCGGCATTGTCGACGTAATACGTGTCGTCGCCGTTGCCGCCAAACGCATCAGGTCAGCGCCTATCCAGCCATCGAGCGTGTCATTGCCGTCAAAGCCGTAGAGCGGTTGGAGACGTTGTTGCCGACCATTATGTTGTCGAGGACGTTGCCGTACCCGAACTGAGCCGAGCCGGCCAGGACCAGGTTCTCAAGGTTGGCGTTCAGGTTGCGGTTGATCAGGCTTTACGACAGTATCAAAGCCGCCAGCCGGGCCAGCGACGCCTTCGACAGTGATGTCGCCGGCATTGTCGACATAATAATAATCGTTGCCGGATGCGCCGCCGAACATGGTGTCGGCGCCTGCGCCGCCATTCAGAATATCATTGCCGTCGTAGCCATAGAGAATGTTGTTGCCCGAATTGCCGGTGAGCGTGTTGTTCAAGCTATTGCCCGACGCGGTCAGATTGGCTGAGCCGGTCAGCGTCAGGTTTTCGATATGGGCGGTCAGGTTGCGGCTGACCGAGGAGATCACCGTATCGATGCCGCCAAGGGCTGAGACTTCCGTCGTCTGATCGCCGGCATTGTCGACATAGTAGGTGTCGTCGCCATTGCCGCCGAACATGTTGTCGGCGCCTGCGCCGCCATCGAGGATGTCGTTGCCGTCAAAGCCATAAAGCTGGTTGGCGGCGCTATTGCCGGTGATGGCGTTGTTGAGGATGTTGCCATAGCCGGTGATCGCCGCAGCGCCGGTCAGGATGAGGTTTTCGAGGTTGGCGCCCAGAGTGCGCGTGACGGCCGCCTGCACCGTATCGGTACCCTCATCGGCCAATTCTGTCGTCACATCACCCGCATCATCGACGACGTAAGTATCATCGCCATCGCCGCCGGACATGACATCCGCACCCGAGCCACCGTCGAGCGTGTCTGCGCCGACGCCACCGATGAGGGTGTCGGCGCCATCGAGGCCGAACAGGAAGTCGTTGCCGCCGGCGCCCGTGAGCGTATTGGCGAGCGCGTTGCCAGACAGCGTGTCGTTGTGATCCGACCCCAGCAGGTTCTCGACATCGATGATAACATCGATGCCGGCGCCTACCGTGTTGTAAGTTGCGAAGTTCGTCAGGCCGACGATCACGCCTATTGAGGCTGAGGCGTAAGACGCTGTATCGATGCCAGCGCCGCCATTGATGACGTCGTTGCCGCGACCGCCTTCGAGGATATCGTCGCCGCCGCCGCCCGTCAGCGCATCGTCCGATCGGCTGCCGACGATCTGATCTGCCCCGACCGAACCTTCGACGATGACGCGGTCGATGGTGTCGTTCAGACTCCACGCGTTAAAGGTCCAGCCCGAGAGATCAATCGAACCGGGCGTCTGCATGTAGATTGTGATTTGGTCATCGGTGAGATTGTCACCGTCGATCGCCGCGGTGAGCGAGATGCCCGATCCAATTTGATCGGCGTTCAGCTCCAGTTGGTGAACATTCCCGGCGGACCCTCCAGAGAAATAGATCCACTCGATCGAATTCACCGTCGCCAACCGCAAATCCCACACGCCGATACCTGTGAAAAGCATCCGGTCCGTACCAGCGCCGCCATCGTAGATCTCGCCTGCCGCGAAGTCCGCGACCGATAAGAAGATGTGGTCATTGCCGTCTTCGCCGTAGACAAAGTCTAGGCCTGCGTCGCCGTACAAGTTGTCGTTGCCCAGCCCGCCAAACAGCGTGTCGTCGCCATCGTTGCCGTGAATTGTGTCGCTGCTGGTTGACAGCCTGATGCTGTCATTGCCGGAAGATCCACCGAATTGCGCGGCGCGGCCCAACAGTTCATCTTCAAGATTGACGCTTCCTGCGGCGCTCAGCCCAAGAAAAACGGTACTGCCAAGTGACGACTGATTATAGCGAATAGTGTCAAAGCTCTCGAATTGCTCCGCCGTTGCTGTTGTCAGAATGTTGGTGACATTCAGGCTTTCCACGCTTTGGAACGTGACCGCGCCGAGCGCGCCGTAAGCCTGCACCTGGTCATTGCCGGCCCCGCCATCGACGATCCCGGACGTGAACCCGCCGGTTTCGAGATTGTTCATGACGATGGTATCGTCGCCGTCTTCGCCATAAATCGCAGCGACTCCGTTGTCCGACGCGAAATCGTTCAAGTTGTCGTTGCCGTCGCCGCCGTGCAACTCATCATCACCGTTTCCGCCAGTCAGGTTGTCGTTGCCAAGACCGCCGTTCAACACATCGGCGCCATCTTGACCGTTGATGGTGTCGTTGCCCTCCGACGTCGTGATGGTGTCGTCGCCAGCCGAGCCGGTGAAGTTCACAGCTCTGCCGAGCAATTCATCGGCAAGATCCACGACACCGGCTTCGCTCAAGGTCAGGCTTACGGACAACGTCAGATTAAGCCCATTGTACCGGATGGTGTCGAAGCTCTCGAACTGAGCCGCGGTCATCGTCACAGCGACGCTACTCGCGTTGAGAAACTCAACGTTCTGAATCGCAACGGCCCCAAACGTCGTATTGAACGCATTCAGCTGATCCGACCCAGCACCGCCATCTATCGTCCCCGTCGTGTACTGCGAGCTGCTTACGTTGATCGTGTCATCGTCATCGCCAGCGTCGATCGAGACCGTGCCTGTTACGCTCGTGTCGTTGATCGTGTCGTTGCCCGCACCCGCAAAATAGGAGTCGTCGCCTGCACCGCCGGTTAACGTGTCGTTGCCGTCGCCGCTGTTCAGGACGTCGTCACCCTCATTACCGTTGATGTTGTCGTTGCCGTTCGAGGTGGTAATCGTGTCGTTGCCGCTGGACCCGCCAAAGGTGACGCCTCGACCCAACAATTCATCCGTTAGATCGACGATTCCGGCATCTGTGAGAGTGAGGGTTACGCCCTGAGTCAGGTTTCCACTGCTTACGCGAATCGTGTCGAACGCCTCGAACTGCTCAGCGGTGGCGCGCACCAGTTGAGTGGCTGTATTGAGGATCTCAACATTCTGAATTGTCAGCCCAGCGGACGTGATGTTGTTGTAGATCGTGATCTCGTCGGTTCCGTCGCCGCCGTCGATGACGCCGCCAGAGAACGTGGACGTTCCCCCACTTACGAAGATCAGATCGTCGCCAGCGCCGCCATTGATGTCGGCCACGCCGCCGCCGCCTTGGGTGTCGGTCAGGCTGTCGTTGCCCTCACCGCCGTCGAGAATGTCGACGCCATTGCCGCCGTTGAGCGAATCGTCGCCGTCATTGCCGAGCAGCGTGTCGTTGCCATCGCCGCCGCTGGCAAATTCATTAGTGCCATCGCCGGTGAAGGTGTCGTCGCCAGTCGTCGCGCCGGGTCCAGGCGTCCAAGTACCCATGTCACTTCCCCTTCTTAGCGACGCAACGCATCGGCCCCTGCGGCGCCCCAGCAGCCTCAGGTCAGCCAACGTTAATTGGCGGATGAATCCCGCGCATACCTCATTTGAGTTATCTCGCCAGAAAACGGGCCAATTATTGAGTGCCCGCTCTTCGTGCGCGATGGGACGCGCATATTTGACCCCGGCCGCTCCATGGGTACTATGAACTTACCACACTACGCTCTGTAGCGCCGCTGTGGGGGGGGGGATCGTGAGCATCGATGACACCGACCCGTTCTCGCGGGTCGTTGAACGCATCTATGACGCGGGCATGGGACACGCGGATTGGTCTGCCGTGATCGGCGAGATCAGCGCGCTGGTGGGGCGGGGTCAAGCAGCGCTCGAGTTCGTCGACTACTCTACCAATAGTGGCCAATTGCTCGGACTGCATGGCTACGATCGAGAGTCCACGATCGAGCATGTGCCAATACTGCTTGAGAATGACCCCTGGGCGCCGCTTGTCCCATGGAATTTTGCAGGCGAACACACGCTCGGCACAGCACTGCTGACGGACAGCGAACGCAAATCGACATTCTTCGTCAATGAACTTGCACCCGTTATCGGGATGGAGACGAAGGACATCCTCGCTACCTTCATCACGCGCACCTGCGACCATCGTGGAGCAAAGGCCGCTGTCGGTGCGCTCATGATCTATTCGGGCGAAAATCAAGAGACTTTCACCGCGGCAGACATAGAGATCATGCGTCGCATCAGGCCGCATCTGGTGAAAGCTCTCGAATTGCAGGCGCGGCTTAGTGCGACCGAGACTATGTTGCAGACGGCCGGTTCGGTTGTGGACCGCGCCGCCACAGCGCTCTGGCTGCTCGACCGGCGCGGCCGCATCTTGTTCGCCAACGCAACGGCGCTTGAGTTACAACAACAAAGCAGCCTATTCGCGCCGCGCGGCCAAGAACTTCACTTCAGCAATACTGCTGCGGAAGCTGCGCTCCAGGGCGCGATCGTCGCCGCGTCGACGCACGCTATCATTTCAGCACCCCATCATCACGGCGCGTTCCTGGTGCAAGAGCCGGAGCACCGAAAGCCATTCAGTGTTTTGGTAGCGCCAGTTTCCGCGGAGACGATGGCGACACTCCTAGCAAACGTGATCGCGCAACCCTGCGTCGCCGTCTCGATCGCGGCGCAGTCACCGGACTTGCACCACAAGCTCGCATTGTTCCAAGAGCTCTATCGGCTGACCGACGCCGAGACCCGCGTTCTCGCAAGCCTTATCGATGGCGACAGTCCGAAAGTGGCGGCCGAGAAGATTGGCGTCAGCGTCTGGACCATCCGCACTCAACTAAAAGCGATCATGGACAAGACCAACTGCCGCAGCCAGCGCGAACTGATGTTGTTGGTTTCAACGGGGACTCCGTAGCTCACTTCACCGGCGACACGGTGCTCACTCTCACCGCTGCTCACGAAACAAGCAGAATGTCGGGGTTCGATTCCCCCCCGCTCCAATCACTCCGGTCGAAACCGTGTCAGTGTCGTCGTTCCGTCGCCGCCTTGAATTGGCGTTGCGGTTGGTCCGCGGCGCGCGCGCATTGCGTTCGACACGGCGGTGGCGCGGCCCGGGAACTGGCCGATCATGAGCCACTCCTCTCGCGCATCGGCGCCGAGCGTGATCTCGATTGCGGCGCCGTGGCAGGCGCGGCCTTGGCACGCCAAGTTCATGAACTCACCGCCCTCGCCGCCCGTTTCGCTGAACTCCGTCATCACGCCGTTGACACTCGCCCGCAACGGCGACGCCGTCATCGGCATCCGCATGATCATGCGATAGGCGCCGTTCATCGCCAGACGCGCGCGCACGACTCGCTCTCCATTCTCCTGCGACACACTCACGTCCTGCAACGCGGGCGGCGCGATCTGCTCCACTGGCGCTGGCGCAACCCAGGTCTCGGTGCGATCACCGGCGATCAGCCGCTCCGGTGTGAAGGCGCCTACTAGGCTCTCCGGCAGCGCACGCGCAGCCGACCCCGCAGTGACCCGCGCTTCGCCGTCGGTCGTATTCAAGAAATAGGAGATATTGAGCGAACGCGGACGCGCTTCCGACATACTGGGCGCAAGTGCGGAGAGCGCGACGCTCACCACAGCGCCAATCGCCACAACCGCCACGAGCTCGCGCCAACGCCCTTCGCCTCGCACTTGCGCGAGCAGCCCTAGGCAAGGGAGCAGGATCAATGCGGCGACGATGGCGAACGCGAATGCCATCTCGAAGCCAAGCGCCAACTCCACCAAGAACATCAGCGGCGCCCAGATGACCAGGACCGCGATCCCCGCAAGCCATGCGCCAACCTCGCGCGCCGGTTTCCAAGCCAACGCCACAAGAACGCCGGCCGCAAAAACCAGCGCCGGTACAGCGAATAAAATAGAAATGCCGCTCAGAACAAAACCGAGGCCAGCGCCAATGAGCGAAAACCACAACATCGCCGCCGCGCCAGTTTGCACCGGATCGCGATCGCTACGCAGCGCCATCAGAGCGAGCACGGCGCAGAATATCGCCAGCAACACGCACCAAGCGCGCGCTGGCTCTGGGTGGGCAAAGCCCCAATCCGCACCGGGGCGCAGCATACTCAGTCCGAAGCTCACCGCGAACGCTAGCGCCCCCGCGCCCACCACAACCACCAGCGGCGCCGCCAGCGCCGTCCAACGCCCCTCCGCGCCCGTGCGCCAAAACGCAAAGCCGGTAATGAGCACGCAAATAATCAGCGCTGCCTGTCCCGCCCACACAGGCGCGACGATGAGAAAGCGTGACGCGACGTCGGTATAAATCATCCACGTCGCAACATCGGCATCTTCGGCGTGCGCCAGCCTCCGCATCACTGCGAGCGCAGCGTCGCCCATGTGCTGAACGCTGCGCAAGTCTTGCGAAGCGATGTTGTCTTGCGGCGTGTGATAGTCCTCTAGGCCGTCCAGAATGGCGACGTTGATGACATCCAGACCTGGGCGGGTCAGCGCCGTTACGTCGCTTGAATTGGAGAGTAACGCATAAACATCCGCCATCACTGAGTTCGCGATTGGCCGCGGCGCCGCAGCGTATGCCGCGACTGCGTCTGCATTCGGCTGGTTTGATTCAAAGAATATCGCCGGCCCGCGCGAGCCGCGCGCTTCCAGATTCACAAGCGACTCCACTTTGCCAAACAGCGGATCGTTCCGGGCAAAGTCGAACGCCCCTAGCAGCCCTGGTTCTTCCCCGTCGCTGAACAGGAAGATCACACGCCGCGTGAGCCTTTCCTTCTGCAAGAGTCGAGCGACTTCGAGCCAGACCGCGAGCCCGATGCCATCATCGCTCGCACCGGGTCCGGCCGCGACGGAATCATAATGCGCTGCCGCCAACACCACTGGCGCGTCTTCGGGCCCCACGCTGAAGAGGACGTTGCGCACACGTGCGCAGTCCACGAGCGGACCGCGCGGCTGCGGCCTGCACGCGAACGTGTCGCGCATCTCGGAGGAGAACCCAAGCGCCGCGATCTCACGCAGCAAAGCTTCGCGCACCACATCCTGCGCAGCGCTATCGACCGGGTGTGGCGTCTCATCGCCAAGAATGCGCACAAGCCGTTCTTGCGCGCCGCGCGCGTCGAACTGGTCAGCCGCGTTCTGCACACGCACTGCGTCCGGCGAGAGCGCCAGGCCCGCAAACATCACCGCAAGAAACAGCACGACAAGCAGCGCCAGCGCGCCCAGCCATCGCACAGAGAAAAACGACTTCATGCGACGGCTCTAACATCGAACCGCGCCTCATGCACTGGAATGAGCTATCTGCGCGCTAGCGCGTGCGATCAGCGTCCTCGTAGCTGGTCGTTATCTTCGATCAGGCCGCCCGAGCCCGCCGGTATATCCAGCGTTCCGACAGCCGCCAGCATCTGGCGCTCGGCCACGACCAGGTCACGCTCGGCTTGCGCCAGCGCGATGCGCGCGATCAACAGATCCGCTTCCTGATCGAGCACTTCGACGGTGGAACGCAGACCCGTCTCCTGCTCCAGGCGGACGCCCTCGTAAGCCAGTTCCGCGGCGTCCACCTGCTCGCGCGCCGACTGCACAGCCGCGCGCGCGCTCGCGAGCCCAGTCCAGGCGTTGGTCACAACTTCCTGCACCGAACGCTCGGTCGCGGCGAGATCAAGCGTTGACGCGGAACGAAGCGCACGCGCTTGGCGCGTCCGCGAGCGAATGGCGCCGCCTTGGAAGAGCGGCACGGAGACGCGCACGCCGACCGAGTCACTTGAGGAGCCGGAAAGATCGTCGTCGAAATCGGCCCCCTGGGAGAAACCGGCTTCAGCGGTCACGTTCAAACGTCCCTGCGCCGCTGCCGAGGCGACATTCGCATCAGCCAAGCGCGTATCAGCCTGCGCGCTGATCAAAGCCGGGCTGTTGTTGACGGCCGTCGCCAGCGCCGCTTCCAGATCCATTGGCAAGCCCGCAGCAGCCGGCGGCGCTTGCAGCTCGGATGGCGGACGGCCGACCAAACGGCGATAGGCCTCAACCGAAGCCGCCATCGAGCCTTGTGCCTGTACGAGCTGCGTGCGCGCTTGCGCGTAGCGCGCCTGCGCTTGCGCGACGTCCGTGCGCGTTACAACGCCCGCATCGAATTGCGCCTGCGCGTATTCCTGCAGACGCTGCAAGTTTGACACGTTTGTCTGGCGCGCCGCCACCACCGCCTGCGCTTGGCGTACGTTGGCATATGCCGTCGCCACATCCAGCAAGAGCTGCTGGCGTGCGCCTTCATAATCAGCGGTCGCGCCCGCGATCTGTGCGCGCGCCGCACGCGTCGAAGCCAGCACGCGGCCCGACCCGAACAGGAGCTGAGAGATGTTGGCGGAACTCGTCCACGTTTCGCTGCGGCCGTTGTCCGGCGTCAGCGGATCTTCGAAATCACGGTCGACGGCGCTTGCCGAACCTGAGACCGAAACTTGTGGCAAAGCTGCAGAAAGCGCCTGCGGCAGCGCTTCGCGCGTCGCCCGCAAACGTTGACGTTGCGCGGCCAGCGTCGGGTTGCTTTCCTGCGCCGAGGTCATCGCCTCGCCCAGCGAGTCAGCTTGCGCCACACCCATTGCGGCGCTCAGTGCAGCCAGTGAAACGATCAACGTACGCATCAAGGACTTCTTCCTCATTCCCGCCGCAGCGCCTCGATCGGATCGAGCTTTGCTGCGCGCCAAGCCGGGTACGCACCAAACACGACCCCGACCAAACCAGAAAAGGCGATCGCCAACCCCGCATTTAACGGCGACACCACCAAGGGTAGGTTAAATAGTGTTGTCATCCCCCAGGCGCCAGCAACTCCAATAACTAACCCGATAATCCCTCCCGCGACGGAAAGGGTGACGGCTTCCAAGCCAAACTGATGAAGAATGTCAGACTGCCTGGCCCCTAGAGCTTTGCGCAGGCCAATCTCACGTGTCCGTTCCGTGACACTGACCAGCATGATGTTCATGATGCCAATACCACCGACAAGCAGCGATACGGCGGAAATTCCCCCCAGGAGGGCAGTGAAAACGCCCGTCGTCTGCGCCATCGTCTCGCTGATCGAACTCAGGTTCTGAACCGTGAAATCGTCCTCGCCTTGGCGCGTGCGGTGGCGCTGGCGCAGTAGATTTTCAACGTCCTCCTGCAACCGATTGAGCACCTGCTCACTCTCGGCCTTCACCGAAATCTGGCTGACCGAGTCGCCGCGCCCACGCCTGCCGGCGATGCGGCGCTTCACCGTCGTCAGTGGCGCCAGAACAATGTCGTCCTGATCCTGGAAGCCTGATTGGCCTTTCGACTCCAAGACCCCGATCACTTCGTAGGTCCCGCCGTTCATGCGCACGGTCTGGCCAACCGGGTCCATGTTGGGAAACAGGTTCACCGCGACCGTGTTGCCTAGCACAACCACACGCCGCGCTTGGCGCTCCTCAGTGTCGTCAAACATGCGGCCCGACGCGACGTCCCAATCCCGCGCGACCAGGAAGTCAGGCGTCACCCCATTCACTTCCGGATTCCAATTCAGGCCGTTGGCGATCACCTGCGCCCGGGCGCGTTGCGACGGCGCAACGACTTCGACGTTCTCCAGCTGCGCAATCGCCGCCGCGTCGTCCATGGTCAGCGAGTCCCAGCCGCCGCCGGCGCCCGCTTGTCCGCGCACGCCACCACCACCGCGCATCGCACCTGGCACAACGATCAACAAATTCGAACCCAGGCTCGCGATCGAGCGTTCGACTTGCGTCTGCGCGCCCGAGCCAAGCGCCACCATCGCCACAACAGACGCAACACCGATGATCACGCCCAAAGCTGTTAGCGCCGAGCGCATTGGGTTGGCGCGCAGCGCGCGGCCCGAACTGGCGACGAGATCAGACGTTCGCATCATGGCGTGCGCTCCGATCGTTCAGTTGATCCGAAACAATATGCCCATCGCGCATTTCGATGGTGCGTCTAGTTGCGCGCGCGACGTCGTGATCGTGCGTAACCAGCACCACTGTCGCACCCTCAGCGTTCAGTTGATTGAACAGCGCGAGAATTTCGATGCCCGTATTAGTGTCCAGCGCGCCCGTCGGCTCATCCGCCAACAGCAACGCCGGCCTGCCCGCCAGCGCCCGCGCAATCGCCACACGCTGCTGCTGACCACCTGACAACTGCGTCGGCTTATGCCCCATGCGCTGACCCAATCCGACGCGCTCGAGCAATTCCGCCGCCCGCTCCTTGCGCTCCTTCGGCAGCACGCCGCCATAGATCATCGGCAGTTCAACATTCTCAAGCGCCGTCAGCCGCGGCAGCAGATTGAAGCTCTGAAACACGAAGCCAATCGTCTGATTGCGAAACACCGCAAGATCGTCGTCGTTCATTTCGCCGATATCGTTGTCGGCGATAACGATGCGCCCATCGGACGGGGTATCCAGCCCGCCGATAATGTTCATTAGCGTCGACTTTCCCGAGCCCGACGGTCCCACGATCGCGCAATAGTCGCCACGCGGGATCGAGAAACTCACGCCGTCAAGCGCGTGCACGGTCTCCTCGCCCATCCGATAGAGCTTCACGAGGTTCTTGGCTTCGATAAGCGTCGCCATCACGTGCCCCGGATGCGGACGCCGCCACCGCCACGACCGCCGCCGCCGAACGGACTGCTCTGGCGGTTATTGTCCGCCTGCGGCCCGCCGCCGATGATCACCTCATCGCCTTCGTTCAATCCACTATGGACGAGCGTGTAGCCGTTGTCCGCGATGCCCGTTTCAACCAGCACTGGCGTGGGCCGGTTGTTGCGGAGCACCCAAAGCACGGCCTGGTTGCGCACTTCGCGACGTGGCCCGGCGCCAGCGCGCATCTGCTCCAGCAGCATGCGCTGCTCTGCCGTCAGCGTCGGCTCAATCGCGGCAATGACTTGCTCGCGAATGCGTCGGAATGCCCCGCGCCGGTCTCCACCACCGCCCTGGTTCGCAGCCATAGCGTTATCGAACGCTGTTTGTGCCGCCGCGCGCTGTTGTTCGTTGAGTTGCAGCTGTTCGGCAATCTGCGCTACGCCACGCCCGCCGCGCTGACCACCCTGGCCACGCTGTCCGCGGCCTTCCCCGCGGCCACGCTCTTGTGCTTGCGCTTCGCCGTCTCGGGCGCGCCGCTCACCGCGACCGCCGCCCATCAGCGCTTGGCCTTGCGCAACCAATTCTTCATCCGCCGGCCGGAAGCGCAGCGCCGTGTTCGGCACGCGCAGCACGTCTTCGCGCTGTTCGAGCACGATCTCAGCGTTCGCTGTCATGCCCGGCAACAATTGGCGGCCAGGATTGTCTGCCTCGACCACAACGGTGTAGCTCACCACGCCGCTCTCAGCGACGCCCTGCTGACGCACTTGGCTCACACGCCCTTCAAACTCACGATCCGGAAATGCATCCACCGTGAAGCGTACTGCCTGCCCTTCGCTCACTTCGCCAATGTCGGCTTCATCCACCGTGATATTGGCCTGCAGCCGCGATAGATCCTGCGCGATTACAAACAGCGTCGCCGCCTGCAAGCTCGACGCCACCGGCTGACCAACGTTCACCTGCCGATCAACGACAACACCATCGATCGGCGAGCGAATAATGCTGCGCTCCAAGTCCGTGCGCGCCGATGCGACCTGCGCGGAGGCCGACGCCACTGCCGCCCGCGCCGTGTCGCGCGCCGCGCGTTGTTGCGACATCAATTGCTCAGACGCGAAGCCGCGCTGTTGCAACAACGCGTAGCGCTGGTAGTCCGCATTCGCGACAGCAGCTTGCGCTTGTGCTTGCGCCAATTGCGCCTGCGCTTGCGTGATGCGTTGCTGGAACGGCGTTGGATCAAGCCGCGCAAGCTCCTGCCCTGCGCGCACTTGAGAATTGAAATCGACCGAAACGCGCTGCACCGGCCCTGACACCGTCGAGCCAACGTTTGCGGAAACCAGCGGCTGCAGCGTGCCCGTCGCGCTCACGACGCGTGTAATAGAGCCACGATCCACAGCGGCCGTACGATAAGGGTCCGCATCGTCCTTCGGACCAAACAGTATCCAGCCACCGAGTACGACCGCCGCCGCTCCGCCGGTGATGTAAAGATTGCGGCCGCGCAGGATCCCTGGGCGCTTGGCCCAAAGTCCGGACGCCGTGCTTTGCACGCGTTCCTTCACAGCCGAGAGTTCCATCTCAAATCCTCACATGGCGGCAAGGCGCACCAGAGCAAGTGCCCCACGCCCGCGTTACCCCAGTCAAACGAAAACACCGAGCACGGTAGCGCGGTCAGGCTGAACTCAGCCTGACCGCGCTTTTGGCTCTGCTTAGTTGCGGCCGCGACGATGACCACGCGCGGCTTGCGCTTCTTCTTGTGTCACACGCCCGTCATTGTTGGCGTCGAGCCGCTCGAACATGCCAGCGCCCATCGCGGCGAACTCTTCCCGCGAGAACGAGCCGTCACCATTGGCATCCGGGTTCGGACGGTCGGCGCGCTGGCGCCGTTCGCCGTTCTGGGCGTTGCGCTCAGGACGTTGCGGACGCTCGGACGCTTCGATCACGCCATTGTGGTTGGCATCCAGGCGTTCGAACATGGCGATCGGCCGCGCCAAGAATTCATCGCGCGTGATGTTGCCGTCGTTGTTCGCATCGGCGCCGCGCAAACCACCGCCGTCAGGGCCGCCACGATGGCCACGACGACTGCGATGACCGCGCTCGCCATGCCCTGCACGCATTTCTTCGCGTGTCAGCTGACCATTACTGTCGGCATCAAGCCGTGCGAATTGCGCAGCACGCCCCGCATCAAACTCGGCGCGCGTTAGAACACCGTCACTGTTTGAGTCGGACTGGAAGATGCCGTGTCGTGCGCCATCGGCGCCAGGACCGCTCTGAGCTTGTGCGAAGCCGCACGCGCCCGCCGCCAAGACCGCAGCACCAGCGGCAGCAAGCCAAATTTTTCGCATATTGAAGTCACTCCTCTCGGGCCGCGACATGGAGGCGGCCAGCTCCCTCTCCTACTGGAACTAGCGCACCGCCTTTTCGACCGTTGGTCGCGTTTGCGACAAAGTGTGTCGCGCGGGCAGGAACCGCAAACAAAACGGCCGGCGCCAGGGAGGGGCGCCGGCCGCTGTAATTGGCCTCAGCGCCTGGGGGGAGGGTCGCGCTGGGCCTGCATGACGGGATACGCACGGGGGGAGAGACGTATCACCGTATGATCAGATAATAGGTAGGTGGTGTGCCAGGCGTTTGCCGCAAGTGCGTCAAACTATGTCAGCCATTCGGACCAACACCGCCAATCGGCGGAGCTACCTGGCGGCGCTGCACAGGCGGCCGCGCCTGCCCCACCAAGCGCACGAATTCCGCACGCGAAATCGAGTTACTTTCGTCTGAATCATATTGTGCGAAACGCGCGCGCAGCTCGGTATCGAACTCTTCGCGCGTGATCACGTTATCGACATTGCGATCAAAATCGAGCCGATACGGCCCGATCTGCGAACCGCCCATTACCAAGTTCGACCAATTCGAAAATTCGATCGGCGATAGCGAGCCATTTGCGTCCGCGTCTGCGCGGGTCCATTCGCGTGCGAACCCAGCTTCGGATTCCTCCCGCGACACGGCCAAGTCGGCGTTCGTGTCGAAGCTCACCAGCATCAACGCGTCAGCCGAAAGCAGCGCGCGGATAGGCGCCGTCCGGTCTTGCGCCGCGCGCCCGCCGCACGCCGCCAAGCTCAGCGCCGCGCACGTAACGACTGCGATTGTTCTGATGCTCATTCAAAGTCCCCTAAATCACGGCCTCAGGAACCGCCCGACCTGGGCGGTGTTAAGGCGAAATAGCCCTCGTTCTTGCCAAAGTGTGTCGCCCCACGTGCGGCGCCAAGGTTTGGCACGCTTCAGCCACGCGCGCCCGGTAGATTTTTGTCAACTGGCGCCTCAAATCTCAGAGACCATGACGCCCGAGGACCCCCACATTCTGGTCGTTGACGACCACCGCGAGATCCGCGAGTCGCTCGCCCAGTTCCTGCGCAAGAACGGCCGCCGCGCGACGGCCGTGGACAGCGCCGAAGCCGCCCGCCGCACGATCAAGGAAAACCGGATCGACGCGGTGGTGCTGGACATCATGATGCCGGGCGAGGACGGCCTCTCGCTCTGCAGGCACATTCGTGAAACCAACCACATCCCGGTGATCCTGCTTTCGGCCCGCGCCGAGGAACTTGACCGCATCATCGGCCTTGAAGTCGGCGCCGACGATTATGTCGTGAAGCCCTTCAACCCGCGCGAACTCCTGGCCCGCATCGACGCCGTGCTGCGCCGCACTCACGCGCTGCCGCCCAACGTCGAAGCGCCGACGGGCGATGCGCTCCGCTTTGAAAACTGGACGCTGAAGCTCGCAGAGCGCGAACTCGTGGACGGCGAAGGCCAAGTGCACGAACTCAGCACCGGCGAATATCGCCTCCTGCTCACCTTCCTGCAGCGGCCAAAGATTGTGCTCTCGCGTGACCAGTTGCTCGACCTCGCCTTCGATGGCGGCAAAGATGTCTTCGACCGCGCCGTCGACACCCAGGTCTCGCGCCTGCGTCGCAAGATTGAAGCTGACGCGCGCTCGCCAAAGCTGATCAAAACCGTCTGGGGCGGCGGCTACGTCTTCACGGCGCCCGTCGAAAAAGCGTGAAGCCCTTCAACACCCTTACAGGACGCATGGTGGCGGTCACGATCGTCGCCGTCATTGTCTCGTATGCGATTGCTTTCGCGATCTTTGCAAACGAGCGCGGATCGGCGTTGCGCCGCGCGGCAGAAACAAGTGTCGCCGAACGCGTGGCTTTCACGGCAGAGCGCTTGCGCGGCTTGGCGCCCATGCGGCGGGAGGTCGTCGCGGACTCGATCCGCGATTTCTCCATTCGCTACAGCGTCTCCGTCACGCCGGAGGTTACTTCAAGCGTCGGCGGCCAAGGTTCGCGCATCGCCAACGCCATCAGCGAGCGCTTGGCCGATGCTGACGCCCACGCCCAAACCCGCGTTATCGATGCACCCTCGCGCCGTTGGCGCGTGCGCGGAGAGCGTGGCGATCGCCCACCTCGGGAATTCGGCGGCCCGAACGGCGGATCCAACCCGGCGCGCGGCGGGCCACCGCCTGAAGAAGAAACGCCAATGGTGCGCGTCACCGAGGCCAACGTGTCTGTGCGCCTGGATGATTCCAGCTGGCTCAACGCCAGCGCACGCCTACCAGGTCCGCGCCCGGCCGATCAGCGCCATCGTCGGCGCGCTCGTCTCCATCATCATTGTCGGCATTGGCGCAGCTTTGATCTCGCGCCAGATCGGGCGTCCGCTGTCCGATCTAGCCAATGCCGCGCGCGCTCTCGGCTCCGGCGAAACCAATGTCGCTGCGCCCGTTAGCGGCCCGGAAGACGTGCGCCGCGCTTCCACCGCCTTTAACGCGATGGCCGAACGCTTGGGCCGCCAACTCAATCGCCAGCGTCAAATGCTTTGGGCGCTGAGCCACGATTTACGCACGCCAATCACAGCGATCCGCCTACGCGCCGAACTCATAGAGGACGAGGCCGAGCGCCAGCGCCTCCTTGCCTCCGTCGCCGAGATGGAAACGCTGACCGAGCAGGCTCTTTCGCTCGCTCGCGCCGGGGTCAGTGAAGAAGCGCGCACCAGTGTCGATCTCGCCGAGATCGCTCGTACGCTTTGCGGCGAGTTGCAGGACGTGGGCGTCAACATCACCGCCGAAGCCAGTGAAGAGTTGATGGTGGAATGCCGCCCCAGCGAAATCGCCCGCGCCATGCGCAATTTGGCGGAGAACGCCGCCAAGTACGGCGGCGGCGGCGCCATGCGTGTCTACCGCAACGACGCCAACGAAGCTGTGATCGAAGTTCTGGATGAAGGCCCCGGCGTGCCGCCCGAACTGCTCGCCAAGCTCACCAACCCGTTCTTCCGCGCCGACGAAGCACGCAGCGAAGCCAACGGCGCAGGCCTCGGCCTCGCCATCACCCAAGCCATCGCAGACAGCCACGGCGGCCGCCTCATCCTGGAAAACCGCGCGCCAAAAGGCTTCAGCGCACGACTAGTCTTGCCGGGCTAGCGCACGCGCTCGACGCGATAGCCGCGTGCGCGGAACTGCGCCACGAGGCCGTCAGGTCCGATGATATGGCCCGCGCCGACGGCGACGAAGTCCACGCCTGAGCCCTCCATCTCGCGCGTCAGGACCGTCATCCAGGCGTTGTTACGATCAACGAACAGCACTTGATAGAGCTCTGGGTACTCGTTGCGCGAGTCATCGATCACCGCACGCTCCAGCGCCCGGTCATCGCCACGCTCCCACGCAGACGACATCTCACCGATCATCGTCGTCAGATTTTCGGACTCAGAGATCGCTTCGCGCACCATCTCGCGTTGCACCTCAGCGTCGAGATTGGCGAAGAACGAGAGTTGCTGCTCAGCCGTCTCCAAGGCGCGCATCGTCTTGCCGGCATTGTCGGCGTACGCGTCGATCGAACGGTCCACGCCTGACTCCGGATCGTAGCCGGCCTGCACAAGCGGTACGATCGTCAGCGTCAGCGCCGCCATCCACGGCTTCAACGGCTCAAGCGCTCCCGGCGGCAAACCCAGCCGCGTCGTCACCGCATTGAGCGAGGCGTTCTCTTCCGGCGTCAGCCAGCTCGACAATGGCCGTCCGGGCTCAGCCGCGCCCAAGCGCATAGCCAACGCCTGGGTTTCGCGATCCGTCTCCGGGGTCATCAAGAGCTCGGTCCAGATCTCTTCCGAGTCATCGATCGCCGCACGCACGCGCGCATTGCCCCAATCGGCGCCACGCGGGCGCACGTGCACGGTGCCATAGAGATAGATAGTCGAGTCATGATCGCGCACCGCATAGAGCGCCGGCGTGATCGCGCCCTCTTCCCGCGCCGGCGCCTGCGCGCATGAGGCCAGCGAGATCGCCACGAGCGCCGCAAAAGCGCGAACGAAAGTTTTCATCACCCACCTATTCCCAGCGCTGTCACTTCCACGGCGCGAAGTGCTTCGAGAGCTTCAGGCCCTGGCCCTGATAGTTCGACCCGCTCTCACCATAGAGGCGATCCACCGGGCCAGACAAAGGCTCAAACACCAGTTTGCCCACCGGCTGCCCGTCTTCAACAATGAACGGCACGTCGCGCGAGCGCACTTCCAGCACCGCGCGACCTTCGTTCGGCGCAATGCCGAAGCCTGGATCGAAGAAGCCTGCATAGTGCGCGCGGAACTCACCCAGCTCGGGCCGGATCGGCGCCATCTCGGCCGCTTCATCCGCCGGGATCAGCACGTTCTCTTTCGACGCAAAGATATAGAACTGTCCCGGATCGAGCACGACGCGCCCTTTGCGCGCGTCGAGCGGTTCCCAGAAATCGCGCGGGTCGTAGCCGCCAACGCGATCAACATCAATAACGCCCGAGTGCCGCTTCGCACGAAAGCCAACCGGACCCTTCAGCGAAAGATCCATGGTGAAATCGATCTCGCGCTTCGGATGCGGCGGTCCACGCCGCAAGCGGACCTGGCTCAACCGCGTGCCGGTGCGCACCAGCACCGAGAACGTGCACGGAGAAATCTCCGCCCACATCGGTCCAGTGTAACCCATCGGGATATAGTCGAACGATTGCGCGCCATCGGTGATCAACCGCGTGAACACATCGACGCGACCGGTGGAACTTTTCGGATTGGCGGCGCCGTGCATGTGCGCCGGCAACGCCAAGCGCTCTTGCACCTGCACCAGATAAACGCACCCCGTCTCCAGCACCGCGCCATTGGTGAGATCGATCTGATGCATCACCATCTCGCCATCGAGGCGGTCAGCCACCTTCGCGCCGGCGCCCGGCAGAAAGCTTGCCCGCAAGCGATACGCTATCTCGCCCAAGCGCAAATCCATGCTCGCCGGCTGGATCTGGTCATCCAGATACGCGGCGTCGGCGGCGATCCAGCCCTGCTTGATCGCTTTCTTGATTTCGCTATCGGAAAGAACGCCGTGGGTGGTGCTCATGCGCCCTTGCTGGCTTGCTTGGGGGGCTTTGTCCAGCGCTCCGGCGCCGATACAATAGCTCGTTGAGGAGCTTGATGTACGAGCAAGAAACCGCCGGCATGATCGTGCGCGTCGATCCGCAATTCCTGCCTGAGGAATCGCGCCCCGAAGCCGGCCGCTTCGTCTGGGCCTACACCATCGAAATCGAAAACCGCCGCCCCGACCCGGTTCAGCTCATCTCACGCTTCTGGCGCATTACCGACGAAAACGGCGCCACCCAGGAGGTGCGCGGCGAAGGCGTCGTCGGTCAGCAGCCCGTCATCGAACCTGGCGGCAGCTTCAAATACACCAGCGCCGCGCCGCTCGCCGCGCCCTCCGGCATGATGATGGGCGCCTATTCGATGCAACGCGAAAACGGCGAAGCGTTCGACATCAACGTGCCGCTCTTCGCTCTAGATTCTCCTCACATTTCAAAACTGGCGAACTAAATGATCTTCCAAGGCTTCGAAGAAACCATGCGCCGCATCGTCACCGGCGACGACGCGAGCGGCAAATCCACCATCATCATCGATGGCCCGCCATCCGGCGGCATCGGCGATCCAGCCCTCGGCGGCCTCGCCGAGATTTGGCACGAAGCTACAAGCGGCGCGATCAATCCGAAAGAGACAAGCGACCTCGGCGAGAGCGTCTCCATCCTCTCGCCCGGCGAAGGCAAAGTGAAAGTGCGCTGGTTCATGATCCAGCCGACGCCGCCCGGCGCACCGCCAGAAATGATCGCCGCCGCCGCGCGGCAGCGTTTTGCCGATTTCGGCGCCGAGCACGAACTGCGCGATCAAACCCGCCACCCGGCAATGCATCAAACGCAAACGCTCGACATCATCTGCCTGGTCAGCGGCGACGCCTCACTGGTCCTCGACAACACCGAAACCCGCATCAAACCAGGCCAAATCGTCATCCAACGCGGCACATCGCACGGCTGGACTGCACACAACGGCCCGGCACTCTTCCTCGCTGTGCTGATCGATCGCGCCTAGGCCGCGCGCCGCTTCGCCGTCACTTGCGCCAGCGTCGACGCCACAAGCCCCATCGCCCAGAGCGATGGGCCAAGCCAGGCTTCAGGCCCTGTCATGTGTCCGGGCAAAGCAATGAACAGAACGAACGGAATGTCGGCGATTGAAACGGTGAACAGGTTCACCCAATACCCGGCGCGGCTGTTTCTCCAATTCCACCCCAACGCCACAACAATCGCGACCAGCGCAAACACCGCGACATAGAACGCGCCTTGAAAGAGTCGCCCCTGAATGAGGCCGTCCTCGACGCCGCTAGCGAACCTGAATGAGTTTAGCGCCGCCAGCAGATGCAGCGCGCCCCAAGCAAAATACGCCACCGCGCCCAAAACCGCGAACACCCGGCTCATCGCCTTCCCCCTTGCGCAGCTGCCCTCTCCGGACCAGACGCCAAGCTTCCGCGTCAGCACGGAGCCGTGTCAATCCGTGCGATCAAGCACAGCGGTTGTAACTTCGGCGCCAGAGGCACGCGCAACGGTGAGGTCACCGTCTCTAATCCACCCCGCCACTTGCCGATAGTAATCTTGCACGTACCCGGTTTCTCGCACGACCCCGTTGGCGCCGCGTTCGATCGCGATCATGCCATGATCCGCTCTGGGGTAGACCGCCAGGTCGATCGGTCGTCCTTCCGCCTGCAATGAGCGCAATCGACGCGCGGTTTCCGCCGATGGCGCTTCGCTATCATCGGCCGCGATCATCCAAAGCTGCCGAACGTCTAGCCCGCGCAGCACCGGTATCGGATCGTAGTCCCATGATGTCCCAACATCACGAAACGGACCAACGACGCGCAGTCCGATCGAAGGATGAGGTAGGAAGTCGCCAGTGAATTCACCTTCCACGTCATCATACCAGGGTTCATTCCGATAGGCTCGACGTAGGCGGTCGAATTCGTCGAACCCCTCGCGGAAGCCAGACGCCATGATGACGCCAGCCGCATCGGCAAGCTCACCCGCCTTTGCTTGCTCCGCTTCACCCCATCCAGCTCGCGCAACGCTTTGTATCACTTCGGCGCGATCCTCAGCGAGCGGCCCTTCGGCCATGCCGTACAGTGCGACCACAAAATCAACATCCGCTTCGCTGGCGGCAAGCGGCCCTATCCATCCACCTTGGCTTCCGCCCAAGATTCCGACGATCTCGGCTGCATCACCAGCAAGGCGGCGAGCCTCGTTCAACGCGGCGCGCGCATCCCCAGCGAGGACGTGGAAGTCTTGCGTGTAGCGCCCCTCGGATTGTCCAGTCCCTCGCTTATCAAATACGAATGACGCGATACCCTGCGCGGCGAGCATGTATTGCATGGAGTCCGAACGGACTGCCGACCACCGCTCCGAACCGTGGACATGCACCACAAGCGGCGCGCGCTCGACCTCAGCGGGCCATACCAGATGGCCTGAGAACGTCAGGCCGTCATGCTCGAAAGTTGTATCGGTGATTTGCAGAGGGACGCGTTGGAAACGCTCCATCGCATCAGCGGGTCCGAACCTGATCTCTGTGTCACCGCAATCGCCAAGTTCGGCGACGTATCCGTCTTGCTCTTCGGTCCAGCCGAGTGTGCTTGGGCCGCCGTCGAGTCCGAGTGCGCCGGTCGCACCGTTGAGCATGCGCCAGCGGTACCCTGACGAGGTTGGCGTCAACACCCACGCTTCATCCGCATCACTGAGATAGACCCCGGTTCGGCAATCGATAGCCAAGTCCGGCAAATCTCGCTCCTCGCCGCAAGCAGCGAGAAGCGCAGCCAATACTACAAGGAGAGCACGCTTCATCTGCTGGATTGAACCCCTGTGTGGCTCATCGCGCAAGCCGAGACGGACCGGTTAGCAGTCGCCATCTTTCCAACGCCCCCACGCCCTCCAGCTCAATGCTCATCCACCTCGCGCGAGCGTTGGACGCGCGCCGCCTGCGCGCGCCACTTCCTAGCGTCCTGCATCATCGCCGCGGCAACTGCCGGATCATCCTGTGGAACGTCATGGTAGGCGGACCGGAGATAGGTGCTTTGGGGATCGCGCAGCCATTCGTTTGGAAACAGAGCAACATACTCGTGCTTTGGCGCAGTCGCCTTCGGCGCTGGCTTCCGCCGCATTTCAGCGAGCAGCGTTGCGGTCAAGTCCACACCGAACTCGTCCGAGAAGTGCCCGGTCGGCATCAAGCGCGGATTTACTTCGATCAAGAATGGCTGCCCCGCCTCGTCTACGATGTAGTCGAAACCAGCGTAGCCATTGAGGCCATACTTCCCGAACAACTCAAACGAGCGATCAAGAATGTCGCGACGTGGCGCATGCCGTGCGACGCTAGTGGCGCCGTTCTTCGACGTGCATCGATGTTTGACAAACGAGAACCCCGCGAGCGGTTTTCCCTGAAGCCCACACGCGGTCACGCCGAAAACTTCGCCGCGCACGAATTTTTGCACCACAAATTTGGCGTGCCTGGGATGCTCTGGCCGCGCCGCAAGCGCCGCGAGCAACTGGCGCCTATCATTGCATAACCGCACGCCATGCCCTGACGCGAACCCGTCGAACTTCACCACCACAGGAAAGCCGACCTCATCTGCAAATTGCTCTGCTCCGGTTTCGGAGGGATTGGCGACACAGGGTGGCGCCGGACAAAGCCGCGCGTTCTGCTCCGCAACGATGAAGTCCGAATCCACCGAGAGCAGCGCGGCAGAGGCGGAGTTCGGCATCGAGCGCGCGATCATGGCGCGCGTGGCGGGACTGAGGTCCAACCCGTCTAACCTGCGAACCAATTGAGCCAACGCCCAAAAAACCACGTCGTCGCCGGCAAGGATTGAGTGCGCGCCGAACTCTTCAGCCATCGTCCGAGCAATCGCAGGCAGGCTGCGGTTTGCTTGATCGAAGGGCATCAGAATTTCGGCGACCTTGTAACGAGTGAGCGCCGCGTAACTGGCGGCCGGGGCAATAATGCCAACTTCTGCACCGCACCTCGTTAGGGCCTGCGCAGTGCGCGCAGGAGCCGCCCAGTCGGGCGCCGAACAAAGAATGCCGAACCTTTCAGCCACGCACCCCACCCCGGCGGCTGTTCAGTGGCTCCGTCCCATCCACATCCGCCGCATCGCCCTGACGTTGCAGCATAAAGGAGCGTCCGAGAAGGGTTATCGTGTCGGCGACCGACCTGGGCCATCAAGCAGCCGGCTGCGCCCAGCAGGCTCAAGCGGCCTGAATTCGCCGAATGCGGACATTAGGACGTTATTGGATGGCCAGCCTGCGCATCCGGCGCGAAGCGGCGCCAGACGAAGAAAAGCAGCAGAACATAGAGCACCGCGAATCCGATAAATGTGCTGCCGTCGATGAGCGCGCGCAGCCGGAAGTCACTCAGCGCTAGGTTCGGCGCTATCACCAATGCCCACACAATCGCCCCCATCAGCAGCACCGCGAAAAAGCTGGCGACCTGATGGGCAACGGTTGCGAGAGCGCCGTAAATCAATGTGCTTCGCAGCCGATATAGAGAGAGAGGCACAGCTGCCATCGCGCCCGCGAGTGTCTGCGTCACCAAGATAAGCGCGAGCACAGAGAACATGCCCAGATCGAGCCCCGCTTGCATCAGCCACGTCCGGTGGCTGATCTGCAGGACACCGTCGGCACCCAAACCAGCAAGCGCAAAGACCCAATAGGGTCGGCTTGCTCCTCCGGCATTGTGGGGGTTTGGCTCAATCATTTGCGGAAGCGTACCCAACTCCCAATGTCTGAAAAGGGTCACGGTAAGCCCAAACGCGAATTTCGGCGAGCGACCTACCCGCTCCAATCCCACCCGTGGCACGCTATGCGTGAAAGCGATCGGTCCAGCGTCGACGCTTGGATCAACGAGATTACCGGCTCTGTTCGCCTTCCAGTGCGATAAGCGCTTCCTCAAGTGACGCAATGTCGCCCCGAAGGTTCGCGAGTGCTATTGAGATAAAAGAAAACTGGTACGCCAAATCTGACTGCACGCCTGGGTCTTGGCGTAGCGCACGCGCGACCTCCGCCAACCGCGCCTGGTCGACCTGGAGATCACAGTCATCGCGGACTCCAGTGATATCTCCTCGCTCGTTGCGAACGTCACCGCACCGGTCACGGATGGCGGTTTGCACGTCATGGGGAATGGTCGTACGCACGCGAGAACGATACGAGGAGTGGCTCATCAACTCCGCTGCGCGAAGCGCGGGGTTGTCGCTGAAATAGTCACCAAGTGCGCTGATTGCGTCCCTCGGCAACAAGCCGATGTCGCCGGAAGATACGATCTCATCCCAAATGGAGCGCGTAGGCGCATTGTAACTGTATTCGCTGGCACGATACACATTCACGATAAGCGATGCCGGGTCCGCGGTGGTTTGCTCCAGAAACGTGTTGGAGATCTCCGCACTGGCGTACACAGCCTCGTAATAGGCCAGTAGCTGGCGCCTCTCTCCGAGGTTTTCCTCAATTTCGGCCACAAGGCGCTCAGCGTAGGCCTCGCCCCGACGCACATCCGCCTGCGACGCGCCCCACTCATTGGCTTGCAAACCGAGGAGAACGCCGAGCACCACAATCACAAAGTCGATCGCAATTGCCGTCCATTCCTGCTTGCGCAAGTGTACGATCACGCGGCGCAACAGCATCTGATATCCCCCCCGGCTCGTCGCGGTAAGCATGACGCAAATCCGCTCCGCTGGCGAGGATGAGCATACGCACCGCGAACGGCAGCACTGGGCCAACAGCAGCCATCTATCCAACACCGCGCGCCCTTGCGGCCCAGCAAAATCGCGGCGCGCGCTAAAATCTATCCCACACCTTTCAGCTCATGAGATGATGCATGCATCTCCAGCACGGGAGGCTGATGGTGACGACCAACATGCAACAGCGCCGGAGATGCGGAACGAACGTGATGAAGTGCAAACCAGCGATGGCGATCACTTCTGCTCTGCGAGCAAAAGGAAGCAGAGGCCCAGTGCGAGGAGTTGGTCTTCGCCTGCACGTCGGCCGGGAACGTGACATCAGGCGCTAAGAGTCGCCGGACACCCAGCGTCGTGGGCGATCGGAACGTGCGGGAGAAGGCCGCGCCGGTCGAACGAACCAAGCCCACCTGTCAGCAAACGCATGGCCACCCGGGACTTCCCTGAACGCCTCAGATGTCCGCCGGCCGGAAGAACGCTCCGCGCAGGGCGCGCTTCGGCACACCCAAACGACCTATTTCGCTTTGAAGCTTCCGCCCAAAGCGCGCCCTGCTCTTCCATATTTTCTGTGGAGAGCGACGCCGAACCCGCGATGCTCACAAGCATGCGCGGCCCCCGGCGCATTGCTCACACAAAAACGCCGCCGTCTTTCGACAGCGGCGTTCAAGTTTGCAGGGGTAGATCCCTACATAGCGGCGAGGCGCATCATGCGGCGGAGCTCATCCGGCTCGCCAGACGTGCGGCGCTTGCGCGCTTGGCTTGGTTGATAGGCGAGGCGCGCGTGGTCCTGGCAATACGGATGGTTGCCAAAAACCCCGCGGCCGCAGAACGCGAAGTCCGCGTCCGTCGGATCGCCGATCGGGTATTTGCACATGCTCTCATTGAGCGTCAGTACGGTCGCGGCCTTGCCGTCCTCGAGCTTCATCGGCTCAAGGTCCGGAATGACCACGCGCGGCTCGCTCGACGGGATCCGCAGGCGCGGGGCCGACGGGCCAACGATCCGCGGACGCGCCGTCCGGACCGGCCGCTTGGCTGGCCGTGACGGAGTGGCCCGGCCCGCCAGACCAAGCCGGTGGACCTTGCCGATCACGGCATTGCGGGTGACCCCGCCCAGTTGTTTCGCAATTTGGCTAGCTGAAAGCCCTTCGGCCCACAGCTTACGCAGCAGCGCAACGCGCTCTTCTGACCAGCCCATGTGTTCAAGCCCCCTTGGCCCATGGCCCCGCCCATTTCTGACGGGAATGCGACACACTCCCGTTCTGGGCGAATAAGTCAATGGGTTGTGGTTTTGTCATGTGGATACCCAAGATACAGTAGTTATCCCATGACATATGGTGGGTTACTCACTTCTTACTAACGGGCTGTCAGTAGGGACTCGGCTCATTAAATTGAGCAGAGACCGGGACTTGGGCCCGCAACATGGTTAACGAGCGCTCAGGACTCGTTAAGGAATTATGAAAGAACTGTTCTGCGTATGGACACTGCCGTTCGGACTACCCCGCCAGCCCTCACCTCCCGCCACTACGGCGCGGTCAATTGGCTGGGCTTACAGACCCTCGTCTGGCGTGAAATCCGCCGCTTCCTGAAGGTCGGCGCGCAGACCGTCTTCGCGCCGCTCATTCAGACGCTTCTGTTCATGCTGGTGTTCAGCCTGGTGCGCGGCGGCGATTGGCCGGGCACCGCAGAGGGTGGTCAACCGCGCGCGTACGCCGACGGTTTGGCAGCTGGCCTGGTGATGATGTCGATCCTCTCGAACGCATTCCAAAACGCATCGTCGTCGCTCGTCATCGCGAAGGTGCAAGGCAACGCTGTCGACTTCTTGATGCCGCCACTCTCAGCGCTCGAACTCACCATCGCCTTCATCGTCGGCGCAGCCGCGCGCGGGCTACTCGTCGGCTTCGCGTCACTGATCGCCGTCGCGTGGCTCGCCAACATCATGCCGGTGAATCCACTCGTCGCGCTCTACTACGCCATCGTTGCATCGGTGATCTTCGGCGCCATCGGCCTCATCGGCGGCATCTGGGCCGACAAGTTCGATCACCTCGCAGCGGTGACGAACTTCATCATCGTGCCGCTCACATTCCTCTCGGGCACGTTCTACTCAACTTCGATCCTGCCCGAACCGATCCGCACGATCTCGCACTACAACCCAGTGTTCTCGCTGATCGACGGATTCCGCTACGGCTTCATCGGCCACCACGACGCGCCCCTGCTCACTGGCGCCCTCATCACCGGCGGCCTCGCGCTCGCGCTAAGCTACGCAAGCTGGGCGCTGATCAAGAGCGGGTACAGGCTGCGGAGTTAAGACTTGCGCGCGGTGCTGATCATTTTCGCGGTGTTTGCGTCAGTACCGCTAGTAATTGCTCTGATGGTCGCAGGCGCAACTCTCATGAGCGCGCCGGATTCAACCGATGCCCTCCAATCGATGCCGCTCTACCTGATCGGCGCGGCAGCAATCAGCGCATTCATTCTGGGATCAGGCGTAATAGTCGCGCTTGTGCTTCGCTCGCTTGAGCGACGCCAAGGCTAGCTCAACGTCTTCGCCATCAGCGGCAAGAACACATCCATCCGATAATCCACGTCGGTGTGATCATCGTCGAACTCTTCGTACGTATGCGCGATGCCCGCAGCCGCGAGCTTCGCTGCAAAGCGGCGCATGCCGAAGTGAATCCGAAACTGATCCGACCAGCCGCAATCCATGTAGATGAGCTTCAGCTTGCGCAAATTCTCGCCCAGCGTGTCGAACATCACCACCGGATCGTGCTTCATCCAATTCGCCCAACGCTCCGGAATAAGCTCGCCCGTGCGCGGATCCATCGGCAGACGCATGTTGCGAAACTGAGTCGGATCGGGGTCGTAGAAAGCAGCCTGGCCGAAATCCATCAGGATCATGCGATCCTTGTCCTTCAGCTTAGGCTTCGCCTCGACGTGCTTGATCCACTTCTCGATCGAGTAGTCGAACGGCCGCAGTGCATCGACGTCATCGTACAACGTCGGAATGAACAGCGCATCGAAACCCATGTCGCCGCTATTGATCGAGATCGCACTCCAGAAATCGGAGCGGTTCATGCCGTGCCACGCCGCGCCGTAGCCGCCCGACGACTTGCCAAACACGCCGCGACGCCCAGCGCCGCCACAACTGAACTTCGCCTCAACAAACGGAACGATCTCGTCGCAAACGTAATCGGCGTAACGCCCCGAGCCTTCGCTGTTCAGATACTGATTGCCGTAGAGCTTGGTGAAGCAATCCGGGAACGCCACCACGCAGCGCGCCATGCCCTCATGGGCCAAGCGATCCAGCCGCTCCGGCACATTCTCGCCGCCCGGCTTCCAATTGGTGTGGTTCGGCCCCGCGCCCCAATAGCCGGTAAGATCGACCAGCAGCGGCAGCTGTTCCGCATGGCTCCAGCCCGGAGGTGTCCAGACGTGCAACTCACGCTCAGTCGGATCGCCCAGCGAATTGCCCTCAAGCACAACCGATTGGTGACGAAGGCGATGCAGCTCGCCGCGGGGAATGGAATGGTCTCGTCTCATAAAATGTTGATGATCCCAGCCGCTTGACCTTGCAAGCGGCGCGGCTCAAAACCCCGCCTTCCCCAAATCCCGAGAGAAAAAATGAGCGCCGCAGAAAGCCATATTCTTCCCGTCTACGCCCCGCCGGAGCAGATCTTCGTGCGCGGCGAAGGCAGCTGGATCTGGGATGACAAGGGAGACAAGTATCTCGACTGCATCGCCGGCATCGCCGTCAACGCCTTCGGCCACGCGCCACCGTTCCTGGTGAAGACCCTGCACGAGCAGGCGCAGAAGCTCTGGCACACCTCGAACATGTTCAAGGTGAAGGGCCAAGAAGACCTCGCCGCGAAATACACGCGCGACAGCTTCGCCGACGTTGTGTTCTTCACCAACTCAGGCACCGAAGCGATCGAAGGCGCGCTGAAAACGGCGCGCAAGTATCACACCGCCAATGGCAATCCCGAACGCATCGACATCATCGGCTTCCAAGGCTCGTTCCACGGCCGCTCGTACGCAGCCGTCAACGCCAGCGGCAATCCGAACTACATCGACGGCTTCGGCCCGCGTCTGCCCGGCTACATCCAAGCGCCGTGGGGCGATCTCGACGCGCTGAAGAAACTCGTCGGCCCGACCACAGCGGCGATCATTCTCGAACCTGTGCAAGGTGAAGGTGGCGTGCGCGCCGCGCCGGACGAATATCTCCGCGGCCTACGCAAGCTCGCCGATGAGACCGGCTTCCTCATCATCTTCGACGAAGTGCAATCGGGCGCCGGCCGCACCGGCAAGATGTGGGCGCACGAATGGTCAGGCATCACGCCGGACATCATGGCTGTCGCCAAAGGTGTGGGCGGCGGCTTCCCGATGGGTGCGTTCCTCGCGACTAAGGAAGCAGCGAAAGGCATGGTCAGAGGCGTGCACGGCACAACCTTCGGCGGCAACCCGCTCGCCATGGCCATCGGCAACGCCGTCTATGACGAACTCTCGAAGCCGGAATTCCTCGCGCACGTGAACAAGATCGCGAACCAACTCACGCAATCGCTTGAGAGCCTGAAGGATCGCCATCCCGATCTCGTGGTCGCCATCACCGGCAAGGCCTGCTGCGCGGCGTGAAATTGAAGATCGATCCGAAGCCAATCCAAGGCGAAATCCGTGATCAGAAGAAGGTGCTGCTCGGCGTCGCCGGCGACAACGTGCTGCGCCTCGCGCCGCCACTGAACATTTCGGAAGACGAAATCCGCCAAGCGGTGGCTGCGATCGACGCGGTGCTGGCCGCGCAGACGGCGAAAGCTGGCGCGTGAACGAGAGCCCGCGCCACTTCCTCGACATCAGCGCACTGAGCAAAGAAGAAGTGCGCGCGATTTTGGACGAAGCGCACGCACGCAAAGCCGCGCGCATCGATTGGCCGAAGGCTGCGCCCGACGAAGACGCGCCGCTTGATGGCTATGCGCTCGCCATGATCTTCCAGAAGAACTCGACGCGCACGCGCGTCTCGTTCGAGATCGGCATGCACCAACTCGGCGGCAAGTCGATCGTCCTGAACGCCAACGACACGCAACTCGGCCGCGGCGAAACCGTGGAAGACACCGCGCGCGTGCTCTCACGCATGGTCGATGCGGTGATGATCCGCGCCAACAATCACGACGATGTCGTGAACTTCGCAGCGGCGGCGAGCGTACCCGTCATCAACGGCCTCACCGATCTCTCGCATCCCTGCCAGATCTTCGCCGATCTGCAGACGATCGAAGAGCGCATGGGCGACATCACGGGCAAGACCATCGCCTGGCTTGGCGACGGCAACAATGTCTGCACCTCGTTCATGCACGCCGCCGAGAAATTCGACTTCAAGCTCCGCATCGCGACGCCGCCGAACTACGCACCGCGCGGCCAGGAACTCGCAGCAGCGATTGCGGCGGGCGCGGATATCGAAGCGCACTACGATGCGAAGAAGGCCATTGATGGCGCCGATGTCGTCGTCACCGACACCTGGGTGTCGATGGGCGACACCGATAAAGACGAGCGCATGGCTGCCTTCCCGCCCTACGCGGTGAACGATGAGATGATGGCGCGCGCCGGCAAGGACGCGATCTTCCTCCATTGCCTCCCCGCTCATCGCGGCGAGGAAGTCACCGACAGCGTGCTCGACGGCGAACGCTCCGCTGCATGGGACGAAGCGGAAAACCGCATCCATGCGCAAAAGGCGGTGCTGCTCTGGTGCTTGGGCAAGCTGTGAGGGTCCGCGTCCGCCTTCGACAAGCTCAGGCTGACGCTACCGAAATGCCACTGCCAGAATTGGCGTCACCCTGAGCCTGTCGAAGGGCGGCGCCACCCAGTGACATTGCCTATCGCGCCGCACGGCCCCATATCGCCCGCTTCATGCCCGCAACTGACGACATCATTGCGTCCTTCAGCCTGGACAACGCGCCGGTGCGCGGCCGCATCGCGCGCATGGCGGAAGGCGCGCTCGATCCGATCCTGCATCGCCATGACTATCCGCGCCCCGTCGCCATGTTGCTCGGAGAAGCGCTGACGCTGACGGCGCTCGTGGGATCGCTGCTGAAGACGGACGGCCGCTTGGTGATCCAAGCGCAAGGCGAAGGCCCGGTGACGTTGCTTGTTGCGGAACACATCGATGGCGGCGTGCGCGGCTACGCGCGCCTTGCTGACGGCGCAGCAGAGAAACTCGCGAACGCCCATCGCTTGCCGCCGAGTGACTTGCTCGGCGCCGGCAACCTCATCCTCACACTTGATCTCGGCGAGAACACCACGCCATTCCAAGGCGTCGTCCCGCTTGAAGGCGACACGCTCGCGGCGTGCGCGGAGAATTACTTCCGCGCCAGCGAGCAGACCGACACCGGCATCCGCCTCGCCGTCGGCGAAATCATCAACGGCGACGGCCCATCACAATGGCGCGCCGGCGGCGTGCTGATGCAACGCCTCGCCGGCGACCAAGCACGCGGCGACACGCACGAAGATTGGAACCGCGCCTCAGTCCTGTTCGCGACGCTCACCGACGAAGAACTCATCGACCCGGCATTGCCCGCAGACCGCCTACTCTATCGCCTCTTCCACAAAGAAGGCGTGCGCATGGGCGACGTCGCGCGGTTAGACGATCGCTGCAGCTGCAGCGCCGAACGTCTCACCAACGTGATGAAGACGTTCCCAAAAGAAGAAATCGCCGACCTGATCGAACCAGACGGCAACCTTCACGCCCGCTGCCAATTCTGCTCGCGCGAATACCTGATCGATCCCGCGAGCGTTGGCGCAAGCTGATATCGGTCTTCAGATTGCGCTCAATTGGAGCTATAGTGCCGTCATGACCAAGCTCGACCTCGTGCTGGCGCGGCTAAAGCAACTCCCGGCGGATCGCCAGGAGGCGCTCGCAGCTGAGATCGAATTCCTGCTTGAGGATGATGGGCGTCAAACGGTCCTGACCCCGGAGCAACGCGCAGAACTTACGCGCCGCCTGGCCGATCCGAACCCTGACTACGCAGCGCACGAAGACGTCGTCGCTGCGTTCGAGAAGAAGTTCGGCCGGTGAAAATCGTCTGGTCGCGCAGCGCACGCGCGGACCTGGACGCCATTCAAACGTACATGTTGGAGCTCAGTCCGCAGGCGACTGAGCGGATATGGATACGCATCGTCGAGCGCGTTGCCGACCTGGCCGAGATGCCGCTTGCATATCCGATTGACGGCGACGGCCCGCTGCGCAGGCTCGTCGTGACGCGCACGCCATACGTCGTGCTCTACAACGTCGTCGGTGACGAGATCAGAATTGAAGCGGTCTTCCACATGAGCCGCGACCGCGACGCGACTTAGGCCGCGTCCACGTCCAACGCGTAGCCGGCGCTGCGAACGGTGCGGATCGGATCGGTCTCAGTGCCCACCATCAGCGCCTTGCGCAGGCGGCCGATGTGCACATCTACCGTGCGCGCTTCAACGTAAACGTCCGAACCCCAAACAGCGTCGAGCAATTGCTCGCGGCTGAACACGCGGCCAGGGTGTTGCATCAAGTGGTCGAGGATGCGGAATTCGGTCGGCCCCAAGTGAACGTCGCGCTGGCCGCGCTTCACGCGGTGCGAGACGCGATCCATGGTGATGTCGCCGATAACGATCTTGTCGTCGGCCAAGCCCGGCCGGATACGGCGCATCACGGCGCGCAGGCGCGCCAGCAGCTCGTTCATCGAGAATGGCTTGGTGAGATAATCGTCGGCGCCGACGTCAAGGCCGCGAATACGGTCGCCCTCCTCAGTGCGCGCCGTCAGCATCACGATTGGCGTGTTGCGCGTATCCTGGCGCGCGCGCAGGCGGCGGCAGACCTCGATGCCGGGCGCCTTCGGCAGCATCCAATCGAGCACTACCAGATCCGGCGCACTCTCATCGGCTACGACCAACGCCTCCTCACCGTCATTGGCGACGGAGACGCGATATCCTTCCTTCTCAAGATTGTACTTGAGCAAATCCGCCAAGGCCGCCTCGTCTTCGACGACCAGCACATGTGTTGCCTTGGCCATGACTTGGAATCCCTACTCCGCGGCGTCAGCGCGCGGGCGCTGCGTTGCAATTTCCTCGCCGGTGACGAGGAAGTGGATGTACTCGGCGATATTGGTGCCGTGGTCGCCGATGCGCTCAAGATTCTTGGCGATGAAGAGCAAGTGCGCGCATGAGCTGATCATGCGCGGGTCTTCGATCATGTAGGTCAGCAATTCGCGGAACAGCGAATTGTAATGCGCGTCGATGTTGTCGTCCGAGTTCCAGACGGTGATCGCCGCTTGCACATCCTTGTTGGCGTAGGCGTCGAGCACTTGCTTCAAGTGTGCGCCCGCGATCTTGCCCATGCGCTCGACCGAACGGGTGAGCTGGATCGGCTCGTCCTGGTTCAGGATCAGAGCGCGCTTGGCGATGTTCTTGGCGAGGTCACCGACGCGCTCAAGTTCGCCAGCAATCCGCCAAGCGGTGAGCACCACACGCAGATCGCTCGCCATAGGTTGGCGGAGCGCGAACAACTTGATCGCGCGCTTCTCGATCTCGCGCTGCGCAGCATCAATCTTGGGGTCGCGCTGGATAACGACCTGAGCAAGTTCGGTGTCGCGGCGCGCGACGGCCGCCAGCGCGTCGGCGATCGCTGTCTCAGCCAACCCACCCATGCGCGCCACCTCTTGGGTGATCGCGTCTAACTCTTCTGAAAACGCTTTGACGGTATGCTCAGCCATTGTCGCCTTAACTCGCCGCGCCAGTGCCGGCGCGCTGCGTGATCGTTTCGGGACGGCCATTGGAATTAGCCGAACCGGCCAGTGATGTAGTCCTGCGTACGCGTGTCGCGGGGATTCGTGAAGATTTCCTCGGTCGCGCCAGTCTCAACCAGCTTCCCCAGGTGGAAGAACGCCGTCTTCTGCGACACCCGCGCCGCTTGCGCCATCGAGTGAGTGACGATGACGATGCAATAATTCTCGCGGAGTTCGTCGATCAGCTCTTCGATCTTCGCGGTCGCGATCGGGTCTAGGGCCGAGCACGGCTCGTCCATGAGGATGATGTCGGGGTTCACCGCCACGGTGCGGGCGATGACGAGACGCTGTTGCTGGCCGCCCGAGAGGCCAGTACCCGGCTGTTGCAGGCGATCCTTCACCTCTTCCCATAGGCCGGCGCGCTTCAGCGACCGTTCAACGATCTCGTCCATCTCCTTCTTCGACTTGGCCATGCCGTGAATGCGCGGGCCGTAGGAGACATTTTCGTAGATCGACTTCGGGAATGGGTTCGGCTTTTGGAACACCATGCCCACACGCGTGCGCAGCACGACCGGATCGACGTTCTTCGCGTAGGCGTCCTTGCCTTCGATCTGCAACGAGCCGCTGACGCGGCAATTGTCGATCAGATCGTTCATGCGGTTGAAGCAGCGCAGGAACGTCGTCTTGCCGCAGCCCGACGGGCCGATAAAAGCGGTCACGGCGCGATCGGGGATGTCCATCGAGACATCGAACAGCGCCTGCTTGTCGCCGTAGTGAACGTTTACATCGCGGGCGGAAATCTTGATCGGCGCGCCGAGAATCGAGCCGGCTTGAGCTTTTACAGTTGGCGCAGTCATTGCGGGGCCGGTGCTCATTGGGCGCTCGGAGCCTGCAGCTGAAAATTCCATGATTTTCGACCCCTTAGCTTAGCGCTGACGCACCGCGCAGCCTTCCACGCCCGATGCGACGGGTATGTAGGGGGCTTCCATGACACTGATGTGAAATAGCCCCTTCGTTTCATCAGCCCTCCTCCGCCAATTCCACATAGGCGGCGAAGGCGGAGCCGCGCCCAGATTGGCTCTCGACCAGGAAGCCGCCGCGATGGCGGTTCACAATGTGCTTAACGATGGCAAGCCCCAGACCGGTGCCACCGCGTTCGTTGCCAAGTTCGCGTTCGACACGGAAGAATCGTTCGCCCAGCCGGGGCAGGAATTGCTTGGACACGCCGGGGCCTGAGTCCTCCACGCGGACATAGGCGTACGAGCGATTGGCGGCGGCGGTGGGGGTCAGCAACGCCACGCGGCCAGCCTCTTCCCAGCGCCGACCGGCTTGCGCCGACACGTCTTCACGATCGCCAGAAGCAGCCACCTCGACCGTTACGACACCGCCCTCAGGCGTGTATTTTACGGCATTGTCGACCAAGTTTTGTACGACTTGCGCGAGTTGAAAGCGCTCACCGACAACGCGCACCTGATCCCGCGGCACACGCAAATCAAGCCGGACGCCGCGTTCCTTGAGCACTGGCGCCAGCGAATCCGCCACTTCGCGCGCAACGGCCGCAAGATCGGCGCGATCCGATGGCGGCACGTGTTCATCAAGTTCGATGCGCGACAGCGAAAGCAGGTCGTCAATCAGGCGCCGCATGCGATCGGCTTGCACCTGCATCATGCCTAGAAAGCGATCACGATCCGCGCCGTTGTCGCGCGCAGGACCGTTGAGCGTTTCGATCAGCAACGTGAGCGAAGCAAGCGGCGTGCGCAGCTCGTGGCTAGCGTTGGCGAGGAAGTCAGCGCGCATGCGCTCGGTGCTGATTCTTGCTGTTTGATCGTGAAAAACCAGCATTGCTGCGCGATCGGCGCCCCATGTCACCGGCGCGACATAGCAGCGTGTGTGGCGATCAACCTGAGCAGGCGTCTGATACTCGACCGAGTTGGTCTCGCCCTCGCGCACCGCTGATTGCACGGCTTCGAGCACGTCGGGATGACGCAAGATCGACGTCAAGAATTGGCCCCGAGCTTCGAAGTGCATTTGACGCCGGGCGGCAGCGTTGGAGCCGACGATGCGGCCCTCTGAATCGACCAAAAGAGCGGGATCCGGCAACGCTTCGAGCAACGGCGCAAGTTCAGCGAGGCCGACAAGTTCAATCTGATCATCGCTGCTTGGCGCAATCTCGAAGCGGCTGACTTCGCGCACCGCCCAATAGGCGGCGGCAGCGGCAAGCACCATGAGCACGGCAGCGCCCGAACTGGTGACAAACGCAAACAGCGCCGCCAATGCCGCAAGCCCGCCAGCCGCCCAGGCGGCGGCGGGAACGCGGTCCAGCCGCAGCCGCGGCGGCGCAAGGCGGTTCATGGCCATAGGCAATCGGCTTAGGGCGGCGCCTCGGAGTCGCGCAAGCCGAGCTGTCGGACCGGAGCCTGCTCGCGCGTCATTGGATTGAGGGCTGCCGCCCATCGCGCGAAAACGACACTTCGTCGTGGTGAACGACGCGACGCATCCAAAAACGGGGGTGATGGCATCCCATAGCTGACCGGAGAGGTGCGCCCTAGCCGCAACACAGGAAATCCATATCGATTTTCAATACAGATTTATTGACTTTCGAGAGGGTAGCGTCTAGAGCGGGTGCGTGAGGGAACATGAAAAACGGGGTTCGACTGTTGGTCGGCGTGGGGTTGATGGCCCTGGCCGGATCGTGCGCGGGACGCAATCTCCCGCCTGAGCCGGATTCCTATGTCGCAGCTGATGCGATCGGCGCCGAGCGGGCAGCTGAATTGGCAGTTTCCCCTGCGGCAACATGGCTTGACGATCTGAGCGCGCCTGAGATGTCGACGCTCGCGCGCGAGGCGCTCGCCGGCAGTCCCGACCTTCAAATCGTTGAAGCGCGCTATCGCGCAGCGCGCTGGCGCGCGCGCGGTTCGTTCGGCGGCAATCTGTTGCCGAGCTTGAGCGTTGGCGTCGATGGCACGCGCACCGAAGAGCCAACCGCCACTGAGGAACGCATTCGCACAGAATTCCTGACCTCAAGCGTTGTGGCGAGTTGGGAAATTGATCTCTGGGGCCGGCTCACGTCACGTGCGCTCGCCGCTGACTCAAGCGCTGACGCGGCGCGCCGTGACTTGGATGACGCGCGACTCTCGATTGCCGGCCAATCCTCGCAAGCCTGGGTCGATCTGATCCAGGCGCAGCAATTGCTGGCGTTGGCGCAGGAAGATTTGACGACGCGCGAACGCGCGCTCGACCTCACCCAACGCCGTTACGACGCGGGCCTTGTGTCTTCGCTCAATCTGCGCACGGCGCGAAGCCAAGTCGCTTCAGCGCGGGCCTTGCAGGCGCAGGCGCAGGATCAAGTGCTGATCTCGTCGCGCCGCCTTCAGGCGATCATGGGCCGCTATCCTGACGGCGCACTCCGCGCGGACGGCGAACTGCCGGAGCTCGCTCCGCTTGCCGCGGCTGGCGCGCCAGCGGATTTGCTGGAACGCAGGCCTGACGTGCTTGCCTCCGAACATCGCTTGCGCGCGGCGGGTTTCCGCATTCACGAAGCGCGCGCCGCGATGCTGCCGCGCCTGACGCTGCGTGCGAGCGCAGGCGCCACGGACGCGGGGGCAAATCCCTCGCTCAACAATATCGACGACAGCGTGAACATGATCTCGAACATCGTCGCCGGGATCACCATGCCAATCTTTAATGGCGGTGCCCTACTCTCGGAGTCGCGCGCCAGCGTCGCCGATCGCCGTGCGGCGGCGGCAGAGTATGTACGCACTTCAATCGCGGCCTGGCGCGAAGTCGAAGGCACGATCAGCGCCGATCAATCGCTGGAAGTCCGCGAAACACAATTCGCCATTGCCGCAAACGAAGCGCGCGAAGCGCAAGCGCTTGCCGAGCGCGAGTATGCACGCGGCGTGGCGACATTGTTTGAACTGATCGACGCCTACACGCGCCGCATCGACGCCGAGCGTGGCTTGATCACGGCGCGCGCCGCACGCGTCTCCAATCGTATTTCTTATCACGTCGCTCTTGGCGGCGGCTCCCGCACTGGCGGGATCGACGAAGACCGGGAAGTAACGCCATGAACAAGATGGACCTCAGCATGACGACGCAGACAGCGGCAGAAGAGGACAAGCCAAAGGGCCTCTTGGGAAGACTCAAGCAGATTGCGATCTTCGCCGCACCGCTTGTTGTCATTATCGGCGGCGGACTTCTGTTGGCGCTGATGATCGCAACCGGGCCGAAAGCCAAGGAAAAGGGCGATGCGCCGCATGCACCGGCGGTGCAGTTCGCGGTCGCGCACGCGCGGCCGACGACGGTTTCGATCAATGTGCAGGGCGAAGCGCGCCCGCGCGTTGAAGCCACGCTTGCCTCACAAGTGGCTGGCCGCGTTGTCTGGGCTAGCCCAAAATTCGCGGAAGGCGGCTCATTCGCCGAAGGCGAAGTGATGGCCCGTATCGATGCGGCCGATTATCAGCTCGCAGTCGTTCGCGCCCGCGCACAAGTCGCGCAGGCGCAGGAAGGCCTAGCGCGCGAAGAAGCCGAGGCCGAATTGGCGCGCCAGGATTGGCAAGCGCTGGGCCGCGGTGAGGCCCCGCCTCTGGCCGTGCGTGAGCCGCAATTGGCGCAAGCGCGCGCGCAACTGGCTTCGGCGGAAGCGGCGCTGCGTTCGGCTGAGCTGGACCTCAACCGCGCCTCAATCCGCGCGCCTTTCACTGGCCGCGTGCGCGAGCGCCGCGCCAATGTCGGCGACTATGTCGGCCCCGGCTCGCCGGTGGCGGTGATGTTCTCGACGGACACGATGGAAATTCGCGTGCCGCTGACAGACGCCGACCTTGCGTCGATGCGTCTGCCGGTTGGCTTCAACGCATCAAGCACCAACGCTGGCCCCGCCGCGCACGTTACCAGCGTGACGGGCGGGCGCATCCAGGCTTGGGAAGGCCGCCTCGTGCGGACCGAAGCTTCGGTCGATGCACGCACGCGCTTGGTCTATGGCGTCGTCGAGGTGCGGGATCCGTTCAGCGCGAGCCATTCCGCCCCACTCGCGCCCGGCATGTTCGTGCAGGCGCGCCTCGAAGGCTCGAACCGCGAAACCTTGGTCGCGGCGCCCCGCTCGGCGCTCAAGCGCAATGAGTTCGTGTACGTGGTCACGGAGAACAACACGATCGAGGTGCGCCAAGTCACGGCGGCGCAAACCACGGCCGATGAAGTGCTGTTCCGTGAAGGCATTGCCGACGGCGAGCGCGTCGTGGTGAGCCACCTCTCTTCGCCGCGCCCCGGCATGGAGGTGACTCCCATCAACTCCGCAGGCGAGAGCGAAGGCGTCGAAGCTGCCGCCGAAGAACAACTGGAAATCCGCGAGTGACGCGCTGACGCGTCCTGGAGTGAGACGATGCTGAATGGTCTAGTCGACTGGTGGGGCCGCAACCCCGTCGCGGGAAACCTGTTGATGGTCGCGTGCGCGATCCTGGGCCTGCTGTCGTTCGGCAACATGGAGAAGGAATTCTGGCCGCCTGGACGGGGCGACGGAATCTTCATCCAAGCCGCCTGGCCAGGCGCGAGCCCGGAAGACATGGAAAGCCAGGTCACCGTGCGCATCGAGGAAGCCGTTGCTTCACTCGATGGCGTGAACTGGGTGCGTTCGCGTTCTGGCGAGGGGTTCGCTTGGGTGAATCTGAGCGTCTCAACCAGCGCTGACATCGACGCCATGACGGCGGAGGCGCGATCGCTTGTTGACGCCATCTCCGGCTTACCACCGGGGATGGAGCCAATCCGAGTGCAGCGGCAAGTGGGCCGCAACTGGTCGGTTATTCTTGGTCTTCACGGCGATGTTGATGAACGTCTGCTGCGCGATACGGCGGAACGGCTGCGCGATCAGATTGCCCTGTTGCCCGGCGCCACCAACACGATCGTTGTTGGGACACGTTCGCCCGAAGTCTCGATCGAGGTCTCGGAAGAATCGCTGCGCGCTTATGGCTTGACCTTCGACGAACTCGCGCGCGCGGTCCGCGCGGATTCGCTCAACGCGTCCGCCGGCGCCGTTCGCACGCCCGACGGCAATTTCACGCTGAGCGCGCGTAACTTGGCGGATACGCAACGCGACTTCGAAAACATCATCATCCGGCAAACCCCCGAGGGCGGCACTGTCCGCGTGCGTGATGTCGCGCGCGTCATCGACGGCTTCCAGGATGTGAATCTCTGGTCCCGCATGAACGGCGAACCATCTGTGCTGATTAGCATTCAGACCGCTGACCGGTTCAACATCTGGGACACCAATCGGGCGCTGCAAGAATTTCTGCCGGAGGCCCGCGAGAACTTGCCCGCCGGCATTCAGCTGACCACCGTTTATAACGAGAACGAAGACTTCAACGCGCTGCTCAGCATTCTCGTTTCGAACGCCTCGATCGGCTTCTTGCTTGTGTTCGCGCTGCTACTCCTAACACTGCATCCGAAGGTGGCGGCGTGGGTCACGGTTGGCGTCGCAGTGGCTTTCACGGGGTCGTTTTTCATTCTCCCCTATGTGGGCGTGTCGCTGAACTTCCTCACGGTTTTCGGCTTTCTGCTGGTGCTCGGCATCATGGTCGATGACGCCATCATCGTCGGCGAGTCGATCTACGAGCGCGCCGAACGCGGGCTGACTGGCGCGGACCACGCAATCCTTGGCACGCAACTGGTGCTCAAGCCGGTGGTCGCATCGGTCGTCACCACGATGATCGCCTTTAGCCCGCTAATCTTGATCGACGGCGAAGTGCGGCAATTCACACGAGCCATTTCCATCGTCGTGATGTCGGCGCTCTTCTTCTCGCTTCTCGAGTCATTGTTCATTCTGCCCGCCCACTTGGCGCACATTAAACAGCCAGATCCAAACAAGCGCGGCCTGTTCTCGGGTCTGATGAAGCTACAACAAATATGCTCACACTCGATCGTCTGGTTTGCGCGTACAATCCACGCGCCGCTGGCCGCGGGCGCGTCGAAGATGCGCTACCTTACGCTCGCCGCGTTCATCGTCTTGTTCGTCAATGCATGCGGGCTGATGAACACCGGCCGCGTCCAGCAGACCTTCATGCCTGAAGTCGAGGGTGACTTCATGCAAGTTCAAATCGAGATGCCGCAGACGACGCCGTTCTCGCGCATGCAGCAGATCGCCGAGCAACTCGATACAGCCCGCTTGGCGCTTGAAGCCGAGACCGCGAACCTCGCCTACGAAGACCCAAACACGGGCCGCATGTCCCGTGGAGTTATTCGCTCGTGGAACCAGTCAATCGACGACACCAGCGTGCAAGCCTGGGTGGGCCTGACGCCGCCCGAGCGCCGCGATCTGCGTTCAAGCGAGATTACGCGACGGCTTGAGCACTTGATGGGCCAGGTGCCGGATGCCGATCGCGTGAGCTTTTCACTGGGCGGCGGCGGCCAAAGCAACACGATCGATCTCGCGCTGATGGGCGAGAATGGAGAGGACCTGCGCGCAGCTGTCGAAGAAGTGAAAGAACGTTTGCTGCGCTTCACCGAAGTGCTCAGCGTTCGCGATAGCGAAGAGGCTGCGCAGGAAGAACTGAGCTTTTCGCTGCTGCCAGGCGCCGAGCAATTGGGCCTGACTTTGCAGGACGTCAGCCGGCAGGTTCGCCAAGCATACTACGGCGAAGAAGTGCAGCGCTTACCGCGTGACGGCGATGAAGTGCGCGTGTTTGTTCGCTATCCGCGCGACGATCGCCGCACGCTCGAGAGCCTCTCTTCCTTCCGCGTCCGAACGTCGGATGGACGCGAAGTTCCGCTCGCTGCTGTGGCTACTTGGGAGTTCCGCCCAGGCGTCACTGGTTTGGACCGCCGCCAGCGCATGAGCTCCATTTTGGTCACGGCCGAACTCACCGAAGCGGAAGCGCGCATGAGCATCATGCGTACGATGAACGAGGAGTTCTTCCCTGAGCTGGAAGCCCGCTACCCGACGGTCTCGCGTCGCGCGATCGGCGAAGCTGAAAGCCAAGCGGAGTTCATGTCGCAGCTGACGACGCTGGGGATCATGGCGCTGTTCGGGATGTACTTCCTGTTGGCAGTCACATTCCGAGCCTACTGGCAGCCGCTTTTGGTCATGAGCGTGATCCCCTTCGCGCTCGTGGGCGGCATCATCGGCCACTGGACGATGGGCGTGAGCTGGGCACTGTTCTCCTATTTCGGCATGGTTGCGGCAGCCGGCGTCAGCGTGAACGACAACGTCGTGCTGCTGAACCGTGTGAACCAAATACGCGGCTACTTCGCATTCCGTAAGAAAGCACCTGGGGAAGCAATGCCCGAGGAAATGGAAGTGCACGAACTCGTCGCCGACAATGGTGAGGCTTGGGAGATCGTCGTCATCGATAATGAGGCTGACCTACACGAACCTTTCGTGCGGGCGGCGATTAATCAGAACGCCGGCCGCGGTCCGGTCGAACTTCGCACGTCGCATGACATGCATTGGGAGAAGAGCGAATTCCGCGAACGCTCCCAGGAGCTCGAGGCGCTGGGCTTCCAGGTTGCGCGCGCGAAGGCTTATGAAACCATCGTCGAAGCCAGTATTCAGCGGTTCCGTCAAATCCTGCTGACATCACTGACCACCTTCATCGCGCTCGCGCCGATGCTTCTGGAGCAAGCCGCGATCGTGCAGTTCTTGAAGCCGATGGCGCTGGCGTTGGCAGGCGGCGTGCTGCTTTCGCTGCCTGTGACACTCTTACTCACCCCTGCTCTCTACGTCGTGGGCGTCGACATCAAACGCGGCGTCTCGGGGCTGGTGAGGTTCTATAGCCGGCTCTATGGTAAGGACCGCAATAAGCTCGCTGCGGCTGAGTAGGCGCAGTATTCAAAGACTCGGAGGACTTATATGATGATGTTGACTCGCCGCGCCATGGGCGCGTCGTCGGTCGCGCTATTGGCAGGTTGCGCCACGGGCACAGCCACCGATACCGCCGAAACCGCGGCGCGCGAACCGGCCGCGATCGGCGCCTGGGGCGTGGACCTCAGCGCCCGTGATCTCAACGTGAAGCCTGGCGATGACTTTTTCCGTTACGCCAACGGCACGTGGATGGCGAACACGCAAATCCCGGCTGACCGCACGCGTTGGGGCACGTTCGATATCCTGCGCGAGAAAGCTGACAACGACGCGCGCGTCATCATCGAAGAGGTGGCGCTCGCGGGCGGCGCGCCCGGCACCAACCAGCAGAAGATCGCCGACTACTACAATTCGTTCCTGAACCAGGACGCGATCGACGCCGCCGGCCTCACCCCGCTCGAAGGCGAGCTCGCCGAAATCCAAGCGCTCCGCAATCACGAAGAGGCGATCCGCTTCATTGCGCGCCCGGGCGTTCCGGTGAATTTCCCGATTGCGATCTTCGTCGGCCTCGATGAGCGGAATCCCAACCGCTACGTCACCAACATGGTGCACGCGGGCCTGGGCCTGCCGGAGCGCGAATATTATCGCCGCACCGACGGTGAGTTTCCGAACATCCGCCGCGAGTACGAAGCGCACGTCGCGCGCCTCCTGACGATGGCGGGCCAGTCCAATGCTGCTGCGCAAGCGCGCCGCATCGTTGCGTTGGAAACCCAGATCGCCGAACGCCATTGGCCGATCGCCGATCGCCGCAACCGCGACCGCACGTACAATCTGAAGACGCGCGCAGAAATCCGTGCGCTCGCCCCGAATTTCCCATGGGACGCTGCGTTCGAAGCTCAAGGCCTCGGCGCTGTGCAAGAGGTCGTTATCTCCGAACTTTCGGCGATGGGTCCGCTCGCGAACCTTTACGTCCAGACCCCGGTTTCGACTTGGAAGTCTTACCTGACCTACCACCTGGTACGGAACAGCGCGCCGATCCTGCCGAAGACATTCGACGACGAAGTGTTCGCCTTCTACGGCACCACGCTCTCGGGTCAGCCGCAGCAGCGCGAGCGCTGGAAGCGCGCAGTGCAATCGGTGAACGGCGCGCTCGGCGAAGCGATTGGCGCGATTTACGTCCAGCGTCACTTCCCGCCGGCGTCGAAGCAGCAAATGAGCGACCTGGTCGAGAACCTCCGCCGTGCGTACGGCGAACGCATCGACCAACTCAGCTGGATGTCTGCGGAAACGAAAGTCGCGGCGCGCGAGAAGCTCGCGACCTTCCGCCCGAAGATCGGCTACCCGGATCGCTGGCGCGACTACTCGGCGCTTGAGGTTCGTCCGAACGACGCGTTCGGCAACGCCAGGCGCCAAGCCACCTTCGATTGGCAGCACGATCTGGAACGTCTCGGCCGCCCGACCGATAAGGACGAGTGGTTCATGACGCCGCAAACGGTGAACGCCTATTACAACCCGGTGTTCAACGAGATCGTCTTCCCGGCGGCAATCTTGCAGCCGCCGTTCTTCGACGCGAACGCGGACCCGGCGGTGAACTACGGCGCCATCGGCGGCGTTATCGGTCACGAAATGGGCCACGGCTTCGACGACCAAGGCGCGAAGTCGGACGCGCAAGGCGTGCTGCGTGATTGGTGGAACGCCGATGACGTTGCGGCCTTCACGCAAGTCACTGACCGCTTGGTGGCCCAATACGACGCGTTCACGCCGCTGGAAGGCATCAACGTCAACGGTCGCCTGACTCTCGGCGAAAACATCGGCGATAACGGTGGCCTGCAAGTGTCGCGTCACGCGTACACGCTTTCGCTCAACGGCCAAGCGGCGCCAACGATCGACGGCATGACCGGCGATCAGCGCTTCTTCCTCGGCTGGGCGCAGGCTTGGCGTGCGCTCATCCGCGACGCGGCGCTGCGCAATCAGATCCTCACCGACCCGCACTCACCAGCGGTCTATCGCTGCAACGGTACGGTGCGGAACATGGACAGCTGGTACGAAGCGTTCGGTGTCGAACCGGGCGATGCGCTCTATCTCGCACCAGCTGATCGCGTCACCATCTGGTAAGCGCGATCACAGTTGTGAACTGATTGAGGGGAGCCCGCCCGGGCTCCCCTTTTTCGTTGCCGCTTTGCGATCAAGCCGCAGATTTGGGCGGCTGATTGCCCTCCCCGGCCTTGTGGCGGCGCGGCCTCGCTCCGATGATCCTGCCACCTTGGAGGATATTCATGCTTAGCTTCACTCGCCGCGCCCTAGGCGCCTCTTCGCTTGCGCTCGCCGCCGGCTGCGCCACCGGATCAGCGGGCGGAGGAAGTGCAGGCAGCGGCAGCGCCGCAATCGGCGCCTTCGGCCTCGATCTAACCGCGGGCGATGCGACCGTGCGGCCCGGCGATGACTTCTTCCGCTATGCGAATGGCGGCTGGCTCGACGCGACGGAAATTCCCGCTGACCGCACCAGCTGGGGCACGTTCGCGATCCTTGACGACAAGTCCGAGCGTGATCAGCGCGTGATCATTGAAGAGACGGCGCTCGCCGGCGGCGCCCCAGGTTCGCTGCAACAGAAGATTGCCGACATCTACAATTCGTATCTCGATACGGACGCGATCAATGCGCGCGGCATCGCCGTGCTCAACGACGACCTCGCTGTCATCAACGCCATTCGCACGCACGAAGATGTCCTGCGTGTGATGGCCGGCGCCGACTTCCCGACCAGCGGTCCAATCGCTGCGTTCGCATCACTCGATGCACGCAATCCAGATCGGTATGTTGTCACAATCACGCATGGCGGGCTGGGCTTGCCGGAGCGCGAATATTATCGCCGCGCCGATAGCGAAGCGCAGCGCACCGCTTATGTCGCCTACATCGAGCGTTTGCTCACACTCGGCGGCCAGACAAATGGCGCTGCGAAGGCGCGTTCAATCATGGCGCTCGAAACGCAGATCGCAGAACTGCATTGGCCGATCGCGGATCGCCGCCAGCGCGAACGTGTCTACAATTTGAAGAGCCGCGCGGAGCTACGGGCCATCGCGCCAAACTTCCCATGGGATGCAGGGCTTGAAGCCGGCGACATGGGACAGGCAACGGAAGTTGTTGTCCGCGAGCTAAGCGCCATGGCGCCGCTGGCGAACCTCTTCATGGCGACGCCGGTGCAGACCTGGAAGGACTACCTCACCTTCAAACTCATCAACGGCACGGCCGACGTGCTGCCGAGCGAGGTCGACGAGGCGAACTTCGACTTCTACGGGCGCACGCTGAACGGCCAGCCGCAGCAGCGCGAGCGCTGGAAGCGCGCGGTCGACCAAGTCAACGACGCCATGGGCGAAGCCGTCGGTCAGCTCTACGTGCAGCGCCACTTCCCACCGGAAGCCAAGGCTCAGATGCTGGAGCTGGTCGAGAACCTGCGCCGCGCCTACGCCCAACGCATCGATCAGTCACCGTGGATGACGGCAGCGACGAAAGTGGTGGCGCAAGAAAAGCTCGCCGCGTTCGTGCCGCGCATCGGTTACCCTGATATTTGGCGCGACTACACTGGAATGGATGTGCGAAGCGGCGACGCTTACGGAAACGCCAAGCGCGCGAACAAGTTCAACGGCGATTGGACGACGGCGCGCTTGTGGCGGCCAGTAGATCGGCGCGAATGGAATATGACGCCGCAAACGGTGAACGCGTCCTACAACTCAGTGATGAACGTCATCACCTTCCCTGCTGCGATCCTGCAGCCGCCGTTCTTCGATCCGCACGCGGATGCGGCGGTGAACTATGGCGCCATTGGCGGCGTCATCGGACACGAAATGGGTCACGGGTTCGATGACCAGGGCGCGAAGTCCGACGCGCGGGGCGTGCTACGCGATTGGTGGAGCCCGGAGGATGTGGCGGCGTTCCAGCAAGTCACGAACGCGCTGGCGGCGCAGTACGATGGCTTTGAGGCGCTGCCGGACCTTCACGTGAACGGCCGGCTGACGCTCGGTGAAAACGTCGGCGACAATGGAGGTTTGCAGGTGGCGTTGCGGGCCTATGAGCTTTCGCTTGGCGGACGCGAAGCGCCGGTGCTGGCGAACTTGACCGGCCAGCAGCGCTTCTTCCTCGGTTGGGCGCAGGCGTGGCGTTCGCGCTATCGCGACGAAGCGCTGCGCAATCTCGTGCTCACCAATCCGCACTCGCCGCCGAAATTCCGCGTCAACGGCGTCGTGCGCAACATGGATGCCTGGTACGCCGCGTTCGGCGTGACGGCGGAAGACGACCTCTATCTGCCGGACGATCAGCGTGTCACGATATGGTAGCGGATAGAGGGAGCGGTTCGCCGCTCCTCTATTGCTGCGCTCAACTCGGTTTGTATTTCTCGCGCATCCACTTGACGCTGCGGGTGATCAGCTCCCGGAGCACACTCTCGTCCACGTCCGCAAGCTTGTTGATGTAGAGGCAAGCCTTGCCGATCTTGTGCTTGCCCAGCTTCTTCATCAGCGCGGCCTGCTCAGTGAAGCCGGGCATGATGTAAAGTGTGAGCGCGTCTTTGCGCGGTGAGAACCCCGTGATCGGCCAATCGCCACTGCGCGAAGGATAGTTGCCGTATCCCACGATTGACGTGCCCCACATTGCAGGCTTCTCACCCGTAATCTCGCGCATCATCTTGTCGACGGCCTTTGCATCCTTGCGGCGGGTTTCGTCTTCAACGGCTGCGATAAAGGCAGAGACGGAAGCCTTGTTTCGCTGCGTCTTCGGTTCGGGCATCGGCTACTCCGGCGGATGTTCAGCAAGAAACGTGGCGATGTGGGGGTAGATGCCATCGCGGACGAGCGTTGAGTGATCCGAGCCGGGCATGCGGACGAATTTCTTGGGCTCGCGCGCGAGAGCGTAGAGGCGTTCGCCTTGCGCAAACGGGATCACTGTGTCGGCGTCACCGTGGACGATCAGGATCGGCATGCGAACCTCACCGATCCAATCGCGCGAGCGGAAGCCGTCACGGATCAGATAGCGTGAGAGCGGGGTGAAGTGCGCGGCTGCAACGTCGTCAACGCCGGTAAATGGGGCTTCGAGGATCAGTGCACGAGCTGGTCGCTCTGTTGCGAGGCGCACGGCCACGCCGGAGCCGAGTGAGAAGCCGTGGATGACGATGTCGTTGGGCTTGTAGTCGTGCGCGATCAACCAGTCGTAGCCGGCGCGCGCGTCGATGTGCAGGCCGCGTTCGCTGGGGTGTCCGGTCGAGCCGGAATAGCCTCGATAATAGACGGCGAAGAAACCTGCGCCGGTTTCGGTGATGCGCCGCCAGCGGCCTTCCCAGATTTGCGGACGCCCGCCGTTGCCGTCGAAGAAGAGGAAGATCGGCTGACCGGGCTGCGGCGCGCGATACCAGGCGACGAGATGCTCGCCGTCCTCAGTCGCGACGCGCACTGCTTCCGTGTCGGGAAAGTTTGGCGCAACTTGCTCTGCGTGCGGATGGTAGATCAGGCTGTTCGCGCACGACATGAGCAATGCCAACGGCAGGATGATCACGGCCGCTGCCAGGCCGAGAATTGTTGCGCGTCTGCTCAAAGACCCTTCACGATCTCGTCCGTCATCTTCTTCGCATCGCCCAAGAGCATCATGGTGTTGTCGCGGTAGAAGAGTTCGTTGTCGACACCGGCATAGCCAACGCCGCCCATACTGCGCTTCACGAAAAGAACGGTCTTCGCCTTTTCAACGTCGAGGATCGGCATGCCGAAAATTGGGCTCTTTGGGTCCGTTTTCGCGATGGGGTTGGTGACGTCGTTGGCGCCGATGACATAGGCGACGTCGGCGGTGCTGAACTCGTTGTTGATGTCTTCCAGTTCGAAGACTTCGTCATAAGGCACGTTGGCTTCGGCCAGCAGCACGTTCATATGGCCAGGCATGCGACCCGCCACCGGGTGAATGGCGTAGCGGACTTCCACGCCCTCTTTCTTCAGCATGTCGGCCATTTCGCGGACGCTGTGCTGGGCTTGCGCGCTGGCCATGCCGTAGCCCGGCACGATGATGACCTTCGAGGCGTTCTTCATGATGAACGCCGCATCGTCGGCGCTGCCGGCTTTGTATGCGCGTTGGACACCGCTCGCTGCAGCCGTCGCGCCGTCGGCAGCGCCGAAGCCGCCGAGGATGACGCTGATGAAGCTGCGGTTCATCGCTTTGCACATGATGTAGCTGAGGATCGCGCCGGAGGAGCCGACGAGCGCGCCGGTGATGATCAACGCGACGTTCTCGAGTGTGAAGCCGAGCGCGGCCGCCGCCCAGCCTGAGTACGAGTTCAGCATCGACACGACGACAGGCATGTCTGCACCGCCAATCGGGATGATGAGAAGCACGCCGATCAGGAACGAAAGGCCTGCCAAAGCCCAGAAGTGCCATTCGATGGTTCCGTGCGACTGCGCCATCATGATGATGAGCAGACCGATCAGCGCACCGATGCCGATATTGATGATGTGGCGCGCAGGCAAAATGATCGGCGCACCACTCATGTTGCCGTTCAACTTTGCGAAGGCAATGACAGAGCCGGTGAACGTAATCGCGCCGATGGCGGTGCCGAGCGATAGCTCGATCAGAGACTGCATGTGGATCGGCGTACGCAGCAGGTAAGCGCCGACATTCTCTTCCGACGCAATGTGGAAGCTCTCTGGCGCGTAGAACGCGGCGGCGGCAACCGCGACCGCGGCAAGACCAACGAGTGAGTGAAACGCGGCGACCAACTGTGGCATCGCCGTCATCTTGATGGAGCGCGCGATCATCGCGCCGATGCCGCCGCCGATCGCGATCGCGGCGATGATAATGCCCCAGGTCATGCCATCCGGGCCGATAAGCCAAAGCGTCGTCCCGATGGCGATCGCCATGCCGATCATACCGAAGGTGTTGCCTTGGCGGCTGGTTTCGGGGCTTGAGAGGCCTCGAAGCGCCAGAATGAAAAGCACGCCCGAGACGAGATAAAGCAGTGCTGCAAGATCAGCGTTCATGTCAGCCCCTAGGTGGTCCGAACTGGCGATAACGCTGCCAGCCGGAGAAGATGGTCACGGCAGGCGCCGCGAAAAAAACGATGGCGGCAAGCCATGTCGGCCAGCCCGCGGCGCTCGCGCCCAAGAAGGCGACGACGTTTCCGATGATCGGCACGAAGGCGACGAAGAAGCCGATGACCGCCGAGAGCCAGACGTTGTCGATGACGTTGGCGTGGATCCACTCGATGACAAAGTTGATCTGCAACACGCAGAGGCCAACCCAAACGAGCGCAATAATGCATCCCAATCCCGCGCAACCGCGCATTTGAACCTGGAAGCGGCGCATGTCTTCGCGTGCGCGGGTGCGATCGAACGTGTGCGGCGCAACGGTTGGCTCTTCGCTGAGATTGGCGAGCGCGCGCTGCGCGGCCTGGCGAAGCTCGTCATCGCTGACGGCGCCCTCTTCGCCGGCTTCGAGCACCTCGCTCTCGAACGCCTCGACTGTTGTCTGCATCGCCGAGATCGCACGCGGAACGGCGCCGCCAGTCGCGCGCCAACCATCGACGAAGCGGCGCATGAACGCCTCGGCGGAGAGACGCCCCTCGAGGTAGGCTTCGATCAGTGCGCGCCAGTCGGCCGGGCTCACGTCACTTCTTCTCTTTCTTCTTGTACATCGCCAGCATGCGCTGGGTGACAAGGAAGCCGCCGAAGATGTTCACCGCCGCGAGGCCAGCAGCAAGGCCGCCCGCGCCCTTCGCAATCCACCCGCCATCCGTCATCGCGCTGGCGCCGGCGGCGATCAGCGCCGACATAATGATGACTGAGGAATGCAGCAAGTTGGTGATATTACGAGCGGCGTGCGCAACGCTGGCGTCACAGACCAGACGACGTAATAGCCTACGAAAATCGCCAGCACGAAGATGGCGAGATAGAAGACAAAAGGATCAACCGCTTCCATGGGCTCCCCTCGGACACGGACCTGTCGCGAGGGACTAAGAGGCGGAATTGAAGCCGGGTCAACCTATAGTCGTCGCACTCCACAAAGCGAAACGAGCGCGACACTCATTGGCGGCAGCGGTGCGCTCGCCGAGGGCTGCTCCAGCCAAAATCCCTTAGCTGCGCTGGCGGCATAGCGACCGGTCATGCCTTCAACGCCATCCTCGCGATTGAGCGCTTCAAGAATGCGGCCAAGCACCGAGGACCATCGCTGGCCGCTGGCGCCCACGGCGGATAGGTCAGCACATCGATCGCCGACGCTGCAAACGCCAGCGCACTGGTTGAGTTCTGCGGCCGCTTAGCGTTCGTGCGTGCGCGTGTGCTGAGCGCAGCGGCAGCGAGCGCCGCGATGATCGCGTGACGCAAAACCGGCCATGGCGATTCCTCCGTACCTTTATTCGGTACTGTAGGTCGCGTCCGCGATGACGAGTGCCGACGCCGTCCGTTTCTGTGAGTTTCAGCAGCGCGCGCTCACCGCGATGATTGCGATAAATCAACGTGTGGCCGCGCGCCGACGAGCAGCACTTCCGGCGTGAACGTGAGCTGCTGCGGGGCGCGCTCGAGCGCTTCGAAGTAGAGACGCAGCAAATCCTTGCCGTGGATCACGCCATCGGGAGAGAACCCGAGCGCCGCTATGTAGGGCGACGAAAACTCGATATCGTCAGCATAGAGCGCGCAGATCGCATCGAGGTCGCGCTTGTTCCACGCCTCGTAATAGCGTTTGGCGAATTCGACGTCGTTCATGCAGCGCTCTTGGAGCAGCGCGGGCACCAGCGCACCGGCTTTGCTCAACATAGCGCCTTTGGCGATCTCGTCATCCCAAGCAGGCGCGAATGCCTTGCTGTCCTTGTCGGTCAGCAGCGGCAACAGCGCGAGCAGGTTCTTGGCGTAAAGCGCCGAAGCATCGGACGGAAGGCGCGCCGGCAGATTGGTGAAGCCCATGATCTTCACGCCGCCGACCTCAACCAATTCATCCGGCTTCGACAGCGGGCAATTGCCCCCCTGCGCAACTGCGAGATCAATGATCACTGATCCTGGACGCATCGATTTGGCTTGCGCTTCAGTCACGAGAACGGGCGCGGCGCGACCTGGGATCAACGCCGTTGTAATGACGATGTCCTGCTTGGCGATGTGTTCGGTGACGAGCGCGGCCTGCTTGGCTTGATACTCGGCGCTCATCGGCTTTGCGTAGCCAGCCGTGGTTTCGGCTTGCTTGAACTCTTCGTCCTCAACGGCGACGAACTTTGCGCCGAGCGAAGCCACCTGCTCTTTGGTGGCAGGGCGAACGTCAGTCGCGGTGACGACGGCGCCCAGGCGGCGCGCGGTGGCGATGGCTTGAAGGCCCGCAACGCCGACGCCCATGACGAAAGCCTTCGCGGCGGCGACTGTGCCGGCGGCCGTCATCATCATTGGAAATGCGCGGCCGTAGAGTTCAGCCGCTTCGATTACCGAGCGATAGCCAGCGAGGTTTGCTTGCGATGAAAGCGCGTCCATCGATTGGGCGCGGCTGATGCGTGGAATGAATTCCATCGCCACAGCGTCGATCTTCGCGCTCGCGAGTTTATCGATCACAGCTTTGTCGCCGTACGGCTCAAGCAGCGACGCGAAGCCTGCACCTGCTTTGATCTTGCCGATCTCGGCATCGGTCGGGCGGCGCACCTTTACGACGAGATCGGCGCCGCCGATGCCGCCATCAGCGCTGATCTCAGCGCCTGCGGCTTTGAATTGATCGTCAGGAAAACTCGCGCGCCGGCCAGCGCCGGCTTCGACCGTCACCGTGTGGCCGAGCCCCACGATTTTCTTGACCGTCTCCGGCGTCGCCGCGACCCGGGTCTCCCCAGGTGCGCTCTCCTTGAGGACGGCGATCTTCAACGATCAGCCCGCTGTCAGCGCGGGAATGATGAGGCCGCCGAGCGCCAGCAGCACCCAGAGCGCGACCTGAACGGCCCAATAAACGCCGGAAAGCTTGAAGCTCAGGCCCACGGCGATGCCAATCAGAACCAGCGCAACAAATCCAGCCCACCAGCCAGCGCCAATCGCGAAGGCCAGCGTCAAAAGGCCAACTAGTTGCGCCACGAGACCACAGCCCCAGACAGACGCCATCAGGAAGCCGTGGAAGGTCGACTTCTGGTCCGCGATATCCATGTTTCCGTGCGCGCCGCTCTGCGCCATGCCGCCATCTCCTGTTCGGTGGCGGGGGTGTAAACCGCGCCGCGCCCCTGAACAAGCGGACCTCGCGCCGCGCCCGGCACAGGTGCTACCAGTGGACGTCGGCGGCTTCGACGGTTCGGGACGGGGTCGAAACGGTTATGTTGGGGCGGCGGACGTCCAGGAAACTCACCGCCTCCCCCTCGAAACGGGCCGCCGTCAAAACCCCGGACGCATAAGCGCCGGTATCCACAGCAATCCTGCGCGCGTCCGTGTAGGGCCGGTCAACCGGGGTGTGGCCGTGCACGACCCGGTGGGAGAACGCACGCTTGGAGGCGATGAACGCATTGCGCGCCCAATACAGCGCCTCGTCCGGCTGATCGGCGAGCGCGCGAGTATCATCCACGCCAGCGTGGACGAAGGCGTAGTCGCCAAGTTCAACGTAGCGCTCAAGACCCTGCAGAAATTCGAGGTGCGCCGCCGGCATACGCGCATGCAGGTCATCGGCCGCCGCGCGCCAGATCTCGGCCGATCCATTGAACGGCGGCGGCCTGACGCCATACGACATGAGGGTCTCTGCCCCGCCCTGGAGCAGCCAGCCGCGATTGGCGACGGGATTATCCAGAAACGACATCAGCGATTGTTCGTGGTTGCCGCGGAGGTAGCGGCACTCGCAATGCCGCGGGAGGCCAGCGGCAAGCATGCCGATGACGCCGGCGCTGTCATGGCCACGATCAATGTAGTCGCCGAGGAAAACTACAATCGGGGGGCCTGCGAGGCGGGTGTCGTCGATCGAGCGCTTTTCCAGCAGAGCGATCATATCCGCCAAGAGGTCGGAGCGGCCGTGAATGTCGCCGACGGCATAGCCTACCCGTCCGTCGAGAAACCTCGCGACGGGCGATTTCGATCCCTGAAAGAGCCGCAACACGCTCACAGAGCCATGACAACATCTGGCATTCGGGCCCGCAACACAGTTCCCGCATTACGCTTCTCGCGCGTACGGCAACCTTAACGGATCGCCCGTTCGGCTAGCCGCGCCTGTGAGGTGCGCCCTGGCCTCCGCTTTGCTTCCCACAGGCGATAGCGTAGGAACGCCCCAAGGATCGGAATTCATGACATCGCCAATCTGGCACACCCGGCGCGCATTTTTGCGTTCTCTGGCGCTCACGGCAGGCGCGGGCGCACTTGGCGCCTGCTCCACAATGGCGCCTGCCACCGATGAGATGGTCGAGCCGGTTGAGTATCGGCTGGGCGCGGGCGATCAGATCCGCATCACCGTTTTTAATGAACCAGACCTCACTGGGCCCTTCACCGTAGGCTCGCAGGGCACGATCGCCTATCCGCTGGTTGGCACCATCCGCGCCGGCGGCCTGACCGTACCGGAATTCACTGAAGCGCTTCAGACGGCATTGGCCACCTATGTCCGCGCGCCCAGCGTTGCTGTGGAAATCACCAACTACCGTCCGTTTTTCATCCTTGGCGAAGTCCAGCGCCCGGGCACCTATCCCTACTCGGCAAACCTGACAGTTCCGAACGCGGTGGCGACCGCCGGGGGATTCACCTATCGCGCGAACCGCTCGCGCGTTTTCATCCGCAGAGCGAATGAAAGTGTCGAGCGCTCCTATCCGCTCACGGTCGCGACACCGGTTCTGCCCGGCGACACCGTGCGCATTGGCGAGCGCATTTTCTAAGCAAACAAGTTGAACCAACGCCGCGCTCTTTTCGACACGTCGGCGCGGCGCAAACAATGCATATCCACGTGGGCAGACGACATTGGCTTTGCGGCAATGCTAAGCTTAATGACGGCTGACGTAATCAACTCCGGCCAAAAAGCAGGCTGCGCGTGAACCATATGAACGTGGTCAACAGAGAGCCCACCCGCACACCGCAACGGCCGGAGGCGCCGCGCGGTTTGGCGGACATGGTCGGTCTCACCGCCGCCAAGAACATGTTTCGCCGGCGTATGTGGCTCGTCACCATTGGCGCAGCCGTCGCCGCACTCCTGACCTTTGCGGTCATCATGTTGCAGCCGCGGACCTACACCGCGACGTCGATGCTTATTCTCAACCAAGCACCCGCAGCGACCGCCGCGGGCCAAATCTCGCCACTCGACGCCGAGATCGCACTGCTGCGCTCACCTGCGTTGATGAACGAGCTTGCTTCGGCGCTGGGCATGGACAGTGCGCAAAGCACGCCTGGTTTAACCGAGAGCTTGACGCGCGCCATCACGGTGCAGCCGCGTGCGGAATCCGGGATCATCGAGATTCAGGCCCGCGCCTCGACGGCGGCGCGCGCGCAGCTGATCGCCAACACCTACGCTGATGTTTACCTCGCCAGCCAGCTCAACATGAACGCCAATGGCGCCATGACTGAAAACTCATGGCTCTCGCGCCGGTTGGCGGAATTGCGTGAAGACGTGCAGGCGAAAGAAGACGCGTTGAATGCCTTCCGCCTTGAGGCTGGCATCGCTTCGCCGGACGAAGCGCCGGTTGAGACGCCCCTAGAGAACATTCAAGCACAATTGCAGGCGGCGCAGTCCGAGCTGTCCGACCGCGAAGCGCGCTTGCGCCAGTTCATGGATCTCCGTTCGTCGGGCGCATCGCTTGAGGCGCTTGCAAGCGTCGCCAACTCGGCAGCGATCAATTCGCTGCGTGAGCGCGAAGCCGACATTTCGCGCCGTCAGCAAGACTTGGAAAACCGCTACCTGCCGACACACCCGGCGGTACAAGCGATCCACGTCGAACGCCGCGATCTCGACGCGCAAATCGATCGTGAAGTTCAGCGCGCGCAGGCAAGTATGGAAGGCGATGTCCAACGCGCCCGCTCCCGCGTAAACGCGCTCCAGCAAGCGCGCCGCGCGGCTGCGCCGGCTCCGGCGCCCGCAGCCAACAATGCCAACAACGCGCAGCGGCTGCGCGACCTTGAGCAACAAGCGCAGGAAGCCCGCGCCCTCTATGAATCGTTCATCGAGCGCTCACAGCACTCGGCGGACCAGTCGCAGTTCAGTGTGCCTACGACCCGTCTGCTTTCGGCCGCCGCTTTGCCGGGCCATCCATCTTCGCCGCAGCTGCGCTTCGCACTTCTGATGATGCTCGCCGCTGGGCTATTGGCCGGTATCGGCGCCGGACTGATTGCCGAACTCTTCGACCAGTCGGTAAAGAACGCCGACGACCTTGAAGCGAAAGTCGGCGTCACCGCGATCTCATCGATTCCAACGATTTCGAAGCGCATGATGCGCCAAATGCCGCCGGCGGAACGCCATCCTTCGGGCTACCTTGTCGGGCGGCCGATGTCGGCGTTCACGGAATCGCTGCGCGTGCTTCGCACGGTGATTGTCTATTCCCAGCTGGATCTGTCTTCGAAGGTTGTCGCCGTCACCTCCGCCCTCCCCGATGAGGGCAAGACCACTATCTCGATGTGTTTGGCGCGCGTTGCGGCGATGTCGGGACAGAAAGTCTGCGTGGTGGATTGCGACCTGCGCAAGCAATCGATCAACGACGTCATCGATATCGAGACCGATGTCGGCATCCTGCAAGTGCTGGCGGGCGAAGCGCCTTGGCGTTCGGCGATCGTGCGAGACCCCAACTCGGACGCGCACGTGCTGCCGATCGCTTCGTCGGGCTTCACGCCTCGCGATGTCTTCGGCTCGGATGCGATGGGCAACCTTATCGCGGAACTGCGCGCGCACTACGACCTGGTGATCCTGGATTGCGCGCCGATCTTGGCGGTCGCGGAGACCCGCATCGTCGTGGGCCGCGCCGATACGACAGTGCTGATCGCTCGCGCCGGACGCACGGCAATTGGCGCCATGCGCGCGGCCGTGATGCAGACGGAAGCCGCTGGTGGCAACGTGCTGGGGATCGCTTTGAACTACGTGCTACCGCGTTGGCAGTCGTACACGGACTCGCTCTACTTCAACGAGTCCAAGTCCTACTACAGCGTCTCGTAAGCGCTATTGGCCCGTGCGGCGGCGCACAACAATGCCGCTGGTGCTCTGGCCGGGCTCCGCCCGTGTGAAGCTCGGGTTCCAGAGTTCTTGCCGGCGATCGAATAGCGACCGCACGCCGTCCCAGAAGATCAGCAGGTCGGTCGTGACCGCCCATGACATCGCATAGATCTTGTATTGGCTCGGATCGCCGCTTCCGCCGATGATCGTGCTGGTGCCGACAACACCCGGACGCGCGCTTAGATAATAACGGCGGGCGGATCTCATAGGTTCGAGTTGTTCGCGTGAAAGCGGGCTTGGGCCAACGATGGCCATGTCGCCACGAACAACGTTGAAGAGTTGCGGCAGACGCTCGAGGGCGTTGCGCCAACGCACACCGCGCGACGCCGCCTTGGCCGCGTCATCATTCGCGACGGCTTCTTCTGCCTGCTCTTTCGTAACTGTCGGCGAGATGCGCAACGTGTAGCACTTAAAAGACCGTCCGCCGTAACCTATGCGCTCTTGCGCCACGAAGACCGGCGCACGGTCGCGTAACTTCGAAACGCCAGCGGCAACCAACATTGTTAGCGTCCAAAGCGGCGCGGAAATCACCGCGATGCTGAGATCAATCACGCGCTTTGCCGGACCGCCCAACATTGAATCGTACGAGACGATCGGGGAACTCGCGAGATCGCGCCGAAGCCCTGCTTCGAATGTTGTACTAGCTTCGTCCGCGTTCTGCGGTCCCGGCTGGTCTGGCGACCCGCTGGGCAATTGGATGAGCATGGCTGTTCCTGACTTCTCGTGCGAGCGATTAAGTACCTCTCGCGCGAAACTGCAATGTCTTCCGGCCCTCGGTTGGTTATTTTTGCGAGTAACTCGGGAAAAGCCACATCTCGCGCTTTGCGCGGGAAAACCTCGTGTGGTTAAGACCGCGTTGTGGATAACTTCGCCACGCCGACTAACATTTGCCCTCGAATTCGCCCGAGTTTTGGCTATAGGCTGTGGATGGCTGAATGGAAGCGGGCGATGCGCGAAAGCGTGGTGACGCGCCCCCGAGGAGCAATGGTGAACTCACCTGTGACTGGCGAGCGGCCACGGTATCAAGAACCCGGCACGCTCGGCGCCGCGACTCTGCGCTCGCGCCGCCCGTCGAAGTCGCTTGCGCTCGGCCGTTTACAGCGCGGCGTTAGGCGCCAATGGCTCCTTTTTGTTTTGATCGCGGTGACCATCGCAGCGGCCGGTGTTGGATATGATTTGAGCGGTGGCGTGAAGCCGCTGAGCGCAGTGCTGTTTTGGGCGCCTGTCGGCGTAGGGGCCGGTCTCGTTGTTGCGACGCTTCGTGAGCTCGGCCGCAACACTGTGACCTCACTCTCAAGCTTCGGAAAAAATCGCGGATACGCGATTCTGGGCGCAGCACCGGAACTGACCCCGCGCATGTTGCGCCAGCTGCCCCCTGACCAGCGCTCGCCGCTTGGCTGCTTGGCGTTTCAGCCATCTTCGACATTCGCCACGGCATTCCGCGACCTTCAAAACGCCGTCGCGAAGGAAGGCGTTGTCGCCTTTGCGGCTGCCATTGCCAATGAAGGCTCCAGCACGGTCGCCTTATGCACTGCCTTGGCGGCCTCCCAGCAAGGCCGCAGCGTGGTGGTCATCGATTGCGACCTACGCCGCCGCTCACTGACGCGCTCCCTCGGTTTCGATCCCGACGAGGGCTTGATTGACGCGTGCGAAGAACCAAGCAAATGGCAGAATTTTGTGGGCGAGGAAGACGAAACCGGCCTGCACTTCATCCCGGCCTCACGGGTGCGCAGCCCTTGGCGAAATGTCGGCGCCGCTCCTGGATTCAACGAATTGTTGCTGCGCCTGCGCCAGCACTACGACTTGATCGTCTTGGATTGCCCGCCAGTGCTCGCAAACGCTGACGGCGCGGCGTCGGCGGCTCTCGCCGACAAATGTATTCTCGTGACAGCTTGGGATCGCACACCTATCAGCGCTGTGCGGCAAGCAATGGCCGCCTTACAGCGGCGGCCGCGCGCGCAGACCGCGGTCTATGTCAATCGAGTTCCGCCTGAGTACCGCTTCGGTCGTTTGCGGGGCGACTGAACCCCGACCGCACCGCCAGCATGCTGTCCGGCGCCAGCGCGCCGCCGATCGCGATCGCGAGTTGCGGAAATACAGGCGCCAGATTGCCCCTGAACTCTCGTGCATGCGCCCAATCAGGCGTCGCTGGGCGTGGGATAACCCGTGGACGGGTCGACTCCATTTTCCGTCGGATCAAATCTTGGATAAAAGGCGTCGCCGCACCGCCGCCGACAGCTATCGCCTGGACTTCTGACCGGCCACGCGCGCGGGCGTCATCGCGCACCACAGCAAGCGCGTGATCGTAGGCTTCCCGCAAGCTCTTCTGGAAATCGCGGAAGTCCACGTCCTTCTCAACGTCCTTCAACGCGAGTGTGATGCTGCGGCCCTGGTTACGCAGCGTGGCGCGGCCGTCCGCCATGATGGCTTCCTTGATGTCAGCCATCTGGCTCATGAGCACGGACCAAAGCTCGCTCCGCTCAGCATCACGCTTCGCCCACTTAGCCGTCTCGAGTACACGATTTGCGATAATTCGGTCGATGAAGTCGCCGGCTTGCTTGAGCGTCACGCGTGCTTCGGGGAGCTCAATGGTGCGTGGCCCGAGCCGCGCCAGCGCCGCGATATCGGTTGTGCCGGCGCCCATATCAACGACGATCATATGCGAGCCAGCGCCGTCAAGCCCAACCGAGGTGTAAGCGGCAGCGGCGGTGGCCTCGTAGATCAGGCCCATTTCCAGAGCCTCAGCCTGCTCCGTAGCTTTGGGGAGCGCGTCACTGATTGTGCGCAGCGAAAGACCATCAGGCGATAGGATGCGCTTGCCGATAGCGGCACGAAACGCCTCAGCTTCGCCGAACAACCTCACGATGACGTCGTGCATACCGGCGCTGTCGCCGCTGCGCCAAGCCGGCGCGGCGTAGCGACGGCTGAATCTGGCGCCTTGAGCAAGTGCGGCATCCGCGGCGATGGCGCGATCGACCGAGGCAAGTAGGTAAGCGAGATAAAGCACGATCAGGTCGCGCATCTGGAAAACGCGGTGCGGATCTATGGTCAGCGGCGCGTTGGTGTTAAGCGCCCGGTCGAGGTCACTGACGCTAAGCAGCGTTTTGAAGGAGCGGAGCGCCGCGCGCTTGCTGTCGGCCTGCGCGTCTGCTTCATTCAAAGCAGCACGGCCGAAGAGCACGCGGTCCTCGTCCACGAACACGGCGCTATCGAGCAGAAAAGCGTTTTGCCCCTCAGTGCTCAGCATCAGCGGGCGGATTGTGGCCGGATCGAAGCGCGACCAGGCGCCAGCCGGCGCGACGGCGGCCTTCGAGAAGGCCGTGCCAAAATCAATGCAGAGCGTCCAATCGCTCATGAGCGCTTCTTGTCCGCTGGCGTAACGCGCGGCTTGATCAGCACCTCGCCTCCCCGCGTCACGCCCCGCGCTTGAATACGTACGCTCTTCGGCGTTTTCGCGACAGCCGCGTTCAAGTCATGGGCTTCAGCGTCGAACTCGACTTCATCATCGAGATCACCCAGTCGACTCAGGCCGCGTTTGCGCGAGGCGCGCGACAGCGCTTGGCCCAAACGCTCAAACGCGTCTTTGCGTGCGCCCTTCTTTTGGGCCGTCTCGATTTCATCGAAATCCGCTAACGCCTGCGCCAGAGCGATGTCTGCCTCGCTCCACGCGGCCTCAGCCAAAGCGTCCGTCAACGAAACGCCCTGCGCCGCGCGTTTCCGCGCGGCGACTTTGGGACCTTTTGTTTTCTTCTTCCCCGCGGACATGAGCCCTGCTCGCGCTTGAGACGCTAGCCGCGGCGCTGCTTAGAGGCGCAGCGTCAGGCCAACAGTCGCCTGATTGACCTCGTAATCGCGGTAGGCCGGGGAATCAACTTCGTCGTGCTGATAGCGGAAACGCACCGCGACGTTGCGATTGAGCAAGTAGTCAGCGCCCAAGTCCCACTCATTGTAGTCGTCTTCGCGTGCAATCGTCTCGTAGTCGCGGTTGCCGAAGCGAACACCGCCGGTAAGAATCACGTTGCGGAGCACCGTGATCGACGCGAACGCCGAATTCTTCGGTGATGAAGGTTCACCCGAGAACGCGCCAATTTGATCATCAGCGTCACGACGCGCATCGACAGTGATCGTGGTCAGCTGCGTGACATACCACCAACATTTCGATAGCGACGCCGTCGAACGTACCGGCGACGCCAGCATATCGTGCTCGAACTGACCGACAGAGACTTCGCCGCGCATCAGGTCTGTGTTGAGAGACAGACCAACCATGTAGGCCTGACCATCTGAATTGAACTGCGGTGAGTTATCGTAGTCGCGCCTCATCGACCGAAGCCGAGAAAGCAACAGGCCATCGAGCTGGATGCTTTCGGCTCCGCTTATGACGACCGCGCAGCGCGGTTTCTGTCGTTGTCGCGGAATGCCTGCGCACCGTCATACTGTACTTTACAAGTTGGTTGCATCGAGGCTCGCAGTGAAGCGAGCAAAGCGATGCGTGATGCCAAACGCCGTGTCCATGCGGTCGTATTCGACCGGGCTGCCTACGAACGGCGAGTCCGGATCGGCACGCGGCGTCACTTGGTGTGATGCCCGGGCCGAGCCGCGAAGCGCAGTGTTTTCGCCGATGTCAAAGCGACCAGTGGCGCGACATAGTGATCGTCAGCATCTTCGCTCGAAAAGTCTTCGTACCTGGAACACGGCTGCTACAGTTTCCTTCAGCGCTGGCGTGACGGGACCAATCGGATGTCAGCGCCACGGTAGGCGCCACGCTGTAGATGATGTCGTCGACATCGCTCGGCGCGCCGCTCGGCGCAGCAAACAGGTTGTCGTTGCTGGTAACCGCCAGGTCGAGCGAGGCGTTCAGGTTGAACGTGCCGAGACGACGGCCAGGCGCGTCGTACTCGGGCCGATCACGATCGCGGACCGAGACGCTCTCTCCGCGCGTGCCAGATGATTGGGTCTGCGCGGCCGCGTGCGCGGGCGCGAGAGCTATTAGCGACGCTGCAAACAGCGAGGCAAATGGTCTAATACGCAACGTTTCCCCCAAGCCGCCAGGCTCACCTGGAAGTCCAGATGACAAGAATGAATGGCTCAGGATTCGGCGCTTACGGCCCAGATCGCAACAAGATGCGCCAGCAGCGGGAATTTGCGGCCTGGGTTGATTAACGCGCTGGTTACGGGCGCTCATGTCCAACTCCATTGCCGCGCTCTAGCGGCGACTTCGGAGCGGAGCTTGCCCTAGCGCAGTTAACCGAACGCAACCAGCGCGTGAGTGATTGCGCTGGTAAAGTTCGCAATTTTGGAAGTTTGCCGACTTACGCCGCTGTGGTCGCACCATCCGGCTTCTTGTTGTAGGCGCGGTACACCATCTCCGACGGCGGCCCGACGAGGAATTTCTCTGCGCCATCACTAAGCGCGCGCGCATAGATCTCCAACGCGCCATCGAAGGCTTCGATGGTTTCATCGATGTCGGAGTCCTTGTGGGCGTATGAAACCACAATCGACGGGGCGATGACGCCGCGCTTGATCAGTTCCTGCAGCAGCACGCAGCGATACGCTTGGCTCGGCTTCTTGTCCGGGCCAGTCGTGCCGAACACGGCGTTCGACGGCATGCCCATAACTGTTACGTGTTCATGAACGCCACGGGCGAGCGCCGCCTGCTCGATGCCTGTCATCAACCGCTTGCCGGCACGGACCATGTGCTCGATCACGGGCTCGTTCTTATAGACGTCCATAGTCGCCATCATGGCGGCGAGGCCGTGGGTTTCACCACCGTGCGTCGTCGACATCAGGAAAACGCGCGGCTTGTCCCATTGGACTAGATCGCCGAGGCGCATGAACTCGCGCTTGCCGGCAAGCGCCGATACCGAAAAACCGTTGGCGATGGCTTTGCCCCAGGTCGAGAGATCCGGATCGATGTCGTACATGTGCTGCGCGCCGTAATTGTGCAGGCGGAAGCCGGAGATCATCTCATCCAGGATAAAGAGCGCACCGTCTTCGTGAGCAAGGCGCTTCAGTTCGTGGAGGAAGTTATCCTTCGGATCGTTGCCACGCGTCGGCTCTAGGATGAAGCCGGCGATCTGCTTAGGGTACTTCGCCAGCAGCGCTTTGACGCTCTCGATGTCATTGTACTTGAACTTCACCGTGAGGTCGGTGACCGCCTGCAGCACGCCGCCATTGATCGGCGTGGTGCCGATGAACCAATCGTCGACCGCGAAGAACGGGTGATCACCGCAGATCGCGATGATGTCGCGGCCGGTATAGGCGCGCGCGATTTTGACGGCCTGAAGTGGCGTCGGAGCCGTCCTTGGAGAACTTCACCATCTCGGCGTTCGGGATCATCGAGAGAAACTTCTCGGCCGCCGCAGCCCGATCGCCGCCGGGCGCGTGAAATTCACGCCGTTTTCCAGCTCCGCGCACCGCTGCGAGCACAGGTTCATAAGCATGGCCGAGTGTAACGGCGCGATTGCCCATGCCGTATTCGATGTATTCGTTGCCGTCGGCATCCCACGCGCGACAGCCCTTGCCACGCACGATGTGGCCCGGCGCCAGCAGCGGGTACTGGTCATCGCCCTTGGCGTAGGTATGCGCGCCGCCGGGGATTAGGCGCTGGCCTTTTGCGCGCAGCACGTTGGATTTCTCAAAGCCGGCGTGAGCCATCGTGGTCAGTCCTATTTCAGCAGAAGTTTGCGCGCGAAAAACGCTTCCGCGTAACGTTCGCGGCACTCGACGCCACGCAGGCGTGCGAGACCGCGGAAAGTCTCCTCGTCGAACCACGCTTTGGAACGCTGGGTGCCAAAGTGCTTGTGCAAGAGCTCGATCTTCTTCGCGAGCACGTCTTCGGAAAGCGGCACATAGATGTTGGGTTGACCGAGATCGCCATCCCACTTCGGAATTTCGTACTCAAGGATCAGGTGATCGCGAAACGTATTCCACGCCAGCTCGCACACCATGCGGTGATCTTGGTGCGCGTCGTTGCGCTGATGGCAGAGTACAACGTCCGGCTTTTCCAGACGCTTCAAGCCTTCCACCCAGTCCTTCACCGCCGTGCGCTCGGCGGGAAAGTAGCCATCGCGAAACTGGCCGAGATGGATTTCCGCGTGCTTGGCGCCGGCGAGAAATTCCATCGCGCTCGCGCGCGCTTCGTCCGCGCGTTCGCCCGGAGCGGAAAGCGCGCACCAATCGACCGAGACTTCGGCGCCAGAGGCGATCCAGGAAAGGATCGCGCCCCCCGCGCCGATTTCTATATCGTCAGAATGCGCACCGAGCGCCAGCACGCGCAGCGCCTTGCCCGGCCGTGCGAGGTCGAGCGCCAGCATGGTTAGGCTTTCGGCTTCTTGCCGTTGCCGTTGACCTTCCAGGGCATCTCGCCCTTCTCCATCATCTCTTCCAGCACTTGACGGTCACGCAGCGTGTCCATCGAACGCCAGAAGCCGGTGTGGCGATAGGCCATCAGCTTGTTCTCTTTGATCAGCCGCGCAAACGGCTCGACCACGAGCTCTTCGCCGTCATTCATATAATCGAAGATCGCCGGCTTCAGGAGGAAGAAGCCGCCATTGATCCAGATCTCCGAGCGATCCGAGGTGATGAAAGCGTTGACCTTGCCGTCTTCAGCGATGTCGGCGAGGTGGTAGGTCACCGGCGGATGCACGGCTAGGAAGCAGGCTAGCTTGTCCGACTTCTTGAACTTCTCGATCATGTCGTCGAGGTTCACGTCCGAGAGACCATCGCTGTAGTTGGCGCAGAACATCTCTTCGTTCTTCACGTGATCGCGCACGGCCCAGAGACGGCTTCCGATATTGCGCCACACACCGGTATCGATCATCGCCACGCGCCAATCCTCTTCGCGCGGGCCGAGGAGTTCGACTTTCGAGCCTTCGACGATCACATCGCCGTAGGTCTGCGTCTTATAGTTAAGGAAAAATTCCTTAACCGTGTTCGCCTTGTAGCCAAGGCAGAGCACGAAATCCTTGTGCCCGTACTGGCTGTAGTAATTCATAACGTGCCACAGGATCGGCTGATGGCCGATCGGGATCATCGGTTTCGGCACACTCTCCGAATATTCGCGGATGCGCGTCCCCAGACCGCCGCAGAATAGAACGACTTTCATGACCCCTGCTCGCAAGGCTTGGCGCATCACTCGCGCAAGCCGTTAAGGCTGCAACCATCGTGCCGCTAGCACCTACTAACGCGCACCAATTTCCGCCTGCGTCAACGACCTCGTTCAATAGGCGGAAAACGCACGTCCGTTGGCCTTTAACTTGACAAGACGAGGCCTCTGACGGCACCTGGAAAATCCCGACAAAATTTGGAAGTCACCACCGGCGCATGAAGCGGCCGTGGCGCACCTTAAGTGCGGCCCGGAATGTGCTTATCGCGACGGTGAACGGCGAACCGTCGCGATTTAGGAAAGCAGTCCATGCCCGTCATTCGTGAGTCATTGGTCCAGAAGCTCTACCAACCCGGCAAGGGCCAGGAGCTGTGGGACTTCGCCAACACGCTTTACCCTATCTGCCGTTCGATCTCTGGCAACGGCGTCCGCGAGACGCTCGGCCACATCAAGTCGAAGATCGACCTGCAGATCCACGAGGTGCCGTCTGGCACGCAGGCGTTCGATTGGACCATTGCGCCTGAGTGGAATATCCGCGACGCCTGGATCAAGGATCCGGCCGGCAACAAGATCATCGACTTCAAAAAGCACAATCTGCATGTGCTCAACTATTCGGCGCCGATCTCGGGCAAGTTCCAGCTCTCGGAACTGAAGAAGCACATCTTCACGATGCCGGATCAGCCGGACCTGATCCCGTACCGGACCAGCTATTACAACATCAACTGGGGCTTCTGCATGAGCCACGACCAGCTGATGAGCCTGCCGGACGGTGAGTACGAGGCGTTCATCGACTCTGACCACAACCCGAACGGCTCGCTGACTTATGGCGAATACTTCCTGCAGGGCGAGAGCGACGAGATCTTCCTGTTCTCGGCACACTGCTGCCACCCCTCGCTCGCCAACGACAATTGCTCGGGTATGAGCGTCAACACGCACTTGGCTGAGGCCCTCACCTCGCTCCAAGGCAAGACCCGCTACTCGTACCAGTTCATCTTCGCGCCGGGCACGATCGGCTCGATCACCTGGCTCAGCCGCAACGAAGATAAGATCAAGCGCATCAAGAACGGCCTGATCCTCTCGTGCGTCGGCGATCCGGGCGGCCCGACCTACAAGCGCAGCCAAGCCGGCGACGCGATCATCGACCGCGCCGTCGAAAAGATCCTGCGCGACGAAGAAGCCTCGCCGAACATCGTCGACTTCTGGCCGTACGGATACGATGAGCGCCAGTACAACTCGCCGGCCTTCCGCCTGAACGTTGGCCTGTTGCTCCGCTCGCGCTTCGGCCTCTTCCCGGAATACCATACGTCGGCTGACAATATGGAATTCCTGAAGCCGGACGCGCTGGAGAAGTCGTTCAAGAATACGCTGCAGATCATCGACATCTTGGAAAACGAGTACAAGACGGTGAACCTGGCGCCGCACGGCGAGCCGAACCTGGGCAAGCGCGGCCTCTATGGCGCAATCGGCGGTGACAAGAAGGCCTACGACGCCAACCTGCCAGTGTTCTGGATGTTGAACCAATCGGACGGCCAGCACTCGCTTCTGGACATCGCGCAGCGCGCCAAGCTCCCCTACGAACGCATCCATGATGCGGCGAAGGTGCTGAGCGAGAACAACCTGCTCGAAGTTCTCGAAGCAAAATAAGCTAACGGGTGTGGGGAACGAGGGCCGCGGGCGCTAGGTGCGCTCGCGGCCCTTTTCGTGTCCGTCTTGGCGGCTTCCGCACGTTCGCGCTAGTGTTTGCCCAGGGGTTGCGCGTGCTTCACGAACCACGGCGATACACATGGCAGCGAGCCTACCTGGCTGTCTCGTCAGCTTTGCTGGCCAGCACGGTTGCAGCGCAGTGCGCGTTTGCCGAGCCAGGCCTCGCCGACGAACCTGAATCTCCGATCGTCGTTGCAGGCGCCACTGAGTTCTCATTCCGCGCTGGCCAGTTGGTCGGCGGCGACAATCACGGCGATTGGCGAGCGCGCGCAGAAGCCAGCTACGCCTACGCAAGTTGGTGGCGTGTCGGCGCCGCGGCCGCGTGGCAGAGTGTGGATGGGGACACCGACCTCACAGGACTCGCCATCGAGAACGTGTTCGACGTCATTCCAACCCGACGCTGGCCAGTGCACTTGGGCGCCTACGTCGAATACGAGCGCAACATGGGTGAAGCGCCGGATCACATCGAACTCAGATTGCTTATGCAACGTCAGCGCGGGCCTTTGGATATGCGCCTCAACATCATCAGCGAGCGCGAGACCGGCGACCATTCCGACAATCGTTGGGAATTCGGCTACGCCGCGCAAGCCTCCTACCGGCTCACGCCTGCACTCCGCCTCGGAATCGAAGGTTTCGGCGATACCGGCTTCGACGACCAACTTGGCGACATTGACGACTACGCCCACTATTGGGGGCCGGTGGCACAGGTGCGGCTCGCAAACGTCCGCGATCGGCAACTAAGTTTGCGCTTCGGCTATCTGGTTGGGTCTGGACACGCCGATGCCGATGGCCAAGCCCGCATGCAGGTCGAATGGTCGTTCGGCGGGGACGACGACGACTAGTCGCGCACGATTTGCGCCTCATAGATCACTGCCTGCGTGCGATCATGGAAACGCAGCGTCAGCGCTTCAGAATCAAGCGCGCAACTAGCGAAACCAATGTCGGCGTAGGCGAAGCGCGAATGCTCCACGGGCTCGACCTGGCGCGACAGCGCACCCGAACCTGAGCACACGTAGTTCACGCCAGCATGCACCAGGTGCTCCAGGTCGTGATCATGGCCGTTGAAATAGGCCTGCACGCCATAGCGCTCAAGCAGAGGCCGGATACGTTCAGCTACCGCGGGGGTGTCGCCGTGATTGCCACTTGAGAAAATCGGGTGGTGTCCGATTACGATTTTCCATGGCGACGTATCGGTCGAAAGCCTTTGCTCCAGCCACTCCAATTGTTCGCGCGCCTCGCCCGAACTCCCGATCAGGGGCACGTGCGCCGCCGCATTGTTCAGCCTCGCGATTGGTGTTGTATCGAGAAAATAGAAGGTCGCGGCCACGCCGCCGGCATCTACCTGCTCTGCCCAATATCGCGACGGCATCCGCCAGCGGGAGCTGCGCGCGCTATAAGCGATCTCCGCGTTCGGCGATCCTTCGTAGTCGTGGTTGCCCAACACGACGTACCAAGGCCGTTGCAGCGATGCCGCCGAATAGACCTCCTCAAACGACTCCCGGAACTGAGGGTCGCTGACCGAGCCGACCCCGCGCGGGTAGAAATTGTCGCCTGTCGAAATGATGAAGCGCGGGTTGGTTTGCAACGCCACCCCCGCCAGAGCGTCCGCAACCTGCCGCTGTTGGGCCGACGCCTGTCCCCAATCGCCGATCACCGCAAAGTGGAGCGTTTGCGCCTGCGCAAACGCCTTCGGCGCGGCCAGATACGATCCGCCCGCCAGAAGCACAGTGCGCCGCGATACGTCGAAGGAGTTCACGATCCGGACGCTAACCGACCCTTGAAAACGGAACAAGTTTCATGACGGCCTATGCCGTTGTCCGCTCATGTGCCCTACGATCACGCGTTCGGCATTCACAACAACGCGAGAACCGCCGAAGAACACGCGTTGGTGATTGCGGCTATCTTGTGCGTCTGCGCGAACGTGCGCTCTCCTTCTCATCGTTAGGAGGGAGACATTTGATGTCCTACAAATTGAAACTCGGTGTAGCTCTTGCCGTTGCCGCGTTGGCCTTGCCGACGCTCGCAGCCGCGCAAGATCCTTCGACGCGCACGGATCTCACCATCGTTGGTGCGATCAGCAACGACAGCGTCGAGCAGATTGCTGACACGAACGCCACGCCCACGCCGGACGCACCGGTTGTCTATGAGGACGACGCGGCTCAAGCCAGCGATGAAGCGACAGCGGACGAAGCTTCCGTACTGACGGAAGCCGAATAAGGCTCCGTGAACCTCAAACGGCGGCGATCGGGGTTGATCGCCGCCGTTTCTTTGTTCGTCAGCCGAAAGGAGCCGAGATGTTTCCCAAGATACAAAGCCCGTGCCCTTTTAAGAACGACCTCGCAAGCATCATGGACGGCGACACTTGCCGGGTTTGCGCGCGAACGGTGCACGATCTGAATGTAATGTCCGAGGCGGCACGGGCAGCATTTCTGTCGTCATGCAGCGGCGAAGTTTGCGTTTCCTACTCATTGCGGCCAGCGATCGTCGCAGCGGCGATGGCCATTGCTCTTCCTGCGGCGGCGCAGGATTTCGACGTGCAAGACGACATTTTCGTCGGTGGCATCGATACAGCAAAAGTCGAGTACGTCTCCGATCCAAATGCGGTCGAGACACCAGATGCGCCCATCGTTTTCGAAGACGAAGAAACAGAAGCTGAGAGCTCAGCTGCCTCTGCGGCGAACCTCAACGATACTGTCGAAACGCAATAGGCTCGCCAACTGACCGGCGGCGGCGATTGAACGCGGATCGCCGTCGCCAATGGTTAGCGCGATGTGGCCGCTATCGAACTCTCTCAAAGCCAAGTCGAAACTCCGCCAACGGCCATCCACATACGCCACTACCCAGCTGTGCGGAATAAATGCGTTGCTGACGCCGTGGTAGCTCTCACGCGAATAGGATACGCCGCTGGCGACGCGCGTCGGGATGCCAGCGGCTCGGCCCAGAGCGGCAAGGAGCACGGCTGCTTCCGTACAATCGCCGGAGCGCCGCTCTAGTGTGTCGAGCGCGGAGTAATGTCCGCTAAAGTCGGCGTCCTCAAGATACGGGATTGCGCGCTCAAGCAGCAGCTCCATCTTGCGCGCGTCGGAGACATTGAAAGCACGCACTGCGGCGGCCATGGCCCTTAGCCGCGGATGATCGCTTTGCAGCCACGCTGTCGAACGCGATGCGTCGGCCAGCGTTGCTGCGTCCGTGGGCAGCCCAGGTCCGCAATCACCGCAGATATCAAGCGTGATGAAGCCTCCGTCAGCGCGAGCACGCTGCTCGCCGGTCACCGGCAACGGAAAGGTGACGCCATCCCGGAAAGCGTAGCGGATGCGGATGTGACCCTGGCGTGCTTCCGCAGACAGGCGATACGGTGATCGCTGCGCCATGTTGGGAATGACACGATATGGCGGACTGGATCGCTGCGCCGTCTCACGATCTGTGAGGCGCGTGCGGAAGGTTTCGCCAAACATCGGTTGCGAAACTTCGACGACGCGCCCCCGCTCTAACACCATGCGCGAAACGCCGCGCAACTGGTCACCCTCGTATCGTAAGCGCACGGCCGAGAGACGCCCCTGTTCGTCGCTCGCGCCTTGCGCTTCGATCACGATGCGCTCGACGACCAAGGCGTCGCTATCGAAGTTCAAGAACTCAAGGCGTGGCGAGATTTCCGGCGCCCAGTTCTGGACAAGCGCATCACCGTCATCGAAGCGCGTGTTCGGCGGCAAAAGCACGGTCTCACGACTGCGCCCGCTCGGCGTCTCGCGCTCGATCTCGACACGACCCTGGCTGATCTGAGCGCTTGTGCTGGTTCGGAAGCGCCCGGCGCGCGACACGGACTCGATGGAAATCGCGTTGCCCGCCGCGTCCTCACGCAGCACCGTTCTGGTGCGCGCACGATACGGCAGGCTTCCATGTTCGCGGAGATTGATCTCCTGCGTCTCGATCAGGTCCCGCCCGTCAGCGCGTGGCGCGATCTCCAGTGAAACGTGGCCTAACGTCGGGCCGCTGTCGGCCACGATACTGTACCACGTCGTGGTGCCGGCAGTTTGCGCGAGCGCCGCCGCGCTCGCGAGCACTCCGGCCATCACACAAATCGATACAAGAACCCGCCTCACGCGCTCAGGCTAAGCGCGGTTCGCGCTCTCATGACTTCACGACTGCGCGAGCTTCGTCGTCATCACTGCAACGTGAGCCGCCTCGTGATGCCGATCGCTTTGAGAAACGTCTCATCGTGGCTAACGACCAGTAGCGCTCCATCATATGCGCGAAGCCCAGCCTCGACCGCCTCAATCGAATCGATGTCAAGATGGTTTGTCGGTTCATCGAGAATGAGAAACGGGGGCGGCTGGGCTCCACCGAGCACACACGCCAGACCCGCCCGCAGCATCTGCCCGCCGCTCAGCGTGCCGACAATCTGCAGGCCCGCGTCCGCGCGAAACATGAATCGAGCCAGTGCAGCGCGGCAGGTATTTTCGTCAGCGCCGCTATTGAGCCGCTGGAAGTTGTCCCGCACCGAGAGCTTCGGATCAAGAATGCTCACGCGTTGATCAAGCATCACAAACGGGGTGAAGACGCGCGCGATGCCGGACCATGGTTTTAGCGAACCTGCAATCACCGCGAGAAGCGTCGTCTTTCCAGAGCCATTCGGTCCGGCGACGGCGATGCGCTCGGGACCTGTTATGCAGAAGGAAAACCGCTCAAGCACGGGGCGGCCCAATTCATAACCAACGGTCACATCTTCAAGCGTCAGAACGTCTTTCCGCGCAGCGAGATCGGCGGATGCCAGCGTGACTGTGAACGGCGTCAGAACCTCAATGAGCCCACGCGCGGTTGCGGCGTCGGCGGAGGCTTCTTCGCGCTGTCGCTCCGCCAAGCGGGCCATGCCGCCGCTGGTTTCCTCAGCCTTGCGCTTCATTGCGCCGGTTACGATGCGCGGCATACCTCCGCGCGCGGCCTTCCGCTTGCCAACGCCATCTTTGCGCGCTTTTCGCTCGGCCATTATCTGCGCCGCCTCTGCCACGTCAGCGATGCGTTTTTCAGCGTCAGCCAGGTCGTGCTGCGCGGCAGCGAGCTCGAGCGCTTTGCGTTCGCGATAGGCGCTCCAGTTGCCACCGTAGCGACGCACGCCGAGCGCTGTCATCTCCACGATCGTGTCCATCGTATCCAGGAGTTCGCGGTCATGACTCACGATGATGGCGCCACCGCGCCAACTGGCCAGCAGATCGCTTACTGCGGCGCGGCCATCCTGATCGAGATTGTTGGTCGGCTCATCTAGGATGATGAAATCTGGTTCTGTAAAAACCAGCGCCGCCAACGCTGCGCGCGTGCGCTGGCCGCCCGACAACGCAGAGAGGTTGGTGTTGGCGTCGCATTCAAGACCGAACCGCGCGAATGCCGCGCCGAGACGCGCCTCAAGCGTCCAGTCTGCGCCAGCAAGCTCTTCGGCGCTTGCCACGCCGCGCGCCGCGCGGTCCAGGGTTGCGAGCGGCGCCGTCACATCGAGAAGATCGGCGACGGTCTCGTCCGGCGCGACTTGAACCATCTGACGCAACACAGCGATGCGGCCACTCACCGCCACAGCACCACTGCGTGCCTCCAGCTCGCCGGCAATGATCTTCAACAGTGTGGACTTGCCCACCCCGTTTCTGCCGACGAGCCCTGCCCGCTCGGCGCTGAAGCTTAGATTGAGTTCGGATAACAGCTCACGCCCGTCTGGCGTGGCCCAACTCAAGTTGGAAAGCGTAATTGTGGCCGGCATGCGGATGCACCTCTCTGAGAAACAAAACGAAGGGTTTGCTCAGAGGATTTCCATCGACGCACACGTTCCTGCTGGTGGGAGAGGTAAAAAATAGTGAAGCCGCGCCTTTCTTCAAGACGCGGCTCCATTTCGTTTGTTGTTGTGCCTCTAGAAGCGCACCGGCATCGAGGTCGGCTTCACGCTGCTCTTTTCAGGCGCGACGAAATCCGGCCAGGCTTTGTCTTTGTCCGACATTTCGCTGACCGGCAGCGGCCATTTCAGGCCAAAGGCCGGATCGTCATGGCGGTAGCCGCCGTTTGAATCCGGCACGTACATGGCCGAGCAGAGGTAGCTGACCTGCGTATCGTCCACGAGCGTTTGGTAGCCGTGAGCGAAGCCGCGCGGGACGTAGAGCTGACGGCCATTCTCGAACGAGAGGTCGAAGCCTTCCCACTTCATGTAGGTGCTCGAATGCGGACGCATGTCGACGATGATATCGTGCACGGCGCCTTGCAGGGCTCGGACGACCTTCACTTCGTAGTGCGGATCCACCTGGAAGTGCATGCCGCGCACGGTGCCCTTCGTCTTCGAGTAGCCGGTGTTGTGGTGCGGATAGCTGATCTCGAGGTTGTTCTCGGCGAATTCCTTCATGCAGAAGGAACGCGCAAACCAACCACGATTGTCGCCGTGGGGCGTCATCTCGATCAAGACGACGTCCTGCAGTGTGGTCTTGTGGAATTTCATTCCGCGGCCACCGCTTCGCCGGTCGGACGCAGCTCGTTGTTCAACAGATCGTCAGCGAGCAGCTTCTTGATATGGGCGATGCGGTTGTAGCGCGTGCCTTCGAATTCCTCGACGGTGACGCCGCTCTTCTTGTAGGCAGCGTACAGTTGCTCAGCGCCCTTCACAGCGTCCCATTGCGGCTGGAAGCCCGGCAGCGTGTCTTTGATCTTCTCGAAGCTCACGCGATACGAACGCGGGTCTGGGCCGGCTTCGCTGGTCAGTTCGATTGTCGTGTTCGGGACGATGTCACGCACGATCTCGGCGATCTGGCGGACGGTGTAGTTGTGCGCCGTTTGTCCGACGTTGAAGGCTTCACCGCGAACCAGATCCGCCGGGGCTTCAAGCGCGGCAATGAAGGCGCGCGAAATGTCCTCGATGTGAACGATCGGGCGGATCGGCGTGCCATCCGACTTCAGCAGGATGACGCCCTTGGTCATGCCCCAGGCGACGAGGTTGTTCAGAACGATGTCGAAACGCTGACGCGGTGACACGCCGTAGGCGGTCGCGGGACGAATGAAGACCGGGCAGAAGTTTTCGTCGGCCATCGGCTTCACGTCGCGCTCAACGAGCACTTTTGATTCGCCGTAGGCCGAGACCGGTGCGAGCTTGCCGGTTTCGTCGATCATCTCGTCGCCTTCGGTCTTGCCGTAGTTCGAGCACGACGAGGCGAAGATGAATTTCGGCACACCTGCCTTCTTGGCGAGCTCAGCGATCTTCACCGACGCGAGGTGGTTCACGTCGTAGGTGAGGTTCGGGTTGAGGTTCGAGAGAGGATCGTTCGAAAGCGCCGCGAGGTGAATCACGGCGTCAAACCCCTCGACATCCTCCAGGCGCACGTCGCGTGTGTCGCGGATAATGGTCGGGATGTCGACGATTTCGCCGCCGTCGGAGAAGGTGCAGCGCGAGTAGAGATCAGCGTCGAGACCGACAACTTCGTGCCCAGCCTTTTGCAGCATGGGCGTCATCACCGTGCCGATATAGCCGCGTGAACCTGTCAGCAGGACCTTCATGGAACTCTCGCCTCTCTCGTTTACCCGCATGCATTTGGGCTATGCGGGCGCCTCTATTCTAAGCCGCGAGCGCGTCCCGCCCCAAGGCCGGACACGTCCGCGTACTCATCTTTGTTCATGCAAGAAGCGCCGCTCGCGCGCCTCGCTAATTCCGGCTCAAAGTGCGCCGGGATCCTTTTTCCAAAAGAGAAGCGCGACCGTCGCGGCGATGATCTCGACTTCGCGCCACCACGTCCAGTTACGGACGTACTCGACGTCGAACTGGGTGCGGGCGCGAACCTTCTCCACTGTCTCAGTCGGGCCGCGGCAGCCGTTCACTTGCGCGAGGCCGGTGACGCCAGGACGCGCGCTAAAACGCTCAGCATAGGTCCCATCGACGGACTGGAAATAGATGTCGTGCTCAAGCGCGTGCGGGCGCGGGCCGATGATCGACATATCGCCCTTGAGGACGTTCATCAGCTGCGGCAGCTCATCCCAGCTGGAACGGCGTAGGAAAGCGCCGAGGCGCGTGATGCGTGCATCGTGATGAATGGCTTGCACGACGCCTCGGTTCTCCATGACCGACATCGTACGGAACTTAAAGATGCGGAACGTCTTGCCACAGAAGCCACCGCGCTCTTGCTGGAAGATCGCATCGCCGGGGCTGTCCATCTTTACCGCAATCGCAGTGGCAATCAGCAGCGGTGACAGCACAATGAGAGCTGACGACGACGCAAAAATGTCAAACGCGCGCTTCGACCAGCCGCCTATGGGAGACGTCAGATTGGAGGCTGCGACATCGGCGGTCTTGCGTACAACCTCAACGGGCGGAGGTGCTTCCGAGGCGAGCGGCGGCACCGGCGGCGTGATCGCCGTGAGGCGTGGGCGCGCGGTCGGCAGCGTGCGCGTCGGTGCAGCTGCACTAGCGCTTTCTTCGCTAGTTCTCGTTCTTTCCTGCATAGCAACCCCGCGTGGCTCGCCTCTTCTGAGCGAGCTTGTCAGCACCCTTACTTAAAGACATCGAGATCGCTTATTGCAAGCGCTCACTGATATCTCAGTACGAAATCTCTACTTTGCTCGCCCGGCGCGCGAAGCAAGCGTCAAAGCGGAACACCTCTCACCGCGACTGTGAGCAACTTCTCTCCAACGAAATCCGATCAGCGCTTGCTGAAATCATACGTCGGGTATGAGTAGTAACCCGGCACGCGGCGATCGACGCCGTTGAGCGCGACCCCGCGAATGTTGGCGCCGGCATCGTTGAGCTGCTGGAGCGCCGCGCGCACTGCGCGCATCGGAGTTTTCTGCCAACGTGAAACGATGACTACGGCGTCAGCCTTCGCTGCGGCGACCCGAGTCTCGGCCACGGCCAGCACCGGCGCACAATCGAGAACGATGAGATCGAACGAACCGCGAAGTTCCGCGATCAGACGGCTCATGTCCTCAGCGCCAAAAATCTCCTTCGGCGTGAACCCAGAGCCGCTGACCGGCAACACACACATACCGCTGGCTTCGTCGAGATAGATCGCTTGGCGCCAGGTCGCCTCGCCTGAAAGCACCTGCAGCAGCCCTACGTCCGGCTCGATATCGAGCACTTCCTTCACTGAGCGGCGGCGGAGGTCGCAATCGATCAGCAGGACGCGCTGACCAGAAAGGGCGGAAACGCGCGCCAGGCACAGAGAAACCGTCGTCTTGCCTTCGTTTGGCAGCGCCGAAGTAATTGCAACCACTTGGGTTTTCGGTTGGCCGGCGGCAAACAAGATTGTCGTGCGCAGCACCCGGAAGGCTTCCGTGAAAGCCGACATCTGGCGTTCCACCAAGAACGCTGCGGGATGTCGCGTTGCAGTTGACGACTGACGAAGCTCGTTGCGGCGCACTTGCGGGATGCTGGCGAGCGCCGGCGCACCCGTCTTGCGCTCCACGTCGTCCGAGCTGGCGAAGCCGTCGTCCAGCGCTTCCGCGAGGAAGGCGGCGGCGAGACCAAGGCCGAGGCCCAAAGCGAACGCCATCACGAACGAAATCGACAAACGCGGTGAACTCTTCTCGCTGGGCACGGCGGCCGCTGATATCAGCTCCGCGGGGGCGGTGTTGAAAGCGCCCTGGTCGGCGAGTTCGTGAGCACGCTGAAGGAAGGACTCATAGACGGTGCGAGCGGCGGCGGCCTCTCGTTCAAGCTCCCGCAAGCGGACCATTTCCGTTCCGCCGCCAGCGAGTTGGGCGCGTAGACCGTCGAGCGAGGTTTGCGCCTGTGTGACGCGCGCATTGGCGATGTCGACGTCATTGCGCATGCCGATCTGGATACGCCGGATTTCCGCATTGATCTGGTTGCGAATGTCCTCCCGTTCGGCGCGCACGTTGGCCAGAGCCGGATGGGCCTCGCCGTAACGGCTCTCGAAGTCAGCCTGACGGCGCGCGATCGTCGCTTCCTGCGAGCGGAGCTGCGTGATCACCACTGAGTTAAGCACCGTGGCGATGGTGTCAGGCGAACCACCGTGATTGATCAGGTCCTGCAGCTGAGAATAGCGCGCCTGGCGCTCTGAAAGGTCGGCGCGGGCTTGGTTGAGCGCGGCCTGCGCGTCCGTGATTTGCTGTTCGATCAGCAACGCGCCCTGGGTCGACACCAGGCCGGTCGAGGCGCGGTACTGCTCGACCTCATTTTCTTTGGCCTGCACATCGGCGCGCAGTTCTTCGAGGCGGGTCGATAGCCAAGTGTCGGCTCGCGCTGCGCTCTCAATGCGCGCTTCGATTTGATAACGCTGGAAAAGCTCAACCAAATGGTTGGCCATTTCCGCGGCGCGTTCGGGGCTCTGCGATGTCGCCGAAATCTGGGCGGCGTAGGTGAGGCCGCGGCGGCTCACGGTAATTGCGCCACCGACCGCCTTAATGACGGCTTGGCGCACTTCGGCACGGTAGGCCTGTGCGGCTGGGCTTTGATCGTCGAGAGCGGGCGCGTCGGGGTCTTCCAGGGCGGCGTTCCACTCGGGATCTTCCATGAGACTTAGAGCGTCGACCAGACGGGCCGTCAGCATGTCCGAACGCAGCACCTCAAGCTGCGAGTCGACGACAGCCGTGCTTGCGGGGGTGTCCGGTCGGCCATTGGGCTGTTGCGGCCCCGGCGTTTGCTCTCCGCCGCCGCTCATCATTACCAGCGCGGTGGCGCTGTACTGAGGCGGCTGGATCATCAACAACGTGAACCCAAGGACGAACGCGACCGCCCCGACCGCGGCGATCAGAATCCAGCGTCGAACCAGGAACTCGAAGATCCATTTCAGACTGAACGTCCCAAGCTCGCCGCCATCCTCGGGCGGGAGATTCATCTCACCCGTGGGCTTGCGGATGGCGATTACGTTCATCGTTTGTGTTCCTTGCCCGCGCGCGGTTCTCGGGCGGGCCTCGGGCGTTGAAGCAATTCCTCCGCCAGATGCGGGGACGCTACCACGTCTTAACTTGGCACACAGCGCGCACTAGCGCGATGAACGCTGCCGCCCACAAAAACGTGGTGCGTGTCGCATTTGAGTCGCGAAATCGCCTTTGCCCTCGCCTTCGGAGATGCGCGCGGCGGCGTCACGTTGAAACGCAATTCGCCAGAAGCGAGAGTTACAATCGCACGCCCAGATTGTGCCCGGCGTTTGGCATCTGCACGGACGGGAGCGAGCGCGTTGGCGTTGCTATGAAAAGCGATTGTGCAAATCAGAATTCGCCTGTGAGGCGAATTTGTATTATGATGCGTTCTCGCAGCCGTCGGTGACGGCGGCGCGAGCTGCAAGAGGTAGGCAAAGGCAAACGGCGGAACTGGCGGCACTGCACTGCGTTACCCCCAGGATCGACTGCAAATTGTCCGAAATTTAACTGATAAAACCAGATCATTCGGCCTCATCAACCGACCGGGAATTTCCGGCAACGAGAGTCAAGGACGCCAGTTCTGGCGATTGTGGATAGAGCAGGCGGATACCGAACGTGACCTTTTTGGTTCCCCAAACCCAGGCAGTCGTGAGCGACGCCCCGGTGCGCGTCACACAGACTGCGGCACGGCCAGTTCAGAAGCGCTGGCCTATGGCGCTGTCTATCTGGGCGGCGATCGCGGTTAGCCTCGCCATGTGGGCCGGGATCGCCTGGACGGTCACCCTGTTTTTGGGGCTATTCACCTAAAGTCTTCCGGGCGGCTTTGACGGCCCGACTATTGCTCTGGCAGCTACGTATCCACCCGCACGATCGGGCGATTTGGGCTGCACGCGTTCATGTCCACTGCTTCACCTCCCCAAACCAAGCCGCTCGTGGCGGTGATCACGCCTTGCTACAATGGTGAGCGGCACATCGAAGCCGCGATCAAGGCGGTCCAGGCACAGACCTACCGGCCACTTGTCCATTGCATCGTCGACAACGCCAGCAAGGACAGGACCCCCGAAATCATCGCCCGCTACGCAAACGCGGACGTGCCGATCATCACGATCCGCAATCCGGAAACCATCACGTTCCAGCAGAACTCAAATAAGGTTGCCTCGCTCATTCCAGCGGAAGCGACCCACTTCCGCATGCTTCACGCGGACGACACCATGCCGCCGACCGCTATCGCCGACATGATGGACGTCGCGGTTACCGACGATTCGATCGTCATGGTTGCGGGCATCGAGAAGATGAATGGCGTTCTGCGGCCACACCACTTCCCGGAAGAATGCACAGTATACGAGGCCAGCAACATGCTGGCGCGTTATCTTTCGGATGAGGCGCACATCCCAACCGCCCATGTGCTCTATCGCACGGATGCCATGCGCCCGGGTGAGGACTTTTATTCAAACGACATCGTCGAATGTTACATCGCCGCTGTGTGCCGCACGCTTTCTCGGGGCAAGCGCGCTGCCTTCGTGCACAAGTACCTCGCCGACACGATTCGCTTCGCAGAGTCGGGTTCGCTCTCGTTTACGCTGGCGCCTAAGGTCAAAGCGGTGCTGTGGGAGAAGTTGGACTATATCGAGCGCTACGGACCGGCGCATCTTTCCAACACCGAATACAAGCGCGTGCTTCGCCGCTTCCTGCGCGTCTACTATCGCCGCTTGCTGTTTTGGGCAGTGTCGGGCTCGTTTGCGATCGCAGCGCGAGATTACCGGCGACTAAAGTCACGACAACACGCGCCCAATCCGTGGGATTTCATCGAGTCTGTCGCGGTTTGGCCGTACTACCTATTTCGGAAGCGCTTCAGCAAACCACACGCGCCACATCGCTGGTGGTCTGAAGCGACCACCTCGACCAGTTAATTGTCGAGCTGAAGCGCACGCAAAGCAGTTTGTAGCTCCTGCTTCATGGCGGCCACTCTGTCACGCACCTGCTGAGCGTGGGCCTCGCGGCTCGCAATCATCGCCGTAATTTGCCGAGTCAGCATATCAAAATCGACGTTTTCGACGTCATGACAGAAGTCGCCAAGCCCGACATCGGCCATCAGCGCGTCGTTCTTCGGCCCATAGCCCAGCGAGATCAACGGCCGGCCCATTTTCAACGCCGCTATCTGCACATGGTAGCGTGATGCGATCACCATGTCGGTCTCAGCGATTGACGCCATCGCGTCGTGAATCGAGTTCATCGCCTCAAGTTTCGGAGAAATGATCGCACGTCCGAGTCGCGCTTCGATGTCGCGCGCGGCCGCAAGGTCGGTTGGCGCCTGCCCTATCACGGGGCGCACATCATAGTCCTGCGCAAAGAGCCAAGAGATCAGGCGCACATGAAGATCAACATAGGCTTCGTACGCCGACTTGCTCGCGTGCCAGCCTCGGTACGTCATAATGCCAACGCCGATCGTTACCGGCGCGCCTGCCGAGTGCTCAGGCGAAGACGGTGTCGGCAACAGGAACGCAAGGTCAGGGATGACCGCGTCCTTGGGGCCGTCGACGCCAAGCTTACGCATGAAGTCATATGAATCTTGGTCACGATATAGGCGCCGCTCGGCCTGGCTGGCTGCGTAGCGCATCATGACGCGGCTGAGTGGACTGACGATTGGTCCGGCGCCAACGCTTACAAACATCCACTTCACACCGCTCATTCGCGCAGCGAGGCACCAACGCAACAGCTTGCTAGGCCAACCCAGTGGCGTATCGCGAAAGTCGTCAAACACGCCCGTGCCACCTGAGAGGATGACATCGAAGTCCTTGAGCGCGCGCAGACAAGATATCCAGTTCGACCAAGTACTGGGCTGGCGTAAGAGCAATGTGTCGAGCTTGCGCCAAATCCCAGTGGGCCGCTTCACAATCGAGATCGCCTCGACGCCAAAACGCTCTGTGACCACGCCGGGTACACTTGCGATAGCGCGGATCTGTGCGTCCGGCCGCTCCGTGCGCAAGAATTCGTAGAGCGCTTCGAAGGACGCATCGTTGCCGAAATTGCCTGAGCCGTAGCCACCGAAGATCGCGATGCGTAGCGGGCGCGCAGCTTGCGTCGCCGATTTTGCGTCAGAAGCAGGAACGGTGTCGGCCATCGGGGTTACTATCTCCGGGGCCGCCCGCGCTGCAAAACATCGCGGATCACGTCCCAGTACCGATCCTTCGCGGCGGCGGCGCCGAACGCCATTACCCGCGCGGCGCCCTTCTCACCATAGCCATTGCGACGCTCGGCATCCTGCATCGCGAGCAACGCGTCAGTCATGCGCTCGACGGAGCCCACGGGCGTCAGCACGCCGTGTTGGGCGAAGGTCAAATCCGTGATGCTCTCGCGCGTCGTCTCAGCCAGAATTTCCGAAGGGCCGGACGCAGAGTTAGTCGCGATTACGGGCACGCCCAAAGCCATCGCTTCGACGAGCGCGTTGGGAAACCCTTCGGCGCTGGAGGAAAGAACGAAGAGATCAGCAGCTGCGATCAACGGATATGGGTTCGGAAGATAACCTGGAAACACCACGCGGTCCGCGACGCCGCACTCGTGCGCCAAAGCAATCAGCTGTTCGCGCAGCTCGCCGGCGCCAGCGATGACCAATTTCGGCCTGACACTAGCGGCGGCGTAAGCGCGAATAAGGACATCGAAGCCCTTAGACGGCACCAGACGTCCAGCGGCCATGATGTACGGCTCGCCGATAGCGACAGGTGGCGATTCCTTCGCGAGTCCACGAATGGCGTCGACATCAACAGGGTTCGGGATCGCGATGAGCTTTTCTTCTGGAACGCGAAAGTTCGTGCGAAGGTCATCGAACAGCCCTTCCGACACGCAGATAACTCTATCAGCACGCGGATAGAGCGTGCGAACCAAGGCGCGCGAAATGGCTCCTCTGGCGTCGTTTCCGAATTGCGCGCTAGCATTGGCGCGTTCGCTAATAATACAGGGCCCACGCGCGTTAATCAGATTAACGAAGTTCGAACGCCGCAAGAAGCTCAGCGAAACGTCTGGTTGCAGATCCGCAAACAGTTTGCGTCCTTCGAGCACACTGCGGCTTAGAGACATGCGTCCATCTAATTGGCGTATGTCGACCCAAGATGGTGCAACGTTCCCGGCCGTCTCCACGTCGATCAGCCCCAACGTGATGTCGAATTCTTCCCGTTCGGCCTCGGAGTGCCGCAATAGGGTGCACATCACCCGCTCAGCGCCACCGCCGACGAGTGAATTAATCAAAAAGAGGACGCGCTTGCGCTTCATTAAGCACTGCCCTCCTCTTCCCTGACCGCGACCGACCCGCCTGACAAGCAAGAGCCGATCCACTTCACGCCGCACAAGTCTTGCTTGTCGCCAATCCGGCGCCTCACAGTAACCACTATGCGGCGTGTTACGCTATGAGTTGAGTCAAGTAATAATGGCAAACGAACTCGGCTCCGCCTCGCCTTCGCTACCGGCGTATCTCTTGTATCCGGTGGCGGCGCTAAGCTTGTTAATCATCTTGGTCGTTATGGCTCGCATGCGCGACCGAGCTGGGGCGTTCGTGGTCGGTGCATCTTGGTTGCGCTACGTCATGTCTGCGTTCCACACCATCACCTACCGGCCGTTGGCAGCGGGGATGTCAGCCAATGCGCTCGCGTCAATGGGGTTGGTCGTCGTCGGCCTGATGAACATCAACCTCCGGCATCTCCAACTCCGCTTCTTGCTTCCGTTCTATGTGCTCATTGCCCTCGCCGTGATTAGCGGCCTGGCGAATGGCGGCATTACGCCAGGGATGATCACTGTCATTTCCAAGCACGCCTATCTTATCATCGTCATCCTGGCTGTGTTCGGCGCGATGAGCCGGGCGCGTGCTGGCGACTTCATGACCTCTATGCTCTGGTCATTCCTTCCGGTCTTCATCTGGCAAGCGATGTCGATCGCATTCGGTTATGGGAAAATGACCGAAACCGACGCCACCGCTATGAGCTACATCGGTGGTTACAATCACGAAGCGGCCTTTTCAGTTACCCTAGCGACTTGCCTGGTGGCGGCATGCTTTTCGACCGGCCTCAACCGATCGATGAAGACGATTATCATCCTCGTCTGTGCGGGCGGCATCGTTCTCGCCAACTACCGCACGACTTTGGTCGCGATCGCGCCTCTCTTGATGTTGTTTTTTGCGTCTTCCTCGCTTCGACCGTTTCCGATGCGAGAACGACCTTTCGTAGCGACCGCCCTCATTCTTACAGGCGCTATCGCACTGGGCCTACTCAGTCTTGTCTTCGCAGAGCGCTTCAGCGACATGTCGGTCGCAGCTACGGGCGACGTCAACTTCTTCAAGCCAGCCTCGGAATACACCGTTGAAGAAAGCCGACTCTTGTCTGGGCGCCCCCGAATATGGAGTGGCTACATCTATTCTTGGCTCGGCGGCGACATAACCGAACATGTGATCGGCTTTGGTCCCGAATCCTGGAACGACGCCTTCCCGCTCTATGCACACAACACGCTCGTGAATTATCTCTACGAGTACGGCGTGGTTGGCGTGGTGGTGATCCTATGGGTGTGGGGTTCAATGCTGGTGTCAGCGTTGCGCGTGCGGCACCCGCAAGGAGGTGTACTCGTCGGCGCTCACTTGAGTTTCATCGTGCTCAACATGGCGACAATGCCGATGTGGATGGTGGAAGGAAATATTCTCTACGGGCTGATCTGCGGGTACACGCTCTACCTGCTCTCACTGCAGCGTCAGCAGGCAAACACTTCCTAGAGGCCGCGCGCTGCCATCCAGCTTTGCAGCTGCAACACCGACCAAAGCCGCGCGTCTTCCATCGTGCCGCCGCGCTGGTAGCGGGCCCAAAAGTCTCGCACCCGCTGAGTGTCAAGCATTCCGTGGCCGTTGAGGCGTTGTGGCGAGAGCAGGTCCTCCGCCCAATCACGAAGCGGCCCTAACAGCCAGCTTTCGATCGGCGGCGCAAACCCGGTTTTCGGCCGATTAAACATCTCCTCCGGCACGTAGCGCTTCAGCGTTTCGCGCAGGATCAGTTTACCCTTAGCGTCCTTCATCCGGAGCTCCTCCGGCAGCGTGAGCGCAAAGCGCACAACGTCTGGATCGAGCAACGGGATACGCGTTTCCAAACTCACCGCCATCGAGGCGCGATCAACCTTCGCCAGGATGTCGCCCGGCAGGTAGTTGCGCATGTCGTGCAAGCAAAGCTGATCGATCTCACTTTCCGGAAGGAACCCATGATCGCGACCGTTGAGATACCCTGCACCCGGCACCACTGGCTCGTTGCTAGGCCACTTTTCGAGGCTGAGTTCGTGCAAGTTGACAAGCGAAGTCGCGCCGAGCCACGGGGCAATACGCTTGAGTGTCGGCCCGACGTCCCCGCCGGCGCCGTAGCGATCGGTGAACCCTTTGAGAAACCCTAGACCAAGGTTAAGCGCCGAAACCGGCGCCGCATTGATCATGGCGCCGGCCGCGCCGCGCATCGGCAGCTTTCGCATGCGTTCCCAGAGCTTCGGCGTCGCGAAATGGCGGCGATAGCCGGCAAAGCCCTCGTCTCCACCGTCGCCTGAGAGCGCTACGGTGACGTGCCTGCGCGCCATTTCAGAAACCAGATAGGTCGGGATCTGAGAGGCATCCGCAAGCGGCTCGTCATACATAAGCCCGAGGCGCGTCACCACTGCGCGCGCGCGATCGGCCGTCACCACTTCCTCGATGTGACTCGTGCCCAGGTGTTTGGCTATCGCGCGCGCATGATCCGCCTCATTGAAGCGCGGATCTTCAAAGCCGAGCGTCAAAGTTGTTACCGGGCGGTTGGAGCAGCGCTGCATAGCCGCTGCGATAACCGATGAGTCGATCCCGCCTGACAGGAACACGCCAACCGGTACATCCGCCGACATCCGCTCCGCCACGGCGGCTTGAATCAGGCGATCGAGTTCATCGACCGCATCTTCCATACGCATCGGTCGACGCTCAGCCATAGCGCCGCGCGCCATGTCGTCAATCGACCAATATTGCACGATCTTCGCTTGCTCGCCCGCCTTCCATGTCAGCAAGGACGCTGGCGGAAGTTTGAACACATCGTCGTAAATGCTGAACGGTGACGGCACGTAGCCACACGTGAAGTAACGCGCGACGTTGTCGCGGCTTACCTTGAGGTCGAGCGCCTTGATTTGCTCCAGCGCCGCGAGCTCCGAGGCGAACGCCAGGCCCTCACCTCGTGTGGCATAGAACAGCGGTTTTTCGCCAAAGCGATCGCGCGCCAGAAACAGCCGTTTCTCACGGCGGTCCCAGAGCGCGAATGCGAACATGCCGTCTACTTTTTTGAGCGCCGCTTCCAAGCCACGCCGCGAAATCAGCTCAAGCAGCACTTCGGTGTCTGAGCTGCCGCGCCAAGCGTGAGCCGATTCAGCGTCCAGCTCGGTGCGCAGCTCGGTATGGTTATATATTTCGCCGTTATAAGTGATGACGTAGCGGGCATCGGCCGAAAACATCGGCTGATGGCCAGCGGGCGACAGATCTACAATCGAAAGCCGCAGATGGCCGAAGGTGACGTCCTCCTCCGACCAGCAACCCTGATCGTCCGGGCCGCGATAACGGATCGCAGAAAGCGCCGCCTCAACCTGCTGGCGCGGGACCTCGAAGCCTCGCCCTTCAACAACGCCAACAATCCCACACATCACCCACCTCCTTAGGAGGCCGAGGCGAGCGCGTTCGAGCGCACGACTTCAGCACGCTCGAATGGTGCGATGGCGCCGTAAATATCGAGTGTGCGTTCGGCGACACGATTCCAAGTGAGGTAGCGGGATGGATCGGCGACGTAGGCGTCGGGATCGGTAAGCGCTCGTTTCAACGCCGCGGCGATCTCGTCAGGTGAATTGGGGTCAAAGTATGCGTCTGGTCGCAATCCGAAATCGCGATTTTCCGGAATGTCGCTCAACAAGATCGAGCAACCTGCGCCAATCGCCTCGAGCACAGCGTTTGAGCTGCCTTCGTGCAGCGACGCGTTAATGTAGAGCTTCGCGCCGCGATAGAGCGGCGCCATCGCGCTGCGGTTGAACTTGCCTGCGAGCACCGTGCGCTCCGTCAGCAGCGGCTGAAGCATCGCCACGTAGTCAGTCTCATCGAGGCCGCCGGCGACGATCAGTTTGGGTGCGTTCGGCATGTGGCTCGCGAAGGCTTCGTAGCCGCGCAACAAATTGTCGACGTTCTTCTGAGCCGTAACCCGACCCACCGTGAGGATATAGTCGCCCACAGGCTGGTCTGCCCCCGGTTCGACCGGCGGCAAGGGATCTGCCGCGTTGGCGATCACGTGCACATTGCCCTTAATGCCGCGGCGTGCGAGGCGATCGGCCAGCGCCGGCGTGACCGCAATCACGGCATCGGCGAAGCGCAATTGATACTCGCTCAGTAGGAAGCCTAGCTTCCCGGCAAGCCCCCACTTCGCGACTAGATAGTCGGCCGAGCCATAGCGGACGACCGTCTTTGCGCCCATCAACTTGTAGGCCCAGAGAAACAGCGCCGAACCGAGACCCTGGAAGTGAACAATGCGCGGCTTAAGGCGCAAGGCCGCGAAGACCGCGGCGATGTAGCAAAAGAGCTTGTCGGTCTTCATGAAGTCGACCCGCGGGCCCTTCAGGAGACGCACGCCCTTGAACTCGTCCGACTTGATGTGCTCCGCGAGACCCATGAGCGTCACGCGATACTTGCCGCTCGCAACAACAAGCGGAAACAGCATTTCGGCGTTCTTTTCAGCGCCACCTTCGACGTCAGGCACGCCGCGCGGGCCAACCACGAAGATAAGCGGGGCATCGGCGCCGGAGTTGGTTTCTGGGTTGGTCGACATGTCTTCTTGCGGCTAAAGCGAGCGGTGAAAGAGCGTACTCGTCGCGTGCACGGTTTATGCCTAAGCGAAGAGCGCGCGCAAGAAATCTCACCAGTGGCGCTATAGCTTCGCTCTGCGGGATTGCGCGTTAATCGTTAGCGTTGGCTTCGCGGAAATGCGGCGTGCCGACTAGCATTCCCGCGCGGATGCGGCGCTCGTCATTTCCCCAATTCAAGCGCGGACTCGAGATGGTTACTCCACGAATTTCGACGCGGCCCACGTCATGGTTGAATTCGATAATGGGCGTCGCATCGTGATCTTCCACAGTAAGGTTGGCGATACCGATCTCGATGTTCTCCTCGCCGCCTATCCAAAGGTGGGACGAGGTCGCGTTCTCGTTCGCGTCCCGACCTCGGAAGTTGGGATTACGACTGACGCAATTGGTTAGCGTGGCACGGTCACTCCAGATCCGGAAGTTGCGCTTATTATCTTCGGCGATGCAATTTTCCAGCACGACATTGCGGCTCTTGCAGTCGAAGCCGCCATCGGTTGAGCCTCGGGCTTCGCATGCTTCGTAGCGGATGTTTGCGTTGCCCGGCTCGTCGGAGAAGCCATCACCGTTCCAGTAATCATCGCCGCCCCATTGCTGGAAGTTCTCCATCACGACTCGGCGGTAAGTGATGTCGTTGGCGCGATCATCTAGCGCACACCCTACCGGGATGAAGCCGCCCTGATTGGCTTGGCCTTGCGCTCGGCAATCCTCAATCATGCCGCCTGACGAATTGTAGCGGACACGTAGAAAACCGCGCTGCACCCCTTCTCCCTCACAGCGCCGAATGGCGAACCCGCGAACGCTGGCATGCCTTTCGCCGCGCGCCGTATTCTCAAAGAAGCGATAAACGTTCAGAAACCGGCAATCTTCGACGCGAATGTTGGATATGGCGGCAGCCGCGTGAAACGCGCCATTGCCGATGTCGCGAAAATCGAAGTGTGAGAAATGCAGATGATTGGCGCCGCGCAGCAGGCGAATTGCGTCCGGCCCCTCCTCCTCACCGCCGCGGTTCCCACGCACGACCGCGAGCATCGCCTCTTCAGTTTCGCTGTTGACCCCACGGATACGGATTTCGTTCGATTCTACGCCGCCATGGGTGAGCTCGACTGGGTCGGTGAGTTGATACTCACCGCGATCTGCGGCGATCAAAACTTCTCCGCCGCGCGCAATCTGCGCGACGAGGTCGTCCAAATCCTGCAGTCTTGCGGCGTTCACCCAGGATGAGCCGTCGCCTCCACCATTCGGAGTGACGTGCGCACGGTTCAACTGCGCGCGTGCTTCGCTTGCGCATCCAATCAACGGGATGGCGGCGAGGATGGATCGGCGGGAGAGGTGCATTTGATCCATCCTGCTGTGGCGCCGCTTTTTCGTCCAGGGCGCGCTCGTGGCGAGTTAGCTGGAGGCGCCTCGATACGCCTTTTCGCCGGGACGCGGCTCACGTCGCTGGATCGGTTTAAATACGCCCGTCCCCGTGATGAGTAACCGCTCGCCCGTCCAGATACGACCGCGGACCACATAGAGATTATCCGCCGTGGACATTACCTCGCTCGCGCCTTCCACCCAGTCGCCGACCGTGGCGCTGGACAGAAAGTCGAGCGTGAGCCGAACGGTCACCCAATAGGAAGAAGTCTCCACCGATACGACGTGGCCCCAAGCCATATCGGCGAAGCTCATCAGCATCCCGCCATGGGCGTTTGTCATGCCGTTGGTGTGATGATCCTCCACGCGGAAGCCCATCGTGTAGGAGTTGTTTTGCACTCGCCGGTAGAGCGGCCCGATCTGGCGTACAAACCCCCGCCGCCAATCGAGCGACGTGTAGCCCTCCGGGATCTCAAATTGAGTTGGCGCAGAGACATCATCAGACATGGCCGCATCAATTCCGCGCGCGGGGCTTGGATGCAAGAGCCAAACATGACGAAGGGCGCGGCCAGGAGGATGAGGCCGCGCCCTTCGCTACCGAGACCCGCCCAGGGTCAACCCGTGTGACTATTCGAAGACCAGATCGTCTTCCGAAGCATCAAAATCCTCGACGAAGGCTTCCACTGCCGGGGCAGTGCGCTTGACGCTCGTCGCGCGAGGCATGCCGTTGATCATGTCGCTGCGCACGTCATAGCGCGCTGCGCGGATCGCCGGATGGAAGCCGACATTATGCAGCATAACTTGCACCTGCTGGCCGCGCTCGGCCCAATAGGCCTCGATCTTGGCCTTTAATTCCTGCGCGCCAGAGCGTGAACAAAAATCATACTCGCCAGCACCTCTATTTGTGGCCGCGAAGTAATCGCTTTCACCGACCTCGCTGGCGTCAAATGCTTCTGCGCTGCCGTCACCTATGAACATTCTGTCAATCCCTTTGCTGTGCAAAAATATGCACGAACAAGGGCGTGGTTTGAATTCCCCAAAGGTGGTGCATGAAGCGCTAGGCAGCGGCCTAGACCACCTGGCCTATGCCGCGCGTTCGGCTGACAGTTACCCATGTTCCGTGATCATATGCATTCGCATGATGGACCAACGTCCCCTCATCTTGTTGCTCGAAGACGATCAGGCTTCGGCCGAAGCAATGAAGCTCGTGCTCCGCGACTGGGGCGCGAATGTCGTGCACGGGGCGGACGTTGACGACATCGTATCGTCGGCAGGCACACACGCCGCGGCCGCAGCCATGATCATTACTGACTTCCATTTGTCGAAAGGCAACGGTGTCTCAGCGGCACAGCAGCTCAGCAAGCGTGCGCCGCGCGCACGCGTGCTGGTGCTCTCCGGTTCTCTAAGCAATGACGCCCAAAGCGCCGCGAAGGGCGCAGGGTTCACCTTCATGCGCAAGCCCGCCCCTCGCCGCGATATTATTTCTTGGCTCGAACAACAACGCGAACTCGTCGGCTAGACGCTTGCGCGGCTCTTCCGCCAAGACAAAGGGGCGCGACCGATGGAAAGCGAAAGTCCTGCGCCCCGCTTCCTCGCCGCGATTGGCCATGACCTGCGCCAACCGCTCCACGCGCTACTTTTGTACCTCAGCGCCCTTGATCGCCGCGTGCATGACGCCGAAGCCCGCGATGTGCTCAGCAAGGCTGACCGCGCCGCACAGTCGCTGGCCGGGATGATTGAGGGCATCGTACAGCTCGCCCGCCTCGACGCCGGTAAGGTCGAACCAGACATTGAGCGCGTCTCATTGCAGAGCGTTTTCGACGGCATTCTCGCGAAAGCGCCTGAGAGCCGCGCCGACGCGACATCACTTTATGTTCACTCCGATCCGATGTTGCTCGACACCATCATGCAACAGATTGTCGCCAACGCGGTCGCGCACGGCGGAGGCGCGCCACATCTCAGCGCGAACGAACGTGGTGATGCGGTCGAGATCATCATGCGCGATACCGGACCGGGCATAGCTGCGGCGGATCACGAGCGTATCTTCACCGAGTTTGTGCGCTTAGACGGCGCGTCGCACAATGGACTTGGCATCGGCCTCACCATCGCGCGCAAACTCGCGACTCTGATGAAGCATGAGATCGAAGTGGAATCTGTGCCGGGTGGAGGCGCGGCGTTCATTATCCGCGCGCCACGCGCCTAACTGGCCTTGCTCATCTTTGCGATGGCCTCAGCGCGCGTGCGTACGCCCAGCGCGCGGTAAATTGCGGCCAAATGAATCTTCACGGTGCCCTCGGCGATGTCGAGAGTACGTGCGATCTCCTTACTCGCTTGTCCCTTCAGCAGCTCTTGAAGGACGTCTCGTTGCCGCAAAGTGAGTTTGTCGATTTCGAGCTTGAAACCGCTGCTGCCCTCGCTGTTCACGCTCTCGCGCTTGCCCATAGTAGGCGGCACGAAAATGTGCCCATCGAGGATTCCTTGAAGCGCGGAAGCGATCTGTGCTGAGGGTAACGACTTCGGAATGTAGCCGTGCACGCCGGCGCCAAGCGCCGCCAAGATGTCGCCGCGTTCCTCCCAAGCGGAGATCACTGCGACCTTCGCCTCCGGGAAGCCATCGCGGAGCGCGGCGAGCGACTCCGCCCCCGACATTCCAGGCATGCGCCAATCGACGAGCACCAGATCGCCAGCGCCTTCGTTGGTCAAGATTTCGAGGGCGCGATCCATGCTTTCTGCTTCGCGCACATCTTCGGCCTGAAGTGCATCGATTAGCAGTTGCTTCATTCCACTACGAAACAACTCGTGATCGTCAGCAACCAACGCTCTGATCGCCATAAGCGGCCAATGCTCCGCGCGCACCCTTGCGCATCGCGACATTGCGACGGAATCTTTGCTCGCTCAACCCTCGATTTATTTTCAGCGGGAACCGTTTGTACCCAGCGACGTCGGCGTCACGATCGCTTCATGCGCAGGATTTTGACGCGCCCGAACTTGCCTGAGCGTATTGATACGCTCGCGCTCGATCATAAAGAGTTCCAACGCGCGGCCGGTGAGGTTCCTGCCGTTGGCGACGCGCAAGCTCATCGGATTCACCTGCCGGCCACGCCGCAGGACTTCATAGTGCAAGTGAGGTCCGGTCGAGCGGCCTGTGGTTCCAACGTAGCCGATCACTTGGCCTTGGCGCACCTGCGCACCAACGCGCATGCCACGCGCGAAGCGCGACATGTGTGCGTACGCGGTCTCGTATCCATTGGCGTGGCGGATACGCACGTAGTTCCCAAACGAACTAAATGGCCCCGCTCGTGCAACCGTCCCGTCGCCCGCCGCCAGAATCGGGGTGCCCGTCGGCGCCGCGAAATCAGTGCCCTGGTGCATGCGAGAATACCCAAGGATTGGGTGACGGCGCATGCCGTAGCCCGATGTCAGGCGTGCGCCGTTGATCGGCGTTTTCATCAAGAAGCGTCGCGCGCTCTTGCCGTCGGCGTCGTACCAATCGGGGCGCGCATCACCGGGCGCCATGAATTGATAGAACTCACGCGAGCCACGGCTCGACTCAAGAGACACGAACAGCAGATCCCCGGTACGAACGGTGTTGCCCTCGTCATCATAGAAGCGCTCGAACACTAGTTCGAAGCGATCGCCAGGGCGGACGTCGCGTTGGAAGTCGACGTCGTACGCAAATGCATCGGCGAGCGCTGCAACTTCGCGGTCCGTCGCGCCGAGTTCGAGCGCGCTCGAATAGAGGCTGGTCTCCACCGGGGCGGCGATGCGCGCGATCTCAAACGTCAGCGGCATTTGCACTTCGCGGGCCTCGAAGCCGCCGGCGGCTGTGCGGTTAGCGGCGACCGAAGCGCCGGGCTCCGAACGGAAAGCCACTCCCGTCAGATGCGCCTGCCCGCCGTCCCGTTGGAAATAGAGGCTGATCGCCTGTCCCGGGCGTAAACGGCGCGGGTTATAGACGTCAGCGATCGAGGAGAGCGCGGCATTCGCATCAGTCGACGATGCGCCGGCCCGAGTCAGCAAGCCGGCGAGCGTCTCCCCGTTGGCGACGCGCATCTCTTTCGTTTCGTGACGGAGATAAACTTCCGTGAACGCCAATTGTTCTGCGCGTCGCGCCGCTTCTTCGCGCAGCGCGACGGATTCAGCCGCGGCCGCATCCGCGGCGCCGCTGAAGAGGCCTGCGTTCCAGGCCAGCCCGAGACCCACCATGGAGGCCGCCGCCATTAACCCGGCAGCAGCCATCCCTTTACGGGCCTTCATGAGCCGATGAGCGAATTCTGCTCTCAATCTCTGCTCCAATAGCTGCCATCGGGAAGAAAAGCACCTTCAACAAGTGTTTTCCGCCGTTTGGTTATTCAGCCAGAAACTGTAATGGCGTCATTCAGTTAGGTGAAAGGACGCCCAAAAGGGCGGCTTTAACCCAGCAAGGACCACGCCAAGCAGAAGAGTATGGCACATAGGTCTAACCAGGCCGTTGCGAGTCAAGAACGAGAGCTGACGCAGGCTCCCGATGACCCGCCGCCCCCCCGCCGGCTCATAGCTGGCTGGTCCATGGCGCTTGGCGCCCTGGGGATAAGCCTGATTTTGCTGGGCGCTGGGCTTTGGTTCGTCCGCTTTTCGATCGCCTCGTTCATGTTGAGCGCCGCACTCTCGGAGCGCGGGGCGGACGCAGATTTCCAATTTATTAACCTCGATTTGGACAGCGCGGCGCTCGCCAACGTCCGTTTTGGCGCGGCAGAGACGCCGGACGCTACAATCCCCTTGGTCGAGGCCCGTTGGCGCTGGGAGGGCCTGACGCCCCGCCTTTACTTCCTGCGCGTGGTGCGCCCCCGCCTGCATCTGCGGATGGACGAGGCTGGCCGGGTTAGCGCGGGCTCACTTGAGCACTTGGGCGGCGCAACGCCCAGCCGGCGGCGACCCAGCATCCCTGGGATCGAGCTGGAGATACTTGAGGGCCAAGCCGTGATCGAGGCGCCGTTTGGGGCGCTCACCGCCACGCTCGAGAGTTCGGGAACCCTGGGTGAAGATTTCTCGGCCATCGGCGCGATTGCCCGCACCTCTCGCCCTGGCAGCGACTACGCGCTTGAGGCCGGCGCCGCCGAGCTGGTCGTGGTCTCACGCGACAACAACATCGCCTTCCGCCTCAACGCCGACGCGCGCGCGCTCGCGTGGGACGGTGCGAGGATCACAGCGCCGTTCGTCCGGGTCCTTGGCCGCGCGCCATTGAATCTCGCCCGTTACGATGTCGAGATCACGAGCCGCGCGGCATCCTACAGAGGCAACGGCATCAACGCGCAAACCCTCACAGCCGCTCTTGGTTTTGAGGGGATCGCGCTGGAAAACATGCTTTCGCCCGAGACGTGGGCGGGCGAAGCGCGCGGTACAGCGCGCGAACTGCGCCTGGGCAATTCGCTGTTACAGCACGCGCGTTTCGAAAGCCGCGTCGAAGGAAACGAGGGTCGCGGACAAGGCCGCTGGTCACTCTCCGGCGGCGACTTTGACGGCATCGCCCTTATTTCACAGGAACCCAGCGCCAACGGCACGTTCCGCTTCGAGCTGCGCGGCGACGAGACCTTTTCTGGCGAGGCGCGCATTGTGCTTGCCCGATCACGTCTCAACGAAGCCGCGCAAGCGGATCTCAGAGCCGCATTTCCGAATATCCCAGACGCGCCCGTCGGGCCGACGTTCGCGCAGGCTGAACGTGCGCTCGACGCAGCTGCCGATCGGTTCGATCTCACAATTCCGATTACGATGAATGCCGCTGAGCAAGGCCTGCGCTTCCAGATCGCAGCCCCTGCCGAAGCGCGCTCGACGACAGGCGCGCGGCTCACCTTGTCGCCTCTACGCCGAGACGCACCGGCGGTAGTTCTGCAGTGGCCTGGACCTTCAGTGTCAGGCGCCGTCGCACTCGATCTGGCGGGCGGGGGTGCGCCAACGGCGTCACTCCTGCTCGACACCGTCAACTGGACACCGAACGCGCCGTTTGAAGCTGATGGCACGCTCACACTGTCAAACTGGCGCGCCGAGAACGCCAGCCTCGCAACGGACGAACTGGGCGTCGGCATCATCATCCAACCTCAGGGCGGCGGCCGCATCGATCTGCGCGGGCCTGCGCGCGTTACGGGACCGCTCGGCGATGGTGAAGTACGCGATCTGATCGCGACGCTCGATGTCGGCGTTCAATGGGGCAACGGTTGGCGCGTCACGCCAAATAGCGGCTGCCTGCCGATCCGCCTTGGTGGCATCGATGCCGCCGGACTTTCGTTTGCGAACGGCAATTTCTCGCTGTGTCCGCTCAACGGCGCACTGATCGCAGCCGACGCTTCGCGCAACATGTCGGGCGGGTTCTCGATCCGGGGACTCGGCCTGAACGGGCGCATGTCCGGCCCGGAAGGTCAGCCAGCGCGCTTGAGCGCAAGCAACATCATCGGCCTCTTCCGCGGGCGCACAGGCGACTTCACGCTCGCGCTGGAGGCAGACGATCCGCGATTGACGATCGAGATGACGGATGCACGCACGCTCGCCGTTGCGCTCGAACGTCTCACCGCTGACGCACACATTGCTGACAGCTGGAATGTCGCTGGCTCATTCAACGCCGGCACACTAACAGATCCGGGATTGCCAGGGTCAGTTAGTGCGATTGAAGGATCGTGGACGGCAGAACCGATGGACGGCAGGCCCGTCATTCGCGTCAATGCTGGCGAAGCCCTGCTCACAGCAAATCGTCCTGACAGCCAACAAGAACGCCCGCTCTTCAATGAACTACGCATCACGGACGCGAGCGCGGTGCTACGAGATGGCGACATCAACGCTAACGGCGCCATTCTGCTCGATGACCGTAGCCGGCAACTCGCGCTGTTCACTGCGCGCCATGATGTCAGCGAAGGCGTCGGCGCCGCCACCGTAGTCGCCGAGCGCATCGAGTTCGGCCCCAACTTGCAGCCCTACGAAATTACCGAACGGGCGCGCGGCTTAGTCGAAGGCGTGCGTGGCCCGATATCGGTAGATGCCGATATCACGTGGACGCGCGATAGCTTGCTAGGCGCGGGACAAGTGCGCCTTGATGGCGTTTCGCTTTCCACCGCGACGATTCCGATCGTCAATGACGTGCGTGGGCAAGTTTACTTCGATAATCTCTGGGAGCTGACGACGCCGCCGGGACAGCAGGTCACGGTCGGCGAACTCAATCCCGGCATCACAGTCACCAACGGTCGCATCACCTTCCAATTGCTGGATGAGGCACGAGTGGCGATTCAACGGGCGGAATTCGACTTCGCCTCAGGCAGGCTCGCCATGCAGCCTACCACCATCACTCTCGGGGCTGATCAAACCAGCTTCGAACTTGTACTCAGCGACGTCGATGCCACGGACCTGTTGCGAACATTGAACGTACCGGATTTGGCCGCAACGGGTCGGCTCGAAGGCAGATTTCCAGTTCTGCTCACCCGGAGGAGCGCCTTCGTTGATGGCGGTGTGATACGTTCGCAAGGCGAAGGCGGCGTCCTTTCCTACACAGGCCAAGCCGGCGCAAACGCCACTGGCGTATCACGCATCGCGTTCGATGCGCTGCGCAGCTTTGAATACGACCAACTCTCGCTGACGCTCGACGGCGATCTGAACGGTGACGTTGTCTCCTCCATCGAATTTAGCGGCCACAATTCGGGACGTCCTGTCGATCTCGGCCCGATCGCGCCGGTGCCGGGTCTGGGCCGTGTTACCGTTCGCGGCGTGCCGTTCGATTTCAACGTACGTGTGACAGCGCCCTTCCGACGCCTCGCCCAAACTGCGGCCACAATTACCAACCCGGGCGCACTCATCAATCAAAGCCGCCAGGATGAACCGCAAGAAGCGGTTGACCCGGACGCCCCGAGCCAAAGATAAAGTTGGGCTTCAGTGCCGATTCAGCTTGGAGCGGCTACGAATTAGCCAGGAGTTTCGCGTTATGCGGGCAGCCCTGTTGACCAGCTTGAGTGCGGCAGTTCTCGCCACCGGGTGCATCCCGGTCCAGATTCAAGCGCCGGATGAGCCGATTGAGATCAATCTCAACGTCAACATCCGCCAGGAAGTCATTGTGCGGCTTGAACGCGATGCTGCTGAACTGCTGGATCAGAATTCTGATCTCTTCGGTGGAGGAGGCACTACGCCATGAAGCGCCATTTCGTTCTCGCTGGCATCGCTGCCGCCGCGGTAGCGCTGACAGCCACATTGGCGATGGCGCAAGCCGGTGACTCAACGCTCGCGCAAGCGCGCGCCAATGGCCTGATTGGCGAACAAGCCGACGGCTACTTGGGATTCGTGCCCGGCGCGAGCATCTCTGCTGACCTCCGGGGCCGCGTCGAACAAAACAATATCCAGCGGCGTCAGCTCTACACGCAGCGCGCGACCGCGCGCAGCGTCTCAGTGAATGAGATGGCCGCCGCCGTCGCCTGTGAAGTCTTTCAGCGTCCCCGCATCGCGGTTGGCGAACGCTATCGCAACGAAGCGGGTCAATGGCGTCAGCGAACCGCCAGCGGCGCAATCGAAGTTCCCAGCTTCTGCGGCGACTAATTGGGAACCAGACTGCGCCGGCGCCGTTTATGTCCGGCGGCGGTCTGATTGTACGATACTTCCCTCTCCCTCAGGCAGCGCCTGAAGCTAGCCACCGGGCCAGCCCACGTTTCCCTTGAGGCGCGCATCGGACCACTCACCACTCAATTGGCGTACAATGAGTATGTGCGTGGACTGCATGCGTTTAGGTCAGCGGCTGAAGATTGGCTTTCTGCTCAAGACACGCATGGTTTTGGTGCATGGAAGCCCCAACGAATTTCGCATCACCTAAGCAATGACATCTCAGACCTTGCGCTTACCCCTCTGAGCGTGTCTGGACTCGATTGGGCGCAAAGAGACTGGTCGTACGCGATGGGTGTTCACTACGTGCTGGAGGGCTCCGCACTGGGCGCGCGCATTCTATGCAAGCAAGTCGAAGAACTCGGCATGCATCGCGAGCACGGCGCACGACACTTGTGGGCGCAGGCCGAAACGCTCGAAGGCTGGCGTGGTTTTCTAGATCTGCTCATGCAACACGATGGCGACGAGGAAGCGCTGTTCGCTGGCGCAAACGCCGCGTTCGACGCCGCTGCGGGCGCAATGGAGCGCGCCGCTCATGTATGACACCAAGGATGTGAATCTCACCAACTGCGATCGCGAACCAATTCACATCCCTGGCAGCATCCAGCCGCACGGTTGCCTGATCGCGTGCGATCAGCAGCTCGGCGCAATTTTGCGCACCTCCGCTAACACCGCATCGTTCCTTGGCCTAGGCGATACCGCCCTCAATGGCCGCCAATTGTCCGATGTGCTCGAGCCCGAGTTCGTTCACATGCTGCGCAACGCCGCCGCGACCGCGAGCGAAGGTGCGCGCGGCGTTGTGCTCGTGGATCAACAATTGCGCCCGGGCGGTGAGCCGTTCGACATCGTGGTTCATCGCTACAAGGGCGTTAGCATAATCGAGTTCGAGCACGCTCGTTCAGCCACAACCACAGGCGGCCCGCTTGAAACCGCGCGCACTCTGATCGCCACTGTAGCGCGCTACACTGATCTGACCGACCTCTACGAAAAAACCCCGCGCCTGCTTCGCGGCGTGTTGGGATACGACCGCGTCATGGTCTATCAGTTTGGCCACGATGGCGCCGGGAAGGTCATCGGTGAAGCCAAGCGTAGCGATTTGGAAGGCTTCAAGGGCGCCTACTTTCCCGCCACCGATATCCCACAGCAGGCGCGGCGCCTCTATCTACAAAACCGCATCCGCGTCATTTCCGATGCAAACTGCGCGCGCGTGCCGATCGAGCCAGAACACGATGCGTCTGGCGAGCCGCTCGACCTTTCTTACGCCCACCTCCGCAGCGTCTCCCCGATTCACTGCGAATATCTCCGCAATATGGGCGTCGGCGCTTCAATGTCGATCTCGATCGTCGTCGATGGCCAGCTTTGGGGACTGATCGCGTGCCACCACTATGGTCCTCGCGTGCTCTCGTTATCGCAACGCGTAGCCGCGGAGATGTTTGGCGAGTTCTTCTCGCTGCAGATCGAAGCGATGAGCCGCAAGTGGCGACTCGATTCCGCAGCGCGAGCGCGCCGGTCGCTGGACCGCATAATGCGCGATGCATCGTATCAAGGCGACATCATCGGCTTCCTTCAAAACAAACTTGAAGACTTCACTGCATTGTTGCCGTGCGATGGCGTCGGCCTTTGGCTTAACGGCACTTGGACCACGAACGGCGTTTGCCCCCCCTCAAAAGCCGCGCCGTCGCTCATGCGGTTCCTTTCCTCCGTGTCAGAGGGGCGGATTTGGGCGACGAACGAACTCAGCACACGCCACCCGCCAGCGGACGATTACGCGGGTCAGGTTTCGGGCGTGCTCGCGGTGCCACTCTCGCAAACGCCGAAGGACTACCTCGTCTTCTTCCGCAAAGAGGTTGTGCAGACGCTCGATTGGGCGGGCGACCCGAACAAGACCTACGAGACCGGGCCGCACGGCGATCGGCTCACGCCGCGCAAGAGCTTCTCGCTCTGGAAGCAGACGGTCGAGCGACAGTCGGCACCTTGGACAGACGATGATCGTGAGATGGCGGAAGCGGCGCGCACGGCGTTGCTTGAAGTCATTATGCGCCACTCGGAGATCCTGGAGGCCGAACGCCACACGGCCGACATCCGTCAGAAGGTCCTCAACGAAGAACTGAACCACCGCGTCAAGAACATTCTCGCGCTCATCAAGTCAGTCGTGTCGCAACCGCTCGATCCAGCGCGCGACCTGAGCGACTACGTGGCTTCGCTGAAGGGCCGCATCATGGCACTCGCGCAGGCGCACGACCAGGTCGTACGCAACGACGGCGGCGGCGCATTGCGCGATCTGCTTGAGTCCGAACTGCGCCCCTATCGTGACGTCGCCACCATCTCCCTCACTGGCCCCGATCTGGGCTTCGACGCTCGCGCCTATTCTGTCTTGGCGCTGGTGCTGCATGAGCTCGCGACCAACGCCGCCAAATACGGCGCGCTTTCGCAGAGCAAAGGCGAGCTCACTGTCGAGTGGCGCCTCGCGGATGATGAGTCCTGCGAGATCAACTGGCTTGAGCGCGGCGGGCCGGTGACGGAAGCGCCTACGCGACAAGGCTTCGGCTCGGTATTGCTGACGCGCTCAATCCCGTTCGATCTCGGCGGCAAGAGTGAAGTTCACTACGAGCCTGCCGGCGTGCGGGCGAGCTTCGTCATCCCTGCCAACTTCGTTTCTGAACTGCGCAGCGAAAAGCCCAAAGCCCGCGCCGTTCAACAGAACCAAGATCACCCTTCGCTTGATGGTCTCAAAGTGCTTCTGCTTGAGGATCAACTCGTCATCGCGCTGGACGCCGAGGTGATGCTGCAAGCCTGTGGCGTTGGAAGTGTCGACACCACCGCCACAGCCGCCGAAGCGCTTCGAACGCTGGTCGCAACCGAGCCCGACATCGCCGTGCTTGACGTCAATCTCGGCTCGGGAAACTCCTTCCCGGTGGCTGAAGAGCTGCGCCGCCGCAGCATCCCGTTCATCTTCGCTACAGGCTACGGCGACCACACGATCATTCCCAAGTCGCTTGCCGACATACCGGTGGTGCGCAAGCCGTATGATCCTGACGCCCTGGCAGCGACGATGGCGCGAGCTCTGGCGAAGCGCGACGCCTAGCCGCGCGGCTCGCTCACTCTGGAAACCGCGCGCTCCAAGGCGCACATAGCGCGCATGAAAGTCTTCCTGCTGACGGTTTCGCTGGGCGGCATACTGGCCGCGGTGACATTCGGCGCCCTGAGCGGTTGGGACGCGTCCTACATGAGCATCCACGGCTGGATCGCCCTGGGCTTGGGCACATTCCTATCGCTCGCCGTCGGCGGAGGGTTAATGGCGTTAGTCTTTTACTCGGCTCGAAAGGGCTATGACGACCGCATCGAGTTCGACACGCCACCTGATCAGGACTGATCCTTATGGTCACTTCGAGCATAATGTGATAAGCGTCATCACAAATGGCTATAGGCGACCAAATCCGTAAATACCGAACCCGGGCGGGACATTCCCAGGCCTGGCTCGCCGAGCAGCTTGGGGTCAGCCAAAACACCATTTCCGGCTGGGAGACCGGCCGCACCGAGCCCAGCCGGTCGGATTCCCGGCGCGTAGCTCAAGTTCTCTCCGTGGACGTCGCAGCGCTGGAGCTCAGCCAAGACACCAGCGAGGACCCGCCTCGGGACAGCAGGAAATTCAACAATCTTTACGCGCATGGCTTCGTTCGCCTCGCTGCCTGCGCCCCCGTCGTTGCGCCCGCCGATCCAGCCGCCAATGCCGACGCCATTCTCAAATTCTGGCGCGAAGCGGACGCTGAGCGAGCCGCCCTTCTGCTGACGCCGGAACTGTCGCTCTCCGGCTACGCGATCGATGATCTGCATCTGCAGGAGCCGTTGCTGGACGCCGTCGAAACGGCGATCGCCAAACTTGTGGCGGAAAGCGAGGCGTTGCTTCCGGTTCTTGTCGTCGGTGCGCCACTGCGGTCGCGTACGTCGGTGTTCAACTGCGCGGTGGTGATCCATCGCGGCGCCATCCTCGGCGTCGTGCCGAAGAGCTTTCTGCCGAACTACCGTGAGTTCTACGAGAAGCGCTACTTTAGCGTCGCCAGCGACACTGAAGATGATCTCATCCGCGTAGCCGGTGACTGGGTGGATTTCGGCGCAAGCACCGTGTTCACGGCGACCGATCTTCCTGACTTCGCGTTTCACGTCGAAATCTGCGAAGACTTCTGGGCGCCGCAGCCTCCATCGACACTCGGCGCCCTCGCCGGCGCCAACGTTCTTCTGAACCTCTCGGCCTCCAACATTGTCATCGGCAAGGCGGAAGATCGCGCCGTGCTCTGCGATAGCCAATCGCGCCGCGCGATCGCCGCCTACGTGTTCGCCGCTTCCGGCCGCGGCGAAAGCACCACGGACGTCGCTTGGGACGGCCAGGTCATAGCCTATGAGATGGGCGAGAAGCTTGCCGAAGGCGAACGCTTCGCGCGTGACCCAAAACTGGTGATTGCCGACGTTGACGTTGCACGCATTGCACAGGAGCGGCGCCGGGTCGGCACGTTCCACGACGCGCAAGCGCGGGCAACGGACGACCTCAGCAAGTGGCGCCACACCAGCTTCGAGCTCGGCCCGCCTTCCGAAGAATTGCCGCTCAAGCGCAAGATCGACCGCCTCCCATTCGTGCCGGACGACCTCACCAAACGCGATCGCGATTGTTTTGAGGCTTACAACATCCAAGTCTCTGGCCTCGCCAAGCGCATCGAGGCCACGAATACCAAACGCGTCGTCATTGGGGTCTCGGGCGGTATCGACTCGACTCACGCGCTGATCGTCATCGCGCGCGCGTTTGATCTGCTGAAGCTGCCGAGAAAGAACATTATCGGCGTCACCATGCCGGGCTTCGCCACCAGCGACGCGACCAAAGCCAACGCTTGGGAGCTGATGAATGCTCTCGGCATCGATGCACGCGAAGTGTCGATTGAGCCCCTGGCGCAGCGTATGCTCGAAGACCTCGATCACCCCGCTGCGCGCGGCGAAGCCGTGTACGATGTCGCTTATGAGAATGTGCAGGCTGGCCTGCGCACCGACTACCTCTTCCGCCTCGCCAACAAGGAAGGCGGCTTCGTTGTCGGCACCGGCGATCTTTCCGAACTCGCCCTTGGCTGGTGCACCTATGGCGTCGGCGATCACATGAGCCACTACAACGTCAACGGCGGCGCACCAAAAACGTTGATCCAATATCTGATCCGCTGGGTTGCGGACGCGAAGCTGTTCGACGGCGACACTTCGGCAACTTTGATCAAGGTGCTCGACGGCGAGATCAGCCCCGAGCTTATCCCCGGCGCAACACCGCAAAGCACGCAAGCGGTCGTCGGCCCGTACGAGTTGCAGGACTTCAACCTTTTCTACCTCACGCGCTACGGCCTGAAGCCAAGCAAGATCTTGTTTCTCGCGTGGAGCACTTGGGCGGAAAAGTATGACTACGCTACATTGAAAAAGTGGCTCGGCGTTTTCATCAACCGTTTTTTCGCCAACCAGTATAAGCGCAGCGCTGTGCCGAACGGTCCAAAGATCGTCTCCGGCGGCGCACTTTCTCCGCGCGGCGATTGGCGCATGCCAAGCGACGCAACAGCTGCGGCATGGTTGGCGGAACTCGGCGCCAACACGCCGGAAGCGCTGGACTGAGCGGCGCCAACTGCCTAAGCCCGCCGAATGACGCTCGACGATCTCATTGCACTTGCCCTCACTGCTGGCCGCGAAATCATGTCTGTGCGGGCAGCGGGATTCGACGCGCAGACAAAGGAAGACGGTTCGCTCGTCACCATCGCCGACCAGCGCGCCGAGGCGATCATCGAATCTGGTCTTGCTGAACTGGCGCCCGGCGTGCCGATGCTTGGCGAAGAGGCAGTCGCCGCGGGCCGCGTGGCTGATTGCAGCGGTCGCTTCTTTTGCGTCGATCCACTCGACGGCACGCGGGGCTTTGCCAAAGGCGGCGACGAGTTCACCGTGAATATAGCGCTCGTTGAAGCGGCTACGCCGACAATGGGCGTGGTTTACGCGCCGGCCACCGGCGAACTGTACGCAGGCGAGCCTGGGAAGGCGCTCGCCGCTAAGTGCGATCCACAAACGGCGCAGCTGTTGGAGCCGCTTGCGCCGATCACCGCGCGCGGGACGTTGCCAGCGGAGCCAAGCATTCTTGCTTCCGATTATTCCGGGCGCAACGAGCGCACCGCGGCGTTCATCGCCGCACTCAAAGGCGTGATCACGCACGCTAGTTCGTCCATCAAATTTTGCCGTATCGCTGAGGGCGCGGCGGATCTCTATCCGCGGTTTGGCAATGTGAGCGAATGGGACGCAGCGGCCGGCCACGCGATCTTGAGAGCAGCGGGCGGCGACATCATGCTCTTGGACGGATCGCCGCTTCGCTACGGCGGAAACAACGGCGATTTTCTTATTCATGGCTTTGTCGCCTATTCGAATGAGGCGGCGGCAGCAGCCGCACGCGGCGCGCTGAACTGAAGGCGCGCGTCGTCGTCATGCGCTTCGCTGGTCGAAGCGCTGCGATCGGAAGCTGGGCGCGTGGTGACGCGCTAGGGTAGTCCTTAGGTGCGACGCTCGATTGCTCGAACATCGCCGCGTGTCGCCACGCGCCCATTGCGATTGTTATGCGCCGGGCCGTCACGTGGAGGTCTTTCACTCCCTTGGATCGGTCCCCGGCGGCGTGCGGAGTTTGCCTTGCTCCGGTGCGCTCCCACGGTTTGCGCCTTACGCTGCTCTCCCGTGGGCTTCTGCGCGGCGGATAGTTTCGCCGCACATCACGCTCAATCGCGGCCCTCGCGCTCGCTTGACTCGGCTAGCCCTGTGAGCCTCCCGTGCGAGGGATGCCGGCAGTATCCTACGGTTTTCGAGGTGTGGGATAGATTTTGTGCGCAACGCTGATTGCGTTGGATTTTTGCATGGAAAGTGAGGGATAGAGCCTGCGTTAGGCGCTGAGGCGACCGATGAGACGCTGCATGAATTGCGCGCCCTCTTCAATCTGCGCCCGTTCGATCCACTCGTTCGGCTGGTGGGCTTGTTCAATCGATCCTGGTCCGCAAATCACCGCCGAAATTCCGGCGCGCTGAAACAGACCTGCCTCGGCCGCATATGCCACTGCCCGGGTTTCGTTATCGCCCGTGAGCGCGCGCGCGAGCAGTTCGGCTTCACTGTCACGCTCGATCGTCAGCCCCGGCGTGTTGGTGCGCCGCGTGATGTGGACGCCACCTTCAGGCGCGCGCGCTTTGATGTGCGCATCAAGCTCCGCGGCTGCGGCGCGAAAGCGCGCTTCTATGGCGTCGCCCTGCGCTGCCTCCGGGCAGCGGCAGTCCCAAATGAACGCGCAGCGGCGCGCCAAGATATTACCCGCCGTGCCGCCATCTACTTTGCCGATCGTCATCGTCGGACCTGGCGGGTTGAAGTGCGCGTGCGTCGCTCCGCGGGCTTCCTTGCCCATGTCCGCGACCAGCGACATCAGCTTCACCGCTTCCATCACTGCGGAAACGCCTTGATCCGGCAAACTTGAATGGGCCTCGCGGCCGATCACCTCAACAATGAAGGAGCGTACGCCCTTGTGCGCGGAAACGACCTTCATGCTTGTCGGCTCACCGACGATCACCGCGGACGGCTTGTTTGTTTGCGTCGCCAACTCCGCGATCATTGACGGCGCGCCGAGGCAGCCGATTTCTTCATCGTAGGAAAGCGCCAGAATGATCGGCCGTTTCAGCGCCGCGGCGCGGGCGGCGTCCACATGCGCCAGCGCGAGCGCGACAAAACTTTTCATGTCCGCCGTGCCGCGGCCGTAGAGCTTTCCCTCGCGCTCGGTGAGAGCCCAAGGATCGGACGCCCACGGCTGACCGTCCACGGGCACGACATCGGTGTGACCCGACAGCACAACGCCGCCGGCCACGTCAGGCCCGATCAAGGCGTAGAGGTTGGCCTTCGTGCCATCGGCGTTCGCAACGCGTCGCGATGCAATGCCGCGCTGCCGGAGGAATTCTTCCACCCAGGCAATGAGCTCAAGATTGGAATTGCGCGACGTGGTATCGAACGCGATGAGCCGCGTCAGAATATCAAGCGTCTCGCCAATTCCGCTCACTGCTCGACTGCGACCGGTTCCTGGCCCGGCTCTTGATAGGCCAGCAACAGAATGCGGAAGCGTAGCGCCGCGTTCGGCGGAATCGGGCCGCTGCCGCGTGCGCCATAGCCGAGTGAGCCTGGGAATGTCGCAATAACTTCGTCGCCGGGGCGCATCTGCGTAATCGCCTCAGAGAACCCACGCACAACAGCAGCCATCGGGAAGTCTACCGGCTCGCCGCGCGCGAACGATGAATCGAACACTTCGCCGCCGTCGACGAGGCTGCCCTCGTAGTGGACCAGCACGGTGGCATCCATGGTCGGACGCCCGAGGTCTTCATTGATCCCACGGCGCGTGAACTGCAGTTGAAGGCCAGATGGCAATGTCTGCGGCTGCTCCTCAACACCGCGATTGATCGGCGGCGCCGGCTCAGGCTCGGGCACGCGGTCCATCACACTTGCATTTCCGCAAGCGGCGAGCGTCAGCGCGGCGGCGGCAAGTAAGAATCTCATCATCTGTAAAGCGCTTCCGATTGTTCAATGATCCAGGGTTCAGCTTCGCCCGCGCGTTCCCACTCGCGGAATGCCTCGTCGGCAAAGACAGTCGCGCAATATGCCTCCGCAAAGGCGGGCGCTGTGACTTTGTAAGTGCGCAGGCGCGTGCAAACGGGTGCGAACATCGCGTCGGCAATAGAGCGCGAGCCGAACAGGAACGGCCCACCGTATTTATCGAGCGAACGTCGCCACAGCGCAAACAGCTGCGCCAGATCAGCACGCGTGTTGGCGTTCCAATCCTGCTCATGGTCGAGACGACGGCGAATATTGCAGGACATGGCTTCGCGGATCGCGGCAAAGCCCGCATGCATCTCGCTTGCGGCTGCGCGCGCCTCAGCCCGCGCGAGCGTGTCCGCTGGCCACAGCGCAGGCGTCTGTTCGGCCGCCCACTCGCAGATCGCCAGGCTCTCATAGATAACCGCGTCGCCCACATGCAGCGCCGGCACCCGTCCGCTGGGTGAGACCTCGCGCACCGCCCTAATCTGTGACTGTCCGTAGCCCTCGCCCCCCAGCGGGATGATCTTTTCATCGAAGACTATGCCTGCCCATTTGAGCGCCAGCCACGGACGCATGGACCAGGACGAGTAATTCTTGTTGCCGATATAAAGGACGGGCCGGGCCATTGTGCTGGGCTTGTTTCAGAGGCTGAGAGCCAGATCAAGCCACGGTGGCGCCGGTTTCCCCGGCTACGGAACACACTTTGCGACGCCTGACGCGCGAACAGCGTAGGGTCAATTCGTGCGTCTCGAAACGATACATCCCCGTGAGCTTAATGCGTCCGACGCAGCACTTTGGCGTGCGCATCAGCTCGCCGATCCTGCGCTTGCAAGCCCGTATCTGACGCCGGATTGGGCAAAACTGATGGGTTCGGTACGCGACGACGCGCGTGTTTGCGTGATCCAGGATGGTGCAGGGTTCTTCGGCGCTCAGCGGCTTTCGCGGTTCGCGGCCATGGGCCTGGGCGCGCCTATCGCGGACTACCAGGGTGTTGTCGGTATGCCCGGCCTCCCCGTTAACGGCGCTGAACTTTGCAGCGCGCTCAAAGTTGGCCGCATCGACATCACTCACGCCCCCGCAGGCCAAAGCATGCTTAAGGGCTCAGTGGCGGGACAAGACGGTTCATGGATTGCCGATGTCGCAGGCGGACGCGATCTCTACGAGGCGGCATTGAAACAGCGCCGCAGCGAGTTTGTCCGTCAGACCGACAAGAAGCTCCGCAAGCTCGAGCGCGACCATGGACATGTTGAATTTCGAGCGCAGTCGCATGGGCGCGCTGATTTCGAAACTCTGCTGGCGTGGAAGAACGCGCAACTGAAGCGCTCGGGCCAGCCAGAAATTTGGGCGCAGCCTTGGATCGCGCGCACACTGAACGCGTGCTTTGAAACGCGCGACTCTCAGTTCGGCGGTGTGATGTTTACGCTCTCGGTCCACGGCAAGTTGGCTGCTGGCGCCTTCTGCCTCCGTAGCGCCGGTGTGCTGCACTTCTGGATCGTCGCGCACGACAGTGCTTACGACCATTATTCGCCGGGCGTGCAACTCGCGCGTTGGATCGCAGGCTGGGCCGGCGATCACGGCATTGCCGAACTGGATTTCGGACCGGGCGACTACCAGTACAAACGCCAGCTCTCGACCGGCCAGCGTATGCTGGAGCGCGGCGTCATCGCAGGCGCTACATGGTCGGCGGCCGTGCGCCGCACCGAGCACGCAATTCGCGCGCGCATCGAGCGCTTGCCTCAGCCGCGCCTCGCTGAACTGCCGGGCAAAGCGATGCGCCGGCTCGACCTCATGCGCGCGCTCCACGCCTAGCAAAAAAACCTCCCAATCGGAGTTCCGATCTCCGTGACCTCCCCCCAAGGGCGTGGTAATCCCAATGCGAGGGATAGGTCAGCGCTGCGCGCACTCCCGGCGAGCGCTCGGATGGAGGGGAATAATGCGTCGAATCTTCAATGGGTTGGCGATGGCCATCGTGGTCAGCGCCGGTTTTGTCGCGACGGACGCGCACGCCCAATTCGGGCGCCCTCGCGCGACCGAGAGCACAACGCCGACGGTTCCGCGCTGCGCCCAGAGCCTCGGCACCATCACTATTCAGAACGGCGACACCTACCAGGGCTGGCGCCAGTACAACCTCCAGCCGCCCGCTGGCCTGCTCCGCGTCGTTGTCCAACAATCCGGTTGCTTCACGCTGGTTGAGCGCGGCACTGGCCTGCAAGCCGTGCAACGCGAACAAGCGCTCGCGGGCGGCGGCCAGCTACAGCGTGGCTCCAACGTTGGCGGTGGCCAAGTCCGCGCCGCGGATTACGTGCTGCTCGCGGACGTCGTTGCGCAGGACAACAATTCCGGCGGCGGCGGCGTCGGCGCGGCGCTCGGTGGCGTCGTTGGCGGCAGACTCGGCGGCGTGATCGGCGGCATGGGTACGCGCACGCAACAAGCGACGACTACCCTCTCCTTGATGAACGTGCGCACGTCGGAAACGGCCGTGGTCACGGAAGGCAATGCGCAAAACCGCAACATCACGTGGGGCGGCGCAGGCTTCCTCGGCGGCGGCGGCGCAGCGCTCGGCGGCTACACCGACACGGACATCGGCCGCGTCGTCACCGTCGCGTTCATCGACGCATACACGCAGATGGTCACGCAACTCGGCGGCGCGATCGATACAAGCACCTCCGCAGCGGCAGCAGCGCCGCAGCGTACTTATCGTACCACGCAGGCGACTCCGCTGCGCTCGCGCGCTGGCGGTGGCCAAGTGCTGCGCAATCTGCCGTCGGGGGCCATTGTTTATCCGACAGGCGAGCGCGACGGCATGTGGTGGCGCGTCGCTGACGAGAACGAGAACGAAGGCTGGGTCAACAACGACTTCCTACAGCCCGCGCAATAAGCGCGAACACAATCGTTCGAAATCGGAGGCCGCACACCCAACGGTGTGCGGCCTTTTGATTTGGCGCAAAGCGCGGAACGCCAATTTCCGCCGAGCGTTGCGAACTAGAAGGAGAACGACATGCTGCAAAGCGGAACCGCATGGCTGCTCGTTGCTGACGGCCGCCGCGCGCGTGTGCTGGTGGAACAACGTCGTGGAGCGACGCTGGAAGAACCGGCGGATTGGTCGATGGAGATCGGTGAAGAGGATCTTTACGACCCGCAGGATCGCCCGCCACGCAGCTTTGATCGCGTTGGCCAGGGCCGTCACGCCATGGATGGCGGACGCAGTCTGCACGAAGCGGAAGAGGAAAAATTCTTGAAACGCGTCGCCGATCGCTTGGGTGAAGCGGAAAAGCAAAAGGCGTTTGATCACCTCGTCATCGCCGCGCCGCCACGCGCACTCGGCTTGCTGCGCAACATGCTGCCGGCCAGCGCGAAGGCGCGCATACGCGCCGATCTCTCGAAGGATCTCGTGGACGAGCCGGCGCCAAGACTGCGCGAACGACTCTCGGACCTACTGCGCTAGAGCGCTAGGCGGCTGCCGCGGACGCTGGGTCGTGCTCGGCCACGAAGTGACCGGGCGCCACCTCAATCCATTGCGGCCGATACTGCACCGCGTCCGGATCATCGATGACGCGCGACTTGAGGAAACGTAGTGGCGCGCGCGTATCGAGCGGGCTCGGTAGATCGCCTACCAGACGGACACGAGGTTTGTTGCGCGCGATATCCGGATCGGGTGTCGGCGCAGCCGCGAGCAAAGCCTTCGTGTATGGATGGCGCGGATCGCGGAGGATGACTTCTGCCGGCCCATACTCCACCGCGCGCCCGAGATAGAGCACCAGCACGTTGTGCGAAATCTCGCGGACAACGGCGAGATCGTGGCTGATGAACAGGAAGCTGGTTTTGTATTCGCGCTGCAGGTCCGCGAGCAGCTTCAGGATTTGTGCCTGGATCGAAACGTCGAGCGCCGACACCGCCTCGTCGCACACGACCAGCTTCGGCTTCAGGATCATTGCCCGCGCCACGCCGACGCGCTGGTTCTGACCGCCTGAAAGTTCGTGCGGGTAGCGATTGATCAAATCCGGATCGAGGCCGACTTGGCGCATGATCTCTTTGACGCGCTCTTCGCGCTGCTCGCGCGTCAACGTCGGTTCAAACGCCAACAGCGGCTCGGCGATCGAGGAGCCAAGCGTCATGCGCGGATCGAGACTCGCCAGCGGGTCCTGGAAAACAATCTGCAAGTCCTTGCGCGACTGGCGGATCGCTTCGCGCTCGCTCGGCAGCAGGTTGCGCCCGAGGAATGTCACGTCGCCGGCATTGCGCGGCAGCAACTGCACCACGGCGCGCGCTAGGGTGGACTTGCCGCAGCCGCTCTCGCCGACGATCCCAAGCGTCTCGCCCGCATTGAGCTTGAAGCTCACGCCATCGACGGCGCGCAGCGGCTTGCTGCCACCAAACAGAGAATTGGTCTTCACCTTCACCGGGAAGGTCACGCGCACGTCCTCGACCTTGAGGATCGGCGCGCCTTCTTCCGGCGGCGCCAAAGGCACGTAACGTTCGCCATCGATGCGCGGCACGGCTTTCAACAGCATCTGCGTGTAGTCGGCTTTCGGGGCGGAGTAGATCTCTTCAACCGCCCCGGTCTCGACCACTTCGCCACGCCGCATAACGGCCACACGCTGCGCCATGCGTGCGATGACGCCCATATCGTGCGTGATCAGCGCGACCGCTGCGTTCGTGTCCTTGCGGAGATCTTCGATGAGATCGAGCACCTGCGCCTGCACTGTAGCGTCGAGCGCCGTTGTCGGTTCGTCGGCAACCAGCAGCGCAGGCTCCGCCATCATGGCCATGGCGATCATCACGCGCTGACGCATGCCGCCGGAGAGTTCATGCGGATACTGCGCAAGCCGGCGCGCCGCCTCGGGAATCCGCACGCGCTCCAACCACTCGATGCAACGCTGCCGCGCCGCTTCGCCGGTGACCTTGAAATGGTGCTCCAGCACTTCGCCCATCTGCGTCTCGATGGTGAGGTGCGGGGTAAGCGCCGTCAGCGGGTCCTGGAAGACGAACGCCACGTGCCGGCCTCGCACTTGGTCCAGTTCGCGACGCGGCAGGCCCAGCACCTCGCGTCCCTGAAATTTGACCGAGCCGGAGACACGGGCGTTCTGGGCGGTCAAACCGAAAGCGGCGAGGAAAGTCTGGCTCTTGCCCGAACCGCTCTCCCCCACGATGCCGAGGCACTCGCCCTTGGCGATAGAGAAACTGACGCCCTTGACCGCCTCCACGTCGCCGTCCGGCGTATCGAAGGTGACGGCGAGATTGGAGATTTCGAGAACCGTTTCAGTCATGGCCGCGGAGACTAGCCAGCGTTCGCCGCAAGTCCACCTCCAGCTGCCGCAACGGCGCCGGAACAAGACGAAACGCCGCGGCGCGCAGCAGTGACTTCGACAAGTCCGCCGTCACTCGCTAAGCAAATTCGAACGGAGCGCGACCCATGGCCCAGATGAATTTCCTTACCCAGTGCACTTTCGATTTCGGCGCCCTGGCGCAACTGCCGAAGGTGCTGAAGGCCAATTGCGTCAGCCGGGCGTTTGTGGTGACCGATCCCGGCCTCAAGGCGAACGGCCTGCTCGACACGCTGCTCGCCGCCCTCGGCGAACCACCGGCGGGCGTGTTCACCGACACGCCGCCCAACCCAACTGAATCCGCGTCACGAGCTGCCGCCGAAGCTTACCGCGCATCGGGCGCTGACGGCATCGTGGCATTCGGCGGCGGCTCTTCGATGGATCTGGCCAAGGCGATGGGCCTCATGGTCACCCACGAAGGCCCGTTCGAGCGCCTGGGCGGCTCGAAGCGCGGCATGAAATTCATCACCAAGATTCCGCCGCTGATCGCTGTGCCGACGACCGCCGGAACTGGCAGCGAAGTCTCGCCCGGCGCTGTCGTCATTCTCGACAATGGCATGAAGGAGACTTTCGTCTCCGCGCATCTCGTGCCGGTAGCAGCTGTCTGCGATCCTGAATTGACTTTGGGCCTGCCCGCGTCGCTCACCGCCGCCACAGGCATGGACGCGATGACGCACTGTATCGAAGCGGTGCTGACTCCAGTTGTGCATCCGCCGGCAGAGGCGATTGGCGTCGATGGCGCCGAGCGTATCGGCAAGTGGATCGAAGTTGCGGTGAAGGACGGGGCCAATCGTGATGCGCGCTGGCACATGATGATGGGCTCGTTCGAGGGCGCGCTGGCGTTCGCGAAGGGCCTGGGCGCTGTGCATGGGCTTTCGCACGCGCTGGGGCGCATCCATGAACTCAAGCTGCACCACGGCACGCTGAACGCGGTGATCCTGCCGCACTCGCTCGCGATGATCGGCCATGCGGCGGAAGAGAAATTTAGCCGCCTGCGCCGCGCGCTTGGACTCGCGCCCAACGCCGATCTGGCACAATATATCGCTGACCTGAACGCGCGCATCGGCCTACCGCCGAGCCTCGGTGCGATGGGCGTGAAGCAAGACCACGGTGACGGCGCAATCGATTACGCGGTCGCCGATCTCGCGACCTTGTCCAATGCCGTGCCCTTCGATGGCGACAAATATCGCGAGTTGTTCAAGCGTGCGCTGTGAACCGCGCCGCCTTGATCGATATCTTCGAGCGCGCCCGCGAACTCGTCGCCTTGCCAGGCAATGATTTCTCTTGGTCGAGTTGGGGCGACACTGAGATCGCCGTGGCCGAAATTGACGGCATCATCGCAAAATTGCAGCGCGGTGAAACGCCAGACCAATTGACCATGAAAGTGTTGTTCGCGGCCACCGGACCAATGCAGGAGCTGTCCTTGAGTAGCGGTTGGGGCAATCGTTTCCTCCAACTCGCCAGCGAATTCGACGAAGCACTCGACGGCTAAGACCGCTCACTCAGCGCGTGCGAGGAAATCCAGGATCGCATCCCACGCGTCCGGCTCATCGAGCGTTGGCGCATGCCCTCTACCCTGCACCGTAATCCCCTCAACGCGATCGCTCGCGCCGAGCATGCGCTCGGCGTCTTCGACCGTCAGAATATCGGAATGCTCGCCGCGCACGCTTAGAACCGGCTTTGCCGCCAAGGCTTGAAAATACGGCATTAGATCTGGAGCCGGCGCCGAGGGATCATAATCGGCAAAGGCCAGCGCGATGTGCGGATCGTAGTCGAGTTCGAACTGGCCGTCATCGCGCGCGCGGAAGGTGCGGCGCGCAAACGCGAGCCAGAAGGCGTCATCGTCCAACCGATCAGGAAACGCAGCGCCATTGGTGGACCGGATCGCCGCCGCCGCCTCTTGCATCGTCGGCACAGGCTGGACGTTGCCGATATAGCTCGCGATGCGCGACACGCCGGATGCGTTCAACTGCGTGCCGACATCGTTGAGCACCGAAGCTGCGATGCGATCGGGCGCGGTTGCCGCGATCACTAGCGTTATCAGTCCGCCCATCGACGTACCAATGAACACCGCCTTGGGGATGTCGAGATCGTTCATCAGCTTCAAGACATCCTGCGCGTAGACCGCCGGCACGTAGTGGGCTGGATCAGGATCGTTGGCGCTCTTGCCACGTCCGCGCATGTCCGGGACGATGACGCGCCGGCCAAGCGCCGCAATGCGCGGGGCGATGATCTCGAAGTCACGTGAGTTTCGCGTGAGACCGTGCAAACAGATAACCGGCGCGCCGGTTACGGGCTCAAGCGGCGGATAATCGCGCGCGTAAAGCGTGAGTTCGTCGACAGTCGCGATAACACGCTCTTCGTAACCGCCGATGCCGATTGGCGCGCCAGAATCCATGAGGGTCTCCGTCAGCCAGGCGCGCGCTCTTGCGTCACCGTCGTGTTGGCATCGACATACTCAACCGCGCGCATGGCCTGCAACCGCGCGCCCCAGCTTTGTTGCACAGCCGCCCGTTCACTCGCCGCAACGGCTTCGCAGGTGCGCAGCACGATCTCGGCGCCTCCGACAGTGAAACGATCAAAGCAAAGTCCGTTGAAGGCGGTTTGGCGCACGAGTTGAACCTCAACTTGACGCTGCGCCGGAGCGACCTGACCGCGCGCCGCGCTCGCCTGCGCACGCGCGATCGGCCCCGTTCCACGGAAGCGCACGATGAAGCCAACTGGCGCACGATCCGTGTCAGCTTGCGCTAGCTCCAGGGGCGCTTGCGGTTGCGCCTCGGCGTGGGACTGCGGCTGAAACGCGACCACCAAGGCAACCGCCATCAGCGCGCCTGTCACGGCGATGCCCCAAGTGCGCAGAGCGTTGACTTCCATGGGCTGACTTTGGCCCTCCGTCGTCACAGCGTAAAGCCCTCCCGCCTACGGCGTTCGCGCGGCAAGCGAGAGGTCGAGGCGCCCCCGGCCGGCGGGACGCGCGCATGTTTGCGAACCCGTGGCGATCGGCGTGGCATTGGCTGAGCGCGCGCACTCGATCTCGCCAAAGTTCGGCGCAAACGGCGCAAGCGCGCGCGTGAACAACGCGTTCTCCAGTTCGCGTCCGCGCAAGCCGGTTTGCGCCGCTAGCAACGCAAAGGCCGCCGAGACGTGCGGCGCCGCCATCGAGGTTCCCTGCAGGAACGAATAATAGCAGCGCTCAGTGGAGCTTGAGTTCAGCGGATCGTAGCAGCCGCTCTGCGTGGCGCGCGTCGACAAGACGCCATCAGGGCGCCCGTCATTGTCGCTGTCGGCGAACACGTCGCCGCCGGGCGCCAAAACATCTACCTCCGGACCGAAGTTCGAATAGAATGCGAGGCCGCCACGCGCATCGCCGGCGCTAACAACAACTACGTTGTTGCAATTCGCTGGCGCATAGAGCGCGGTCCTGTTGGCTTTGTTGCCCGCCGCCACCACCACGACGATGTTACGCGCCACTGCCGCGTCGATCGCCGCCTGCATTGACGCGGGACACGGCGCCTGAATGGTCAGACTCATGTTGATGACATCAGCCTGCGCGCTATTCAGCACCTGCTGACCACCTGCTGTGATAGCCGGCGCAATGCCCGCGGCCCAACGTATGCCAGAGACGATGTCGGCCAACTCGCCGCCGCAGCGGCCCAGCACCCGCACCGGAATAACCGTTACGTCCCACGCACCGCCGGCGACACCAACGCGATCGTTCGTAGCCGCGGCGCCAATAGTGCCGGCCACGTGGGTGCCGTGATATGAATTCTCCGCAGTCGCGCCACAGCGATCGCCAGCGTCGTTCGCGTCTGCATCGATGCCATCGCCATCGCCGCCGCGTTCGGGATTGGTGATGAGATCAACACCCGGGCCGACATTTGCCGCATTGCGCATGTCAGGATGCGAGAGATCCAATCCCGTATCGAGCACAGCAACACGAACGGCGCGCGCGCCGATCTGCTGCGCCTCCCAAAAGGTCACGAAGCCCGCGCCACCGGGCGAGGAATTGGGTCCCGTGCTCGCGCGGTAGTTCCATTGTAGTGCGTAGAGCGGATCGTTGGGTACACCGCCAACTGGCGCGGGTTGCGGCGCCGGCTGCGACGGCGTTGGATTTTGCGTCGTCGGTTGCGTTGAAGGTTGTTGCGCCGGCGGCTGATCACGGCGCGGCGGCCGCGTGAACCCGCTATCGGCAATGTAGTTCGGCTCAACATACTCGAACTGGCCTGACTGCGCGAGCCTCTGGATCGCGCAGCGCGTGGCAAGCGCGATGTCATTCTCAAGCTGACCCTGGCTGACAATGCGTGGACAGCGATCTGCTGGACTCCATTCAATCGCGGACGGCACGCCCTCTTCGTTATGTCCGCCTTGCTTGTTGCGGCGATACGCGGTCGGGCTAACCCCGGACGAAAGATCGACGGTGACGACGCCGCCTGGGTTCACACGAATTTCGCCGTTGATGCCGAGGCGACGCAGCGTGTCCTGCGCCGCGCTGCTGGCAGCTGCCGACGCTTCGGTCTCAGCACGCCTCCGCAGCTGGGTCGCGACGTTCTCGGGCAAATGTTCCAACGCTTCGATACCTTCGGTGCGCACCGCGCGGGCGAAGGTCGTCGCGAGGCCCATGTCGGTCGCCGCGTCCGAAAGTTCGCGCTCGACCTGCGCGCCGATCAGGATTTGCCCTGGTGCGATCAACACCGGATCGGGCGCCAGGATCGCAGCCATTTCCGCTTGCGGCTGCACCGCGCCAGAGAGCGCGCGCGCCTCGAGCGGCACCTCATCCATGGGCGCAGGGCCAGGCGTCTCAACGCCTGCCCCGCCTGTCATGCGTTCCCAAACGTCGCTGAGCTGGTCGCACGCACCTAGCGCCAGAATTGGCGCAAGCGCGAGGGCTGCCAGGCTCCACCGGCGTTGCGACATCGCTTGAACTCCCCACCTAATTTCTATGACACTGAGGACGTTAGCTTGGCGGGTACCGATGACAAGGCGATGTCGGACCGCGCCCGTGGAGAAGGCCCGGTAGCGGCGTAAATGAGCATTTTCCCCCTAGCGGCGAACGTTGCCGCGGCGCGCAATCCAGACGCGCCGCGTGCACGAACGGAGGACGAGGCCACCACTTTGGCGGGTGGGCCGGTGTTCCTTGCTGTCGAGGAATTGCCTGATCAATTCGAAACGCCCGCCGCCGCCGAAGACGCCGTGCCGGATTTGTACGGTACGGGGCTCTACGAGTTGATTTGGCGCGACGGCGCCTGGCGCGTGACGATGCGCTATTGGCGCCCCGCTCCGCCTGCTCCCGTTGCACGCACTGGCGCCGCTGCTTCAAAGAAACCGCTTGGCCATGCCCGCACGCCGGAGGAAGCACGCAAGCTTCTTGGCGCGCCAGCAGAACTCGCTAGCGAAGTGCTGCCGAAGCTCTACGCCGATCATAAGCATCTGATGAAACGCTGGGGCGAGTTTGTACGCACCGGCTTGGGTGAAATTGTTGAACGCGAAGGCAAGTTCGCGATCGCGATCACGTTCTGGCGCCCCATTCACGCGCCAGGAATTGCTGCTCCGCTCGCACCGGTAGAGCGCATTGAGCTTGCGGAAAGAGTCGCCGCGCCGCTGAAACCACAGGCACCGCAGGCCGATCTCGACATTGGTCTCTTCGAAGATCAAGCGCCGGAAAATCCAAACGTCGTGCTGGTCACTGAAGAAGGCGACGGACGCTTCCGCGGGAGCGAATGAAAACGGCGCCGGTGGTGGCCCACCGGCGCCGCGTAGTTTCGGTTTTGCTCGCTCTTATTGGCGATAGCTGAACCGGATGTAGCCGAAGCGGCCCGGTGCATCGTAGGTCGTCGGGTCAAAGTTGTTCAGACCGCACGTGAAGCAGCCTGGCGGGTCTTCGTCGGTCAGGTTGTTGATGCCGAGCGCGATGGTGATGCGATCATCGAGCACCGCTGGCGTCCAGCGCGCTTGAACGTCCCAATAGGTGGTGGCGTCGAGCGAATTAGCAGCGCCGGTTTCATCGACATCCGAGATGTAGCGTGCGGTGGCCGTGGCGCCGAACGCGCGCCAATCCCAATCCAGCGACAACGTCGACTTCACTTCCGGATAAGCTTGGTCCGGGCTACCACGTTCCGTGCCGTCGCGCGCGATCGAGATGATGCCGGTCGCGGTCGGGACGAGCTCGTTGTACTCAAGCAGGAAGTTCGTGGTTGAGCGCAGCGAGAACGTACCGATCGACCATTCGGGCGACGTCCACGCGACGGTGAGGTCAACCGCTTGCGTTTCGATCCCACCGATATTGATCAGCGGGTTCGAGATCGCCGAGACGGTGCCTGTTGGCGTGCGCGTGATCGTGCCGCAGGCCAGCGCGTCACCCGTTTGGGCGCAGCGATCAAGCAGTGCTTGGCCGTCTTGTGCTTTGATGGCGCCGTCGAGTTCGATGTTCGAGTAGTTCACTTCGAACGAAATGCGATCCGACCACGCCGTGTTCGCCCAGAACGAAGGCTGCCACACGACACCGATGTTGTAGCCCTCGCTGGTTTCCGGTTGAAGAGCGGGGTTGCCACTCGTAATCACCGGCAGCTGCGGATTGAGCTGTGTGTACGAACCATCGGCGGGCACGCCGGCGTTGATGCAGTTTGTCTGCACGTTCGCCGGTTGCGCCAGCAGGTTCGAGCACGGATCGGTGACTTCTTGGTCGAAGCGTGAAGCCGTGCCGTAGAGTTCGCCAATGGACGGCGCCCGGAAGCCCTCGCCCCAGTTGAAGCGCACTAGCACGTCTTCAACCGGCCGCCAGTTCAGACCCGCCTGGAAGGTCGAGTCTTGGCCGGAGGTCGAATAGTCGAAGATACGCGCGGCGACGCTAGCGGTGAGTTCGCGCGCGAACGCAGCGTCGCGGAGCAACGGGATCCGGAACTCGGCATATGCTTCGCGCACCTCGATCTCGCCCCGCGCCGGTTGCGCCGGAATATCGGAGGAGAAACCTGCGGCGACGATCGGATCAGGATCGAAGCGACCATCGGTGTGACGGTTCTCGATGCCGAACGCCGCACTCAAGGCGCCAGCCGGCAACGTCATCAGATCGCCGGTGATGTTGGCGCTGAAGTCGAGCAGGGTCTGCTCCGACGAGTCGCGTTGTGTGAAGCCAATATAGGCCAGCATGTCCGGCGTAATCGTGCCGGCGCCACCGAAGATGTTGAGCGGCACGCATGGCGCAGAGCAGCCAGCCAATGGGCCGAGCGCTTGCACGACACGTTGTGCGTTCACATTGCCCGTGAAGGTCTGCTCGGCGTTGTTCTCCGACCAGACGACGTTGAAGTCCCAATCCCAAGGATTGCCGAACAATTGGGTTGCGCCACTCAGCGTGCCGGTGATGTTGAAGGTATCAACGTCCTGCTCGTAGTGGCGCGGACCGGCCTCAACCAAGCGGCGGCCAACGAATACGAGGGTGCCGGGCCCGAGATCGAAGCCGAACGGATTGTACGGGTTGTCGGCAGCGATCACGACCGTATCGAGCAGATTGCCATTGCCGGCGTCTGGGCCGACGAAGAGCGGCAGAGGTGCGGCTTGGTTGGCCGACTGGCGTTCGACGTAGCTAGCGCGCAGGCGCAATTCCATGCCGCGCGGCAACTCTTGAACGACTTGTCCGAAGAAGCTCAGCCGCTCGGACGGCGTCAGAACGTAGTTGAACGGTTGGAAGTTGAAGCGCGATGCGTCGGTGAACCCAACAAAGTCCGGCCCGCCGTTTACAAGCGCCGGGTTGTAGTTCGGGGAGCCACCGGGTGGGAACGCGGCAGCAAGCGTTACGTCCAGATCTTGCAGCGTGTTTGGATCGGTGAGGATGAAGCGCCCAAGCGGTGTGCCGGAGCTGCAGCCGCCAGCCAGACACGAGGTCGCGCCCGGCTGCGGAAATTGGGCAATGTCACGATCGGCAGCAAGCACCGGATCTTGATCAACGTAGCCGAAGCCAACAATCACGTGCGTGCTCGGCGAATTGATGCCGAACGAGACGTTGTACTCTTGCGTAATGCCGTCGCTGTAATCGTAGTAACCGCCATACTGCGCCGAGGCGATCAAACCATCTTGCTCGTCGCGCGTGATGATGTTCACGACGCCCGCGATTGCATCAGAGCCGTAGATGGAGGAGGCGCCCTGCTGCAGCACTTCTATACGATCGATCATGCCGGATGGGATTGTGTTCAAGTCGACGGAGCCGGGCACGCCCGATGCCGAAGCGCCGTTTACCCAACGCAGCCCGTCAACGAGCACAAGCGTGCGCGGCGTGCCCAGGTAGCGGAGATCGATTTCAGCCGCGCCCGCACCGACGCCACCGCCGTCGGGTGGATTGCCGAAGTTACCGGACTGGTTGAAGCGCGTGTTAAGACCGCCCCCCGAAATCGGCGTACGCTGAAGAATGTCCGCGGTCGAAGAGAGACCACTGCGCGCGATTTCCTCCTGCCCAATATTGACGATCGGCTCGTCTTGGTTGAGCGGCGACCGGATGCGCGAGCCGGTGACAACGATCGTTACGTCGTCTTCGGCGGCATCCTGCGCGAGCGCGGGCGCCGTGCTGAGCGCAACGGCCCCGAGCACAATGGCGGACATGATTGGGCGAAGCACCGACGTGCTCAGCAAACGCTTGCGGTTAGACGACATTCGAACCCCTCCTCGCCGGTGGATGTCAGCACCAGCGGAAGCGAGCCTAGGCTTGGTTAATCTGGCCCGGCACGAACACGCATCTAGCGCGTGTGGAGGTCCGCGTTCGCTCGCCTGGCGGGCGAATTCGGCTAGCCGGGCAGCGTAACGCGGATCAGCGCGCCGTTCTCGGCATCCAGAATAACGATGTCGCCGCCATGCGCGCGGGCTATGGAGCGCGCCGCCGCGAGGCCGAGGCCCGCGCCACGCGTTCCCTCTTCGTTGAGCCGAACGAAAGGCTCAAAAACGCTTTCGCGCTGGTCGGCGGGAATGCCCGGTCCATCGTCTTCGACGTCGACGATTACGGCGCCGTCCTCGGCGCGCAGCTTGATCCGTGCCGTATCGCCATACTTCAGCGCGTTCTCGATCAGATTAGCGAAGAGGCGCTTTAGCCCAAGCGATTGGCCGGTGATGATGAGACGTTCATCACCTTCAAAGGTCACGCTTCGATTGTGATCTGCGTGATCGTCGGCGATGCTCTGCAGCAAAGCTGCAATATCGAGGCGGACGCGCGCTTCTTCGGCTGGATCGTCGCGGGCGAACGCGATGAAACTTGCGACCAAGGCTTCGACCTCGCCGATTTCCTTCGCCATTTTCTCGCGCTGCTCTGGTGGAGCGTTTTCGGCGGCCAGGCGCAATCTCATAAGCGGCGTGCGCATGTCGTGCGCGACAGCGGCGAGCGTCTTGGTGCGATCTGCTATCAACGCGCGCAGGCGCGCTTGCATCGTATTCACCGCACGCGCGGCGCCGCGCAATTCTTGCGGCCCCTCCTCAACCACCGGCTCGCTCTGCGGATTGACGCCGACCGCCTGCACAGCGTCGGCAAAGCTGCGGATCGGGCGGGTCAAATAGCGCGCAAACAGGACCGCAAGGATCGAGAGCACCAGCAGCGTGCCGCCAATAATGCCGGCGGCGCGCGCAATCCATCCAAGCTCCGCCCAGTTGCGGCCCTGGCGCATCACCAGCCATCGGCCATCCGGCAATTGCGCTCCCACTTCGAAACCGGAAATCAGCACGACGCCTTCGGGCGCAGGCGCAAACATCGGCGGCGCCGGAGGCACAGGCGGGGCGCGCGCAACGGGGGTTCGCGCCGGCGGCGGCGTTGGGGTCTCGGCCCGTTCTGACGGCGTTACGCGCGCAACGGGCGCCGGCGGCGACACCGGCGCGGGCGGAGCCACGGCGTCCGGCACATGCACGCGAACATCTACATCCGGTACTTCGAAATTTTGGACCATTCCGTCCGGACCGTGAATCTCAACCGTCTCGGTCTCGCCGTCGCTTCGCCGAATGATGACGCGTCCGCCTTCTACGCGAATGCGCTGCTCCAGGCGTTCAGCCAAACGCTCGGCCGCAGCGGCTTGGCGTTCAGCCAACGCCTCGGCGCGTGCTTCGGCGCGTTCGCGCTCTCGTTCTCGCGCGACCTCAGCCGCGTGCTGATGCGCTGACATCTCTTCACGATCGTGCTCCAGATCGCGAATGCGCTCGCGCGCCGCCTCCAGCCGCTCAGTTGCTTCTTCATGCGCACGCCGCGCTTCCTCGGCAGCCGCCTGCGCATCTTCGACCGCCTGTTGTGACGCCTCAGTCCAATCCTCCAACCCGGCGACCCGGAACACGAAGGTGTCACTTTGGACGACGTTCGAAGCCTGAATACGGACCTGATCTTGGCCCAACTCCAAAGCACTCGCGAGGATATCCCGTGTGTGCCGCATCACCGGCGATCCGAGTTGCTCGGGCGGATCTTCGCGCACGGCCCACACCATGCCGCGCTCATTCATCGGCCGATTGAGCGCCAGCATGTGATCGTAACCAGCCTGAAAATTCTCAGTGACTGTGTCGGTGCGCATCACGTCGGGCGGGCGCGGCGGCAGGAAAATCACGATCGCGAGCGTCGCGATGAATGCCGCCGCCAGAGCGATCGCTACGAGCGCGCCAAGATAGGCCGCAATCGGAAGACCACGGGTTTCGTTCATCACGATGCCGGTTTCACCGCGAAGAGATAGCCCTCGCCCCGCACCGTGCGGATAATCTCGATACCGCCCGGCCGCTCAAGCTTCCGGCGCAGACGCGACACCTGCACATCGACGGCGCGATCGAAGACATCGCTGTCGTTGTCGAATGCATAGTCGAGCAATTGCTCGCGCGAGAGCACACGCTGCGGGCGCTCTACAAAAGCACGAAGCAAACGAAACTCACCGGCTGAGAGTGGAATGACCACATCATCCGGATCAATCAATTCGCGGCGTGCGATATCGATACGAAATCCAGCGAAGCGCACGCTCTCGCCTGGCGCTGCGCTGTCATTGTCGCGACGGCGCAGCACCGCTTTGGCGCGCGCCACCAACTCACGCGGATTGCAAGGCTTCGACATGTAGTCGTCGGCGCCGATTTCGAGGCCAACGATACGGTCGGCGTCGTCACCCAAAGCCGACAGCATGATGATCGCCGGGCGGCCCTTGCCGGAGAGCCGCTTGCATGCGGAGAGCCCATCCTCTCCCGGCATCATCACATCGAGCACGATGACGTCGGCGCCGCGTGTGTTCAGCACCTTCTCCATCGCCGGCACATCGCTGGCGGAGGAAGCGGCGAAGCCGGCGCGCTGAAACACCTCCACCAACCCTTCGCGGATGGCGGCGTCGTCATCGACGATGAGCACGCGCGGCGGCTGAGCAGTTTCGTTCATAAGCGCCATATTATTGCGGCCTCGGCCCGGCCAACAGCGGAAACACGGCAGAGCCGATTGTTTCGCCAGCTGGTTCATCGAAATTGGTCAGCACGATCACGGTCCAGACGCCGTTTCCGATCAGCAAGGTGTTCACGCCTGGCGAGCCGCCGGCAAAGCCCACCCGCGCCGTGGCGCGCGCGGCTTGTGGTTCGCTGCGCAGCACTTGCGCCGTCATTTCTGGGCCAAGCAAACGGTGTTCGCGCAGCGCGTTGTCGAACGCCAGCATATCTCGTGCTGTTGAGTAGGCATTGCCCGCCCCACTGCCGGCGACGCCGTGAAAGCGCGAAACATCCTGCAGCGGCGAACCCGGCCCCATCGGTCTGCCGCTGAATCGGGCCGTATTCGCAGGCGCTTGATCGTGACGAAGGAAATCCGTGTTGGTCATTCCCGCCGGCGCGAAGACGTGCTCGCGCACATAGCTTTCGTAGGATTGGCCCGTGACTGCGGCAATGATCTCGCCGAGCACGACATAGCAGCCGTTGCAGTATTCCTCTCCAGCGCCGGGCGCGAACGTCGGAGGCTGCGACGAAACCAGAGTGTAGTAGGCATGATTGCCATCAAGATCGCTTTTGGGCGTCTCACGAAACGCTGGCCCAAAAATGTCGGCCACGCCGGCTTGATGGGTCAGCAATTGTTGAATCGTCGCCCCGCGCGTCGTGGCGTTTGGATATTCAGGCAACACATCGGCGATCGTCGTTTCGAGGCTCAGCCTGCCCTGCTGGATCAACTGCGCCACGGCCACGTGCGTGAAGGCCTTGCCGATTGACGCCAGGGCAAAGCGCGTATCCAAGTTAACGGCAGCGCTTTGCGCGGCATCGATAGAGCCGTATGGGCGGGCAAATATCTCGCCGCCGTTGCGGGCGACTAGAAGAACGCCGTTGAACACGCCGTCGCGCTGGAGGCCTGCCAGCCATGGGTCCAACACCGACCCGATTTGAGCGTCGGTCATCTGCGGATTCAGCGCCAACGGCGGCAAGTCCGGCCGCGGCGGACCGTCGTCCTGTGCCAAGGCGTTGGTGGCTGTTAGAGCCAACCCCAACGCCAAGACTGCGAATTTATTAGCCATTTTCATGGTCCGACCCCAGCAATTCAGGCGCTGAGAAATACTGGCGCTCTGTTTCGGCAATGTTTCAGCGCTGACGTACTGGGGAAACGTTGCAGTCCCATGGTCCGCCCATGTTCAGCCCGCCCATGCGGGCCAAGAGGGGAATGACATGAAGCTTCCAATCGCCTTGGGCATCGCCGTCGCGGCTTTGGCCGTGGCCGGCGCCAGCGCCCAATCCACCAGCCGTCACGTGGTCATCCACGGCGACGGCGACTCCGTTCGCCAAATTGACGCCAATGGAGATGGATGGGTCACGCGCGCTGAGGCCACAACCGCGTTCGAGCGCATCTTCGATGATCTCGATAGCAACGATGATGGCCGCCTCGACAGCGCCGATCACCGCGAAATCAGAGTTCACGTCGACGCGCCGAACGTTCACGTTTTCCGTCACGGCGACGGCGACGAGGACGTGCGCGTGATCACTGGCGATCTCGACCCAGAAACCGAAGCGCGTATCGAGCGCGAAATCGAAGAAGCAGTCTCTCGAGCCGAAGCTCACGCCGAACGCGCCGAGCGCCATGCGGAGCGCGCCGAACGTGAAGCCGAGCGCCATGCGGAGCATGTTGAGCGGGTCATAGAGCGCGCAATGGAACGGGCCGAACGCGATGCGGAACGGGCCGAACGGCACGTCCAGCGCTTCCGCGAAGGCGACCGCGAGGTCATCGTCATTCGCACCGGCGAGGGCGAAGGCACGTGGACCTCGCTCGAAGGCGGGGTCACGCCAGTTGCCCCTGTGCCGCCCATCCCGCCGGTCCCGCCTGTGCCGGCTGTGCCGTTTATGATGCTGATCGCCAACTCCGAGGAAGCCGACCGCAATGGCGACGGCGCCTTGAGCCGCGAGGAGTTCGTCGCCCAGCACCTCCGCTTCTTCGACGCCAGCGACGCCAATGGCGATGGCCGGGTCCGCTTTGATCCTCCAGCGCCGCCGCCCGAGCCGCCGGCGCCACCCGCTCCACCCGAACCGCCACGCCGGCGTTAGTTCGGGCCCGGCCGGGGCTCATCCACCCCGGCCGGGAGCCTTTCCACTGCATCGTGACCCAAGTCACGGCGTCCGGTGCATCCAATTCGTACCTTGGCTGCATCAGAGGTTCAGACGAACCGCAACGCCAATAGGGAGCTACGCAAATGTCCAAGTTTCTCTGCATCGCCGCCGCGCTGGCTTTCTTTGCGCCTGCCGCGTTCGCCACACTTAACCAAGCAGCTTTGATCGTCGCCTGATCCCCCAAACCCGCCTGCGACGGTCAATTAAGGAAGCCGCGAACCACCCTAGAGGTTCGCGGCTTTTCCTTTGCGCCCTTGCATCTCCGCGGCGCGCTTAACGCATCCACGAGATGGGCAACGTGCTCGCGCAATTTCGCCGCGCCACTTTCCCTCTCTTGCGGCGACGCGAGCGAAAGCGCGGATCTTGGCCACAAGGTCCGCGCTTTTGTCTGAGCAGCGATGCGAAAACGAAGCGCAGAAATTTTTCGCTGCATCGCATCCAAGGCCCGCGGCTTCGGCATCTCATAATCAACAGACGCTGAACACCATGAGGGAAAATCCAATGACCAAGTTTGCTTCTATCGCCGCCGCCTTCGCCCTGTTTGCTCCGGTCGCCGTCGTGATCCTCGCGCAAGCTGCCCAGATCGTCGCTTAATCCTGCCCACCCGCCAAGCGACGATTGAAACGAAGGCGCGGAGCTCGGGCTCCGCGCCTTTTGTTTTGCACGCAGTTCAACGCAAAGAAAATGCGGCGTCCGCATCCACCGAGAGCTTCACCGGCATCTCTTAGTCAACACGAAAACAACCAGTTCAATTCGGAAGTCACCACAATGAAAAAGTTTGCCTTCGTACTCGCAGCGTTCGTGCTCTTCGCACCCGTCGCGTATGCGGCGCTGTATCAAGCTGCCCTGATCGTCGCGTAATCCCTCCCCCGATACGCAACATCAGTGCCTCAAGGCGCGGATCGTCCTCCCACGGTCCGCGCCTTTTCTTTGCGCCTCAACCGCTATTACGAATGCGCACACGCACCTGCGCGCTCTGCCCATCCGCATCGACAACAGTGACGTTATAGAATCCAGGCGCACTGGGCCGCCAAATCGCGCGCCCACTCGTCTCTTCGCTGGCGATACGGTCGCCTTCCGCATACCAAGTCAGCGGCGAACGTCCGCCCCGCGCCGAAAGCGAAAGCCCACGCGAGTCGGCGCCATAATCCAACACCAACACCTCAGCGCCCGATGGCGGGAAGAGAATAGATAGCTCTTCACGATCGCCGCCCTCGAACCGCGCAAGAGCCGGTGCGACAGGTTCATGCTGCTCGATTTCGTGGTCCGGCGGCGGCGGCGCGCCGATCAGATCGAAAGCATCAAACAGGATGGGCAGCGCTTCACTACGGCCGGTGCGGCCTGGCCGCGGCGTGCCATCTGGCCGCCCAACCCAAACGCCGACCGCGTAGCCGTTCGACACACCAAGCGCCCACGCATCGCGGAAGCCGTATGAGGTGCCCGTCTTGAACGCCACCTGCGGCGCGCCCTGTGCGACTTGCGCCGGGATGCGGCCGGCGGGATGCGGCGATGTCGCCAAGATCTCCAACACGCGCTCTGCGGTTTCCGGCCTCACGAACCGGCGCGAGAACGCGAGCGGCGCTATGGCGCCAGTCACTAGCGGCCGTGCGTCGCCTTCGTCGCCCAACGCCGCATAGAGCTGCACGAGATCCTCGAGCGTCATGCCAACGCCGCCCAGCGCTAACGCCAGACCAGGCTCAGCGTTCGCCCGGCGCGGCATTCGCACCTCTGCGCCCGCGCGCAGCAGCGCCGAGCGGAAACGGCCAGCGCCAATCCGATCCAACGTCGCGACCGCCGGCAGGTTGAGGGAGTGGCGCAGCGCATCTTCGAGGGTGACGTCGCCATGGAAGCGGCGGTCGAAGTTCTCCGGCAGATAGCCGCCGAAGCGGCGCGGCGCATCGCGCACCAGCGTTTCCGGTGCAGCGATGTTTTCGTCGAACGCAATCGCATAGAGGAATGGCTTCAGCGCCGATCCCGGCGAACGGACAGCGCGCGTCATGTCGATGTAGCCGCCAGCGCGATCGCGACCGGCGCCGCCAACGCGCGCCCGCACGGCGCGTCCATCGATCTGCACCGCCAGGATCGAGATCTGCGCGTCGCGCTCAAGCTCGCCCGCGCGCCGCCGAACCAAAGCCTCCAGGTCACGTTGCAACGTCGCATCGAGCGACGACCGTACGACGCCCTCACCCGGATGTTCCCGCACCAACGAGTACGCGGCATGCGGCGCGGAGTATGGGAACGGCGAGCGCGTCGGGATGGCGCTGTCTCTACCCTCATCCGCCCGGCGGCGGTTGATCAGGTTCGCGTTGACGAACATGTCGAGTACCCGATCACGCGCAGCACGCGCAGCTTGCGGATGCCGATCCGGCCGGCGCGCCTCAGGCGCCTGCGGCAGCGCAATCAGCAGCGCCATCTCGGAATCATCAAGCCATTGCGGGTCGCGCTGGAAGTACGCCCGCGACGCGGCCCGCACGCCCTGCAGATTGCCGCCATAAGGCGCCATCGTCAGATACGCCGCGAGGATCTCGCGCTTGGACATTCGAGCTTCGATTTGAATCGAGCGGATGATCTCGATCAGCTTTGACCCGATCGTGCGCGGCCTTGGCTCCAGCAAGCGCGCTAACTGCATGGTGATCGTCGAACCACCTTGGGTTACGCGCCCCGCGCGCACATACGAGACGCTCGCCCGCGCTAGCGCGAACGGATCGAAGCCGGGGTGAAACCAGAAACGCTCATCCTCAATCGCGATCAGCCGCCGCTGAAACTCCGGATCGATTTCATCGAGCCGCGCCTCCAGCCGCCACGCACCATCGCGTGTCGTGAACGCCATCAACCATTCGCCGTTGTGATCAAGCACGACCGGCGACACCTCGCGGACGCGCTGCAAGGGCGGCGCAAACAAGGTGTCCAGCATGAACAGCGTCAGGACAAGCGCGCCGAGCGCGCTCGCCCAACGCTTGCCGTTCGCCGTTAGCGGCAGCGCGACACGGGGGCCGCGACGCATCATGCCTCCTTAGTCGCCGCGCGGCGCGATCACGATCGTGCCGGTTTCGGTACGCGCCATCACACCTGGCCGATACATGTCTTCCACTTGCGCCGCCGGCATCGTGTAGCGGCCGGGCGTCACCGCGCGCGCGATGTACGCATAGCGGAATTGTCCCCGAAGATTCGCCGACGCAACGTAGCGGTCGTCACGCATCTCCTGCACTTGCGTGTAGGTGATCTGCCCGATCCACGCGAACGGCCCGTTGCGCGCCGTGCCGTTATAGTTGGTCTGGCCGGCGCCATCGCTCGGATTGAGCAGCGTCTCAATCTCCAACCCAGCCGGGAGCAGATCGACCAGCACGGTCGGGAAGTTGCGTGCGCCTTCAGGCTGACCCGAAAGCACAACGACCACGCGATCACCTTGGCGCAGCGAGCCGAGATCGGCCACCGTTCCGTCGAGACGATAGATGGTCTTATCGATCGTGTAGCCCGCGCGCATCGACGGCGGGGCCTGCAGCGGCGCGCCGGTTAGCGATTGCGTCCGCCAAACCGGCCCGCGGGCCGCGTTGCGGAACACAAGGCCCGCAGCGAGCTGCTGCGCGTTCACCATCGTACGCCGGTTCGCAAGTTCCTCGCCGTTCAGCGTGACGCTGACCGGACCGGCGCGCTCCTGCAGAGCGTTCGCCGCCAGCAGCAGCTGCACTTGCTCTTGGGTCATCAGATCGCCGGCGTCCGGCGCGTCACGCTCAAGGCGGCGGCGCAAACGATCAACCAATTCGGTTTCGCCCGCCTCAGCGGCCAATGCCAAAACGCCTGCCACATCCCGCAACGGCGTTTGATACCAGTCACCGACGTTGCGATAGCCCAGCGCTTGCTCGGCCAATCGGAACGCATTGCGTGAGCGCGAACGATCGCCCATGTGGGCCAACGCCGCGCCGATCTGCGCCCGCGCCAACGGCGAAGGCTCGTTGCGCAAGCGGTTGTCGTGGAAGTAGCGCAGCTGACCGATGTCAGCCTCGCCCGCGCGCGCCAGAACGTAGAGCGCATAGGCGGCTGAGCGCGAACGCAACAGCTCGCTCGTGTCGTTTGATCCTGGCCAGCGATAGACATCGAACTCGTAACGCACCGAACCGAAATCATTCAGCCGCGCCACACGCCGGAGCGCGTTGTACGCCTGCTGCATCGGCTGACGCGGCACGGCGTAGCCGGCGCGCTGCGCTCGCAGCAGGAAGTCTGTCGCGTACGCGCCGAGCCATGGCGTCGCGTGACCATCGCCCGCGCTCCACAACCCGAACGAGCCATCCGGCGCTTGCCGGTCAAGCAATTGCGTCGCCGCTTCCTGGATGCGGCGGCGGATGCGCGGATCGGCAGTGCGGTTGGCCTCGACCGCAAGCGAATTGTAGTAGAGCAGCGGCATCGCCACCGATGTGAGCTGCTCGGTGCAGCCGTACGGATAGCGATAAAGCGCATCCAGCAGCGGCGCCGGATCGATCCCGGCCAAGTTCGAGAACGAGTACAGCGCCTGTGCGCTCGGCTGGAAGCCAGCCAGAGCATCCGACGGCGCCCGCCACGACGCGCCGGCAGCTTGCGGCTCCGTACGTGTGATCGTGATCGGCATGAATGGCGCACGAGACTGAATGTCGTAAGTGCGTTCTACCGGCGTGAAGCCTTGCGGCCCCTCAAGGCGCAACCGGATTTCACCGACGCCCAAGCCGCCGCCCGTGATCGGGATCAGCGCCTGCTGCCGGTTGCCACGCGTAAGGTTGAAGCGACGCGGTTGCGCTTGGATCTGCGCTGTCGAAGAACCACTCACCGTCACCGTGTAAGCGCCATTCGGCCCTTCCACGTTGTCGATGTTGAGCGCGCCTTGCGCCTGATCACCCGGAGCGAGGAAGCGCGGCAAGATCAATTCGGCCACAACAGGATCGCGGACGACGATCTGTTCAGCGTCTTGGCCCAGCGCATTGTCGCTCCACGCCACGGCCATGAGCCGGAGCGTGCCGTTGAAGTCAGGAACGTCGATCGGAATGCGAACTGTGTTGCCGGATCGCACTTCGACGATGTCAGAATAGAGCGACACCGTGCGCGTCGGCACGACGGTCAGGCCTTCGCCGCCCAGTGAATCACCGCCCTGGCGAGCCGTCGCCGGCGCGCCGAGGTTCGGGTTGAGCAAGCGGCCGTAATCGTCGCGAATTTCCACGCCCAGCGCGCGCCGGCCGAAGAAATAGTCCACCGGGTTCGGGCTCTCGTACCTGGTGATATTGAGGATGCCCTCGTCCACCAGCGCGATCGCCACGCGCACGCGTTCGCCCGCGCCGCCACCGCGCACACGCACCGGCACTTCGATGCGCGTCCGCGGGCGCACTGCCTCCATGCCCTCGCCGGCCTCAACAGTGAGCGTGCGTCCGCCCATATCGACCGGCACGTACGCAACGCCAATCGCACGACGCGGCACCGGCAGGTTCACCGGATCGCGCGGCGTCATCACGGTCACGAGCACGTAAGCGCCCGAACCCCACTCGGCGGACACCGGCAGGTCTATCGTCGTGCCATTGCTGTCGACACGGACGGTTCGCGTTTCGATGACGCGATCCGTCGCGACCACGATCTGCGCCTCGCCCGCATAGGGCGGACGGATTTGCACCCGCGCACGCGCGCCCGGACGCACTGGATCGGTCGGCGCGACGACGCTGACCATATCCGGCGTCGCGTCATCGTCAGCCGGGCCGCCCCAGCCAACGCCAAAGCGCTGCGCTGCAACGATCTGATTTCCGCGGCGCAGGATCAGCCGGTACGAGCCCGAACGCAGACCCTCTTCAGAAATGCGAAGTGCTTGGTTTGCGCCAACATCCGCTGTCGCGCCATCGACGGGGATGTCACGGCCGGTGCGGCGCCAGCGCCATTGGCCGCCATCGAGGTACCAATCGTAATTCCATTCCTCGCGCACGACTTGCCACTGCACGCCACGCACGGCGACGCGTTGGCCGTTGGCGTTGAGAGCGATGACGTCGAAGCCGACAGTTTCACCTTGACCCGCGCGACGATTCGCGAACGTCGGCTTCAAGCCGAAATAGAAGTCGTTCAGGCGCACCGGCACCGTGAAGCCTTCGCGCACAACCCGCCCGCCTGGATCGGCGACGCTTGCAACCATGCGCGCGCGCAGCGGCAAGCTTGTTTCAGGTTCATCAGGCAGCTGGAACGAAAGCTGTGCCGCGCCGCTACCGTCGGTCACCGTTCCCGGCAATTGGAAGTAACGCTCGTCGAAGCTCTCGCCCGCGACACCGAAGCTGTAGCCTTCCTGTTCGGGGAACGGGTTCGGGTCGACCATGAGCCGGCCTTCGGCCTCCACGGCGAGGCCTGAGCCTGGCGCGCCATAGAGGAAATCCGCCTGCACGTTGATCGGCCGTGACTGGCCACGCCGCAGCACATCTTCGCTCGCCTCGATCTGCACACGCAGACGCTCGGGCACGAAGTCTTCGACCGACCAGCTCACTGAGCCGGCGGGCGCCTCCTGGCCGTCAACGATCAGCTGCGCACGCCAAACGCCGCGCGGCGAGGAGCGATCAAGATCGATGTTCTTCGCAATCGCACCGGCATCAGCGGCTTCCGTCATGCGAATGCGCCGCGCTTCGGTGCCGTTCGGACGATAGACCACGAGCGTCGATTGTCGGTTCGAGATCGCACGGCCGACCTGATCGCGGATCAGGCCGATGAGGCGCACGCGCTCGCCTGGCCGATAGATGCCTCGCTCGGTGTAGAGGTACGCATCAACATCACCCGGCGCACGCCGCCCATCGACGCCGCGATCAGAAAGATCGAGACTTGGCCGCTGCAGATCGAGCGCCGCGAAGTCGCCCTCGGCGCCGTACGCCATCACATAACGCGCCCGCGCCGGGCCTTCACCGTTCACCAACGCGTCATTGAAATGCACGCGACCATCGCTGTCCGTCCGTGTGCGCGCGAGTTCTTCGTTGTTCGCCGCGATCAAGGTGAGCGTAATGTTACTCATTGGCCGCGCCGTGCGCAGCGAGCGCACCACAACATCGAGGCCCGTGGCGCCCGAGAAGCTTTGCAACGCCATGTCGGTGTAGAGAATCCAGCGATAGGAGGAAGCTGGCGAATCGTAATCGCTCTCGCCGCCGCGTTGCCCCGCGCTCGGCGAGACATCTTTCACCTTCACAACATATGCACCGGGCCGCAGCTCGCGCAGCGCGCCCGAAAGTGAGAACACGGTCGTCACCGCGCTGTTGCGCACGCGCGTATCGACATCAATCTCACCTCGATACACGGAGACGCCGACCTCCTCGCCCGCGCTGTTGAAGCTCCAATAGCCCCAGCCGCCCTCTTGGTTGCTCTCGCCTTCCTCGAGCCGATATTGCGAGAGGATGCGATCGGGCACGCGCAGCACCTCAACTTCGAGGCGCGACACGTTCACCGTTTCGATCGCGATGCCGTCCGCTTCCGAGCGCGGCAGGATCACGCCGCCGCCAGCAAAGCCGACGTAAGCCGGGCGATCGCCGAAGGTGAGCGTGAAGTTCTCGTCGTATTCGGTGCGCTCGCCAGTTTGTGACGGCAGGCCTTCGCGGATTGTGACTTGGCGCTCTGGCTCTAGCGGCAATCCACCCAGGCACAGGAGATTGCCGGAAACGTCGACCTGGAACGGCGCCGCCGGCTCCAAGGTAATATAGTCAGCGAAGTTGACCGAAGGATCGGTCGAAAGATTTTGTGAGAATTCCAGGCACGCGCGTGGCTCGGTACGATCCATCTCCGTACGCAGCCGCAGGAACGCCATGCCATCGACCTGAGGCAAGCCCGCGCGCGCCGCGTTCTCGCTGCGCGCCGTGCCGCCCGCGCCGATCGAACCCAGCTGAGCAAACTCAAACGCCGGCGCGCCGAGCGACACACGCCCGAGCACCGCCCCGCCCCACAGGCCGACGAGCAACGCGATCGATGTCGCGAGCACAGTCTGCCGGTTCGCTACCGCCCAGTCGCGCGCAGGCACGGCCCAGGACCAATTCCATTTGCGCGGGTCGACGCGCTCCGCGAGCGCTTTCCAATCGAAGGCCATGTCGCGCGTCTCCCAATCCCGCCCAGGGCTTTGGCATCATGCTTGCCCGAGGCTCGCGCACGCGGCAACCCACCATTAAATTCCGGCAAAGTTTAGTTCGGCACTGCTGTTGCGGTGCTCTCAATGACGTGTTTCAACAGGCCAATAAAAAATGACGCTGGCGGCGCCTTTGCCCGCAAAGCGCGGGAGGATTTGATGAGCGACGGCGCCAAGCCTGCGTTTCCGGCCATGCCTATTGAGCAGGCGCACAAACTGCTCACCGCTCCGGGAACGCCGCTTGAGGTAGGCGAGGAAGAAGTCCGCGGCATCCGTATGAAAGTATGGAAGAACGCGCCGCCGACGCTCCGCGATATTTACTCACTTGGCGCCGCATTCGGCCCGCGCGACCACCTCGTTTTCGAAGACGAGCGCGCCACGGTCGCCGCGTTTCAGGCCGCCGCCAACACGTTCGCCAACCAATTGATCGCCGACGGCGTCAAACCGGGCGATCGTGTCGCCGTCATCATGCGCAATCTGCCCGAGTGGCCGGTGGCATTTTGGGGCGCGGTTCTCGCAGGGGCAATCGTCACCCCCTTAAACGCGTGGTGGACCGGCCCAGAGCTCGAGTACGGCCTGACCAACTCAGGTACATCGCTCGCTGTGGTCGATGTGGAACGCTATGAGCGTATCCGCGAGCACATCGACAACTGCCCAGAGCTACGCAAAATCTACGTGTCACGCTCACGCGAAGAAATTGCCGATCCGCGCGTCGCCAAACTCGAAAGCGTGATCGGCACGACGAACGATTGGTCTTCGATCAAACCAGTCGCGCCGCCGGACCTCCCTGCAAAACCGGATGACGACGTCGCGATTTTCTACACATCCGGCACCACCGGCAGCCCGAAGGGCGCCATCATTTCTCATCGCAACATCATCTCGAATATTTTGAACGGTGCATCCGCGCAGGCGCGCGCGTTCTTGCGCCGTGGCGAAGCGCCGCCGGCGCCCGATCCGAACGGTCCGCAGAAAGCATTCTTGATCTCGGTGCCGTTCTTCCACGCCACCGGCTGCTTCGCAGTCATGATCCCGTCGATGATGACAGGGAATAAGATCGTCATGCAGCGCCGCTGGGATTGCGATCAGGCACTGCCACTGATGGAGAAAGAAAAGGTAACGCATTTCGGCGGCGTGCCGACGATCGCTTGGCAAGTGCTCGAACATCCAAAGATTAACGAATACGATCTTTCCTCGATCGAAGGCGTTTCCTACGGCGGCGCTCCTGCGGCGCCTGAACTCGTAAACCGCATCAAAGCGCGTTTTCCGACGGCGCAACCCGGCCAAGGCTGGGGCATGACGGAAACGTCGGCCACGGCCGTCTCAAACGGCGCGGAAGATTACATGCGCAAGCCCGCCTCCACTGGCGTGCCCTCAGCAACCGGCGAAGCAAAGATTGTCGATGACAAAGGCAATGAGTTGCCGCGCGGCGAAGTTGGCGAGCTCTGGTACAAAGGCCCGATCGTGGTGCGCGGCTATTGGCAAAACCCCAAAGCCACCGCCGAGACCTTCGTCGACGGCTGGATCAAGACCGGTGACCTCGCCAAGATCGACGACGAAGGGTTCATCTACATTGTCGACCGCGCCAAGGACATGCTGATCCGCGGCGGCGAAAACATCTACTGCGTCGAGGTCGAGAACGCGCTTTACGATCACCCCGCGGTGATGGACGCCGCGGTCATCGGGAAGCCGCACCAGACGCTGGGTGAAGAACCGATCGCGGTCGTACATCTGAAGCCGGGCACGTCAGCTACAGCGGAAGAATTGCGCCACCACTGCGCGCAGAAGATCGCGGCGTTCAAGGTGCCGGTGGAAGTGATCTTCTGGCCCGAGACGTTGCCGCGCAACGCCAACGGCAAGATCATGAAGCGCGATCTGAAAACGCAGATCGAGAACCCGACGTTCTAGCCGGCCGCGCCGAACAGCGCGCCTGCGCCTGCGGTCGCCGTCATCGCCATCGCACCCCAAAAGGTAACCCGCACGATTGGGACCAGGCCCTTTGCGCCTCCGGCGCTGGCGCTCAGTGCGCCCAGGGCGACGAGCGATAGAAGCGACGTCGCACTCACAGCCCAGATCAAGGCGCTGCGCGGCGACACCAACACGACCGCAAGCGGAAGCGCCGCACCGACTGCAAACGAAGCGGCGGATGCCATGGCCGCCTGCACGGGCCGCGCGGTTGTGATCTCTGATATGCCCAGTTCGTCGCGCGCATGCGATCCGAGTGCATCGCGCGCCGTCAGTTGTTGAGCGACCTGCGCCGCCAGTTCGGGCGTCAAACCACGCGCTATATAAATCTCGGTCAGCTCGCGCAGCTCGGCCTCGGGCTGCTCGCGCAATTCGCGGGTCTCGCGCGCAAGGTCGGCGCGCTCGGAATCCGCCTGCGAACTCACGGAGACATATTCTCCGGCGGCCATCGACATTGCGCCGGCGACCAACCCCGCGACCCCCGCGACAATAATCGCTCCTGTTGATGCCGAAGCCGCGGCCACACCGATAATCAAGCTCGCGGTGGAGACAATGCCATCGTTTGCGCCGAGGACGGCGGCGCGCAACCAGCCGATGCGCGCGGCGACGTGGCGTTCGATGTGACCTCGGCTCATGTCACTACACCTCTCATGAAATAGTATTCTTGAACCCCGGCCCTTGAGCTACGGCCGCGCCCAACTAACATCTAGCACACCAGAGACCGGAGCACGTCCATGACCAAGATCGTGTATGAAATTGTCCGCCACGATGGCGGCTGGGCGTTCAAGCTCGACGGCACGCTGTCAAACACCTATCCATCGCATGACGCCGCGTATGCCGCTGCGAAACGCGTCGCCATCGAGCAAATGCGCCCCGGCCAGACCGCTGGCATCTCGTGGGAAGACGAGCGCGGCCGCTGGCACGATGAAATCTCGCCGGGCGATGATCGTCCGGAAGTAGATATCGTCGATAAGAACTGAGCTATAAGCCGCTCCCGCGAGGAGCAGGCATGGAAGACTTTCGCAAATGGGCGGTGCGCGCTGCAGAATGGGGTGTGGACTACCGCGCCCGCGCGCGCGAGCTACCGGTGCGGCCCGACATCCAACCCGGTGAGATCGCCGCGCAAATCGCGGCAGCTCCCCCGGAGCAGGCTGAAGCCTTCGAAGCTGTGTTCGCCGATTTTGAACGCATCATCGCGCCGGGCATGACGAATTGGCAGCACCCACGTTTCTTTGCCTACTTCCCTGCCAACGCCGCGCCGCCCTCGGTTGTCGCCGACTATCTCGTGAAGGCGATGGCTGCGGTCTGCATGCTTTGGCAGACCTCACCCGCTGCGACCGAACTCGAAACCAAGATGATCGATTGGCTGCGACAAGCCTTCGGTTTGCCTGAAGGTTTCAAAGGCTGCATTCAGGACACCGCCTCAACTGCAACGCTCGCTGCCTTGCTGGTGATGCGCGAGCGCGCGCTTGGCTTCACCGGCAACACGGCCGGCCTTTATGGCGCTCAGCGGCTACGCGTCTATTGTTCGCCTGAAGCACACTCTTCGATCGACCGCGCCATCTGGTTCTCCGGCATTGGCAGCGACAACCTTGTGCGCATCCCGATCAAAGGCCCGCAGCGCGGCGCCGATCCCGATGCACTGCGCGCGCTCATCCAAGCCGACATCGCCGCCGGCATGAAACCAGCCGGTATCATCGGCAATGTCGGCGCAACAGGTGTGGGCGCGACGGATCCGATTGGCGCGCTGGCCGCGATCGCGCGCGAGTTCGATCTCTATCTCCACGTCGACGCGGCATGGGCGGGCACAGCGATGATCTGCCCTGAGTTTCGCCACCTCTGGGCCGGCATCGAGGGCGCCGACAGTATCGTCATCAACCCGCACAAATGGCTGGGCGCGCAGCAACATTGCACCGCGCATTTCGTGCGCGATCCGTCCTCGCTCACGCGCACGCTCGCCGCACGGCCGGATTACCTGCACACGCTTGGCCAGGACGAAGTCGTCAACTACAGCGAATGGGGCATTCCGCTCGGGCGGCAGTTTCGCGCGCTGAAGCTTTGGTTCTTGTTGCGTGCGTACGGGCTCGAAGCGCTACGCGGCATGATCCGCAACCACATCGCCTGGTCGCGCGCCCTCTGCGAGAAGCTGCGCGTCGCGCCCGGCTTTGAGATTGTCACCGAGCCGAACTATTCGCTCTTTTCATTCCGCTACCGTGGCAGGAGCGGCGCCGATCTCGATGATCTCAATCTGGCGCTTGTCGAAGCCATCAACGCCGATGGACGCATCTATCTCACGCAAACGCGCGTCGACGGCGCCGTCGCTATTCGCTTCCAAGTCGGACAGTTCGAGTGCACCGAAGCGGATGTAATGGCCGCCTACGATGTCATCACGGAAATAGCGGCGCGTCTCTGATCGCTACTGCAGATGCGCTTCGACGAACCAGAGATCTTTGTCGATCTGGCGTGAGATGCCGGTGAAAAGGTCGGCTGTATCCTTATCGCCCGCTTCATCCGCCGCATCGATCGCAGCGCGCGCCAGCTTGGCAAACGCCGCCAATCGATCCGCGACAGCTTGCGTCACGTCCTTCCCGGCGGAGAGATTTGTCGGGAACGGCGCGAGGTTGGTGTTCTTCGCCGCCGATTGCAGCGTGCCTTCGGCGAAGCCCGCAAGCGTCACTGCGCGCTCGGCAATATCATCCGTGAACGTATCGACGCGCGCCTGAATCTGATCGAACAGTTCGTGTAGCGCGATGAAGGTCGGTCCCTTCACGTTCCAATGCGCCTCTTTCAGTGAGAGCCGCAAATCCACGGCGTCGGCCAATCGCGCGTTCAGGACAGCGATCATGGCCTTACGGGTGTTGTCGGGCAGGTCATTACGTGTGGTCGGCATGCGCAAAATCCCTTCGCTAAATCTCTTAGCAAAGATGTGGTTTGGGCCCGCCTGGGCGGCAACCTCGTCACCTATAGATTTGAGGCAGATCAGCGATTGGCTTTGTCTATGCTTATAGCGTCGCCAGCCAATCAATCAGCAGGCCGGTCGTTTCCTTCGGCGCTTCCTGCTGCGTCCAATGGCCGATGCGCGGGATCATATGGGAGCCGCGATGGTCAGATGTGTTCGCCGTCATCCGCTCGAATGCTGCATCCGCGCTGCCGCCGAACATCTTCAGCACCAGGTCGTTCTCGCCGACGATAAACAATGACGGTTGATGGATCACACGATCGGGCACGGCGCTCATGTATTCGAAGTCGCGCGTATGATTGCGATAGCGATTGAGCGGCCCACGAAATCCGGACGCAGTGAACTCCGCCGTGAAGTAGTCGATGTCCTCTTCGCTCATCCAAGCCGGGAACGGTTTCGGATCGGGCAGGCCATCAAGCAGCGCGTCACCATGCTCCTTGTCGGGCGCACCCCAATAACCAGCCGAGTCGCCGCTACCAGCGAAGTAGAGCTTGCGCAAACCACCGCGCACATCCGCTTCAAACGCGGCTTCCGCGATGCCCTCATCTTTGAAATAGGCTTGATAGAAGAACTTGCCCTGATCGATGTACATCGCCTTGATTAGGTCATCGAGTGACATCGGCGGCAGCCCGAACCACGGTACGCTCAAGCCGGCGACCGCACGCACTTGCTTGGGATGCAGCACAGCCGTGTGCCAGACAATCGGCGCACCCCAATCGTGCCCGATCAGCACGGCCGGCTTTCCAGGCGACAACGCTTCGATGACGCCCGCAACATCCGCCGCGATCTCCTTCATCGCGTACGCTTCCACCGCGTGCGGCTTGTCCGAGCCACCGTAACCGCGCACGTCGATCGCGCACGCAGTGAAACCCGCCGCCGCCAGCGGCGCCATCTGGTGGCGCCACGAATACCAGCTCTCCGGAAAGCCGTGGACCATGACCACCAACGGCCCCTCGCCCAGGATCGCGGCGCGAACCTTGATGCCGTTGGTCTCGATCATGCGGAATTCGGGCTTCATCTGGCGCCTCCTCCGCTAAGGCTTAGCAGTAAAAAACTTGGCGCAAACCCGGCGCCGCCGCGTCACGCCTCTTCTGCTTCCCCGATAATGTCTTCCGCTTCTTTGTTCAGCGCCCGGCCTTCCTTCCGCGGCACCGTGAACGGCGTCGGCTCGGGCGTCGTCGTGTTGTTGCGCCATAGCCCGCGCCCGGCGGCGATGCCGCCTGCGAGTTGAAGCTCAAACCGCTCAGCGTCGCGCTCGCGCACGTCCTCGATCGTCTCTGCAATCTCGAAGTCCGAGAAGCCCAGTTCGCGCAGCACCACGCCGCTAAAGGTGAGTGAAGACTCAAACAGTTCGCGCAGCTGATAATCGACGCCTGCCTTCACCAGTCGCATCGAGTGGCCGCGATCAAAGGCGCGGGCGAAGATTTTCGCGTGTGGGAATTCGGATTTGACCAACGCCACGATCTGATCAGTCGTCTCCGGCTTATCGACGCAAATCAGCACTGCCTCAGCGCGGCCCGCACCGGATGCGCGCAGCACGTCCAACCTCGTGCCGTCGCCGTAGTAAACCTTGAAACCGAAATTCGCAGCGACTTGGATCATCTCAACGTCGGTCTCGATCAGCGAGATATCGACGCCGCGCGCAAGCAGCGACTGGCTGACCACCTGCGCGAAGCGCCCAAAGCCAATGAACAGCACCCGGCCCTCAAGATCATGAGCTTCTTCGACACCGTCGAGCGAAACTTTCGGCTCAGGCGTGAGCCGGTTGAGCGCCAACACGACGAGTGGCGTCAGCGCCATCGAAATGATCACGATCGCGGTCATGATTGCCGTGATGCGCGCATCCATGACGCCGGCAGTGAGAGCCGCCGCGTAAAGCACAAAGGCGAATTCGCCGCCCTGCGCGAACAATGCGGCGCGGCGTATGGATTCGCGGTTATCGGACTTGAACACCCGCGCCACACCATAGATGCCTATCGCCTTCACCAGCATGAACGCGGCGACGCCGCCGGCAATAAATTGCCATTCAGCGAGCACGACCGTGATATTCAGCGACATGCCGACGCTGATGAAGAATAGCGCCAGCAGAATGCCGCGGAACGGTTCGACGTCTGCTTCCAACTGGTGGCGAAAAACCGAATCCGAGAGCAAGACGCCGGCAAGGAACGCGCCCATCGCCATCGAAAGCCCGCTTAGATCCATGAGCAGCGCGGTGCCGAGCACAACCAGCAATGCAGCTGCCGTCATCACCTCGCGCGCGCCGGAGCGCGCGAGGATGCCGAAGAAAGGATTGAGCACATAGCGTCCAGCGAGAAACACGAGCGCCACCGCACCCACGCCGATGGCGATGCTTTGCCAGAGCGGCGGCGCATTAGCTTCAACACCGACAGTCACGCCCGCGATCACCGCGACGGCGGCCAGCAGCGGCACGATCATCAAATCTTCGAACAGCAGAATCGAAACGTTGCGCTGGCCGGCCTCAGTCGCTGTCTCGCCGACATCGTCCATCATCTTCATGATGACCGCTGTCGAAGACAGCACGAAGCCGGAAGCACCGATGAGCGCTGCTGGCCAAGGCAAACCAAAAGCAAGGCCGACCATAGTGAGCAAGATGATGCACGCCGCGACTTGCGCGGCGCCGAGGCCGAAAATCTCTTTGCGCAGCGCCCAGAGTTTCGCCGGACGCATCTCGAGCCCGATGATGAAGAGGAACATCACCACGCCAAGCTCAGCAACGTGCAGAATGTTCTCCGGATCCCTGAACAGGCCGAGGCCGAATGGGCCAATGACGAGGCCCGCCGCGAGGTAGCCGAGCACCGAACCCAAACCCAACCTCCGGAACAGTGGAGCGGCGACTACCGCCGTGCCGAGCAGCGCAACGGCATGCTCAAGCCCCAATCCACCGTCCGACACAGCCTCCGCCGCCATCAGCGCAACCTTTTCAAAGAGAAGCTCCCATGTGGCGCCCTTTGATGGCCCTTTGAACCCCCTCCACCGGGCTCGAATCGTTTATGTTGGCCGCTTCCCCGATTCGGAGCGCGTAATGATCAACGACACGAAGCTGACCGCGCTTGTCGCTTCCCGCATTTGCCACGACATGGTCGAGCCGATGAGCGCGATCATCCAGGGCCTTGAGATGATCAAGGATGGCGACGGCAAAGCCGATCCAGATGCGCTGAACCTGCTGGACCACGGTGTTGGCAAAGCATGGGCGAAACTTGAGTTTTTCCGTTTCGCCATGGCCGGCGCCGTTGCCGAGGGCGAGAGTGAGCTTGAAGAAGGCCACCCGGTCGCGACGAAGCTTTATAGCGTGCTGAAGTCCGAGTTGATCTGGTCCGCGCCTGCGGTGAAGATGCCCCGGCCGGCCGTGCGCGTGATCGTGAATTTGTTGCTGATCGCCAACGAGTGTCTGCCGCGTGGCGGCACCGTCGAAATTACGGCATCGAAACAAGGTGACGGCGGCGAGGTGATCGTCACCGCCACAGGCCCGCGCGGCAAGTTGAAGGAAGCGACCTTGCAAGCGCTCAATGGCGCAGGCGAAGAGCTGACTGGCCACACCATCCAGCCAACGCTAACAGGTCTGCTCGCCCGCCAAGGCGGCGTGGAGCTTTCCGCTCGCGAAACGCCGGGCGAAACGGAGAATAAGATAGAGCTGATCGCGCGCTCGGCCGCGTTCCAACTCTAAGGCTCGCCACAAGCCTAAAGCCTCCGTTAACCGGCGCGTCCCAAGAGTTTCCCTTAAACCTGGGAGCTTGCTCATGAGACGCTGCCTTGTCGTCGACGACAGCCGCGTAATCCGCAAAGTCGCGCGCCGTATTCTTGAAGACATGCGCTTCGAGATTGAGGAAGCCGCGGACGGCCTTGAAGCGCTGCAGGCGGTCCGTCGCCGCATGCCTGATGCGATCCTGCTCGATTGGACGATGCCCGTGATGAGCGGCATCGACTTCCTGCGCCAACTTCGCCAGGAGCCGGGCGGTGACAAGCCAACGGTCGTGTTCTGCACGACCGAAAACGATGTCGAGCGCATCTCCGAAGCGCTGAAAGCCGGTGCTGACGAATACATGATGAAGCCGTTCGACGGCGACATCCTCCACTCCAAGTTCGCCGAGGCGGGCCTCATCTGATGCTGAATGACGCCGAGATCGCGCTGATTGCCCGTGAAGTGAAGGCACGCTCGGGAGCGGTCCTGACAAGAGATATGGCCGGCGCTGTCTCGATACGCCTGCAGCCGCTAGCCCGCCGCGAAGGCTTCGCCAGCGTGCCCGAGTTGATCGGCGCCGCGCGCATCCGCCCGGACGGCGCGCTCTGGAACGCCATCGCCGACAATCTTGCGCAAAGCGACACGCGCTTTTTCCGCGACCGTTCGCAGTTCGAAAAGCTGCGCACCACTCTGCTGCCAGCGGCACTGAAGCGGCGCGCGCATGAGCGCGTGCGGATTTGGTCGGCCGGGTGCGCGACAGGCCAAGAAGCCTATTCCATCGCTATGATCGTTGATGAGATGCGCAATGAGGGTGTGAACCCAGCCATCGAAATCGTCGCCACTGACTTGTCGGAGCGCCTGCTCGAAAAGGCGCGGGCGGGGCTCTACACGCAGTTTGAAGTGCAGCGCGGACTGCCGATCCGCAAGCTGATCGCGTTCTTCGAAAAGGCTGGCGATCTGTGGCGCATCTCTGACCGTCTGCGCGCGGGCGTGAAGTTTGAGCAGCACAATTTGATGAAGCACCCGGGCCAGCTTGGCCAGTTTGACATCATCGTACTCGCGCACGTGCTGCCCACCTTCGACCAAGAGACGCGCATTGATGTGTTGCGCCGCATCGCCGATGCACTGACGCCTGGCGGCGTGCTGCTGCTGGGCGCGGGCGAAACGCTGCCGGAAGGTTGCGATACGTTCACGCTTGAAGCTGGCGTCGCAACCAAAGCTGTCACGGCGCGCATCGCTGCGGCGTAAGCGTGACGGCTGTCATCGGTGACGCGCGTCACCATCACCTGAAAGCTACACTCACCGCTTGACGCGGGCGCGGCATTGGCCGCCTGCTAGCCAGAGCAATCTGACTAGAGGTGCGCGTTGAATTCCACGATGACCGCAACTGACATCGCGGAGTGGCGCCGCAACTGGACCGTCGTACTCGGCGCCGGGATCGGCATGGGCACCGGCGTTTCGCTCTACCTCTACGTCGCCAGCATTTTCATCGAGCCGCTGCGCGAAGAGTTTGGCTGGACGCGCGGCGACCTGGGCATTGGCGGCATGGTCTCGTTCGTGACCGGTGCGATTGCACTCCCCATCATCGGACGCTTCATCGATCGCATCGGCTTCCGGCGTGTCGCCATTGTCTGCGCTATTGGCTTGGCCTCGGTTTATGCGCTGACGGCGATGCAGCCTGGCGTTTATCAGCTTTACTTGCTGCTGATGATCGCGGGCGGCGTCTTCGGCGGCGGCACCTCGGCGATGGTCTATACACGGCCAGTGATCGCGAGCTTTGCGCGGCAGCGTGGGTTGGCGCTGGGCCTGGCGACGGCGGGCACTTCGATCGCGGCGATGATCGCGCCTCCCCTGCTTGCATACATGATCGCGGGATATGGCTGGCGCGTCGGCTTCTTCACGCTCGCGGCGCTGACGACGCTGATCGGCTTGCCGCTGGCGCTCGCCTTGATCGGGCGTGCGCGCGAAGTAGCGGCGCATGCTTCTGATGATGTGGACCCAGACACGCCGCGCGTGCCTGACGTGACACTGCGCGACGCGATCCGCACCGGCCGCTTCTGGCTGCTGATCGTAGCGATTGCCTGCATCAACATTCCGGGCTCCGGCGTGCTCGGGCAGCTGGCGCCGCTGGTGAGCGATACGGGACTGAGTGACGGCGACGTTGCGATTGTGATGTCCATCTATGCTGCGGGATTGCTGTTGGGGCGGGTGATCACCGGGTTTGCGCTCGACCGGTTTCCTGCGGCGTGGGTCGGCGCACTGACGACGCTTGTGCCGGCGATCGGCATCGTGCTGCTGATGCTGCCCGCGCCTTCATTTGCAGTGGCGGCGATTGCCGTGGGGATGATCGGCGCGCAGCAAGGCGCGGAGGTGGACCTTTTCGCCTACTTCATCAGCCGCAGCTTCGGGTTGAAGCATTACGGCGCCATCTATGGCGTCGTCGCCATGGCCGGCGCGCTTTCAACGGCGGTGGCGCTGGTCTCGTTCGGCAAGATCCACGACGCGACCGGCTCTTACGACATCGCGCTCACCATCGGCGCGGCCCTCTTCGTTTGCGGCGCGCTGGCGTTCGCGTTGATCGGACGGCGCCCGCCGGGCACGCCGATCCCGGCCCCTGTCGTCAGTTAGGATTGCGCGGCGGGCGCCATTGCTTCGGCTGGTGCGCCGCCACCATCGCATCCAGACGCTCCGCGATCGCCATCGCGCGATCAGCGATGCGAAACCAGCGTTCGGCAGCATTGAGATCGCCGCGGCGAATGGCGGTGCGGGCATATTCCGCGGCTTTCAGGACATCATAGGGTTCGCTCATGCGCGCTCCTTTAAGTTGGGCGTGCGTCATCCTTGTTGGCGGACGCCGGTCAAAAGTGGCCGGGGACGCGAGCTTTCGCGCCAGGCAAATGCGCCGCGTGAACGGCGCTGAACGACGCGACAGCTCGCGTCCCCGTGATTGTTTGACGCCGGCCCGGCACGTGGAGGTCTTTCACTCCCTTGGCACGGTCGCCAGCGGCGTGCGGGTGTTGGGTTCGACAACATCCCCGGTCACGCTCCCGCGATTTTTATCTCGCGGGCTTCCCCTGCTTCGCGCCTTTCGGAGCTTTCGCAGGATCACGCTCAATCACCACGCTCGCGCATCGGTTCGAACTCAGGCCGACTGGCCATCACAGCGGAGCGATGCGTGCATGATACGGGTGGTGGAAGGGGTGTAGGATAGATTTTCGCAGATTATTTTTTGGGCGCCCCTGCGAGGGGGAGAGCGAGATCATGTAGTCTCTGGCGTCTCTGCAGTGCCCTCGCGTGGTTTTTCGTAGGCGCTGATCATGTGGGCGGTGATTTCGCGTACGAAGCCGGGCAGCACCCGTACCCCCACCCTGCCCCTCCCCACAAGGGGAGGAGGTGATTGGGGCAGCCTTCCCCACTCTTTTGGCACGATCGGCAGCGGTTCGGAGCCGCCGCGGGCGCGCATGGGCCAATCGGCGACGGCGTGTTTGGCCTTCGCGCCGCATTTGCAGCGGCAGCGTTTGGGGATGTCGGCGATGCGTGTGTCAGGACCGAAGAGTTTGAGCGCGTAGGCGGGCGAGAAGTGTTTGCGGTTGAGGCATGTGCCGCAACGCACGATCACCCCGCGCGCGCCGAGCGAGATGGCTTTCTGTAACGTGCCCATGTCGCAGCTCCCGTGTGAGCGCGACCCCATGCGGGTGGGAGGTGGGAAGTTGCTGCCGACCCTGCAATCTTCCGATCCTGCAACGAATAGTCATGCGGAGCGCGAGGCGCGGCGCGTTACTAATCACTTGTTGCACGCTTCGGCGGATCGGCTGTAGCGTGGTACGGGCGTTCCCATCCGATTAGATAGCGCCGCTTCCAATAGTATGTTTTTCTTATATTTTTCAATATGATATAAATACACTCGTTGCTATCTACTAGTGCAGGAACGCCCGTACCACGCTACAGCCGATCCGCCGAGGCGTGCAGCTCAAATACACTCATGGTGTCGAAGCGGTTCGAACGCATATCTTGATGATTTTGCGTACGAAAACCTTATTATTGAAAGATATGATTGAACTTGCGGGAGACTCATCCCACGTAAGGCCTGAAGGAGACGACGTATGGCCGACAAAGAACTGGCCGCCATGGCCGCTGTGGCGACGGCATTCGAAGAACTGGATCCGATGGAGCGCGCACGCGTGTTGAGTTGGGCCGCTTCGAAGTTTGGGGGCGCGCCACTTCGCCCCTCGCCCGCTCCGGGAACAGCCAACGTTGGTGCTGACGATCCGAACGACACGTTGGCCGAGTTCTTTGCCAGGCTTTCGCCGCGCACAGAGAAGGAGAAGGCGCTCGCGGTTGCCTACTGGATGCAGTTCCGCGAGGGACTCACGGAGTTTGTCTCGCAAGACGTGAACGGTCGTCTGAAAGACCTCGGTTATCCGATCAAGAACATAACTGACGCCCTCTCGCAGCTTCAGAGTGAAAACCCAAAGCGAGTGGTTCAACTCCGCAAATCGGGCTCATCACGCCAGGCGCGCAAGACTTACAAAGTGACCGACGCCGGTCGCCGCAGCATCGAATCCATGCCGACCGGAGAAACATCATGACTCACGTTCGCGTTCGCCTGTCACAGGCGGAAGTCGAGATCGAATCCGACAAACTTGATGCCGAAGACGCCTTGCAAACTGCCATCGACACGTTGTTCACGCTGCTGTCACGCGGATCGACAGCACCCGACCCCGAAGAAGCCGACGATACCATCGGCAGCGCATCTCCGGCCGGCGCCAACGAAATGGGTATCAACAGCGTCGTTGCGATAGTGGGCGGCGGAAGCTGTCGCGAGATTCTCATCGCCGCTGCCGCGGTGATCGGCATCATCCAGGGACGTGCCCGCTTCCCACGCAAAGAATGGGAGGACGTCGCGGCAGCCGCTCATATGTGGAAGGCATCCTATGGAAGCCAAAAATCGCGAGATATTAAGCGCCTCATCCAGAGCGGCGAACTCATTGAAAATTCCAAGGACGTCTTCTCTCTAGCGCCGTCGCTCCGAGCGACGTTAGAGGCCCAACTTGGCCGGTGAAGATCGTATATTCCACATCGCTAGCGATCAGACGCTTGATCGGGTCAGCAAGGTGCTTGCGGTTATCTCGCTGCTGGGCGGGGTAGCCCGCACCTCAGCGATTGAAGCGGCGCTGAAAGCGAATGGCGTTCGTAAGATCGAAAGCTGGAACGTCTCGCAGATATTAAAGCGCGCAGACGGTCTTGCCGCCCCGACCGAGCTTGGTTGGCGGCTCACGCCGTCCGGCGATGAACACCTGAAACGCGAAGTTCCAAGCCTAGGAAGCAAGAACTTGTCGCATGCCGCTTCCAGCCTCCGGGCGCACGTAGACGCACTGCCTCACGGGGTGCTGCGTGACTTCGTCGTTGAAGCCGTACGATGCGTTGAAGAACGACTGTGGCGCGCGGCAGTCGTGATGTCTTGGATAGGCGCCGTACGCCACATGCAGGATCTGATCGTTGCCCGGCACCTCGCCGACTTCAATGCGGCACTGCAAAAGCGTTGGACGAAAGCAAAGAGCATCTCTGGCGTGGAGGGCTTCTCAGCAATCCAGGAAGCAGACTTCATTCAGGTTTGCGAGGATATCGGCTTTCTCGACAAGTCAGCGAAAAAGCTGTTGCTGCAACGGCTCGATCTCCGCAACGCCGCCGGACATCCCAACTCGATCCAATTCGATGAAGAGCAAGTGGCCGCGCACGTTACATTTCTCGTCAACAATGTTTACCGCCGGGTTTGAGCGCAGCTAACCCCGCGGAAATCTGAATCAGCCATAGCTGCGCGTCGACATTAAAGGGAGTAATAATAGTGAGCCGCGCGCGCTTTAAGATTGGTGACTTCGAACTGGACGTCGAAGGCGAGGAGTCGTTTGTGAAATCCGAGATCGATCGGTTTCAGCAAATGCTTGCAACCGTACCGCCGAAGCAAACTCTTGAGAAAGAAGCTTCTAACGCAAACGTGCCGCCCGCCGAGGCGGCTCCACGAACGCGTCGTGGCAGCAAGCGATCGGGCCCGAGTTGTGCAGATCGAATCTTGGGTCTCAAGGCGAATGGATTCTTCGACACACCGAAGGCCCTCATTGAATTGAGTTCGAAGCTCAAGGAATTGGCCACGCCCTACGGAAGCAACCATCTCGGAGCCGCGCTCAACAGCCTCATCAAACGAGGCGACCTGCGCCGTTACGGCGAAGACGGCGCGTTTCGATACGTGAACCCCTAGCCCCCCTCCATCCCCCCTTCTTCCACTTCGCGCTCGACGCGCAGCGCGGTCAGCTGGTTGCGTTGGCGGCGGAGGACTTGGAAGCGATAGCCGTGGAAGGCGAAGCGTTGGCCGGGGTCGGGGATGGCTTGGGCTTCGTGGATGACGAGGCCGGCGATGGTGACGGCTTCTTCGTCGGGCAGATCCCAATTCATGGCGCGGTTTAGATCGCGGATCGGCACGCTGCCATCGACATTGACGCTGCCATCGGGCTGGGGGCGCACGCCTTGGACGGCGATGTCGTGCTCGTCCTTAATGTCGCCGACGATTTCTTCGAGAATGTCTTCAAGCGTGACGAGGCCCATGAGCGCGCCGTACTCGTCCACCACCAAAGCGAAGTGTTCGCGGCGGCGCAGGAATTCGGCCAGCTGATCTTCGGCGCTGGTTTGCATCGGCGTGAACCAGGGTTCGCGCTTCACGTCGTTGACGTCGAAGCCGTCGCGGCCGTGTTCGGAAATGCCGCGCAAGAGATCGCGCGCGTGCAGGATGCCGACGATGTTGTCCGGCTCGTCCTTCCAGAGCGGCAGGCGCGTGTGCGGCGAGCTCATGGCTTGGGCGATGATCTCGCGCGGCGGCAGATCGATGTCGAGCGAGCGGATGTTCTTCCTGTGGATCATCACGTCGGCGACGGTGAGTTCGGAGAGATCGAGCGCGCCAAGCAGGCGGTGTTTCTGCTCGGCTTCGACGCCGCCCTCCTCGGCGTGCATCTCGATGGCGCCGCCGATTTCAGCGCGCGCGGCGGAGAGAACGTCGATGTTTTCATCGACGCGGACGCCGATGAGACGGAGGCCGTGGTTCACGATCCACTGCACGGCGCCGACGATGGGGGCCAGAATGCGCACCATCCATTGCACCGGCAGCGCCACCGAGCGGGCGATGGTGTCGGCAGCGGTGATGGCGAGCGTCTTGGGGCCGACTTCGCCGAAGATGAGCAGCAAGGGCGTCAGCACGGCGGCGGTGACGACAGGCGCGAGGTCGCCGAAGGCGCTGGCGAAAATGCTGGCGCTGATGGCGGAGGCGAGAACTTGCACCAGGTTCGCGCCCAAGAGCACGGCGCCGATCATGCGCTCGCGGTTTTCGTTGAGCTTGTTGACGCGCGCGGCTTGTTTGTCGCCCTCGCGCTCGAGCGTCGCCATGCGCCCGCGGGAAGCGCCGGTGAGCGCCGTCTCGGCGGCGGAGAAAAACGCGTTAAGCGCGATGAGCGCGGCGATGACAAGCGCCGCGACAAGCAAAGAGGTGGTCATCATTTTGTTTCTTGTTGCAGAAGTTCGAGGACGACGTCGGCGGGCGCGTCGCGGTCCATGAAGGCGCGGCCGATGCCGCGGGAGAGGATAAGCGTGAGCTTGCCGGCGTCGTTCTTCTTGTCGGCGGCCATGACGGCGGTGAGCTTTTGGGCGTCGTACGGCGCGCCGGGGAGTTCGCGCAGATCGGTGGTGAAGCCGGCGGCTTCAAGATGGCGGCGGACGCGGTCTGCGTCGGCGGCGCTGCAGTGGCCGAGTTCGGCGGAGAGCTTGAAGGCGAGCGCGATGCCGGCGGCGACGGCTTCGCCGTGCAGCAGCGTGCCGTCGTAAGCGGAGTGCGCTTCGAGCGCGTGGGCGAAGGTGTGGCCGAGATTGAGCAGCGCGCGCACCCCCTGCTCGGTTTCATCGGCCTCGACGATGCGGGCTTTGAAGCTGATGGCGGTGGCGATGGCGCGCTGCAGCGCTTCGGGGCGGCCCAGCAATACGGCGGCGGCGTTCTGCTCGCACCAATCAAAGAACTCAGCGTCGCCAATCAGCGCGGCTTTGACGATTTCGGCGTAGCCCGCGCGCATCTGGCGGCTGTCGAGCGTGCCGAGGACATCGAGATCGGCCAGCACAAGTCTCGGCTGATGGATGAGGCCGATGAGGTTCTTGCCTTCGGGCGTGTCGATCGCGGTCTTGCCGCCGACGCTGGAGTCCACTTGCGCCAGCAAGGTCGTTGGAATCTGCACGAAGTCGACGCCGCGTTTGACGATGCCGGCAGCAAGGCCGCTGAGGTCGCCGATGACGCCGCCGCCAAGGGCAACGACCAAGTCCTTGCGGCTGACGCCCGCCTGCAAGAGATGGCGCGTCACCATTTCGAGGCCGGTGAAGCTCTTGGCGCTTTCGCCGGGCGGCAGCGTGATGGTCCAGTTCTTCAGGCCAGCGGCGTCGAGCGATGAGGCGAGCGCCGGGCGATGCAGGCGCGCGACGGTTTCATCGGTGACGATGAAGACGCGGTTTGACGGCGCGTATGGCGCGATGAGTTCGCCTGCGCGCGCAAGCAGGTTCGCGCCGGTGTGGACGTCGTAGCTACGGGCGTCGAGTTTGACGTGGATGGTGTTCATGGCTTCGCTAAGTGCGCACGCAGCGCGGTGAGGATTTGGCCGACGGCGCTGTTGTGGGGGCCGATGCCGGTTTCGATCGTGAGATCGGCTTCAGCATAGACCGGATAACGCTCATCCATCAGCCGCTTCATCACGGCGCGCGGATCGTCTTCCTTAAGCAACGGCCGGTGATCGCGCTTGGCGACACGCTTCATCAGCACGTCGAGCGGAGCCTTGAGCCAGATCGAGATCGCACGCTCCTTCATCAGCTCACGTGTGCGCGGATCGATGAAGGCGCCGCCGCCTGTGGCGAGCACGTGCGGAGGGCCATCCAGCAGGCGCGCTATGACCTGCCGCTCGCCGCGGCGGAATTCGCATTCGCCGCGTTCTGCGAATATGTCTTCGATGGAACGGCCCGCAGCTGCAACGATGGCCTCGTCGGCATCCACAAATGGCAGCGCCAAGGCGTGCGCCAAGCGGCGGCCGATCGTCGTCTTGCCGGCGCCCATGAGCCCGACGAGCGCTACCGTACGCGTGGGCGCGATGCCTTCGGCCCGCCGACGCAGCTCTGCGGCGGCATCCGAGCGCTCACCGACATCGCTGCTTTCCGGCGGAACCACGAATCACCTCAAAAGGTCCGACAAGGTTAAAGCCGGACAAGACTGGAACTTCGCCACATTTTGGGGGCATTCTTGTCCGCTCGCAACGGCAGGGGCCAAACGAGGCGATGTATAGACGCAGACGTAGGCGATCTTCGTTCGCCAAGCCTCCTCCCGTTTGGCTGCGGCCCACGCTGATTGGCGTGAGCGCGGTGGTGGTTATTGGCCTGTTTGTCTATTTTATTGGCCAAGCGGATCGGCTCGCCCCCGCGCCCCAAGAAATTCGTGTCGAAGTGCAGGACGCCTTCAAGGAATGACGAACATGGTTACTCGCTCTCTCGCGCTTGGTCTTGCAGCCGGCGTGCTCCTCCCGGTTTGCGCCTACGCTCAGGGCCAAGCCCCGGCGCCGATGGAGGTGCAGCAGATCAGTGAGCTAAACGCGTGGAGCGTGAGTGCGATCTCGCGCGCGAACGGCGCGTTGCCGGGCGATATCTGGAGCCGCTCGGATCCCGCGTTCTTGGCGGCGGCGTTTGATCGCCTGCCAGCAAATTATGATTCACCGGCGACGTTGGCGCTGGCGCGCCGCGTGTTGTTCTCTGGCGCCGACGCGCCGCGTGGCGAAGGCGCGGACGCAGCCGCACGCCAACGCTTTGAAGCTTTGGGCCGCATGGGCGCCGCCGACGAACTGGCGACGCTGGCGGCAGGCGCTGGCAGCGCAGCCACTGACCCGGCGATCGCGCAATATGCGGCGCAAGCAGAGCTCGCACGCAATCAGCGCGCGCAAGCCTGCAACCGCGGGCGCGCGGCGAATGTCGGCGAGCAAGTGCCGCCGTTCCTGTTGCGCTTGCGGGCATATTGCGCGGCCGTGGCCGGCGATCGCGCCGCGGCGGACCTAGCGCTCGAACTCGCCCGCGCGCAGAACGCAGCCGATACTTGGTATTCAGGCGCGGTCGCGGCAGCGGGCGGCGCACCGGCCGCACGCCCGCCCGCAGCGCGTTACGATAACTCGCTTGCCGTGCAGCTTTCGATCGCGGGCGGATTGAGGCCTGGCCCAAACCCGCTAACGAGCGCTTCGACGCTGGCGTTGGTGGCGCTGGCGCGCAACGAACAAGCGCCGCAGCCCCAACGCGCGCAGGCCGCCGCCCTCGCCTTCCGGCGCGGCGTTATCAGCGCGCAAGAAGCACGGACAATCTTGGCGGCGACGCCGGCTGAGATCACTTCGGCGTTGCCGCCGATCGTCGTGGCGTTGCGCCAAGTCACGGCCGCTCCAGGTTCGATGGAAGCGGCGACAGCGATTGCGAGCGCACTGCGTAGCGCGACGGCTTATGCCGATTTCGCAGCCGTAGCGCGGTTCTTCCGCGCCGACATTGCAGCACTTCAAAGCGCCCCGGATGCCGGGTCGGCGGTATTGTTTGCGCGCGCGGCGCTGGCGGCGGGCGATGCGCAACTCGGGCAACGGCTGGTCGCAAGCGCGCGGCTGGCTGGCGCAGAAGAAGCGGCGCTGGCGCCGCTGGATGCGGCGCTGGTGGCCTATACGATCTCGCGCAACGCGCAAGGCTCGATGGCGATGCAACGGCGCATCGATCGCGCGGGGCCGCAGCAAGGACGCGGCGCTGCGCGCGACGTGGCGATACTGGCCGCACTTGGAGCGCCGCTCGAAGGCAGCGTGCAAACGTTCCTGCTCACCAATGCACCTCAGGGCGGCGCGCGCGCCGATAGCGGCGCGATGCTGGCTTTGGAGTCGGCCGTGGAGCGCGGCGCAATCGGCGAAGGCGCGCTACTTGCGGCGGCGGCCCTCGGTGAAGGCGGCCCAGCGCGCCTCGACGCGGAATCGGTCACCCACATCGTTCGCGCGCTGCATGCGTTGCACTTGGAAGATGAGGCGCGGCGGATCGCGGCGGAGGCGATCCTCGCAGGAGCGCCGAGCTAAGCATGGCTGACCAAATGACTTGCCCGACGCACGGGCCGGGTGAAGCGACGTATGTGTGTGTGCATGTGGCGCAATCGCTCCAAGACAACGTCCCACGCGGATTTCACTGGCACGTTGATGAAAGCCAGAATTTCCAGGCGTTCTGCACGGCGTGCGACGCGATGGACGAGGAGACCTGGGAGAAGGTCGTTGCGAGCGTGAGCCGCGCGGTCTGCATTCAGTGCTTCCAACGGCTCGCGGCGCTCAATGGCGCGACGCCGCAGCGTTGAACCTACGGATAGCGCTTCTCGGACCACACGATGCGCGCGCTGCGATCGAGATCGCGGATCTGAAAGCCGTCTACGTCGCTTGCATCATGCTGTAGCGCGAACGCTTCGGCCTTCGCGTGCTCCAAGGTATGCGCGTAGGACACCTGAATGACGCTCGCCTCATCGGTGTGATCGCTGAGCAACTCAACCTTGAAGCGCAACTTCCATAACTCCGCCAGCCCCCGGCTGTCCTGAGCCAGCGCTCTCCAGATGGCGGTGTAGGCACACCGCCCAAAACTGTCTGTTCACTAGTGAACACTTCGCTGCGTAGCGTTGTCTGCGGGCTTGAGGAGAAGGTCGTGTCCGCATTGATCGTCGACAGCGCCCCGCTGGCTGAGAACAACCTACTCGCCCGCTTGCGCCCAGCTGAGCTTGAGATTTTGCGTCCGACGTTTGTCCCCTGGAAGGGTGAGATCGGCGCAGTGCTTTTTGAGCCGGGACAGACGGTCGACCACACCTACTTTCCATGCGGCGCAAGCCTCGCGTCGTTCCGCATCGTCTTTTCAGACGGCGAGAGCGTTGAGACGGCTTTGGTTGGGCGTGAAGGCGCGGTCGGCGGGATTGTCAGTCAGGGACGCTTACCGGCGTTCGCACGCGCCGTGATCCAGCATCCGGGAGCATTTATTCGCGTTGAGGCGGCGCGCCTTGAGGAAGCGAAGGAGAGGTCAAGTTTTGTGCGCCACCTGTTTGCGCGTTACGCCGATTGCCTACTCGCGCAGATCTTTCAAGCAACGGCATGCAACGCGACGCACAACATCGAGCAGCGTACGGCCAAGTGGATCATGGCGGCGATGGATCGCACCGGAGATCACAAGGTGCCGCTAACGCAAGAGCAACTCGCGGGCATGTTGGGAGTCGGACGCAGTTACATCAATCGGGTGGTGCGCCAGTGGCAGAATGACGGCGTGCTGCATTGGCGCCGCGGCACGCTCGAGGTGCTGAATTTCAATGCCTTGAAAGCGCGACAGTGTGACTGCAACAGCACCGTCCACGCGCACTTCGATGAGGTGCTCGCAGGTGTCTATCCGCCGGAGGCGCATGGCTAGGCCGCGCTCGCCCTGCTAAGCTCAGGCCCGTGTCCGACTCAGCTCTGATCGAAGCGTTTCTGGAAATGCTCTCCGCTGAGCGCGGGGCACGGGCGAATACGCTGGATGCGTACGCGCGCGATTTGAACGATGCGCGCGAGCACATGCGCGGCGGTGTCGCGACGGCCAACGCTGAGGCGGTTGAAGCCTACGTGGCGGGGCTGGCGAAGCGTGGGCTTTCGCCGGCGACGGCGCGGCGGCGGATTTCGGCGCTGCGCCAGTTCTACCGCTTCTTGCTGCAGGACAATGTGCGCGGCGACGATCCAACCTCGCGGCTGGATGCGCCAAAACGGGCGCGGTCTCTTCCAAAGACGCTCTCACTTGCAGAGATCGAAGCGCTGATAGGCGCGGCGGAAAACGCACGCGACCGCGCGATCATTGAGTTGCTCTACGGTGCGGGGCTGCGGGTAAGCGAACTGGTGTCGCTGCCGATGCGGGCGGCGCCTCGGTCGGGGCAGGATCACATGATCATCGAAGGCAAAGGCGGCAAGGAACGCCTTGTCGCGCTGGGCGGCCCGGCGCTCACTGCGTTGGCTACGCACGTGGCGGCGCGTGAAGCGGCGCTGCCGAGGGCCGACGCGCAGCGCGAGAAGGCGCAGCGGTGGTTATTCCCTTCAGCAAGCGCGGCGGACGGCAAACTCACCCGCCGGCGCGTGGCGCAGATACTGGAGACGGCGGCGGCGAAAGCCGGGATCGATCCGACGCGAGTCTCCCCGCACGTGTTGCGGCACGCGTTCGCAACCCATCTGGTTGAAGGCGGCGCCGATTTGCGCACCGTACAGACACTGCTCGGCCACGCCGATATTGCCACGACGCAAATTTACACTCATGTGGCCGAGGGGCGGTTGAAGACCATCGTCGAGACCAAACACCCGCTGGCGAAGAAGCCGAAAGGTTGAGCACGGTGAGCATGCGATGAGCACAACTCCCCCTCCGGCGCTTGAGCCCGGCCGTTCCGCGGCGATCATTGTTTACGCGCTCTATCTGTTGAGCATACCGAGCGCTGCGATCTTTGCGCTGTTCGGCGTGATCGTTGCGCTCGCGGGACGCGATGGTTCCGGCCCGCTGGCGCGCTCTCATTTGGAGTATCAAGCGCGCATCTGGTTTACTGCGTTCTGGTGGACGATTGGCCTTGCCATCCTGGGAGTGGTCGGTTGGATCACTTTCATAATCGGCGGCTTTTTGCTGGTGTGGCTGGCCGGGCTCGGCGCGCTTGTTCTCTATTTATGGTTCACGGTGGTGAGCCTATTCGGGCTGCTGGCGCTGCTCGATAACCGGCCGAAGTAGTCACAGGCGTGTTACATGCTTGAAACTAGGCGCCGCGTTGTGTGACTTAGGGGTGAGGGATCAGCGGGAAATATGGTTCCCGCCGAACAGGCGAGTGAGAACGAATGAAGAAAATCGTATTGGCGGCTGTGCTGTTCGCAGCGGCTGCAAGCCCAGCGGCAGCATACACTTCATATTTGAAGCCAGAGGAATTCTGGGTGACCGACCCATCGGTCCGAGTTGAAGGCGCCTATGCGCAGGAATTCTTCAGCCCATCGATCGGACTCGGCGACACGGTCGTCGTGGTGAATCCGGCGGGCCAAAGTCAGAATCAATTGGCGCCGCGGCCTAATGGAACGTCCGTCGTGCAGCCGTTGCTGACGACTGGCGGAACGTACCGCGTCAGCACAGGCGAAGTTCTGGGCCAGGTCGCGAATCTGGTTGGCGAGAACGGCCAGTGGCGCGTGCTTGGCGCCGGTGAAACAGCGCCGGAAGGCGCGGAGACCACCACCCTGCAAACGGTCTCAGTCGCCGACACCTACATCACACGCGGCACCGCGAACCGCACGGCGGTTGACCAAACGATCGGCCGCCTCGCGATCCGCCCGGTGACGCATCCGAACCAAGTGCTGGCGAGCCAGGGCTTTCAGATTCAGCTGTTGTTCGATGGCCAACCGATGGCGAACAGCGCTGTTGTGATTTACGCCGAAGGCGACCCTGAAACCAATCTCGACCGCTATGTCGTCACCGATGAACAAGGCAACGCGACCTTCACGTTCGACGCACCGGGCCGCTACATCATCGCCGCGCGCCACCGCGCCGATATGCCAGCGGGATCGCCAGCGGCGGTTGGCAGTTATACGACGACGCTGACGTTTGAAGCGCTGCAGCAACTCTATGCGGAGACAGAGGTGAGCGACACGCGCGCCACTCAGGAACGTCCGGCTCGCGAACGCCGGCCTGCGCGCCGCCGCGTTGGCCGCCCCGATCGCTAAGATCGCGGAAAGACATAAATGAAACGGCCCCGGTGAAAGCCGGGGCCGTTTTCGTTTGGCGTCTTAACTCCGCGCCGCGACTCTTCATCTGCCGCGGCGCACGAGCAGGCTACCCCTGCTACGGCACAACCCACGTGTGCTGCCCCGCGTTGTTTGCTTCGTTGGATTCGTTGTTCGTGCCACCGGCATCGACGACGAAGTCAAAGATATAGGTGCCACTCGGCCAGCTCAGGTCACCCCAGAAGCTCAGATTGTGGTTGTGCACGTGACCCGGCTGAATTGCGGGAACGTTGACGACCAAACGGTTCGGGTACGCGGGATTGCTGTATGCTGCGATCGCTGCTGCAGGCAGTTCTGGGCAGCCGCCCTGTTGGTTCGGAAGATGGCAATTCACCGTCGCGATTGAAGGGCTGGAAGCGGCGGTGCCGGTGTTGCGCACTGAAACGACACCGTGCTCGATGCGCGATGGAATCGGTTGCAAATCAATGACGCGTGCGGCGAGCACGTTGTTGTTCTGGCGTTGGATCTGCGGCGTTTCTTGCCGCTGTATTTGGCCAGTCTGCGCCACCGCTGTGTGACCGAGGCCAATGAGGCTCGCGGCAATCATGCCGGCGATCAAAACGTACTTTCTCATGGAATTCCTCCCGAGTGCTTGTCCCTACCGATGACCTAGACGCTCAGATGCGACCTCGCAGTGACGAGCGTCACGTCATGCACTTGTTCCCGCGAGCTGCGGCGAAAGCAGTACAGCGAGCGTGAAGTACATCACGGTCACGAGAACGAGGCTGAAGAAGTATTTCTGGACTTTCATGCGTCACCACCACTTTGGAAGACGCATGTAGGCGCGCGCCATTACGGCGGCTGTGACGAGAGTTACTACTTAACTAGAGGCCGTACGCGGCCTTCATTTCCGGCTCTTTGCTGGCGACGAGTTTGGCGAGGTCGAGGATGACTTTCGCCTGCTTCCAGGTGGCGTCGTCGAGCATTTTGCCGTCAACGAGCGCAACGCCTGTGCCGTCCGGCATCGCATCGACCATGCGCTTGGCGAGTTTCACTTCTTCGACGTCGGGCGTGAACACGCGTTTGGCGATGGCGATTTGTGATGGGTGCAGCGTCCAGGCGCCGACGCAGCCCATGAGGTAAGCGTTGCGGAATTGCTGTTCGCAGGCGGCTTCGTCAGCGAAATCGCCGAACGGGCCATACATTGGTTTGATGCCGTGCATGACGCAGGCGTCGACCATGCGGGCAAAGGTGTAGTGCCAGAGATCTTGTTGTGCGGACTCTCGAACTTGGCCTTCGGCGGCGTCGCTCAGGACCTTGTAGCCAGGGTGGCCGCCGCCGACGCGGGTGGTTTTCATTTTGCGCGAGGCAGCGAGATCGGCGGGGCCGAGACAGATGCCATGCATACGTGGTGAGGCGCCAGCGATGGCTTCGACGTTGGCGACGCCTTGCGCGGTTTCGAGAATTGCGTGGAGCATGATCGGGCGTTTCACGTTGTGCTTGGCCTCAAGCAGCGCGAGCAGCTGATCCATGTAGTGGATGTCCCAAGGCCCCTCCACTTTCGGGACCATAATGACGTCGAGCTGATCGCCGACGTTGGCGACGAGTTCGGTGACGTCATCCAAGTGCCAGGGCGAGTTGAGCGCGTTGATGCGCGACCAGTAGCCAACCCCCGCTTTCGCGAAATCGAAGCTCTTGCCCATCTCGATGGCGCCGGATCGGGCGGCGTCTTTGGCGTCCGCTGGGATAGCGTCTTCGAGATTGGCCAGCACCACATCGACTTGCTTAGCCATCTCACCAACGCGCGAGCGCAGCTTCTCATTATGGGCCGGCACAAAATGGATCATGCGCTCGAGCTTCACCGGTAGCTCGCGGAGCGGCTCGGGCGCGCCGCTCGCCAGGGGCGCGAAGAAGTGGCGGGGCGGCTTGGTCACGGGGCTTGATCCTGTTCTGTTCGCGCCTGCAGCATGAAGCGAGCCGGAGGCTGGCGCAATCCTGGTATCCGGGCTGGGGCTTTACCTTGAAGCAAGGCCCCGGGCGGGTATTGTCCGGCCCTTCTTTGGGTCCGGGCTGAAGCTTTTGCGCACCTATCTCGATTTCGAAAAATCAGTGGCCGAGGTTGAGGCCAAGATTGAAGAACTGGCGGCCATTTCGGAGGCCTCCGGCTCCGAGGCGCTGGCTATGGGCGCGGAACTTTCGCGACTCAAGGTGAAGGCCGAGAAGCAGCTCGGCGACATCTATTCGAAGCTCGACGCCTGGCAGAAGACGCAGGTGGCGCGGCACGCGGACCGTCCGCGCTATCAGGATTACGTCGGCGCGCTGGTGACGGATTACGTCGAGCTTTCGGGCGACCGCAATTTCGGTGAAGACGCAGCGATCCTCGGCGGCACAGGCAAGTTCTTGGGACGGCCGGTGCTGGTGATGGGCCACGAGAAAGGCCGCACGACGGCGGATCGCCTAAAGCACAATTTCGGCATGGCGCGGCCTGAGGGCTATCGGAAGGCCGTGCGTCTGATGGATCTGGCCGACAAATTCTCGCTGCCGGTGGTGAGCTTCGTTGATACGGCCGGCGCCTATCCGGGCATCGGCGCTGAGGAGCGTGGGCAAGCGGAAGCGATTGCGCGCTCGACCGAGCGTTGCCTCACGCTCGGCGTGCCGATGGTCGCGGTGATTGCGGGCGAAGGCGGTTCGGGCGGCGCGATCGCAATCGCGGCGGCGAACAAGGTGCTGATGCTCGAGCACTCGATCTATTCGGTGATTTCACCGGAAGGTGCAGCGTCGATCCTCTGGAAAGATGCGGCGCGCGCGAAGGATGCGGCGACGGCGATGAAGATCACGGCGCAAGATCTGATCGAGCTGAAGGTGGTGGATTCGATCATCACCGAGCCGACTGGCGGCGCGCATCGCGAACCGGCGGCGGCGATCGCCTCGGTCGGCGCCGCAGTGGCGGAAGCACTGGACGAACTGACGCCGCTCTCTGTTGATGAGATGCGTAAACAGCGCCGCGACCGCTTCCTAGCGATCGGCCGGTTTGAAGCGGAAAACGCGCCGGGAGTTTAGGGACCTAAATTGCGCTAAGCTAGTGAACTTCTCAGAGGCTCTCAGCTCGTCAATGCACCTGACATTCCTCGGCCATCGCGATGCCGCTTAGGCACGGCAAGGGACCTGCTCCGGCATGGGCTGATGGCTGCGCCGGGCCATTCCTGGTCATTTTTTGCGGGTTGGGACTGCTCAGCTTCGCGTTCGCGGGCGTGCATAGCTTCAATGACGGCGCCGCGGTCGTGGCGATGATTATCCTCAGCGTCGCAGGGATTTTCATGACCATCGACTATTTCGGCGATCACTCTGGCAAGCACGAAAAGTAAGCGGCAGTGACGGGAGTCACGTAGGATTCAGGCTGAGGCCGTCCTATGTTTGACCTCTGAGCTTTCGGAGGTTCTCCAAATGACTGACGATCTTTCACGCCGTAGCTTCGCGCTGGGTGCGGGCGCGGCTTTGCTTGCGCCGGCCGAAGCGCTGGCACAGGCGCAGCAGACATATTCGCGCGATGAAATCCTGGGCGCAGCGCAGCGCTTCTTCGGTGCGGGTGCCGAAGGGCTCGCTACAGTCATCGATCACGTGTTCGAGGATCTCGGCCGGCCGAACGGCTACATCGAAGGCAATGAAGGCTCCGGCGCACTTGGTGTTGGCCTGCGCTACGGCGATGGCTACCTGCGGATCAAGGGCGGCAACGGCACGACGCGGGTTTATTGGCAGGGGCCGTCACTCGGTTTCGACACTGGCGGCAACGCTTCGCGGGTATTCACGCTGGCCTACAATCTGCGTCGGCCCGACAGCATCTTCCATCGCTATGCGGGCGTCGATGGATCGGCCTACTTCGTCGGCGGCGTTGGCGTGAACTATCAGCGTCGCGACAACGTAACGCTGGCGCCGATGCGTGCAGGCGTTGGGTTCCGGCTCGGCGCAAACGTCGGCTATCTCGCCTATTCGCGGCGTCGGCGCATCAATCCATTCTAATCGCGCACGCGTGATCGAGGCGCCCGGTTTGGATCGAATCTGCGCCACAATCGTGTAGCGTGCTGCACGGGCGGAGGGTTCGACATGAATTTGCGTTTGCTGGCGGCTGTGGCCGCCCTGGTGGTTGTCGGCGCAGCCGGCGAGCCGGAGACCCCGCCGGTGCGCGGCTCGGTGAAAACCGAGGAGGCGCAACCACCTGTCTGGCGCCGGCTTGAGCGCTTCAGCAACGATGCTGACTTCCTGCGCTATGTACGCCGTGTGCATCAGCTCAATGGCGCCGGACGGCGCTTTGATTTCGACGATGCCGGACAGGCGGTGAGTGACTCTGTGGTGCCGCCTCCACCTCCACCGCCACCTCCGCCTCCTCCGCCAAGCATAGCGCCAAGCCCGCAGGCCGGCGCTGCTGAATTCAGCGCCTCGCGCAGCGAAGCGACGACGAGCGGCGAGGCATCATCGATCACCAACGTGCAAACGGCCGGCGTCGATGAGGGCGGCATCGTCAAGCAGGTCGGCCGCTTTCTGATCGTGCTGCAAGACGGGCGGCTCTTTGTGGTCGACACGCGCGACGGCCAAGCGCCAGGACTTTCGCTGGCGAGCCGCACGAATGTGTATCGCAGCGCCGGCCAAGACACTTGGTTCGATGAGTTGCTGACCAGCGGCAATCGCATTCTGGTCGCCGGTTATTCGTATCGCGAGCAAGCTTCCGAAATCACCATCCTGACGATTGACGATGACGGCCAGCTGACGCGCGAGGCGACCTACTACATCTCATCAAACGACTATTACGACATCGAGAATTACGCCACGCGGCTGGTGAACGGTAATCTCGTCATCTACACGCCGCTCGACATCTCCAACGTCAATCCGCGCGTGGCGATGCGATGGCCGGTGGTGCGTCGCTGGCTCCGCGACGGCGATCGCCGCGCAGTGACGACGGAGGGCCGCTCGCTGTTCGACGGCGCTGATATCTATCGCCCCGTGCAAAGCGTGTTTCAGCCGATGGTGCATTCGGTTTCGGTGTGCCCGCTGGGCGATTTGAGTGCAGGCGATGAGCTTGAGTGCCGCACGACCGCGTTTGTCGGAGGCGGGCAACGCGAGTTCTTCGTTTCGACAACGGACATTTTTCTCTGGGTCACGCCGAACCAATGGGACCAGGTGCTTTCGCGCAATTGCGCTTTGCCTGGTGCGGCTTACGCGTCCATTCCGGCAACGGTCTATCAAGTGCCGCTGAACGGCGACACGCCGCGCGCAATTCACGCGCGCGGTCTGCCGACGAACCAGTTGGCGCTGGACGGCAACACCGAGGAATTCCGCGCACTGCTGACATGGAATGTTGGACCATGCGCGGGCAATGGCGGCGTGGCGCAGGTGCGCTACTTCCACACGCCGCTCAACACGTTCCGCACGGTCCCGATGGACGCCGCGCCTACTCGCTACACGCAGGCGCCTAGTCCGAATGCGTCGCAATACGAAGTCCGCTACACGCGCACACATGTTGTCTATGGCGGGCGTTCGGGATGGAGTTCCTATCCGCCGGAAGCGAACGTGACGCTGCCGAACTCTCCGGTGGTGGCGTTGCCGCTGGCAAATCCCTCCGCCGCCACAGTGGTGCAGGCGCCGCATAATATCATCAGGCTTGAGCGCGCCGGCAATAACGCGATCCTTAGCGGCTATCGCACCGATCGCGGCTTGAGCATGTCGGTGCTCGATCTTGAGGGTACACCGCGGATCGTCAGCACGCAGATTCTGGATGGGCGCTATGAGTCCGAAGGGCGCTCGCATGCGTTCAATGCGCTGGTCGGTGCCGACGATAGCGGCGTGATGGGTATTCCGACGGTGACGCGCACGTGGGAAGGTGGGCGCTGGTGGTTTCGCAGCCAGGCGTCGGACATTTCGTATCTGACGCTGGCGCGCAACGGACATCTCGGCTGGGCCGGTCAATTGATGGCGCGGCAGGACGCGCAAGATCCGAGCTATCGCTGCGAGGTGTCGTGCGTCGATTGGTACGGAAACACGCGAGCACTGTTTATCGGCAGCCGTGTGTTCGGGCTTTCCGGCACGGAGCTGATTGAGGGCGCACTCACCAATGGGCGCATTCGCGAAACGCGGCGGCTCAATCTTTCTTCGCCGCCGCCGGAGCGTGGGCGCGCGCCTTCTTAGCCGCCTGCTCGCGCTCATGCCGTTCGCGAAATTCCTCCGCGAACGATGACGCGAGAATGCCGGTTGGCAGCGCAACGATGCCAACGCCGGCGAGCGCGACAAGACCAGCAGCGACGCGTCCCCACATCGTCTCGGGATAGACGTCGCCGTAGCCGACGGTGGTGAGTGTAACGACCGCCCACCACATGGCGCGAGCAATCGAACCGAAGGCTTCCGGTTTGGTGTCGCCCTCAATCAGGTAGAGCATCATCGCGGCGATGTAGAGTTGAGCGGCGGCGACGCAAAGCGCGGCCATCAACGGCGCCCAGGCGCGTTTCACAGCGGCGCCGACAATGGCGAACGCCGGCACATAACGCGCGAGCTTGAACAGACGGAAAAGCCTGAAGGCGCGCAACGCAGGGAAAAGCGCGCCGGAATAATTCGGCAAGAGCAGCATCGCAGCGAGTTCGGGGGCGAAGGCCAGAACATCCGCAATGGTGACGGGCTGCATCAGGAAGCGCAGTCGCCCGCCGATGCCCTTGTGCGCGGGGTTCTCACCCTCGGACCAGAAGCGCAGAGCGAACTCGGCGGCGAAGATCCAAACGATGGCCACGTTGATGAATTGGATCAGCGGCAACGAGCTGCGCTCGAGTTGGGTGTCGTCGCGCAACAATTCGGTTTCGAGTGCGAGCGAAAGTAAGCTCACGATCACTAGTAGGATGATCGTGCCGGAGAAGAAATTAATCGCGCCGTCGTCGGGCTCCAGCCAATCGTGGATGTAGCCTTTTAGCGTGCTGTGCTTGCGCTTGATTAGAGGCATCGAGCCCTTCCCTCGCGCGCCGTTTAAGTCGTGCGAGCGGGAGCGGCAAGTATGTTCAGCCGGGTGTTGAAAGCTTGAGGCCGACAATCCCAAGCACGATCAGCGCAATGCAGCCGACCCGCATCAGGTTGGCGCTCTCCTGGAACAACATAATGCCGAGCAGTGCTGCGCCGACTGCGCCTATGCCGGTCCATACGGCATACGCGGTGCCGATGGGGAGTTCGCGTGCGGCTTGCGCGAGCAGCCACATGCTGATGCCCATCGCGGCAAGGGTGATGGCGCTGGGGACCGTCTTGGTGAAACCACCGGTGTATTTGAGGCCGATGGCCCAAACGATCTCGAACAAGCCCGCGGCCCCGAGTAGAATCCAAGCTTGCATGACGTCTCCTTCGCACATCCCCTATAGGGGCCGTCCGCGATGCCGGAAAGCGCGCGGTCGCGCGTAAGCGCTTGCCAAGCGCGCGGGCGGAGTCAGAGACTGGCGCAATGCGGGGTTTGGTTCTTGTTCTTTCGCTATTGCTGAGCGCGTGCGCGACGGCGCCTGTGGCGCCGATCAATGCGCCGCTCGGTGGATCGCGCGCCGATGTGCAAGGCCGCACACCGGCGGGGGATGATTTGATTGTGCTGGCGCTCTCGGGCGGCGGCGCGCGCGCTGCGTCGTTTCATCTTGGCGTGCTGCAAGCGTTGCGCGACGCGCCGGGGCGCGATGGGCGGCCGTTGAGCGAGCACATCGCGCTCATCACTTCCGTTTCTGGCGGTTCGGTGCTGGCCGCGTATTACGGGCTGCATGGCGACGCGGGCCTCGACACGTTCGACGCCGCCTATCTCGGACGCGAGTGGCGCGTGCGGGGACCGACCTCGCCACTCGGCGTCGCGGGCGCGCTGCGCGGCGGCATGAACGGGCCAGAGCAATTGCGCGCGTGGCTGGCTGAGAATGTGTATGGCGACGCAACGATGGGCGATATGCGCGCTGGGCCGCGTGTGATCCTCAATGCGACCGATCTCTACAACTCGACGCCGTTTGCGTTCACGCAATTCTTCTTTGACGGCATTTGCAGCGATGTGCGGCAGGTGCGTGTAGCCGATGCGGTGGCGGCTTCCATGGCTGTACCGGTGGCGTTTCGCCCGGTGCTGATGGAGAGCTACGCGTCACGTTGCGCAGGGCCGCCTGACTGGACGGCACGGGTGCTGGCGGATCGCGGCGCGGGCGAGAATGTGCGCCAGACAGCGCGCGCATTTCAGAACTATCGTGGCGACACGGCTGCAGAACAGCGGTTCGTGCATCTCGTGGATGGTGGCGTGGCGGACAATCTCGGCATGCTGAGCTTGCAGGTGCTGCGTGCCGATGGTCTGCCCTCGCCTCTGACAGCGTCGGAAGCGATGCAGGCGCGGCGGGTGTTGTTCCTGGTGGTCAACGCCGAATACATCCGGCCGCGGACGTTCCAGCAGGAAGGCACGGACGCGATTGGCGCGTATGAGATGATGTACGCGCCGGTCGACGTGGCGACGGAAGTGGCGAAGCGCGCTTCGGTTGACGTGTGGCGCGCGCAATTGCCAGCGTACGAAACTGCGCTACGGGAGTGGCGCTGCGGCGTGATCGAGGATCACCGCAGCGGCGTGCGCTGCGATGACATCACGCTCAGCATGGACGTCATCACGTTCCGCGACATGGAGCCGGCGGAGTACGACGCGCTCTACGATACGGAGACGGACGTATCGCTGCCGCGCGAGACGGTGGATGCGCTAACGCGCGCCGGGCGCGGTGTAGTTGGGCGAAACGCAGCGCTGCGAGAGTTTCGCCGCGACTAGCCCCGTAGCGTGCCGCCTGTCGCCTTCATCACGGCGCTGACGATCTTAGCGCTCGCAGCTTCGATGTCGGCGTCCGTCAGCGTTTTCTCGCGCGGCTGCAGTGTGACTTCGATAGCGAGGCTCTTCTTGCCCGGCTGCATTCGTTCGCCGCGATAGACGTCGAACAGATTCACGTCCGTGATCAGCGCTTTGTCGGCGCCAATGGCGGCGCGAACAACGTCTTGCGCCGTGACTTTGTCATCGACCACGAAGGCGAAGTCGCGTGTGAGTGGCTGCAGATCGAGTCGCTCGAACGGCGGTTTGCTGCGCCCGCCTTTGGCGCGCGGCGCGGGCAATGCATCGAGAAAAATCTCGAACGCGAGCGCAGGCGCTTCGACGCCGATGGCTTTCAGCGTGCGCGGGTGGATCTCGCCGTAATAGGCGATCACTTTCGGGCCGAGCTTCAGAGCGCCCGTGCGGCCCGGACGCCAATGCGCTGGCGCGTCGGCGAAAGTTTGAAGCGAAGCAACGGGCGCGCCGATGGCTTCGAGGATCATCAGCGCATCGCGCTTCACGTCGAATATGTCGGGCTGCGGCGCGGCGCGCCAGTGGCGCGGGGCGCGCGCCTGCCAGACGCCGGCGACGGTGCGTTGTTGGCCGCCATCGTTACTGTTCGCATAAGCGGGGCCAGCCTCGAACAGGCGGGCATCATCGAAACCGCGATTGGCGTTTTGTTGCGCGGCGACGAGCAGGTTCGGCAGCGCCGTGGGGCGCATGCAATCGAGTTCACTCGCGATCGGGTTGGCGACGAGCATATCCTCTGCGCCACCGCCGAAGGCCTGCGCTTGCGCGCGCGAGCAGAAGCTCCAAGTGATGGCTTCGTAGTAGCCGAGCGACGCTGCAGCGCGACGCGCGAGCCGCGTGCGGCTTTCTCCGACGCTCGCAGGCGGCGCGCGGAAGCCTTTGGCGCGCGGCGGCTCGTTGTTCGGCAGTTTGTCGAACCCTTCGATGCGCGCGACCTCTTCAACGAGATCGGCGCTGCCTTCGACGTCGCGCCGCCAAGTTGGCGGCTCGACGATGAACCGCTTCGAGCCCTGCCCTTCGGCGCTGGTTTCGAAGCCGAGATCCTTCAGCACGGCGCGAACGCGCGTTGGTTTCACATCGATGCCCGCAAGTTGGCGCACCCGGTCGGGATCAAAGAAGATCGCTTTCGGCGGCGGCGGCAGATCGCCCGCGACCTGGATTTCGCTGGGCTCGCCGCCGCAGAGATCAAGAACAAGCCGCGTCAGGAGTTCGAGGCCCGGGACAACGAAGCCGGAATCGACCCCGCGCGCGAAGCGATATTGCGCGTCGGTGGTGAGCGTCAGCGCGCGGCCGGTTTTGTGGGTGATGGTCGGGTCGAAGTAGGCGCACTCAAGCAGGATGTCGGTGGTCTCTTCGCTGACCTTGGAGAGTTCGCCGCCGATGACGCCGCCAAGGCCTTGCACATTCGCATCGTCAGCGATGACGCACATGTCGGGCGTAACGTCGTAAACGTTGCCATTGAGCGCCATGCAGGTTTCACCAGCGCGGCCCATGCGCGCGCGCAGCGTGCCCTTGAGTTTCGACGCGTCATAAACGTGCGCCGGGCGATTGCGGTCGTGGGTCAACCCAGATTGGTAAAGGGTCGACCAGTGCGCTGATCGGCTTTTGGCCGATGGCGCGGAGCTTCTGTTGTAACCAGAGCGGCGACGGGCCGTTCTTGACGCCGCGAATGTAGCGGCTCGCAAACATCGGACAGGCGTTGAGATCGTCGATCTCGACCTTTTGCGGCGATGGATAGCGGCCCGGCACCGGCAACACGGCCTTGGTCGGCCTTGCCGACGCCGGCGGCGGCGAGATCGCGAGCGATGCCAGCGACGCCCCATCAATCAGGGCGGTTCGGCGTGACTTCGATGTCCCAATCACCGGGTCGTTGAGACCAGGTACTTCGCGCGTTCGTGGCTGCTGGCGCCTGGATCAGGGTCAGTTCGAGGATGCCATCAGCATCAATCGAGCTCAAGCTCAGCGCCAGGCAGAACGTGCCGTTGGATGACCTGCGCGCACCGGCTTCCAGCTCAAGCGTGATACCGGAAGCCCGGAATATGCGTTGCCGATCGGCGCGAAGGCGGTGACGATCCCGCGCGCGTATTCCAGTGCGCCACCAGACGTCTCAAGCGTGCCGTCTTTGGTTTCGACTTGGCAGACGCAGCTTGTCAGCGTTCGGATGCTTCGCGGCGCTGATGATGCGCGCGACGGAGAACAGCCAGCTTTCGCCGGCGTTCTCGACGCCTTCCACTTCCAGACCGGTCATGGTCATGGTTTCGACAATGGTAGCCGATGCTCATCCGTCGCGAGATGCTCTTTAGCAGGAGAGCGTGAATTTCATAGTGACCTCAGCGAAGCGCGTAAGCAGCGGCGATCAGAATTGCCGCGATCCGTAACACCCACGAGTTCAGGCCTTAGCACGTTGGACGAATGTTTTCTCGGAGCGCTCGTTTATCAGAAAGGAAACACTCGGATCAATGCGAGCCCAATGCCGGCGCCGATAGCCCGCCTGCCCAGGCAAAAGCAGCGCGGGAAGCAATACCAGAGCAGCAGCGTCATCAAGCTGGCATTACATCGCCAGCACGAATGCGTCGAGCTTCGTTGTGATTTGAGGGCAGCTTTGCCCGCGGGCAACGGCGAACACACTCCTTCAACGGGCGTGCGCTTTCGTTCGAAGGCGACACCCATCCAAACGATATCAACAAAACGCATGAAGTCCGTGATGGCGGATCATCGCCGCATAGGCTTCGAGCCATTGCTGAACAAGATCCAGGAAATGCGCGCGAAGTTTAGATCTTCAACGAGGTTGAGCACTGAGAGCGCCTAGCACCCAATAAGTTGAACCACCGCCGCCAGTCGCCGCGGCTTGGACTCTTGTTCAGTTGTTTGCGCCGTAGACCTGGTCACCCACTCCCTGAGCCAAGCCAGGCAACAGGGACGGGCTGAAGCCGTAGTGTTTGAGCCAGCGTGTGTCTGAGCTGGCGAGATCGCGGAGATCAGGCATGCCGTACTTGAGCATCGCAAGGCGATCGATGCCCATGCCAGGCTGCACTTAACCCTGGTACTTTTCAGGATCGATGCCGCAATTCTTAGGCGGTTCGGGTGCACCATGCCGCCCCAGAATTTCCAGCAAATGTCGCCCGTGCCGATCTTCAGCGTGCCGCCGGAGCGATCGCAGCCGACATCGACTTCCGCGCTCGGTTCAGTGAACGGGAAGTGGTGCGGGCGGAAGCGGAGCTTCACATCGTCGACTTCGAAGTAGGCTTTCAGGGCGGCGGTGAGCACGCTCTTCAAGTCGGCCATGCTCGTGGTCTCATCAATGACGAGGCCTTCGATCTGGTGGAACATCGGCGTGTGCGTGGCGTCCCAATCCTTGCGGAAGGTGCGGCCCATGCAGATCATGCGGATCGGCGGCTTCTGCTTCAGCATCGTGCGCACTTGCACGGGGCTGGTGTGGGTGCGCAGCACCTTGCGCTCGCCCTGCTCATCGCGGGCGTTGAGGAAGAAAGTATCCTGCAGTTCGCGCGCAGGATGGTTCTTCGGGAAGTTGAGCGCGGTGAAATTGTTGAAGTCGGTCTCGATGTCGGGACCTTCTTCAACGGTGAAACCCATCTCACCGAAGATGGCGGCCATCTCTTCCATCACCTGTGAGACAGGATGGATCGTGCCCAGGCGCGGTTTCACCGGCGGCAGCGTGACGTCGACCGCCTCGCTTTGAAGCTGGCGATCGAGCGCGGCTTCGGCCATCGCCGCTTTCTTGGTGACGATCTCTTCGGTGACTTTGTCCTTCAGGACGTTGAGCGCGGCGCCGAAGGTCTTGCGCTCGTCCGGGCTCATGGCGCCCAGGTTTCTCATCAGCGCGGAAATGCTCCCCTGCTTGCCGAGCGCCTCGACGCGCAGCGTTTCGAGCGACGCCTCGTCGTTCGCCGCCGCGACGCGCGCCAGCAGATCGGCCTCCAGGGCCGCCAAATCAGTGGTTTGACCGTTCATCGGGGGTGTTTAGCGGAGAGGCTTAGGCAGACGCAATTTGCAGTGGCGTCGCGAGCGTTGCCGTTCTGCAACCTTGCCGTCCGTTTCGGTTGTGCTAACGCTAGGCGACTGGGGAGACAATTCAGATGCGGTGGGTACAGGGCGCGTTGGCGGTCGGCTTGATGCTGGCCGCCCCAGTAGCGATCGCTCAAACGGCCGAGCCAGTTCCTGCCGCGACATTGGTCGCGCCACCGGCGCCCGAAGCGTTGGAAACCCCTGCCAACATCCTCATTCCGGCCGGAACGGACATCGTCGTCGAGTTCGTCGACGCCCAGAGTTCACGCACCAGCCAGACCGGCGCGCCCGTGGCGCTGCGCCTGGCTGAGCCGATCGTGATCGACGGGCGTACGATCGTGCCCGCGGGCGCATTGGCGGGCGGCGAAGTGATCGACGCATCGCGCTCTGGCATGGGCGGACGCCAAGGCAAGCTCATCATCTCGGGACGCTTTGTTGAAATCAACGGACAGCGCGTGCGCATCCGCGGGCTGCGCGTGTTCACGGCGGGCGAAGACAATTCGCGCGAGGCTGTGAACACTATGATCTTGGTGCCGTATGTCGGCTTCATGGGCGGCTTCATTCAGGGTGGCGAAACCGAAATTCCGGCGGGCTCGCGGGCCCAAGCGCGACTCGCCGTTGATGTGTCGGCGCCGCTATCGGCATTGCCACAAGAAGATCCAACGCCGGCGGCCGAACCGGCGTCAGTAGAACAAGAACCATCGGCAGCGGAGGACGGACAATGAGGGGATGGAAAACGGTGTTCGCAGCGACGGCATTTGCTGTCTTGATTTCGGCGAACGCGATGGCGCAGGAAACGACAGAGCCTGCGGCCGAAGCGACGACGACGGAGGCGCCGGCACCCGCGCCTGAGGCCGCACCGGCCGAAGCGACGCCTGATGAAACCGCGACCGAAACCGACGCAACCGCGACCGAAACACCCGCGCCGGAGGCAGCAGCAGCGCCTGCCGAAGAACAGCCCGGACGCATTATCTTCTTCCGCCCTGGCCGACTTACGGGTGCTGTTTACACCTATCACGTTGTTGAAGTTGGCGAGGACGGGGACTCGACACGCGAGTCACCTCAAATCGGAAGCCTGCCCAACGGGTACTACTTCGAGTACGCAGCGCCTGCGGGCATCCACAACTACAATATTAGGGGGCCGATGGCGGTGAACCTCGACGAAGATCGCATCCGTCTCGAAGTCGAGCCGGGAGAAACCTACTACATCGAACAGACTGTGCGCATCGGACTGATCACCGGCGGCTTCCGGCTTGTGCCGTCAACACAGGCCGAGTTTGAACGTCGGCGCCTCCGCGAATGGACGCCGCGCGAACGCGAGGCGGCGAACTAGTTTTCTCCACCCAAGGAAAAAACGGGCCGAAGCTCATCGCTTCGGCCCGTTACAATTTGTGCTTTCGCTGAAGCTTACTTCAGCGCGCCTTGCGCTTGGGCGATGAGGCCCTTGAAGGCTTCCGGCTCGTTCATGGCGATGTCCGCCATCACCTTGCGGTCGAGCGTGATGCCAGCCTTGGTGAGGCCAGAAATGAAGCGCGAGTACGTGAGGCCCTCTTCGCGGACAGCCGCGTTGATGCGCTGAATCCAAAGAGCGCGGAACACGCGCTTCTTGGCCTTGCGATCGCGGTAGGCGTAGAGGCCGGCCTTCTCGACCGCGGCGTTGGCGGTGCGGAAGGTGTTCGAGCGACGGCCGTAATAGCCCTTCGCCTTCTTCAAAACTTTCTTGTGACGGGCGTGCGCTGTGACGCCGCCTTTAACGCGTGCCATTGGTCAGTTCTCCGCTCAATCGAGGCCGTAGGGGATCCAGAGCTTCACGCGCTTGGCGTCA
>JAWKUZ010000008.1:0-175375 GCA_041398305.1 Hyphomonadaceae bacterium
CGCGAGGGGCTGCATCGGATGCGTCACGATGGACACTTCCAGAAGGTCAATTTCTGTCAGCACGCGGCCGACGGCTGTGCGGTCCTGAACAATAGGAACAAAGCCGATGGACAGCCCATCGATGCCGCGCGCGATCATGCGCTTGGCTCGCGCGGCGCCGGGCTTGTCATCTCGGATCTCGCCACGCAAAAAGAGACCGCGGCCATCTTCCCGGATATCGGTCCACTCGCCCGCGACAAGCCGCGCTTCGTGCTCGACCAGCATCGGCAGCTTGGCGCCAGTTCGCGAGAGACTCGCGGCGAACGCGCCAGCGCGGACAACGTCCCGCATCTGGTCCGCGACACCGAACAATGCGGCGTATCCTTCGATGATCATTGGTCGAGCTTCTGCTCGATGCGCGCGAGCGAGCGGCGCGCGTCGGTGACTTGCTCTTCGAGGCGCGCCAGGCGCTCGGCCACTTCGGGTTGCGTAGCGACGGCGCGCTCTACTTCTTCAAGGCGAGCCGCAGCGCGTCCCGCCCAAATCAGGCCGCCTGCGGTTTCGAGAAAGAGCGCAAGGATGAGCGCCAGCGTGATGCGCGGATCGATCTTCATAGCGCGCGCTCCGGCGTTTCAACACCGGCCATCCGGCGCTTCTCGTCTTCACTCAGGAAGTCCGCTGCTGCGATCCGGGACCAAAGTGCTTCACGCTCCACGGTGAGAGCCGGAACATTTTCGATGTCGACGTTGACGGCCGCGGGTCCAGCCGCTGGCCAGCGATCGCCGATCCAGGCTTCGATGGCGCGGGCGGCTTTCTGAGCCAGTGGCAGCGCCGTTTGACGCCAAAATGCGAGGTTGGCTTCGCGGTAGTTCGAGTAGGTGTTGTCACCCGGTATGCCGAGCAACATCGGCGGCACGCCGAAGGCGAGCGCAATGTCGCGGGCTGCGGAGTGGCGCGCTTCGGTGAAATCCATATCCGACGGCGAGAGTGACATCGGCCGCCACTCAAGGCCGCCTTCGAGCAACATCGGGCGGCCCGCGTTGGCGGCGCCGATGTGCATGTCTTCGAGTTCTTGCTTCAGGCGCTGGAATTGTTCTTCGCTCAAGCGATCCGCGCCGCCCGCGCCGGTGAAGATGAGCGCGCCGCTTGGGCGGGCGGCATTGTCGATCAGCGCTTTGTTCCAGGCGCCGCCGGCATTGTGGATATCGATGCTGAAGGCCGCCGCTTCCATCGGTGACAGGCCGTAGTGATCGTCGGCGGGGTTGAAGAGTTTGAGGTGCAGGATCGGCGCGTCGTTGCTGATCGGATCGCGCTGGAAGCGGCGCACGTTCGAGGCAACGCGATGCTCCCATCCAACGGGCCAACCATCGGCGCCAGGCACGACACTCATGCGATCGGGCCGCAGCACGTAGAGTTCAGACGGCGCGTCTTCGCCGATGCTCGCGGCTTCGAGGTAGGCGTTACCCGAGACTTGCAGGTGGCCGTAGAACGCCTCGAGCAGTTCCATGCCGGTCTGTTCAGGGTTGGGACGCGCGAGCAGGCGTGCGAGTGGGTGATCGCTTGGCCCTACCTGCAGCGGCGCGCTGGCGGCGGCTTCCGCGATCAGCCGCACGCAGCGATACGCGATCGCATTGCGGCCGTAGCCTTCGCGCGCGAACGCGGCAGGGTCGCGCATCGGCCACGCGGGGCGACCGGGCGCGTGCCAGGCGAGCAGCTTTCGCTCCGCGCCAGGAGCGCGGAGTTTTCTCAACCAATCGAGCATTTCGTTCTTTCGTCAGAGTATCCGCGCTCGCGGCGCGATTGCGCCGCCGAGCAACAAATCCGTCAGCGCCCAAACGAGCGCATCGAGGCGATCGGGGCTCTGCCCGAAACCTTCTGCGCCAAAGGCGCACATTTCGTCTTCAAGGGCAGTGAAGGCGGCGGCGTGTTTCACCCGGCCCTGCGCGTAGAGCGCCGCGATCGGCTCGGCTCGCGCCCGCTTGCCTTCACTCGCGCGCACGAGGCGCACGTAGAATTCTGGCGCTGCGGCTTTCAACACCGCGCGCACCATTTCGCCTCCGTTGTTCGCCTCCGCGACGATTGCGTGCGCCCCGAGCGAACGCGCGAGTTCGGCGGCGCGCGCGGCCCACACGTGCGGTGCAACGCCTTGCACGCTCGCGTCAGCAAGTACGACGGCTTCTCGCGCCAATCCCTCGCCGCGCGCCGCAGCCGCGACAATCCCGCACGCATCAGCGTTGGGACCGATACCGGCTGGCGGATCAACGGCGACGACAACGCGATCGAACGGACCTTCCGCGCACTCACGTAAAGCTTCGATATCCGATCGCCGCCACAAGGCTCCCTCCGCCTCCTCGATCAACTCGCCCATCAGTTCCTGGCGGTGACGCACTGTCCCGGCCCAGCGCGTCCTCAGCGCGGAGATGAAATCGGGAGAGAGGTTTTCCGCATTTGCAAACGTCGAAGATCGCGTAACTACCGTGTCCCGCGCCGCCAGGAGCTGCTTCAGCGCGCGGATCGGGCGGGGCGTGGTCGTCACCATCATGCGCGGCCGAGCGCCAAGACGTAGGCCGTGTTCGAGCGTTCGCAGCACCTCCTCCGGGTAAGACCAGAAACACAATTCATCACACCAGGCGGCATCGAACTGCGGTCCACGGAGCGCATCGGGGTCTTCGGCGGACAGGCAGGCGGCTTGCGCGCCATTGCTCCAGACCACTCGCCTGCGGCTTGCCTCGTATATCGGCCGGCCTCGCGCCATCGAGTGCAAACCGGAGTTCCCTTCCAACATCACTTCGCGAACATCATGAAACGTCGGGCCGATCAGCGCGATGCGCCCAGCCCGGCCGCCAAGCGCCAGGTCGTGAACCCATTCAGCGCCCGCGCGGGTCTTGCCTGCGCCACGACCGCCCATGAACACCCACGCCCGCCAATCGCCCACTGGCGCCAGTTGCTCGCCGCGGCCCCACCAATAGAAGTCATCCCGCAGCGCCCGTAGCAGCGATGCGGGCAAGAACTTCAACAGAATGTCCCGAGCGAGCGGCGTCAGCGAAGATAGAAAGGCGGCGTTGCAGTTCGGCGCGCATAGTGTCGTAGTCATCATTGTCGGCCGCGGCTCTCAGTTCATTCAGGTACTCGGCAACGTCCCGCTCGGCCCGCACCAGCGCCGATACCGCCTTGGCGCAGCGCTCGCTTTCCTGCGCTTCGCTCTCGTTCAGGGAGGCGTGCGCCTGGTCCAAGAAGGCGCGAAACGTCGTTGCGATGGTCACCGGGCCGTCCTCGTTGCTGAAAAATCCGATCTCTCGACCGTGCCGGAACTCTACCCCCGCGCCGTCGCGGTCGGATTGATTTTGCAACAGAGGTTGATACTTCAGCGTTTTCCCCCCGGGCGGCATGGATACGTGAGGCGCCTATCCGCGTTCCCCCTGGCCAGAATTCGGCCATACCTCTATTGGACACCCCCTCCCGGAGTTTTCCTTGTCCGACAATAACCGGCCAGATTTTCGCAGCCGCATCGACTGGGCGAAGATGCGCGCAGCCGCCGCGCAAGCGCACCTCAACCAGATGCTGGGCGATCGCTTCACTTGGCGCAAAGCCGCGAGCATCGCGGCGGGCGTCGTGCTGGTCGGTGTGGTGTCGCTCTGGCTCTGGATTTATTGGGGCCTGCCGCGGGTGCCCGATGCGGACGCGCTTTGGAGCCTGAACCGGCAAGAGTCGGTAATGTTCGTTGACCGAGACGGCGAGATCCTCGGCGTGCGCGGCCCGTACTACGCCAACCGCGTCCATCTAAGCGAAGTACCGGACTACGTCCCACAAGCCTTCCTCGCGATTGAGGACCGTCGCTTCTACGATCACGAGGGCGTCGACCGCATGGCGGTGCTGCGCGCCATTCTGGCTAACCTGCGCGCCGGCGAAACTGTTCAGGGTGGTTCGACACTGACGCAGCAGCTCGCGCGCAACCTCTTCCTGACGCCCCGCCAAACGGTGAACCGGAAGCTGCGCGAAATGGTGTTGGCCTCGCGCATCGAACGCCGGCTTACCAAGGACGAAATTCTCGAACTCTATCTCAACCGCGTTTATCTGGGCGACCAAGCTTACGGCGTCGACGCCGCCGCACGCCGTTTCTTCGGTAAGCCGGCAACCGAACTCACGCTCGCCGAAGCGGCGATGCTCGCGGGCTTGCCCAAGGCGCCCTCGCGGTCGGCGCCGACCGAAAGCCTTGAGCGCGCCACTGCACGCCAGCACGTCGTGCTCGCGGCGATGGTGGAGGCCGGCTTCATCACCTCCGAGCAGCGCGACGAAGCCATTGCCCAGCGCATTCGTGTCGTCGAACGGCCGAACGTTGAGCGCGCCATGGGCTATGCGTTCGATCTGGCGGTGGAACAAGCGCGCGCCGTCGTCGGCCGCGATACGCCGGATCTCGTCATCCACATGACGATTGATCGTGAAGTCCAGCAATCGGCGGCCGATTCCATTCGCCGTCGCCTGGGCAACCGCGCCTTTGGCCGCCGCCCGCTGCAAGCAGCATACGTCGCGCTCGATCGCGATGGCGGCGTGCGCGCCCTGGTCGGCGGCACTGATTACAACACCTCGAAATTCAACCGCGTGACCCAAGCGCGCCGGCAACCAGGATCGACGTTCAAGACGTTCGTCTACACGGCCGCACTTGAGGCCGGCTTCAGCACTGAAGACGTGCGCTACGACGAGCCGATCGTCATTGATGGTTGGCGACCGCGCAACTACGACGACGGTTATCGTGGAGCGGTCACGCTGCGCACCGCTTTTGCGCTCTCGATCAACACAGTCGCGGCAGGTGTCGCTAATGAGGTTGGTCCGCCGCGGGTGGCCGATGTCGCACGCCGCCTCGGCCTCTCCAACATGCCGGAGCGCAATGCCTTTGTGCCCCCGTCGATCGCCCTCGGCTCGGTGGAAACCACCCTATGGGATATGACTAGTGCGTTCGCGGTTTACATGGATGATGGCATGCGCGTCGATCCGCACATCGTGCAGCGCGTCACCAACACGGCAGGGCGCGAGATCTATGTACGGCCGCCGTACAACCCGACGCGGGTGCTTGATCAGGATGTCGCCGAGCGCATGACCAGCATGATGGGCGCTGTGGTTCTCCGCGGCACCGGCACAGGCGCCCGCATCGGCAATCGCGACATCGCTGGCAAGACCGGCACCAGTTCCGATTGGCGCGATGCCTGGTTTGTCGGCTACAGCCGCGACTTCGTCGCGGGCGTCTGGGTTGGCCACGACGACTTCACGTCGATGGGCCGCACAACGGGCGGCACGCTGCCGGCGCAGATTTGGGCCGACACGATGCGAGTTGCGCACGAGGGCATTGAAAACCATCCTCTGCCTGGCATCGAGCAACCTGCCTACACGCCGGCCCAGGTCGAAATGGCAAGCTTCTTCGATGACCTCGCCAACGCGTTCGGCGGCAATGACGACGACCGCGGCTTCCCGGACCTCGGCGACATTTTCAACTAAATGTCTGCGCTGGCGCACGTCAAAGGCTTGGCGCTGACGCTTGGCCAGGCGCCTCTGTTCGATGGCGCTGAGTTCGTGCTGCAAAAGGGCGAGCGCGCGGCGTTCGTGGGCGCCAACGGCGCCGGCAAGTCGACGTTGATGCGCATGATGGCGGGTCTCACCGAGCCAGACGCCGGCGAGATCGTCTATCAGTCGGGCACGACTATCGCTTTCGCGCCGCAAGACACGAGCTTCGAAGGTTTTGCGACCTTGCGCGACTATGCACAGTCGCCCTCGGTTGCGCGGCTCGGCAGCGCGGCAGTGGCGCCGGCCTACGCCGCCGACGCCGCGCTTGAGCAGTTCGGCCTTGATCCGGAACGAGTTCCGCACGGCTTGTCGGGTGGCGAAGCGCGGCGCGCCTCGCTTGCTCGCGCGCTAGCCGCAGATGCGGACATCTTGCTTCTCGACGAACCAACGAACCACCTCGACATCACCGCGATCGAAGAGCTTGAGCGAACGATCGCTGGCCAACGCGGCGCGTGCCTCGTCATCAGCCACGATCGACGTTTCCTCGAACGTGTCTCAACCGCGACGCTTTGGCTGCGGCAACGCCGGTTGCTGAAACTCAACCGCAGCTACGCGGCATTTGAGGAATGGGCGGACGCAATTGAGCAGGAGGACGCCCGCAACCTTGCGCGGCTGGAAACGCACCTTAAGGCCGAAGAACATTGGCTCCGCCGCGGCGTCACCGCCCGCCGCTCACGAAATGAGGGCCGCCGCCGCAAACTCCTCGCCATGCGCGCGGAACGTCGTGACATCAAGGAACTCAGCGCCTCGCCCGCCGCGGCCATAACAGCCGAACGCGGAGCAGAGTCGGCACGCTTGGTGATCGACGCGAAGAATGTCTCCAAGTCTTATGGCGAGCGCACGCTAATCTCGAACTTCTCGCTGCGCATCCGGCGCGGCGATCGCGTTGGCGTCGTTGGCGCCAACGGCAGCGGCAAGACCACTTTACTTGAACTGCTGCTAGAGCGCCGCGAGCCAGATAGCGGCTCTGTGCGCATGGGCGAGAGCCTCGCCTTGGCTTACGTCGACCAGCGCCGCGATCTAATCGATCCGAACGTTACGCTGAAGGATGCGCTCACACCGGCCGGTGGCGATCAGGTCATGGTCCGGGGCGTGCCGCGCCATGTCGCTTCTTACGCCAAGGAATTCTTGTTCACGCCGGAGCAATTGCGTCAGCCGGTGCATGCGCTGTCAGGCGGCGAGCGCAATCGCCTAGCCCTTGCGATCGCGCTGGCGAAGCCGGCGAACCTTTTGGTGCTCGACGAACCGACCAACGATCTCGACATGGATACGCTCGACGCGCTCGAAGATATGCTTGCGAGCTATGACGGCACGGTACTGATCGTGAGCCACGATCGGGCATTCCTCGACGGCGTCGCCACCCAGATCGTCGGCCCGCTTGGCAACGGCAAGTGGGTAGAAACGCCCGGCGGCTGGGCCGACTTCGAGCGCGAGCACGGCCAAACCATCAGCCCGCGAGCGGCCCCGAAGAAACAAAGCGCCGAGGCTGCGCGTCCCGCGACTCCCAAGAAACAAACAAAGCTGAGCTACAAGGACGAGCGCCGCGCTGCCGAACTCGACGCGCTAATGCCGAAGCTCGCAAAAGAAATCGAAGCGCTCGAAACCAAACTCGCGGCCGCCGACGCTTTCACACGACCAGATTTTACGGCAACCGCCGCGCGCTTGGAGGCGGCGCGCGCGGAGCGGGACAGCACCGAGGCCGAGTGGCTTGAGATTGAGCTCCGCCGCGAGGCTCTCAGCGCGCAAGAGTGAATCTGTTGTTAACCAAAGCACGCGCACCCTTCGTGCATGCGTTACATCGTATCACTCGCACTCATCGCAATCGCGCAGATGGGCGCGGCCTGGGCCATCGGCGAGCCCAACGTAGCGCGCCCCGGCGCCACCTACGCGACCACTGAAGCTGCAACTCCCGCAGCGTGCGAGCGGCTCTGCACCGACGACGGCCTCTGCATGGCCTGGAGTTTCCAGGCAAACTCTTGTGAACTCAAAGCAGTAGTACCAGCAGCTATCCCCCAGGACGGCGTTATCTCCGGGGTGAGCCACCGCGCCCCGGCCGCCTTGCGCGCGCGCTACGCACCGGTCCAAGAGCCGGCGACCCCACAGGCACGCATAGAGTTCGCGGAGGCCGCCCCAGCCCCAGTCGAAGACGAGATTTCCATGGCGCTTCTGGGCGGCCCCGAGCCGTCAAACTGAAGCTTCAGCTAAGATTTATTTACGACCGCGAATTACCGTCGCGACGATTCTGGAGACCACTGGCCTATGTCCCAAGCGCAGTTTGCGAAACTTGTCGATCTGGCGCGCACCACGGACAGTGAACAGCGGCGCGAATTGTTGCGTGAAGTCACCGATCTGTTCTTCGCGACCTCGAATACGCGCAGTGCACGCGAAAGCGAGCTCTTCGACGATGTACTCAAACTTGTCGCAGCCGAGATGCAGGACTCGGTGCTGGCCGAGTTGTCCGAGGTGTTTGCGGACGCCGCCGATGCTCCCGTGGGCCTCATGCGCGACCTCGCCAACCACTCTTTCGAAATCGCCGGCCCGGTGCTGAAGCGCAGCCGGGCTCTGGACGAGCAAACTCTGCTGCAGATCGTCAACTATCAAAGCCAACACCACATTGCCGCCGTCGCGCAGCGCGAGGAGGTCTCGGAGACCGTCTCGGACGCAATCGTGAAATTCGGCGACGACACCGCGCTCGACCACCTCATCCGGAATGATGGCGCCAAGATCTCCCGCGCCAGCATGGAAACCGCCGTTGACCGCGCCCGCAACAACTCGATGTTGCATGAGGGCGTCGTGAAACGCAGCGATCTGCCGCTCGACCTGCTCAACGAGATGTATTTCGTGGTCGAGAACACGCTGCGTGACCAAATCATGAAGCGTAACGCCTCGGTCGATCCGGCCACGCTTGACGCCGCCCTCTCAAAGGCGCGCACCAAGATGAGTCAGCACGTCCCGGACATGACCGCCGAGGCGAAGAACGCGATGGCGTTCATCAACTCGAAGAAGAACAGCGGCGAACTGAACGCCCGCCTGCTCGTGTCGCTCTATCGCGAAGCCAAGCAGATGCACTTCCTCTACGGCTTGGCCGAGATCACTAATCTGGATCCGAACACGGTCGCCGACCTGCTTGAGCGCCGCGACATCGACGGTCTGGCCATGATTTGCCGCGCCGCGAACATCGAGCGCCCGCTCTTCGTCACGCTTGCCGTGCTCTCCTGCGGTGGCGACGAAGCGATGCAACGCGCAGAAGAGTTTGGCCGCATGTATAACAACGTGCCGGTCGAAGCCGCCCAGCGCGCCATGCGCTTCTTCAAGGTACGCAAGGGCGCTGCGCACGCGGCGTAGACTTGCCTCCGCCCTCCAACGGCGCATAGTCCGGCAATGCCAACCCACTCTAAGACGGAACTTGCGCGCCCGTTCTTACCCACACGTGACTTCGATCTGTCGAAGCGCTTCTACGAGGCGCTTGGCTTTGAAAAGCTACTCGATAGCGATGTCGCGATCTTCAGCACCGGATTGGGCGGGTTCATCCTGCAACGCCTCTACTCCGACGCATGGGCGGAGATGTGCATGATGCAACTCATGGTCGATGATCTCGACGCTTGGTGGGCGCACATCCAGAAGCTCGATCTGCCGGCTAACTTCGGCACCCCGGCGCCAAAGGCGCCCGCGATGCAGCCGTGGGGGTTGCGGATTGCGTACGTCGTCGATCCGGCCGGCGTGCTTTGGCACATTGCCGAGCGCCGCCCCGGTGTCGTGCACGATTAAGCCGCGCGTTCCTTGGTATCGCTGAATCTGATCTTCGGGTTCTTGTCTTGCACGTAGCCGATTTCCCAGGCGCTCTTGCCCAGGAACACCGGCGCATTGTCGACATCTTCCGCCATCTGCGACGCTGATTTCTCGATGAACGCATCAAGATCGGCGCGCGTTTCGCCGCTGACCCAGCGCGCGGCTTGATAGGGCGAAGTTTCGAAGATCACTTCGAGACCATACTCGGCCTTCATCCGCTCATCGAGGACTTCAAACTGCAGTTGCCCAACCGCGCCCACGACAAGATCGCCGCCATGCACCGGCTTGAACACTTGCGTCACACCCTCTTCGCCAAGCGACTCAAGCGCCTTGCGCAAGTGCTTCTGCTTCAGCGGGTCCTTCACGCGGACCCGCTTCAGAATTTCCGGCGCAAAGTTCGGAATGCCCTGAAACACAACGTCGCCGCTCTGCGACAGGGAATCCCCAACACGCAATCCGCCGTGGCTCGGAATCCCGATCACGTCGCCTGGAAAGGCTTCGTCGGCGATCTCGCGATCCTGCGCCATGAACATCATCGGATTGTGGACGTTGAAGCCTTTGCCGGCCGCAGTCTTCAACGTCATGCCGCGTTTGAAGCGGCCCGACGAAATACGGAAGAAGCCCACGCGGTCGCGGTGCTTCGGATCCATGTTCGCTTGTATCTTGAAGATGAAGCCGCTGACGTCCTCGCGGCCCGGGGCAACCTCGGTCTCCTGCCCCTTCACGACAGCCTTTAGAGGCCGAGGCGGCGGCGCACTCGCGCCAAGCCCCGCCAGCAATTCCAGTACGCCGAAGCGGCGCAACGCAGAGCCGAAATAAACTGGCGTCAAATGCCCTTCGCGAAACGCCTGGAGATCGAATTTCGGCAGGCCTTCACGTGCGAGTTCAGCCGTCTCTTCTAACTCCGCGCGCACGTCGTCCCGAACATCGTGCAGGAAGCTGTTGCTGCCGCGCTTCTGCCGTTCCTCGACGGCGAAGCCTTGTTCGCCGTGCTCAAGCCGCCGGAACGGCACGAACTCGTCCGTCGTCAGGTCCAACATGCCTGCAAAGCGCTGCCCGGACGCGGCCGGCCAGTACATCGGCGCGGTGTCCATCGCGAGCTTTGAATGAATCTCATCAAGCAACTCGAACGGATCGAGCGCTTCCCGGTCCATCTTGTTGATGAACGTCGTGATCGGAATGTCGCGCAGACGGCAAACCTCGAACAGCTTCAGCGTCTGCGGCTCGATCCCCTTTGCGGCGTCGAGCACCATGATAGCGGAGTCCGCCGCTGTCAGAGTGCGATAGGTGTCTTCCGAAAAGTCCTCGTGGCCCGGGGTGTCGAGCAAATTGAACACCAAACCGCCGTGCTCAAACATCATGACCGAGGACGAGACCGAAATGCCGCGCTCTCGCTCGATCTTCATCCAGTCCGAGGTCGTCCGCCGCGCTTGCCCTCGCGCCGCGACCGCCCCAGCCAAGTGAATGGCGCCACCAGCAAGCAACAAGCTTTCGGTCAGCGTCGTCTTGCCCGCGTCAGGGTGCGATATGATCGCAAACGTTCGGCGGCGTGCGGCCTCGGTGGCGGGATCGGCGGACATTGGGTCTCAAAGTGTCAGGTGTCAGATTGGAGGCGGGTAGGTAGCGGCCCAAGCCCCAAATATCCAGTCGGGCGCCTGCCGCCTTGCGCCCGCAATCTAACTTTCCACCGGCTCCTCGAGGAAATGCCGCCCCTGGCGGTCCTCGATCTCGATCACCCACAGGTCTGGATCGCCCGTTCGGCGCTTGCGGACGTACTCGTCCACATCAGCCTCAACGTCGCCTAGCGACCCTGACGAAAGATCGAGCCAAATCCGCTCGCCTTCTCCGTTCCGCGCCGGGCCATAGAGCCGCGCTTTGCCGTCCAAGGTCGCCACCTTCACCAGAACAGCGCCAGCATCGGTGTCGCCCTTCTTCACAACGCCCGCAAACGCCCCCGCGATCGACGCGCGATGTATCAGGGCGCTGGCCCAGAAGTCAGTTTTCAGTTCGTCCATCGCCGCCGTTCACCAGAACGCAAGAACCTTAGCTTAACCTTTCCCGCTCGCATGCGCTTCCTCTTACTTGCCCTCGCTCTGGGAACGGCAACCGCCGCATCCGCCACCGAACCAAACGCCCGTACGGCGTTTGTGGAGCGCCGCGGGCTGCTCGAAGCGGACACGCAATGCCGCCTGTTCACCCCAGACATCCGGTCAGCGCTGAATGTTGGTTTGGCCCAAGCGCGCGGCGCGCTTCTGCGCTCCGGATGGACCAGCGTTCGCCTGCGCGAGCTTGAAACCGCAGCAGTCAACGCCGCCCGCAACCGCACCTGCAGCGATCCGCGCACGCGCACAGCCGCCGACGATGCGCGACACGCTTTTTCCACCTGGATCAATGTGGGGACGATGGAGTTCCCCGGCTGGGACCGCTCCTGGCGCGCGCGCCGCGTCGTTGACGACAGCGGCTGGCGCCTGAGTCAAACCATCGATGCGCCGCTCCCCGCCATCTTCGGCGTACGCCAGCGTGGCGACGTTCAACGCCTGACGCTCTCTATTCTGCTCACGCGCGGCGAAGCTGGCCCTGCCTCAGCACAATTGATCTTGCGAGACGCGGCACGCGCGCCGGTACGCGAAGTGGGGCTGCCACAGCGCATCTCGCAGGGGCTTGAGGCGGGTCTGCCCTCGCCTTCGGCGTCAACAAGCATCCCCTCAGCCCGCACCGTTGAACGCGCCGACGGCCAGCAATTCGTCGTATTCACGTTCCCGGACACAGCCTTCCGCGATCTGGTTGCACTAGATCCGCGCGAAAGTGTGGAAATTCGCCTGATCAGAGGCCGGTCAACGCAGCGCCTCTTCGTCGAAGTCGGCGATATCGCGGCTGCGCGCGCTTTCTTGACGATCCGCTAGTCCGCCAGCACCGGCAGCGTAACGCGCACCAAAGCGCCGCCGCCGGGCGCTTCATGAAAGCTGAGCGTCCCGCCATGTAGCGCCGCCAACTCACGCACCAAGGCCAAGCCGAGCCCAGTGCCTTCCGCGCGCGCGCCACCTGAGCCGCGTTCGTAAGCTTGGCCAAGCGTAGCGCGTTCGCTCTCCGGAATGCCTGGGCCATTGTCGATCGTGTCAAGCTGAAGCGCGCCGTTCGCAACGCTCACCTGCACCATCACGCGCCCGCCTTCCGGGGTAAACTTGATGGCGTTACCGACGGTGTTGATCAGCATCCGTTTCAGGGCGCGGTCATCGGCCCGCACATTCAGCGGCGCATCCGGCGTCAGCAGGCCCAGCGCGATCTGCTTCTTCTCGGCGCTATCGACAGACACCCGCACCACATCCTCGATCACGGCGCGCACGTCGAACGTCTCTCGCTGAAGCTCGTACTTGCCAGCTTCGATCCGAGACAGATCAAGCAAGTCGTTCACCAGACCTAATAGGTGCGCGCCGCTTTTCCGGATAAGCCCCGCGTACTCAACGTAGCGATCACTGACCTCGCCGAAGATCCGGCGCTCGATCATCTCGGAAAAACCGAGGATGTGGGTGAGCGGTGTCCGCAATTCGTGTGACACTTCCGCAATGCGCTGGCTCATCGCCTGCTCGCGTCCCGCACGGCGATGGGCAAAACCCAACAGCCAAACCAGAAGCACGAGCGCCGCGATCGTCAGCACCACTGTAAAACGTCCGAGGCCGGCATACATCAGCGCGGCCATGCCTGCCGCCACGTAGCCAAGCACCGCGCCAATTCCGGCGATCCGGGTCCAGCGGCCCATGGTCCGGGCCAGAACCACCGGGATAAGTAGAGCGGCCACCAGGGGTGATCCCCAGCCGCCGGTTCCCGCGACCAGACCCGAAATAGCCACCAGCCAAACCAGAACGAGGCCAAGCGCACCCCAGCGAAGGCCCGACCACGGCAATAGGATGAATCCGAAGAGCGCCGGCGCTAACGCTAACGCCGCGGCGGCCGCGACATCAGCACGTTCTCCACCCCCAGCAACGCCTGCAATCGCTGCCGCAACGACCCCGGCAGCCCAAATCCAGCCCGCCCAAGCCAGCGTCGCTGCCATTGGCGCTGCTTTTGCACCTGGCGTTACGGCCTGTTGTGTTGACACTGAAACGTCGCTCGCGAGTAAAAGACTTCTTAACGCGCTGGGGGAGAGAGTGCCCGCTATGAGTCGAACTCAAAAGCGGACTCACCAATCTAGGATCAGGGAGCAGAAGCCGATGCGTAGCCTTGCGGTTTGGACAACTACCGCGGCCGTCGCCCTTCTCGGCGTCGCCAATGCCCAAACGCCCGCCTCTACAGAAGCTGGCGCAGGCAGTGGCGACCTGCAGACTGCGGTTACCGCCTACGCCGCTTATCAAAGCGACGTTTCAGAATTGCGCGCGAGCACGATGCGCGATGCAGCCGGCCTCGAGTCGGCGCTCGATCGCGTCGCGCGCCACAACCGCGACGCGCTCACGCGTGGCTGGATTGCGTACGGCGCCAACACTGCCGCGCAATCGCCAGCCTTCGTGCAAGGCGTGCGCGATGCAGCTGCATACTATGGCCGCGACGCCGTCATTTGGGCGGTCACGGTAGATCCGTCCTACGCACGCGGCCTGCGCGGCGGCCAAGAAGCGACGAACATGCTGCTCGCCTCGGCCAACGCCGACAGCGCGCGCATCATCAACGTCGCCGACCGCTATCAGGAAATGGCCTACTCGCTGCAACGCCAGCGCTGGGCCAATGCGGTTGCTCCCCAACAGGCCGCGCGTGTGCAACGGGTCCGCTCCCTCGGTCGTGACGGGGCGCCCTCGGATGCGGTGCCCAACGAAGTTGCGCCGCGCCTCGCGGTGACGCCGCTCAGCCTCTCGCCGACCAGCGACCCGTCGGTTTATGGCGGCCGCCGCTTCTGGGACGCCGTCCGCGGCGGCGAGCAAGTTGTGGAAGTTGCATCGACGCCCGCCAGCTACCAATGGCGCGTCAACGCTTCGCGTGGCGAAGCGCTGGACCGCATGGCTGCTGTCGCCGCGCTGCAGTCGCTTGACGCGGTGGACGCGAACCAAAGCGCCGTGAGCCGCCTGATCGCTGATCCGCGTTCGCGCGATTGCTTCGAGATGGCTCAGCTGCAGTTGTATCAATGCATGTCGGCCGCGCGCTTCCGTTATGAAAACGCATTCTGCCTCGGCCAGCACGGCCTGCGCGACATCGGCACCTGCATCGGCGCCGTCGCACAGCCGGATGCAACCGCCATGACGCCAACGCCGTCACACGGCGGCGGTCGCGATTGATCTTGCCCAGCTGCGCCACAAGGCGCATCTGACGCTCATGACCGGCATCGATCAAACGATCGAAGAACTCGCAGACGAATTTGCGCTCCTCCCCGACTGGGAGGAGCGCATTTCGTATGTGATCGAGCTTGCCCGCGCGCTCGAACCGCTAAGCGACGCCGAGCGGACCGAGGAAAACCGCGTTCGCGGCTGCGTGAGCCGCGTTTGGCTCGTCACCGAGAAGCGCGGCGAAAAGCTATATTTTCGTGGAGATTCCGACGCGCACTTGGTGCGCGGCGAGGTCGCCATGGTGCTGCGAATTTTCTCTGGCCGCACGCCCGAGGAGATCCTCTCCGTGGACCCCAAAGCGGTGTTCGAGCGGCTAGGTTTGAAGGACGCTCTGACCGCGCAGCGTTCCAACGGCCTCTTCTCGATGATGAGCCGTATCCAGCAAGAAGCCCGCGGCGCCTAGAGCTCTGCCGCGAGCTGCGCCAAGCCTAGTTTAAGTGCGAGCTTGCCTGAGCGTGCGGGCCAGCCCTCGGCGCGCTCAAGCGCCTCCAGCCCCTCTTCCATCAGGCACACGCGCTCCACCACGCGGCGCAACGGCGCCGCTAGTCGAGCGAGCGCGTCGGCCAGGCGGCGACGCGCATCGCATCGCCGGGCCAACGCCGCTTCTTGAGCATTGCCTGGCCCGCGCGCGGACGAACCCATAGGCGCGGCCATCCAATCTGAGTTCCGCACAAGGCCAATCTCGCCCAGCGCCCAGTCAGCGCGCAGCTTACTCGCGACAGCAAGTTCAGCTTGGCTGAGCCAGGGCGCGCCATTTGGCCCACGCATTGCCGCAAGCCGCCGGAGCGCGCCCTCCGGATCTAGACCGCGCACTCGATGGATGCTGCCGTCCGCGTCAATCACTTCACGTGTTTGGATCTCACCATGCTGCGCAAGAAAACCCTCGCCGTCGGCAGCGGCGTCGCGCGCAAGCTTCGCCGTCCCAGCCGCACTCAGCGTGAATACGCCGTCGCTGGTGGCGACCAGCAGTCCCTCGGACTCCAACGCTCGCGTCTCGGACGCACTCAGTCGCAACACCGCGCGGCGGCGGCGATCGCGGTTCGTGAATACACCGTAGTTCGGCCCAGCGCCGTCGAGTCTTAGTTCAGCACCGGTCGATGCCAAGCGCGCCAACACGCGCGCAACCCGCCGCGCACTCATGCCTGTGCCCGCGTCAGTGCATTAGGCAATGGCGCCGCACGCATCATCGCTTCGAGCGAGCTTATCCAATGATCGAACTGATCTTCATCGCGACGATCCTCGATGGCGTGGCACGCATGCGCCACGGTCGAGCGATCGCGTCCGAAAGCTGCCGCCACACGCGACAAGCTCAACTCAAACCCGACATGGCAGAGATACATCGCAAGCTGCCGCGCGTAGGCGGTCTGAGAACAGCCCCGCGCATCGTCCACGATGGAGTGCGCCGGCACCCCAAGCGCATAACCCACAACATTCGCAGCAAGCTCGGCCGCCGCCGCATCGTCCGCGCGTTTTGCCAACACGCCCATTCCCACACCTCCACTGAAGCCAACCTCCATGCCTTCCAGCAGGATACGGCCGCCTCTACGGTGTAGGATAGATTTTTTCCTAAATTGCGGACTTTTTTCCTATCCGCCTTTGCGCGACTGGCCCAAGCCCATTCGTTTGGCCAAATTCGAGCGCTCCTTGGCGTAGTTGGGCGCGACCATCGGATAGTCGTGCGCGAGGCCCCACTTGGTCCGATAATCGTCCGGCGTCATGCCGTAACGCGTGCGCAAATGGCGCTTCAAGGATTTGAATTTCTTACCGTCTTCCAGGCAGATGATGTAGTCGGCGGTGACCGACTTCTTGATCGAGACAGCGGGCTCGGGCGTAGAATCGGGCGCGGCAGCGCCTGCCCCCGCTACTTCCAGCAAAGCGCTATGCACCGTCCGGATCAGGCCGGGAATGTCCTGCGCTTGCACCGGATTAGCCGAGACATAAGCGGCAGCGATCTCCGCAGCCATGCGCACCAATTCGCGCTGATTTTCCATTGCCCTGCTGCTGATCTGCAAGTGAAACTCAGATACGGTACGAATATAGAGCCAAGACCTGCAAGGGAGAAGCTTCGGCTAATATTCAATGGGGGGTTATTGTAACAGCAATAGCAAGGTCGAGCCGGCGTGAATCCGGGCATCCGCTCGCGCTCTTCTTAGCGGACTAGAAACATGACCAAGAGAACGCAGCCAACGCACAAGAACGTCAGCGCTGCGGTACTCGATGGCGCATAAGGTCGATCACAGGCGGCAGCCAGCGCCGCAAGGCCTCGTCCGGCGGCCTGGGAGCTTCGCCGGGTCCAACTCTGCCACGCGCCGTATACGCGAAGCGCCAAAACCCCAGCCCAGCGTCCTGCCTGCGCCAAAGGCCCCCGATACATCGCGTCTATATCGAGCAGATCGCCGCCCTGCTCACGGGGAACCGCGCGCGTCGCTCGCAAAGCGATGAACACCACTCCGGTCGCGCCCAGGAGTTGGAGCTGCGGTGCAAGCCGATCCAACTCGAACGGATTAAACCCAACATCCGCAGGCATAAGATCAAACAGCCAGCGCGGCGCGAGACCAACAGCGAAGCACAAGAATAAAGCCAGCCCCGCGCCCAGGAGCATCGAGAACGGCGCCTCGCGGAGCGGTCGCACCTCACGAAGCGGCGTGTAGGCAGCAAGCGCCGGTCGCAGCATCAAGGAAATCAGCAGGACTGCCGGCGAGGCCCAAACCATTAGCCACAACCAGCGCAGATCCCAACGCGCCGTTGCTTCCAGCGAAGCCGCTTGAGAGGCGAACAACGCCAGACCGGGCGATGCCGAAACCGCTAGGCCGCAGCCGATCAACAATAAGGCGCTGATCGGCATGGTTCTGCCGACGCCCGCGAGCTGGGACGCGCGGACGCTTCCGTGCCGCTCCAGTATCGCGCCGAGGAAAAGCTGCAACGCAAGGAATGAGAGAATGGTGGCGAACGCGTGCCCCTCCGCCGCCGCTAACGCGAGGGGCGTGCCCACGCCGATAAGCGCGACGCAAAGGCCAGTCTGCATGGTTATGCCGTAGGCGGCGGCGCGACGCATGTCGTCCTCGGCGGCGGTGTAGAAAGCGCCAAGCATCATCATGCCAGCGCCGATCCAGATGAGAGCCGGCTCCGACGGAAAAAGGCGCGCAAGCGCATAGACGCCGAGCATGGTGGTGAAAACTGAAAGCGCCCCAGCCCCGGTCGGCGACGCGTGCGAAACGACGTCCTTGAGCCAGACATGCGCCATTGGCGCACCAACGCGGATCATCAACGCGGCAAAGATGAACGCGCCGCCAATAGAGGACGCATCGAGCCGCGCCACCACCGAAGCCTGAGCGCCGGCGGATAAGTGAAATGCTACGCCGACAAGCAGCAGCAATCCTTCAAGACCGTGCCAAATCAGCAGTCGCGCGCCCGCCCTGCTGGCATTTTCAATGGGCGAAGCAAACACAACCCAAGCAGCAGCCAAGCCGCCCAACGCCAGCGCAGCAACGAAGCTGATTAGATCACCGACGAAGAGTGCGGAGACCGCACTCCCTGCGAGCAGCAAAATAGCGGCGTCTTCGTACCGATTGCGCCGCGCGCCGGAATAGATGCCAATCACAATGAGCGCGATAAGCAATGCGATTCCGAAAATGCGATTGAGTTCGTCAAGGTTGAGCAAGACAACCGGCAAGCCCATCTGAGCGACAGTCGCCGCCGCACCGAACTCGTGGTCCAGCAGCAACCAAAACGCCGCCAGCGCTGCCAGCACAATCATCGGCGAGCGCAAGGTTCGCGGCATCGCCAGCACCAGCAGCCCAGCGATCAGCGGAACGAAACCAGGATTAAGAGTGAGCGCCAGCATCACCGCTCCCCTCATTCACTGAGCGCCTACGGCCCAATACGAACCGAGCGGCTTGCGCCGCTAGGATCGCAAACAACACAGCAGCGGCGCCCACTGCCGCGGCTGCCGCCGGCTGGTCCGCGATCCAGAACTGTACGTGCGCGCCCATTCCCAGATCAAAACCCAGCCCCAAAAGCAGGGCCGTGACGCTGAACACCAGGAGCAAACCGGTGATGCCGCTACGCGGCGGAGGAAGCGTGCGGCTCATGGCGCCCCCGGGGTCCAGATCGGCGAGAGAAATACAGCCAGCGGATCGGCCAACACCAAGAGCGATAGTGTCGCCGCCGCCGCCAAGATCACCGGCGCTGCGAGCAGGATCGAAGCGCCATCCGGCCGTTTGAACGCGTCCGTCGGCGCGCGTGCGGCAAGCGCGTTCGCAGCCAGCGGCCCCAGATGTGTGAAGGTCAGAATGGCCGCAACACTTGCGAGCGCCGCGGCCCAGATGAGGCCCGACCCGGCGGCGGCCGTTATCAACCACAACTTGGCCCACGCACCGGCAAAAGGCGGCATGCCAATCATGCTCGCTGAGGCGATCGCGAAGCCGGCGAACGTCCACGGCATTACCCGCCCGAGGCCAGCATAGTCGGCTACCTTCGTGCGTGTTGTGATCGCCGCCGTGGTGCCCGCCGCCATCAACAGCGTGGCGGAGGCACAGGCGAGCGCTACCACCTGAAGCGCGGCGGCAAACAGCCCCGCTGGCGCGAACGGACCTGGTTGCAGCGCCAACAGCGCGCCCATTACGACACCAAGCGATTGCGCCATGCACGAATAGGCAAGCCGCTCGCGAATGTCCTGACGCGACAATGCGATAAGCGCGGCAACAACCATGCCGGCGCCGACGAGCACAATCAGCGCCTGCGCGGCGATCACAGCCTGCGCCATCGCTGGTCCGAACACGAAGGTCACTACCTTCAACACGCCGATGCCGCCGGCCGGCAACACCGCAAGCGCTTGAATAGTCACCAATGCAGGAAATGGCCCATTGCTCGACGCCGGCAACCACCGGTGCATCGGCGGAATAGCCGCCATCGCAATACCGAGCACGAAAAGTACGAGCAACACGTTCGCCGTCAACGCATCGACCCGCCCCGCGAGCACGCCACCAGCCTGAAAATCTAATGCGCCGGCGATAGCGTATGTCCAGATCATCGCCGGCAAGAACAGGCCGATTGAGCTCGCCAACAACGTCGCCAAGAACGCGCGCGCCGCGGGCCTCGCCTCTTCGTCACCGCGGTGCGCCACCAGCGGAAACGCCGCCAAGGCCAGCGCTTGGTACGCCACGAAGAAGCTGAATAAGTTCGCCGAGAACGCCACCGCACAGACGCCGGCCATAGCCAGCGCGAGAAACGCGAGGAGGCGCGAGGGCGAAGCCTCGTGCTTGGCCCGCACCACGCCGGCGGCATGAACAGCGTGCAGCACGCCAAGTCCGGTGAGCACCGCCGCCATCATCGCACCGAGCGGATCAATCGCGAACGCGAGATCCACATTGGGCAGCGGACGCGCCAGCACGATGCGCGCGCTCTCACCATGCGCAACGGCATTGACCAGATACGCCGCGCAAACCGCCGCAAACAACGAGAAGCCGATATGAATCAGATCACGCAACCCCGGCGGCTTCGGCAGCACTATGATGAGCGCCGCCTGCAGAAACGGCGCCCCCAAGAGTGCGAGCAGAGCAAGCTCAGCGCTCACGTCGCCACTCCCGTCAACATTCCGGACGCAACATCCGCTGCGCGCAGCAGAACAAGGGGCGCGAAGCCAATACCAATCGCAACGATCGCCGCGATCAACGCCGGCCCTAGCGCTACGCGCCACACCCCGCCATCACCGGCGTACGCGGCGTTGGCGCGCCGGAAATACATCCGCTCGATCAAGCGTCCGCCGTAGAACACGCCAGCCAGCGAGGCCACGATCACCAGCACTGATGCCCACCACCAGCCTGCGCCAACGCCTGCTTCGACCAGGCGCCAGCGACCGAGGAATCCGATGGTCAGCGGCGCGCCCATCAAGCTCAGTGCGCCGGTGGCAATGGCGGCACTAGCGAGGGGCGCGCGCTGGCCATAACCATCGAGCATCGCTAGCGACTTGACGCGCCCCGCCGCCGCGCCGCCGTAGAACGCCGTCGCAGCCGCCGCGAACCCAACCAATTGTATTAGAGCCGCAGCGAAGCCCGCGGGCGAACCGAGTGCGACACTCAAGAGCACGCACCCGACTTGCGAGACGCCGGCATACGCCGCCAAGCGCTGAAGATTGCGCGCGCCAACCGCTTGCACCGAACCGACCACGACACTCACCGCACCTAGACCAGCCAACGCCGCCGAAATTGCAGCACCGATCTCCGGCGCCGTGATGGCGTACGAGGCGAAGCGGCAAAGAACACTGGCGGCTCCCAGCACGCCCAAGACGCCGACGCCGAACGTCACCATCGCGTTGCCGCGGCCGAGTGTGGCGGCAGCCCAGGCGTGAAGCGGCGCCACGCCTATCTTCACTGCAAGTCCGAGCACCACCAGCGCGGCGCCCGCGCCAGCGAGGTTGATCATGCTGATATGCGCCAGCGGCAATGCTTCAAGCGACAAACCGCCGGACGCCCGCCCGATCATTGCCGCACCCAGCAACATCAGCGCGGTGCCGATGCTGCCGATGCTGAGCATCCGCAATGCGCCATTCAGCGGCGCCCGCTCCCGTACCGCGTTCACCGCGACGAGCCCGACCGCCGCCAACCATCCCGTCTCGACCGCGACGATCAATGCAATCAAGTCGCCGGCCATCAATGCGCCGATCCAGCTTCCCGCCCCGCACAACACCAGCGCCAACGCGACCGGCGCCTCACGTACGCCCGCGTCCTTCAGTGAAGCGCCAATGGCAGCTACAGCAAGGACCAAAGCAAGCCCGATCAAAGCGCCAGCAAACGCACCGACGCCATCGACGTGAATCTGAGGCGCGACGATTGCTAGCGCGGGCGTCGCTCCGCTGAGCAACCGGGCGGCAAAGTCGATGCCGACAACACTCGCGGCGACGGCCGCGCCACAAGCTATGAACCAAGCGAGACGCGCCGAGCCGTTTAAGAGCATCAGCGCGGCGCCTCCAAAGGGGATCACCATCATCAACAGTGGCGCGTTCATCCGCACAAGATCCAACAACGCGCCACTCATGGCTCGTCCTCGCGGGCTTCATCATTGCGGTCGGAACTGTCGATTTCTGGCGCCTCGACGGCGCCGTAGCTCTCCTGCAAGCGCACAATCACGACGACGCCAATCACGGCTTGCGTAAACACAATCGCAACACTGGCCACCAGCGCGCCGTCGGGCGCGCCTAACGCCGCGAGGGCGAGCGTTGCGCCGAAACCGGCAACGATTATCCCGGCCACCCGCTTCACAGCGTTCGTGAGCAGCAACGCCGCCGTTGCGCCGGTGATAACCAGCGCGACCGCCGCCGCCGCAAGTAAGGGCTCGATCATGGCGGGCGCACCCACCATCACAACTCCGCATCACGCAATGTTGGCGCCCGGCCAAAGAGCGTCTGCACGACGAACGCGACCCCGCCTAGCGTCAGCGCGAATGCCCCTGCCTCGATCATCTGCCCGGAGTAAACGAACCCAGGCGCGCCAGCCCCGACGCAAACCGCCATCAGCCCCAGTGCAACACAGAGTCGAGCGACGAGCATCGGAAACGCAGCGCGTGCCGCATCGGCGCCGAAGGTCAGCGCATGCAACAACAGCACGAGGCCAAACGCCAAGCCGGCGACGAACCCAGCGCCGTTCCCGGGCGCCCGCGTAGCCAAGAGCACCAATGCGAACAGAGCGAAGAGTGGCGTAAAAAAACGCGCCGCCGCCGCGATGACAACTTGCGTCCCCCTCATGGCCCGGCCCTGTGCGCCAGCGCGCCCCGTTCGCCGTAACCGAGCGCACCCAAGCACGTCGCGACTGCCACGAACACGAGCGGCGCCAACCAAAAACTCAGCGCCGCAACTGACCGAGCCACAGCTGCGCCATCACTCCCGCGAAGTTCGAGCAATGGCCACCATAGCGATACAGCGGCTGCCAGAGCACCGCCGATGCTTGCCCACGGGAGACGCTGGCGAGTTGACTTCACAGCACGCACGCTCAGCAGCATCGCCGCCAACAACAGGACTGGCGCCCATGCCGCCGCAAACAGCGCGAATGCCAGCGCGCCATCGCCGGCGCGCAAGAGCATAGTCGCCGCCGCAGCGCACACTCCCGCACCGATCACGTGCATGCACGTGACAAACAACGCCCGCGCAGCGATCGCGCCAATTGCCGACGCAATCGCCACACCTATCAAGGCGAGCGCGAGCCAGGGAAGAAAATCGCTCATCTTGGTGCGCCCGGCTGCGTCGAGCCTGGGCGCGGCGCGGCGTAGCGTCCGGAGATAGGAGCTAGCCCCGCCGCGTGCGCCGCCTGCGCGACCGAGTGCAGCAATGTTGGGCCAATGGCAATCATCAGCGCCGCCAGCAACAGCAGGCGTAGCGCGATACCGAGATCGGGCGCAGCGATCGACAAACCGAGCACGACAACAACTGGGCCGACAACATCCGCAACGTTGGCGGCATGAAGGCGCGTGTAGAGATCCGGGAAGCGCAGCAAGCCAAGCGCGCCGCCCGCGATCACGATCAAGCCGATAGCGATCACGAGCCCGGATAGACCAAGTCGCACTAGCTCAAGCACGCCACCGTCCATCTACGTATCCTCCGCGCGCGCAAGCGGGGCCTGCAGGGTGCGTGAACGAAAAAACTTGAGCACGGCAACGTTCACGACGACGCTGGCCAGCACCAACCCAAGCGCTGCTTCAACGTACACGCTCCGCGCCGTGACAACGCCGGCCGCCGCCGCGATAATGGCGACCTTGTTGATCATGCCGTTCACAGCGAGGGTGCGGTCGTACAACGTCGGCCCGGCGAAGAGCCGCACCGCGCAGAGCAAGAGCGCAATCCCCGCGCCGACGGCCGCCGCCAACGCCGTCATCGCCGCTCTCCGCCAATGACCATTTCCTCGAGCCGGCCAAGGTCAGCGCCGTCGATCGCATCCTCATTGAGTACATGGACCAACAAACCGTCACCGTCTGCGTTGACCACGACCATACCCGGCGTTGCGCTGATCATGTTGGCGAACGAGGCGCCCTCGGCGACGCCCTGCGATCGCGTCTTCACGCGGACGAGCGTCGGTTTCATGGTGACGTCAGCGGAAACGGCGGCGCGCAGCGTCGCGAACGTTCCACGCACCACAGCCGCCAGCCGCGTCACGTTGAGCGTCACCAATCGCGGCAAGCGTGAGAAGGCGCGGCTGACACCACCAAAGCGCATCGCCACTGCAACGCATACAAGCGTGGCCGCTGCTGCAATCGCCCAATCCTGTGGAGAACTCGCGCGCTGCGTGGCCAGCATCCACAGGACAGCCAAGCCACACAGCATTGCTGCGGCGTGAAGCATTTATTCGCCTCCCCGCGCCGCCATTGCGCGGCGCCAAGGCTTAGCTCCGTGCTGTCGGATTCGCCAGATTTAACAGGTTGTCAGAGTCAGCCGTTGCGGCCGAACAACAGCGCGGCGTTGCGCCGCGCCAGCGACAATTCCAACACGTCGTTTCCGTAGGTTTCCTGCTGGATTCCAGCTGCGTCAGCAGTGAACGACCAATTCCAGTACCGCAAAACCGTCTGCGCTTTCGCCGTGGCCAGCGTGTCAAACACGAAGACGGTGCGGCCGAGGGAATTATCCGTCGAATCTGGATCGCCGTTTGGCCTGCGCAACGCTTTCCACAGCGCGATCATCAGCGGCCGCTTCAAACCAACGGCTTTACAGAACACGCCAATCGACTCGCCGCCCGCATCGGCAAAGATTTGCGCCGCCGTAGTTGGCTTAACGCCCGCCAAGTGCGCGATCTCATGGATCAGTCCACGATCAAGCCCGCCTTCGGCCGCCGCTAGCGCGCCCTCAAGCGATTTGTATGGACTTTGCGCGGCCGCTGCACGATTGCGTTGCCGCCGCTCAATCACCTGCAGCGTCTTTCGCGTGTCGGCGTCCGCCCAGCCTTCGGCGGCTGCCAGCTTGAACACTTCGCCAAGCTCCTGGATGAGCACCTGCCGATCCACCGCAAAGCGACGTAAAATTTGTAGGCGCGCTTCGTGGCCCGCCCACCAAAACAGAACGAGCGCCTGCGTAGGCTTCAATTCCGTTCGTGGAACGAGTAATGCAGGAAGGTTCGGCGCCTGGCGCGACTTCGCCACGATAAGGTCCACGCCCTGCGTCGAAAGCCGCGAGGTCTGATTGCGCAGCACCGCCTCGATCGCCGCGATGTCTCCGGTGTGGAGCAATGCGTCGGTGATCGGCTCACTGAGCCCGCGGCGTTTGGCGATGGCCAACCAGTGCCAAGCGATGCCAGCATGAACAGTGGCGATGAGATCGGCATCGTCAAATCCGGCGCCGTTTTCCAAAAGCGGCTGCGCCACGCTGATCTCGTCGCGCGCCAAATACCGCAGCAGCGCTTTTGGCGCGTCATTGATGCGGACCAAGCCCTGCGCACAACGCTGGCGTAGCTCCACGTTGCTGGTCCGCAACAAGCCCACGAGGATGTCCGCCGCGAGCTGCCGCTCGTATGAAGGCAGCCGCGTTTCCGGCCATGATACGATCTCGCACAAACGCTGCACCAAAGCCTGACGCGCGCGCGGGGCGTGCTGCTGGGTCAATTCCAGCGGCTGCGGCTCCAACAGGTCGGCTCGGCTCTGATTCGGCAACGCCATCACACCAGCGAGCACGCGCTCCGTTAAGCTCACGTCAACAACCTGCGCACTGGACCGCTGCGAGCCTGCCCACTATGGCAAAAGGCCATGGAGCCAGTCGAGGAGAACGGGCGCAAACCCGGTTTGGGCATCCTGTCCGAACTCAACCTCTATTACGCGCTGGTCGGGTGCTACTTCTTCGCGTTCGGGATGCAGTTCGTGCTGTTCCCATCGCTGGTGGCTTTCATTCTCTCGGCAACGCCAGCCGGCATCGGGCTGGCGCAATCGGCGCTATCAGCGCCCATGTTCTGCTTGCTCCTGTTCGGTGGCTTGTTGGCCGAACGCGCGCGCGCTGGGCCCACATTGGCAAAGCTCAACGTTGCGTTCGCGTTCATGAGCCTTGCCCTTTCCGGCGTCATTTTTTCGGGCGCGCTGACTTACGAACTTTTGATCGGCTACGCGATCGTCGTTGGCTGCTGCGCCGCGTTCATGATGCCGGTGCGCGACGCCGCACTGAACGGGATCGTCGCGCGTGAGGCCGAACTCGGCAAACATACACCCATAGCCACAGCCGCCGCGGTGACAACTGCGGTACAGATCGGCGCTCAGATTGCGGGCATTCTCGTGGCGCGCTTCGCCGGCTCTAACCCTGCGCCCTATTTAGCGTTGCAAGGTTTGGCGCTCGCCCTGGGCGCAGCCATTTGTTTGGGCTTGCAGGCTCCCAAACCGCACGGTCACGAGCGCACGCTCCCGGGCGCTTTGCGAGATTTGCGCGAGGGCCTTTCCTACGCCTTTCGTGATCCTGTCATGTCGCCGATGCTGATTTCGGCCGCCTATGTCGGCGTCTTTGTCATCGGCTCGTTCCAGGTTTTGTTTCCGCTGATCGTCCGCGAATATTACGGCGACGACACGCGCGCGCAGGCAAGTCAACTCGGTGCACTGTTTGCCTGTTTCTGGGGCGCTTCGTTTGTTTCCGCCGTTATCTTGAGCCGACTGAAGCCCCTCCTACAGCCCGGCCGCGCGCTGATCGTCTCGCACCTCATCGGCGCGGGCGCGCTGTTCACCTTCGGCTTTCACAAACCCTTCCTCGCCTTCGCGGCTGTGGTCGTGATTTGGGGACTGGTCGCCGGCGTCGCCATTTCGACGAGCCGTACGATCGTTCAGAGCGCTGCCGGGCAGCGTTATCTTGGCCGCGTGCTTGCAGTCTATTCGATGGGGTTTATGGGCGGAGCGCCGATCGGCTCGGCGCTGGTCGGATTTGCGGCCGGCGAGTTCGGGCCGCGCGCCGCAGCGTTTGCCCCCGCGATTGGTCTGGCGTTGGCTGCTATCGCGCTCGGCGTATTCACGCCGCTTTGGCGCTACGTACCCGCACACCCTGCGCCAAAAGACGCTTCAGAAAGCGAAGCGCGCTAGCCTGTCGGCCAGCGCACTTCAGACTTTCTGACATTGGGCAGCGGATTAGTTCGTGATGCTGCCATGGTCGCGACGGCCGCTCGTTGTGCCGCGCGCGCCGTACTCACTGTTCTCGACGCCAAACGCTTGGATCGTCGCGTTGGTCTCAGCGAGACCGGCATTGTGCGCGCTGGCTGCCGCTTGCGCCTGAGCTTGCAGAGCCTGCGCCGCAGCGTTGCACGCAGCCAATTCGGCTTCGCGGGTCGTACGCCACGCCTCGAGCGCTGTACGCGCGTCGGACATTTGTTGGTTGGTTGCGCGCGCACCATCAGGAATGGTTGGCGGCGCAGTGAAATTGCATTGCGAGGGAGGCGTTGTCTGGGCAACAGCCGGCGCCGCCATCAGCATGAGCGCGGCGGTCGCGCCGAGCAGGAATCTCATCGTCATTGTCTCCAGTCCAGAACGCGTGGTTCTTATCCCTCGATCGCGGGATTTGCGAGCCAATCACGGCCAAAATGCGGTGATTGGCATCGCTTTTCCCCGCCTGGGCTACCGCACTTCAAACGGAACCCGCATGCGATAACGGCCCTCCATGGCCTGCCCTTCACGCGACGCCGGAACCATCCGATGCTCCGCCGCAATACGCAGCGCAGCCGCACCGAAGCCCCAACCATTGGGCGTTTCCGAGACAACGGCGCAATTTAGCGTGCCGTTCACAGTGACGAGGCAGTCCAAGACAACTTGGCCCGGAATTTCGCGAGCGAGCGCGCGCGCCGGATAATAGCGTTCCAAGTCTCGCGGCTGGCGCAGCCATCGCGGATTTGTGATCTGCGGCGGCCCTGGCGGTTGCCAGGTCGTGGGCGGTCCGACGGGATCGGAGATCGGCTCCAGCGGCTGCGGATCGGGAGAAAGGTCGGTCGTCTGCGGTTCGTCGAGCGGACGCGGCGGCGGATCACGTCGCGACGTCGTTGGCGGCGGCGGGTCTGGCGGAACTTCCACGAAGGGTACGATGAAAGGCGGCGGTGCGCTCGTCGTGGCTTGTAGCGTGATTGAAACGCTAAACGCGCCGATCACCAATACGCCAAGCAATGCTGCCGATGTCGCGAACGAAGCCGCGCGCACACCAACGGTGTGGGTCATGATCGCCTCCCAATGTTGCTGCCCGGTCTTTTGCCGGATTGAGAGAAGCATGTGCGCGTTCGGGTGCTTTCGATATTCACACGCGCGCGAGCGCGATCACGCTTGCGCGATGACCTCAGCCACTCGGCGAAAACGGGACAACCATTCGATAGCGTGCACGCGTAGGCGCGCCGTTGCGCATCGCGGGCTGCATAACGTGCGCATTGGCAATGCGCAGAGCTGCATCACCGAAGCCTTGGTCCGGTGGCGTCTCCGACGCTACAGCGCAACTTAGCCGCCCTTCGACATCGACATCGCAATCGAGCACAACCTGCCCGGCGAGGCCCTGCATGAAAGCCTCGCGCGGATAGAAGCGTTCGGGATTGCGCGGGCGTGTGACCCACACTGGATCGGTCACCGTCACCGGCTCGCTTGCTCTGATCTCCTGTTGCGGTTCTGGCGTCGAGGTTGGCGATAGAGTCTGTTGCGCCTCTGGCGCCCGCGGCGGCGACGTGGGCGGCAGGGCGCGTGGTTGCGGCTGAACTTCAGGCTCACGCGCGAGTTCGCTCACGACTATGCGCGGTCCGTCTTCCTGCCGCCAAAGCGGCGAGAAGCGAAGCGCTGCAATAGCCAGCAATACAATCGCGGCCAGCGCGGCAGACACCCCAAACGACACAAGCCGCACGATCATAAAAGATCGCGCGGCTTGCTCTGGCGTCGTTTGTACGCCGTCTTCCATGCGCCGTCCTGTTAGCTGCCGCCAACCAGACAGCGGCGTCGTTAGTCTGGCAACACCCAGCGGACCGTCGTGCGGAAGCGTCCGCCGGAAGTCGGAACTCCATCCCGGGTCGCGGGTGCGATGCGGAAGAAGCGGGAGATCCGCAACGTCGCATCACCGAATCCGTATCCGGGTGGATCCTCGGCAGTCACGGTGCATGACAACCGTCCATCGGCGCCAACCAGACAGTCGATCGTGGCGCGCCCCTCGACTTCCCGCTCCTGAGCACGCTCAGGATAGTACTGCGAGAATTGACGGGCGTCTGGACGCTGCAGGAACACCGGATTGGTGATGACCGAAGGCGTCGGCGGCGCCGGCGGCGGGTCAACCGCAACCGGGATCGGCGTCGGCGTCGGAGGCGCAGACAGATCCGGCGGCGGCACACGCTGCTCAGGCGGCGGCGGCGGCGGCGGACGATCCGGTGGCGGTGGCGGAGGTGGGGGCGGCTTTTCCTCCTCCTCGATTTCCACCTTCACGGCATCGGCATCATCAAAGAGATCCGCAATCGCGCTGAAACGCTGTGTGACTGCGAGATACACGAGGCTAAGGCAGACGAGCGCCGCCAAGCCCAGCGAGATAAGGCGAAGACCTACCATGATCTTATCCCTCGCTCGCTAGTTCAGCGAAGATACCGACTTTCACAAAGCCTTCTTCCTGAAGCCGGCTCATGACGTCGACGACGTTTCCATAAGCCGTAGTTTGATCGGCGCGCACGAAGATGCGTGCTTCCGCATATATATCCTGCGTGTCGAGCGCTGGATTGTTGCGGATTGCATGCGACAGCGTCACGTCGCCGAGGGTGGACATTTGAACCACTTCTTCATCCACGTAGATCGCCAAACCGGCGGCCGTTTCACGGATGCCGACGATCGTCGGGTTGAGGCCCTCCAATCGGATTGGCACCGGGTTCGGCGGCGGCAGGTCAACGCGGATGTCGACGGTCGGGATCGGCGCCGTCACCATGAAGATGATCAGCAGAACCAGGAGAATGTCGATAAACGGGATAACGTTCGGTTCTGAAACCGGCCCGTCTTTCGAACCACCTACTTTCGCACCCATGGGCCTACCTCCGCCGATCTTCGGCGACGAGGCCGATTTTGGTGAAGCCCCTGTCCTGCAGGCGGTTCATCACCCGCACGACATCCCGATACGGAAGATCCGCATCGGCGCGAATATAGATGCGCTGATCCATGATCTCGAACTCGTCGTTCGCAATTTGCGGTGTGTTCTCACGCACCGCTTCGAACGTACGCTCTCCGAGCGCATTGATATCAACAGCATCGTTCATGACGTAAACGCCATCGCTGGTCACCGAAATCCAGGTCGGACGCGGCGGCCGTTGTGACGGCGTGATACGTGCGTCCGGCATGGCCACTTCGATGTCCACGCTCGAGATCGGGGCGGCGATCATAAAGATGATCAGAAGCACTAGCATGATGTCGATGAACGGGATCACGTTTGGATCCGCGGTCACGTCATGTTTGCCGTGCTTGCCGCCTCCTCCTCCTACTTTACCCGCCATGGGGTTCCTCCAAAGCTAGGGTAAAGCTCAACCAGCGCGGCGGTCCATGTCGCGCGAAACGAGCGCGATGAACTCTGACGCGAAGTCGTCGAGCTTAGTGGCCTGCTTGGAGATTTGCTTGGCGGCGAAGTTGTAGATCAGCACCGCCGGGATAGCGGCGGCCAGACCAGCGGCGGTCGCGAGCAGAGCGCCGGCGATACCAGGCGCGACGACCGCGAGCGACGTGGTTTGCGTTTTCGCGATACCAACGAACGCGACCATGATGCCCCAAACCGTACCGAACAGACCGATGAACGGTGCGTTCGCGCCGATCGACGCAAGGAAGGTCATCGACGAGCCGAGGTCATCGAGGTGTTCGTTTTGACGCGTGGCCATCGCCGATTGAACGCGCTGCATCGTGTGGTCACGGGCGTCGCGCATCGTGTAGAGGCCGAGGTCCTGCGTGCGGCGGACTTCCGCCATGCCGGCGTCGAACATCGACTTGATGCCGGAATTGGGCAACTTGCGCACGATGGCTTCGGCTTCTTCAACCGAATTGGCCTTACGGAACGAAGCGAGGAAGTCCTTCGTCTGCTTCGAGGCCTTACGCATGACGTAGATTTTCTCGAAGAGCAGCGCGACGGCGTAGATGGCGCAAAGGCCAAGGATCACCATGACGCCCATTTCGACGGCGCTGAGGTGCTGCACCAGCTCGAGCATCGACACTTCTTGCGCGCCGGAAGCTTCGTTCATCGCTTCCGCGCCACGCTGCTTTGCGGCTTCAAAGCTCCGCAGCGGACGGCGTGTTCACCGGCGGAGGGGTCTCCGGAGTGCCAGCTGGAGCGGTAGTTTGCTGCGCGAACATCAGCAGCGAATTCATCAACGTCATGGTCTGCCCTTTGTGCCTGCCCTGAATTCTTGACTTGGCGAACCCATCGCGCTCCTGCGTGCGCGCGGGCTCACCGGGGTGAGGATTTCTGCGTAATCATTTTCTGTGGTTGGATTGGCCCGGTTCGATCCTGTCCTGAACCTGGCCTTGCATCCTCCCACCAAACGCTGCGCGGGCTGCCGCAATCCGCGGTCTTCTTTCCCTACGCCGTAGTGCGCTGCCGCCTAAATTTTAGGAAAGTGTGCTCTTGTCAACGTCTCCCACGCAGTGAGCGATCTTCTCAGACCGCCCATCCCCCAGACTGACCCTGATGCCCGAACAGCGCTCAGGGCCGCAATCAAAACTTTCGTGATCGTCATGCAGTTCCCGAAGGCAGCGTGCAATGGCATGCCCAAGCGGATAGAAAGGCTGGAATCTCAGTTTCTTCAGGATGATCCGATGGCAATGACAGTCCAGGAGCTCGACTCCCTACTCCGGGAGGCCCTTCCCGACGCCGACATTCAGATCAAGGACCTGGCGGGGGACGGCGACCACTATAAAGCGACCATCCGGTCAGCCGCGTTCGAGGGGAAATCGAGGGTGGCTCAGCACCAAATGGTCTACGCCGCCCTCAAAGGCCGGATGGGCGGTGAACTTCACGCCCTCGCCCTCGATACCGCGCCAAAGACCTGAAGCTTGATGCCCCGATCAACACCCCCTACCTGCGGGCCAAGGAGTTCGCATGCCCGACGCGCTTGAAACCATCCGCAGCACCATCGGCGCCCATGACGTGGTGCTGTTCATGAAGGGCACTGCGGAGCAGCCTCAGTGCGGCTTCTCGCAAATGGTCGTCCGCATCCTCGACCATGTTGGCGTCGACTATCACGACGTAAACGTGCTCGCTGACGACGACATTCGCCAAGGTGTGAAAGAGTTCGCCAACTGGCCGACGATCCCGCAACTGTACGTCAAGGGCGAGTTTATCGGCGGCTGCGACATCGTCCGCGAGATGTTTCAAACCGGCGAACTGAAAACACTGCTCGACGAAAAAGGCGTGACCGTCCCCGCCTAAGCCGCCTTCGGCTCCGGTCGCGCCGTGACAGCAAGCTTCAGCTTCGTCCGCGCGCCACTGCGCAGCACATCCAACTCAACCGTGCGCCCAATGCGGTCGCGCGTAAGCAATTTGTGAATGGCGTCCACAGACGGTGTTGGTTCGCCATCGAGCTTGAGGACCACGTCGCCCTCCTCCAGTCCGGCAGCTTCGCCCGGCCCGCCGCCGGCAACAGCCACGACCAGTACGCCGCTTTCCGCATGAAGCCCAAGCCTTCGCACCAGCGCCCGCGACAATTCCTGCGTCTGCCCGCCAATACCAAGCCACCCGCGCGCAACGCGCCCGTCGCGCATCAATTCCGGGATAATGAACTTCGCCGTACTGCTAGGCACCGCGAAACAAAGACCCTGCGCGCCACCGATGATCGCTGTGTTGATCCCGACGACCGTGCCATGCGCGTCAATCAGCGCGCCGCCCGAATTGCCTGGGTTCAAGGCCGCATCCGTCTGAATCACGTCTTCGATCAATCGGCCATTTTGGCCCCGCAGGGTGCGCCGCAAAGCCGACACCACGCCGACCGTCACCGTCGCCTGCAGACCCAACGGATTTCCCATCGCGATCGCGAGCTCGCCGACTTTCAGTTGATTTGAATCACCCAACTCGGCTGCGTGATGGCCCTTGCTGTTCATGCGCAGCAAGGCGAGATCGGTGTCAGGATCGGTTCCAACGACCTCAGCTGCCGCGACACTGCCATCATGCAGGATCGCTTCAATTGATCCCGCGCCCCGCACCACGTGATTATTGGTCAGCGCGTAGCCGTCGGGCGAGATGATCACACCGGAGCCAGCGCCGTCATAGAGCCCGCGCGAACGGCTTGTTCGCCTTATGCCAATGACGGCCGGGCCGATCTGCTCGACCACCCTAATCACTGTTTCTGAAAAGCTGTCCCTCGGGCCGCGCCGCTGCGGCGCCGACACAAAATCACTCTTGCGACCGAACATGGGGGCAAAGGTAGGAGCGCTGTCTTAGGTTCGCTAGCCCCGCTTCCGCAGGCCCACGGGTTGCCCTACATCACCGCTAATGCCGCCACCTCCCTCGATCAGCACCGCGCCAGAACGTCCGTTCAACCTCCTTGCATGGCTACGGAATTCGTTCCTCGCCGGCGTGGCGCTTGTATTGCCGTTCGTGGTCACCGCTTGGCTGATCTGGCTCGTCGTCACCTTCATCGACACGCGCGTCGAACCCCTCGTTCCGCCGGGCTTCGATTTCTTGACGCGGTTTCCTGGCGGCGGACTCTTGCTCGCGGTCGCCACTCTCACGCTCGTCGGGGCGCTAGCAGGTAATCTCGTGGGTCGCTGGATTGTCAGCACCGCCGATAGCGGCATCGCCAACCTGCCGCTCGTGCGCACGATCTATGGCGGCGCCAAGCAGGTGTTCAAACAAGTCGCCGCCCCCGAGCGCACGTCGTTCAAGCAAGCCGTGCTGGTCGAATTTCCGAAACCAGGCTCCTACGCCATCGGCTTCATCACGAACGAAAACACGGCCGAAGTGGTCCATGACATTGGCGAGGACCTTGTGGCCGTCTACGTGCCGCAAGCGCCTATCCCTACCTCCGGGTTCCTGCTTTACCTGCCGCGCAACCAACTCAAGCTGCTGAGCATCCCTCCGGACGAAGCTCTGAAGCGCGTGATCTCCCTCGGCATCATCCGCAAGGAAGACGATATCGCCGCTAAGTGATGTTGAAGTCCGATGGTTTCCAGTCGGGCTTCGGATAGGCGGGCGCCATGTCCTCAAGCGTTTTTCGCACCACCGCCGATATGATTGCATTGCGCTGCCATTTGCGATCGGCTGGCACCACGCGCCATGGCGCGCACTCCGTCGAGCAGCGATCAAGCGCGACCTCGTAGGCATCCTGAAAGTCGTCCCAGAGCTTCCGATCTTCTAGATCGCCTGCGTTGAACTTCCAGTTCTTTTCACGGTTATCCAGGCGGGCCTGCAAGCGCTCGCGCTGCTCGTCCTTGGAAATGTTGAGCATGAACTTCAGCACCGTCGTGCCATTGGCGACGAGGTGCTGCTCGAACGCATTGATCTGCTCGTAGCGCTTTTCAACCACGTTCCGAGGCGCAAGAGAGCGCACCTTCACCACCAGCACGTCTTCATACTGGGAGCGGTTGAATACGCCGATCACGCCTTTCTTCGGCGCGGCCATATGAATTCGCCAAAGAAAGTCGTGCGCCAGTTCTTCGTCGCTCGGTCGCCCAAACGGCGTGACGCAAACCCCAAGCGGGCCGCAGCGATTGAACACGGCTCGAACCGTCCCGTCTTTGCCGGAGGTGTCGATGCCCTGCAGAATAACCAAAAGGGATCGCGACCCTTCGGCCCAAAGCGCGTCCTGCAGCGTATCGATGGCCTTTGCGTTCTCTTTGGTCACCTCTTCCGCGGCCTCGCGATCGGGAAAGATGTCGTCCGCTATTGTCGCGCGCTTATGCAGCTGAGATTTCGTGCCCGGCGCCACCAGCACCGCGTCGTCGATCAGTTTTGTGAGCTTCACCATGGCGCGACCATAGAAAAGAAAAAGGCCCACCGCGAGGGTGGGCCTTCGATCTTCGCCAATGAAGCGAACTTACGACGCGTAGTATTCGACGACGAGGTTCGGTTCCATCTGAACTGGATACGGCACGTCCGACAGCGTTGGGATGCGCGCGTAACGTGACGTCATCGCCTTGCCGTCGACCTCAAGGTAATCCGGCGTGTCACGCTCGCCGCTCGCCAGCGCTTCGAGAACGATTGCCATCGACTTGGCGCGATCGCGCACTTCGATCACGTCGCCGACCTTCACCAGGAAAGACGGGATGGTGACGCGCTTGCCGTTCACCTTCACGTGGCCGTGGTTCACGAACTGACGCGCCGAGAAAACGGTCGGCGCAAACTTGGAGCGATACACCACCGCATCGAGGCGGCTCTCGAGCAGACCGATGAGGTTTTCGGCCGTGTTGCCCTTCCGGCGCGCGGCTTCTTCGTAGGTCTTGCGGAACTGCTTTTCGGTGATGTTGCCGTAGTAAAGGCGGAGCTTCTGCTTCGCGACCAATTGCAGGCCGAAGTCAGAGGTCTTGCCCTTGCGGCGCTGGCCGTGCTGACCGGGGCCGTACTGGCGCTTGTTGACTGGAGATTTCGGACGGCCCCAGAGGTTTTGGCCAAACCGGCGGTCCGACTTGTACTTAGCTTCAATACGCTTCGTCATGCGCTACAGGCGCCTTCTTCCGTGACGGGGACCGGCGGCCTCAGAATGAAGCCGCGACTGCCCTGGCGGTTAGCCCGTCGCCCAGTATAGGTCCGCCCCCGGAACGAGCCGAGGCGCGGGAAAGCGGGGCTTTTGGTCGATTGGACCGCGCAAGTCAACCGGGCGGCTCCCGGCGCGGCACGAGTTCGTCGAAAACAATGCGCCAATCGGCGCCCTGACGCTGCCAGACGCGGGCTGCGTAGCCCCGCCTCACCGTCTCCCCGTCGTTCCACACGGCAGAGCCAAGAACGAAGACCATGTCACCCGCAGCGGAGGCATCGATCCGGATTGGGGTCGCTATTGCGTCCAAGGTCGTAGCCCGCACCAAATCGGTGGCCTGGTCACGCCCTATTGCAGCTGGATGCCCAGGCCGGTTGACGCGGACGTCGCCGCTCAGCCGACGCAGCAATTGCTCCCGCGGATGGGGCCGCCCGCGAGAGATTTGGAGTTCAAGCGCGGCCACTTCGCCTGCGGCGGTCTCGGCTGATGCGTTCGCGCTGGCCGCGACGGGCAGAGTCGGGATCACGGCATCCGGCGCGACGGCGGGCCCAGGATCGCGAACATCAGTGCCCGCATCAAAAATCCATTTCCACTCCCCGTCCGCCTGCCTGCGCCACACCGTGAAATAGTGGCCGACAATCCCCTCGCGCCCGCGAAACTGGAACGGCCCCGTGGTGAAGCCAAAGTCGCCGGAGCGCGCGATACCGGCGTAGGCTGGGCGCCAATCAAGCGTGGTCTCACCGTCGCCGGGAAACGTAGCCAATCGCTCCTGCGCATTCACCGGATCTGGGCTTAGCGTGGTCGCATCGGGGGCGGCGGCGCGTCTGAATGCGGCCGCCCAGCCGCGCACTGCGGCATCGGCCGCAAACGCGCGCTCAGCCGCAATCACCGGATCGGCATTCACGGGCTGCGGCTGCTGCTCCGGCGCTGACGCACACGCAACGAGCGCGAGCGACATAAGAAGCGGTCTAATCATCTGGCGACCACAGACCATGCCACCTCCCAGGTCAATCAAACGGCGACGACACGAACGCGCCCAGCGACCGCCCGCCGATGCAGCTCTCTTAACCAATCAGCAAGTCGAGTTGCGCACAGCCTTACTTTGGAGGAACGCGTCCGTGCCGGTCGTGCTGCGACACAACCAATTGCTTGAGTTGAACATAGCCGAATACCACGGCGCGATCACGCTTGCCGAGCTTCAAGAGCTCGCCGACTTCCTCACAACGAACAGCTCCTTTCTGAAGTGCGATTGCCTCAGCATCGTCCTTCCCGGCGCGGCGTTTGCCGACGTCGAGTTCGACGCGCTCGATCGCATCTTTGGCCGCTACAAGTCGCTCTATGCGCCGATCAATTTTCAAATCATCCGCCGCTCGGCATGGATTTGCTTTAGCCCGGCTGCACAACCGCACATCGATCATTGGAGCGGCCAGCGAGACGCGCGCGAAGCGATGTCAACGACGCTCCGCCAGTTTGAAACGTTCGAGCAAGCTGGCGACTGGCTGGTGTTGAGTGAAGCCGAGACTTTGGCTCTGCAGACCCGCACTGGATTCGATGAACTTGCCCGCTTCGACGACAGCGCGAAGTCAGCCAGCGCGCCCGCGCGCTAAGAGACACCTAGATGGCCATTGTGCTCCGCCACCACGACAAGCTCGAACTCAGCCGGGTCGAGTACTTTGGCGTCATACGTGCGCAGGACCTCCACGATCATGCCGCCTTCAACGCCGCCCATCCGGTTTGGCTCGGCTTCGATTGTGTCAGTGTCATTCACGGCAACGTCGACGTGTCGGGTCTGTCAGTGCCAAGCCTCGACGGTGTGTTCACCGCCCACCGCGAGCTATTCGAACCATTGAACCTCATGTTCATGCGTCGCTCCGCCTGGGTGTGCGAAAACCCGGACGGACAGCGTTTCCTCAGCCACTGGCTCACCAAGCGCAACGCCGACAAAAGCCCCTGGGCCGACGTTCGTCAGTTTGAGTCATGCTCTGCCGCCGGCGAATGGATGCTGCTCAGCACCGAAGACTGCGCGACATTGGCATCGGGCGCGGGCTTCAGAGAAGTCGCTCGATTTGAAGCGCCTAGCGTCGCCCGCTAGGCGGCGCCACAGCGGGAAACCCTCGCGACGCCGACTTAGGCGCTTGGTTCACTGTTGAGATCGTACTGGCTCTGCAGATAATTCTGCAGACCCATCTCATCGAGGTTCTTCAACTGCGTCTCTAGGAAATCGATGTGTTCTTCAGTGTCATCGAGCAAATCGGTCAGCAGATCGCGTGACACGTAATCCTGCTTCGCCTCGCAGAGTGTGATGCCTTCCTTGATCGCGGCGTGGCCGGTTTTTTCGGCATTCAAATCCGCAGCCAGGCGTTCAGGCACCGCCTCCCCGATCTGCAGCTTGTTCAGGTTCTGAAGATTCGGGAATCCTTCGATCAGCAAGATCCGGTTTATGATCCGGTCCGCGTGCTTCATCTCTTCGATGGATTCTTCGTACGTCTTCTTGCCGAGCTTGCCGTAGCCGTCGGACTGGTACATCCGCGCATGGAGAAAGTACTGATTGATCGACGTCAGCTCGTTCGTGAGAATCTTATTGAGCTGCTTAATGACGTCCGCATCACCCTTCATCGCGCGCTACTCCGCCGCGACGAGGCCCCGCTTACCGCAAGCCATTCCGCCGCTAGAAATGCCATCGGCGATCTCGGGGAGGCAGCGCCCGCAACACGGCTCGCACCCATGATGGGCCAGCACGTCTTCCGGACCCTGCGCCCCAGCTGAAATGGCTTCGTCCACTTCGGCCCGAGTCACACCGTTACAGTTGCAGACGTACATCCCGCATTTCTCTGTAAGCAAAGACATTTTCGGCGACTGAGAGTCAGACGCAAAGAAACCCTAGCCTGCCGCGAGCGCTCCTGCAAGTCATTCGCAGCAGAGGCGAGTTGCCGCGCCGGATGGCTCCGTCAGGAAAGCGTATTAGCCATGGCCGCCGCGCCGGCCTCCATCGCCGCGTTTTGCCTCTCGACCAGGGAATCCGGCAGAAAATCCACGCTCCAGACGAACCGGCTTCCCTGCCCGTCCTCGAACACCTGCGCCGAAGCGCTGTAGTGCATGAAGTTCGGGCTATCGGTGATGGCGTAGACCAGCCGCCGGCTAGCATCATCGGATGTCACCAGCCACTCGCGCACCTCCATGCCATTCGCGAAGGTCACTACGCGCGCCCCGCTTGGCTCTATCTTCGTCGCCGTCACAAAGCCTTTGGCCAATTCGTGCACGCCATCGAAGCGGCGCAACACCGCCCACACTTCGTCTGCCGAACGCGGGGACCCAAACTCTTTGCGAATTGTGGCCATGTAGAACCTCCATTGCCACGGAGCATCGCCGGAAACGGACGCTCGTGTCTGGCCGTTTCCGGACGCTCTCATTTCCTCAGAAAGGCACGCGTCCGTTCAGCGAGCATTGGCCATCGCGGAGGATCATAACCATGCTGCCGTTGATCACAGCATGGCCCATCGCCATCATCCGCCCCGTCTGACGATCAATTTCCCAGGCGCCCGAAAACGGCGGCTGGTGCGCCATGCCAATATAAGAGCGCTCGTTCCTAATGAAGCTGCCGCCTGTGGTGCCGAGCGAAAAACGTCCCGTATCGGTATCGAACACGATGGTGACGTCCGGCTGCGCCGACGTTTCGTTCACGACGCCCTCGGTCGGATGCAACTCGTAGGATTCCGAAACCGGCTGGCGGCACTGCAACGCGACCTGCTCGGCCGCCGCATGACCCGCCGCGCTGAATGCGGCAAGACCGAAAATAAGCGCAAGAACACCAGACCGCATGTCACCCTCCCGTCAGTGGGCGCGGACGCTACACGGCTCTCGTGCAAACCGCCATCCGTTCGCGCACAACGTCACAAGCGTCGAGAGCGCCGCTAACTGCCTCGAAGTGCAGCGAGCCCTCGCTCCAGATAAGCCACATCGCCGCTTAGGTTCGCGCGCGCTGTATAGGCGTCAGAATACTGCATCCGCAGCGTCGCTCGAACCTCAGGGTCCGCACGCAAAGCATTCGCTGTTTCTCGCAAGACGTCGTCGCTGACATCCAGCGTGCAGGCCTCAACGAAGCCGACAACCTCTGCCGTTTCGCTGCGCACGTCGCTACAGCCCGCGCGGATCGCTACCTGAACTTCCAACGGAATGATGGAACGTACGCGGTGGCGATATGCGGACGCTTCCATCGTATCTATGACCGATTGCCCGGTATCGACGGCGAAGTAGTCCGCAATTCCTCGATCGACCGCGCCGCGCGGCAACAACCCGATATCGCCAGACGAGACCAACTCGTCCCAAGTCGCCCGCGTGGGCGCTGAATACGCCATCTCAGTCGCACGATAAGCATTTACGACCAGATCCCGCGGGTTCGAACGCGGATCCGCTAGCATTGAATTTGCGCGCAGAACGCTGTCGAGCACAGCAGCGTAATACGCGACATTATTTCGGCGCGCCGCGAGATCCTTTTCCATGTCACGGCTGAGCCGCTCAACATATTCCGCGCCGCGGCGTCGATCCGCTGCGTCCGCGTTCCAGTTCGTCACCTGCATACCAACGAACACACCGACGACCACGATCACGAAATCGATCGCAACCGCCGTCCATTCCTGCTTACGCAGATGCTCCATCAAGCGCCGCAGGATCATGGTGTCGCCTCCGCTTCGAGCCGCACGCCCCAGCGCTGCTGCACTTCCCCTTCCAGCATCGGCAGGAAGGCTTCGTATTGATCCAGAATGGGCTGATAGGCGCGCCGCCGCTCCCGCGTCGCCTGACTGATCGCCGACACCGCCGACGCAATCGCAGGGTCACGGCAAAGCGCACGGATATCGAAGTTCACGCCAAGCACGTCTCCGAGGAACGGATCGTAGAAGGAGCGCTCGAAATCGTAGCGGGTTCGACCTTCCACGATGTAGCGATAGTGCTCTGTGGTGCGGGTCGTCTGCTCGAAACCGTTGGCGCGCCATTCAACCAGCGCGACGATATCCGCCAACCGCCGCTTGAGAGCATCGTTCCGGATGATGTCGGTCTCGCCAGAGGCCCCGATCTCATCGATCGTGCGCCTGTAGAGCCGTGGCGGATTGATATAGCCAAGCGCACCGATGCCGCGCTGAAATGCGATCTGGTCCTCCGGCGCCACCGCACAAGCATCCAATGAGCGAAGGATCGCCGCTTGATCCGCGAGTTGCTGATCGAGAAACGCGAGGTCACGGGCCTGACCGGCGATGCTCTGAGTGAAATCCTCGTGCAGTCGCACCAGAAATCCGCGCTCCTGCAGACGCTCGATCCGCCCCTCGTTCCAGTTCGCGACCTGGATACCGATGAACACGCCGAACACGACGATCACAAGATCGATCCCGATCGCCGTCCATTCCTGCTTACGGAAGTGTGCAATGATGCGACGAAGGATCATGGCGCGCCAATCTCCGCGTTGATCGCGGCCACGGCATTCGCCGCGCTCTCACGGGCTCGCGGATACTCCTGCTGCGCAAAGATGTTCTGCCCGATCCAAAACCGGAGGTCGTCCGCGATCTGATTGTCGGCGCGAATGGCCCGCAGGACCGACGCCGTATCAACGTTCTGGAGTACCGACGCGCAATCGGAACTCATCATCTCGATCTCGGCGTCGACGATGAAACAATCACCCCACAGCACCTCGGCCGCCTCTGGGCTGAGGTGTCGTCGCAACCGCTCGCGATAGGCTGGCGCCGTCAGGTTTATTGGGTTCCAGCCCGCCAGATAGATGTAGAACCGCCGGACTGCAGCGCGCGTATCGTCATCGGTTGGGAAGCCTCTGCGCTCGTTCTCGGCGTACTTGCCCGTTTGAAACCCGGTGCCCCAGAGCTGCGAAGCGTGAAAGAAATCGATCAGCAGGTCCGCACAGCGCGTGCCGCACGGCTCATCACTTTCGAGCCACGCAAGTGCGCTCCGCCCCCCTTCCACCGAGCGATCGGTATAAGTGACGAGATGCTCTAGCATACGATCGTTCTCGACGATCTCATCGCGCAATTGAGCCAGGTAGGCGCTCTCCTGTGCGCGCAACGCCCGCGCCTCATTCCAATTGCCAAGCTGAATGCCAACGAACACGCCGATCACGACGATCACGAAATCGATCCCGATCGCCGTCCATTCCTGCTTACGGAAGTGCTCGATGATGCGGCGCAGGATCATGGCGTCGCCTCCGGCTCTGGCATGCCAGGGAGCCTGTAGTTCGCGCGTCGGCAGCTCTGCTCAAAAGTCCGCCGCGCCTCAAGCCGATAGACGAGACACGCCGACCAGATGCGCAACCGCGTTGTCTCCCGCCCGAAATCCCGCAGCCGCTCCACGTTCGCGGCGTACTCAGACTTTAGCGCCGTTCTGTCAGCCGTATAGAAGAACGACGGATCACGGTCCAAGTACGGCAACACCTCGTTCTCGACGAATGTCACATAGCGAATGTACTTCACGCCGACGCCATCAAGCTCGGAATAGTAGAAGCCGAGGTCAAACAGCGTCACTGGATCTAGGGTCCTGTCGAGCCCCATCCTCTGCAAAGTTTCCCATGTCCGGGGAGCGGTATCTGATCCGTCGATCCGCAGAAAATACGGCGGCGTCAGAGTTCCGGCGTCAAACGCTTCCTGCCAATGCGCTATCCCCGCATCGATATTTCTCTCGAATGCTGCCTGCGCACCCTGGCCGTCGCGCAAGTCGGCGATCAACAATGCGATCACCTGCTCGCGCCGGATCGCCGCTTCGCGCTCCTCGTTCCAATTGCTGACCTGTGTCGCCACGAAGACACCGATCACGACGATCAGAAAATCGATCCCGATCGCCGTCCATTCCTGCTTACGGACGTGCTCGATGATGCGGCGCAGGATCATGGGCAAGTAGCACCCAGCTCAAGCCACTCGCATCCACGCGCCATGCAAATCCCCCATCCAGCAGCGCTACCGTAGCTGACTCACCCCAAACCGCCACTATTCTTCAGCGCAGACGCTTGGGATTGGCCTCGCTCTGCGCTATGAGCCCCGCCTCAATGTCCGCAAAAGCCCCCACCATTGGCGTCGTTTCGCTCGGCTGCCCGAAAGCACTCGTCGACAGCGAGCGCATCATCACGCGCCTGCGCTCCGAGGGCTATCAGCTGAGCGGCTCCTACGAAGGCGCCGACCTCGTCGTCGTCAACACGTGCGGCTTCCTCGATAGCGCCAAAGCCGAGAGCCTCGACGCCATCGGCGAGGCCATCGCCGAAAACGGCAAGGTCATCGTCACCGGCTGTCTCGGTAAGGAAGAAACGCTGATCCGCGACACGCACCCGAAGGTGCTCCAGGTCACCGGCCCGCACCAATACGAAGCCGTCGTCGGCGCCGTGCACACGCACCTGCCGCAAGCGCACGATCCAAAAGTCGATCTGGTGCCCGAAGGCGGCTTCCGCCTCACGCCACGCCACTACGCGTATTTGAAGATCTCCGAAGGCTGCAACAATCGCTGCACCTTCTGCATCATCCCGAGCATCCGCGGCGACCTCGTCTCGCGCCCCGCCAACGCTGTGCTGAAAGAAGCAGAGTCGCTGGTGAAAGCTGGCGTCAAAGAACTGCTCGTCATCAGCCAAGACACATCAGCTTACGGCGTCGACGCTAAATATGCCGAGAGCAAATGGAAGGACCGCATGGTCCGCGCCAAATTCTACGATCTCTGCAAAGAACTCGGCGACTTGGGCGTGTGGACGCGCCTCCACTACGTCTACCCATATCCGCACGTAGATGAAGTCGTTGGCCTGATGGCCGAAGGCAAAGTGTTGCCCTACCTCGACATCCCCTTCCAGCACGCCTCACCAAACGTGCTGAAAGCCATGCGCCGCCCCGCGAACCAGGACAAAGTCCTGGATCGCATCAAGAAGTGGCGCTCTATCTGCCCCGACCTCACAATCCGCTCGAGCTTCATCGTCGGCTTTCCCGGTGAAACCGAAGACGATTTCGAAACCCTGCTCGATTTCATCGAAGAAGCCGAGATCGATCGCGCCGGCGTGTTCAAATACGAAAACGTCGACGGCGCGCCGTCACGCGATCTGCCCGGCCATGTCGATCAAGACGATGTCGACGAGCGCTATGACCGCTTCATGGAAGTGCAAACCGCGCTCGCGCACCAGCGCCTGCAATCCATGATCGGCAAAACCGTCGACGCCATTTGCGACGGCTGGGACGAAGACGCCGAAGCCTACGCCTTCCGCACCAAAGCCGACGCGCCCGAAATCGACGGCGTCACCTACGTCGATAGCGACGACGAAATTGCACCAGGCACAATCACCCAGCTCGAAATTCTCGGCGGCGAAGGCCACGAAATGGTTGGCGCACTGGTCGAGCGCTAAGCAGCCAGCGTCACCACGTTTGAGGGCGCTTCGCCGCGCTTGAACAACAGCGTGAAGGTTGAGCCGGCCCCAAGCTTGCTGGCGACCCGGATATCGCCACCCATTGCGTCCATCAATTGCTTGGTCAGCGCCAAACCAATGCCGCTTCCGCCAAACTCACGCGTCACCGAAGCATCCGCCTGCACGAACGGCTGAAACAGCGTCGCCATCGCCGCAGGCTCAATGCCCACACCCGTGTCCCTCACCTCGAACATAAACGCGCCCTCGCCCTCATTGCGCATTCGAAGGGTGATGCGGCCATTCGCGGTAAATTTCGCGGCGTTGAAGGCAACGCTGCTCATGCATTGCTTGACCCGTTGATGATCCACCCACGCCACGCCGATATCCATGCCGGCTTCAGCGACAATTTCATTGCCATTTGCGCGCGCGCGTTCGCCCACTGCGCTTACGACTTCGTCAAACAGCGCACGCAATTCAACCTGCGAAACGGTCAGCGGCAGTTCGCCCGCCTCAAGCTTCACGTGATCGAGTATCTCATTGATGAGACCGAGCAGGTGCTTCGCTGAATGCTGTATCCGCTGCGAATCCGCCGTGACGCCCGCAGTCTCGGAATCTTCCTCGATGATCTCTGCATAGCCAATGATGGCATTCAGTGGCGTGCGCAGTTCGTGACTCATGTTCGCCAAAAATTGCGTCTTCGCGGCGTTCGCGCCATCCGCAGCCAAGCGCGCCAAGCGCTCTTCTTCGAGCGCCAGCTTCGCGCGCTGCACTCTTGCGTTCTGCAGCGTGACATAAGCGATCGCCGCCGGCGTCACGAGCAAGGTGATCAATGCAGTTGCCAGGGGCGTATAAGCAGTCACCCCCGGCATCGCGACGACGTTGACCAGATAGTCCAACGCCAGCACCACGATGAGGATGACGAGCGTCAGCCCGGCGGTTTGAACGATCTGCGATTTCGTCATGCTCATTGATCGAATCGACATGCCGAAAGCGTCCGCGTGAAGCGTAAACAAACTGCAATCACACCGGGTTCAACCCAGCAGTTGCGCCTTGTTGCGAATGAACTGCGAAAGCAACCATTTCTCGCCACTTGTCGGCGCAACTCCCGTGTGCGTCGTCATCAAATCCGGGGCGCCGCTTTCATCGACGTTTCGCCAATACAACGCATCGCCCGTGCGTCCGCGAAACTTTTTGTCGACATCCAAGAAGTGCGTTTCGCCGCCTTCAAAGCCTTCATTGAGATAGAGCAGGAACGTCAGCGGCCGCTGACCGATCTCAGCGATCTCCGCATTGAGCTGCGGCGATGGCGTCAAATAGTCGACGTGACTCGCGAACTCTTGGCCTACTGTGTAGCGAAACACCGACACGCGCTCCAGGTGCTCGATCGGCACGGCGAGCGTATTCGCGATCCGCTCGCGTATGAGCAAAGTCGGCAGATCGAGAGTCAGGATCGTGAATGTTGCGCACGTGTTGGAGCGCGCGTCTGCCTGCGCCGCCTTGCCCGAGATCGGGTCGTACACCAGCGATGGCGTCTGCAGTGGGGCCGCGCGCGCAATCAGCCACGCGCACAATCGGGCGTCGAGAAATCCTTCGCTCATGGCGATATGCGGCCGCTCGTTGACGATACGGCTGACGCGCGGCGCAACCCAGGCGGAGACGTAAATCGCCGCCGCCAGCGCGCGCCAATCGTCACCACCGTCGCCCGCCAGCAAACGCAGCTGCTCCTGCGCCGCTTTCACATCACGCTCCGCCGCGATCGCCGTCCACTCCAATGCCCGCGGCCAATCTCTGCCGCAGCCGTAGCCAAGTGCGTGAATCACGGCCGCGAGCATTGCTGCGTCGGCATGCCCCTCGCGCGCGATCGCCTCGATCTTCTCGAAGACGAACACCTCGTTGATCAGCTCATTGGCGGCGAGGCGCGCAACGATGGCTTGATAACGTTGGTCTAAGTCGGACATGGCGCCCAAGCATGGCGGCGCACGCAAAACGCCGCAAGGCGGCTTACTTGCGCACCTTCGGCTCACCGAGCGTCATGAAAATCACCGGCCCCTCCGTTGGCGCACGATAGACGCCGTGCGAGCCGTTCACCTTCATTGCCAGCGCAGTCATCTGCCACGCCTCTTTCTCGTCCATCTTGAGCGACTTCTGCGTCAGTTCTTCGAGGTCGTGCTTGTCACCGAACCAGCGCGTGCGCTCCGCATCGTTACGCAGGCGCTGCACCACCATCGGGTGATCCCAACCCCAGCGAAAAATACTCGTGCGCGGGTTCCATGCGCCTATGATCTGGATCGGGGCCGTCACCAGCGCGCCGTCCTTGCGCCCGAACTGAATGATGCCGGCGTTCTGATCGACCTGCCACGGCGCGGTCTCAAGCTTCAGCTTCTTCGAGAGCCAGCGTTGCCGGTTCAGAAGATCGATCCAGCTCTCCGCCCAGAAGCGATCGACATCGACATGCTCGCCGCCCCACGGAACAAGCTCGCGCGATTGCGCGCGTGGCTCAGCCTGTTTCGGCTCTTGTCGACGCTTCGCTTTCAGCATGCGCTCCGAACGTCCCCCGCCCTGTGGATAAGCAATTCCCCCACGACGGGTAAAGTCATTTCCTAGGCGTCATCCTTTTTCCGGCCGCCCCGCCCTATTGTCAGCGCTTTGATCACGCCGCGCAGCGTCTGCACTTCTTGTTGGGTTAGCCGCGGCCGCAAGAACAAAGACCGCAGGTTGCGCTTCATCAGAGGCGCTTTGTCCATAGGATGAAAAAACCGCCCGCGTTCAAGCTCTTGCTCCAGATGCTCAATCATCGCCTCGAACTCTTCCTGGGTCGCGGGCGGGCTGTCGGAGGTGAACCAGGGCGGCACGTCGGCGTCCTGACGCGCCTCAGCATAGGCGTACGCAAACACCGCGACCGCGTTCGCCAAGTTCAGCGAAGCAAACCCCGGATTGACCGGCAACGTCAGGATCGCATCCGCCCGCGCGATCTCGTCCGTCTCCATCCCCGAGGCCTCCGGCCCGAACATCACCACGGGCCGTTCGCCGGTAGCGATGGCAGCGCGCAACTTCGAAGCCGCCTCACGCGGTCCCCACACCGGCTTTTCCAACCCCCGCGGCCGCGCGGTCGCCGCCAACACCAAGGTCGCATCCGCCAACGCGTCCTCGATCCGCCACTCAACCTTCGCCGCCTTCAGCACCACATCGGCGCCAACCGCGACTTGCTCCGCCTTCGGATTGGGCCAGCGATCGCGCGGCGCCACCAGCCGCAGTGAAACCAGGCCAAAGTTCAGCAGCACACGGGCCACCGCACCGATGTTCTCGCCCATTTGCGGGCGCACCAGACAAACCGCCGGCCACACCTCCTCTATCGGGGGCGGCATATTTCGCGCACGGGTCATCGGATCGGGCCAAGGTCAGACACCGCGCACTCATTTCCCATCAACGCCCGCCCCGCAAGGCCAGAGACGGCCCGCCGCAGTTTGCGCCCCGCCCTCAAGCTGCTACCACCCGCGCGAAATCCCCGAACGTGGAAGGTACGAGAGCATGGCGAAGATCAAGGTGGACAATCCGGTCGTCGATATGGACGGCGACGAGATGACCCGGATCATCTGGGCGCTGATCAAAGAGCGGCTGATCCATCCCTATCTCGACATCGATCTCAAATATTACGATCTCGGCGTTGAGAGCCGCGACGCGACCAACGACCAGATCACCATCGACGCCGCCAACGCCACCAAGCAATACGGCGTCGCCGTGAAGTGCGCGACCATCACGCCCGACGAAGCGCGCGTGAAAGAGTTCGGCCTGAAGGAGATGTGGAAGTCGCCCAACGGCACGATCCGCAACATCTTGGGCGGCGTCATCTTTCGCGAACCGATCATCTGCAAGAACGTGCCGCGCCTCGTACCAGGCTGGACGCAACCGATCGTCGTCGGCCGTCACGCCTTCGGCGATCAATACCGCGCCACCGATTTCAAGTTCCCGACCAAAGGCACGCTCTCGATCAAGTTCGTCGGCGACGATGGCGCGGTGATCGAGAAGGAAGTGTTCAAGGCGCCGGGCTCCGGCGTCACCATGGCGATGTACAACCTCGATGAGAGCATCAAGGACTTCGCCCGCGCCTCGTTCAACTACGGCATCCTGAAGAACTACCCGGTCTATCTCTCGACCAAGAACACGATCCTCAAAGCCTATGACGGCCGCTTCAAGGATATCTTCCAAGAGATATTCGACAGCGAGTTCAAAGCTGAGTTCGAGAAGCGCAAACTCACCTACGAACACCGTCTGATCGACGACATGGTCGCCTCCGCCCTGAAGTGGTCCGGCGGCTACGTCTGGGCGTGCAAGAACTACGACGGCGACGTCCAATCTGACACCGTCGCCCAAGGCTTCGGCTCACTTGGCCTCATGACCTCGGTGCTAATCACGCCAGACGGCAAGACGATGGAAGCGGAAGCCGCGCACGGCACCGTTACGCGCCACTATCGCCAACACCAAAAGGGTGAGCCGACCTCGACCAACTCAGTCGCCTCGATCTTCGCCTGGACGCGCGGCCTCGCGCATCGTGGTAAGCTCGATAACAACCAAGCGCTCATCGACTACGCGCTGCGCCTTGAGAAGATCACGGTCGACACCGTCGAGTCCGGCAAGATGACCAAGGACCTAGCCGTCCTCGTCGGCGACAACCAAACCTGGCTCACCACCGAAGGCTTCCTCGACGCCATCGCCGACAACGTCGACAAGGCGATGGGCAAGGCGTGAGCGGGATAAAGATCCGCGAAGCACAACCACAAGATCGGTCGGCCTGGGAAACACTCTGGGCCGGCTACCTTGCCTTCTACAAAGCCGAACTGCCGCACGCCGTCACGGACACAACATGGGCGCGCTTTCACGATCCGGCTGAGCCGATGCATTGCCTCGTCGCCGAAGACGCTGACGGCGCGCTCGTCGGCTTCACCAACGTCGTTTTCCATCGCGGCACCTGGGCCGTAGGCGATTTCTGCTATCTCGAAGATCTCTTCGTCGCGCCATCGGCGCGCAATCGCGGCATCGCCCGCGCACTCATTGAAGCGGTGTATGCTCTCGCCGACGAACGCGGTTGCTCGCGCGTCTATTGGCTCACGCACGAAACCAACACCACCGCCCGCGCACTCTACGACAAAGTCGCCCACAATCGGGGCTTCATCCAGTATCAGCGCTGACCTCGCCGCCTTCGACAAGCCCAGGCTGACGCTCCGCGCCAGAACTGCGTCACGCTGAGCCTGTCGAAGCGAGGCGCACGCACTACTCCCGAAACGGCGGCGTCGGCCGCCACGGATAAGGCTGCGGCATGTCGGTCGACACCTTGTCGGGATACACCGGCGCGCGCTTCTCCAGAAACGACGTCACGCCTTCCTTCGCATCGCCCGCCTGCCCGCGCGCGACCATCAGCCGGCTCTCCAGCCGATGCGCTTCCATCGGGTGACCGGCATCGAGCATGTCCAAGATCATCCGCCGCGACAACGCCACAGAAACCGGCGCCGTGTTGTCGGCAATTTCGCGCGCCAGGGCCCGCGCCGCCGGCAGCAATTCATCCGGCGCATGCAGCGAACGCACCAGCCCGCGCTCCTTCGCTTCTTCACTCGTGAACACGCGCCCGGTCATCGTCCACTCGAGCGCTGTCGAGACACCAACGAGCCGCGGCAGGAAATAGGAAGACAACGTCTCCGGTACGATCCCACGCCGCGCGAACACGAACCCCATCTTCGCGCCCGGCACAGCAAGGCGAATGTCCATCGGCAACGTCATTGTCGCGCCAACGCCGACGGCCGGGCCGTTGATCGCCGCGATCACCGGCTTCATGCTTTCGTAGATGCGGATGCCGACCTGTCCACCGCCATCGCGCGCGCGATCAGGGTCAAATTTCGATGCACCGCCATCGCGCGCAGCAAGCCGCTTCTCATAGTCAAACGTTGCGCCACCCGAACCCAAGTCGGCGCCCGCACAGAACGCGCGCCCCTCGCCGGTGACGATCACAGCGCGCACGTCGTCGTTGGCGTCCGTCTCGTCAAACGCCGCGATCATGTCGCGCACCATCTGGTCGGTGAACGCGTTCATCCGGTCAGGCCGGTTGAGCGTCAGCGTCGCCACGCCGTCGGCGACTTCGAGCTTTACAGTTTCATACGTCGACATTGATCCGGCTCCGCAATGAGCCGGCACGCTAGCGCTCAAAGGCGCAGCAACTCAACCTCTGCCGCTTGGTAAGGGTCGAGCCGATAGACCAGCTGACGATGGATCGCCACTAGCGACCCCGCGCCCCAATCCTCGATCAGGTCCGCGTCGTCGCGTTCACGCGCCTGCCAGTGTGAACCATCCTCGCAGATGAGCACCTTGCCGCGCGCCAGCACCGCATCGATCGTCGAAACCGCGCCCGACTGCGCGCCGGCGCCTAATCCGACTCGGAAGACGGAGAGAATCGCGTCACGCTGCTCATGAGAGAGTCGGCCCCAATCGAGCCGCTCAAAAAGCTCCGGCCCGAGAAAAGCGGCCAGTGCATCGTTCTGCGTCATATCGGTCGTCCCCACTACCGAATCGAGTCGTCCAAAAACGGCTGATTTGGTTTCCGAGACGTTACTGACTCGAACTGACGTCAGAGCGCCAAGCGCCAGATGAAGTCGCGATCTGCGACGCGGCCGACCATGAACTTGTGTTCTTTCACGTGCTCGAAGCCGTAGCGGCGATAGAAAGCCTGCGCGCGCGTGTTGTTCTCCCAGACGCTGAGATACATGACTTTCGCGCCCTTCCCGCGCGCCCACGCCAGCCCATCATCCATCAGCGTTTTCGCGACGCCCGCACCCTTCACTGACGCGTCGACGTAAAGCCGATGCAGCTCCAATGCGTCAGTCGCATCGACATCCATGTCGATCACGCCAAGTTTGGAATAACCAACGATGAGGCCATCTCGCAGCGCCAACACGTAACGCACATCCGCGTCAGCGAGTTCTGCGGCAACAACATCCGTCCGGTACTTCGCCTCGACATAGGAAGCGAGATCCTCTGGCGGATAGAGATGGCCGAACGTCTCCGTGAACGTCCGCTCCGCGAACGCGCCTAAGGCTGCTGCGTCAGTCACATTCGCGTCACGATACGTAATCTCGTTCACGCCGCGAGCACGCCCTGCAATGCGGCGCGGATTGCCTCCAGCGCCTTCGCCGCTTCGCCACCGTTTGGCCCGCCGCCTTGCGCCATATCGGGCCGTCCGCCGCCGCCTTGACCGCCAACCGCCGCAACACCGGCTTTCACGAGATCGACAGCGCTGACCTTGCCTTTGAGATCGTCGGTGACGCCGACTGCCAACGCCGCCTTGCCGTCTTCGACGCCGATATAGGCGATGACGCCCGAGCCGATCGACTTCTTGCCTTCATCGACAAGCCCTCGCAGCTCTTTCGCCGGCACGCCCTCAAGCACCCGCGCAAGCACAGCGACGCCGCTAATGCTTTCCGGCCCTGCCGGCGCCGCACCGCCGCCATTACCGGCGAGTGCCAGTTTCTTCTTCGTGTCCGCCAATTCGCGCTCAAGTTTGCGCCTATCTTCCGCGAGTTGCGACACACGCTCCGTCACCTCCGCCAGCGGCGCCTTGATGTTCGATGCAATTGCTTTCGCGAGCGCCGCTTGCGCCTTCAAGTGCGCCAAGGCCGCCGCACCCGTCGCGCCTTCGATACGGCGAACCCCGGCAGCGACGCCGCCTTCGCTCATGATCGCGAACACGGCGATGTCGCCCGTGCGCTTTACATGCGTGCCGCCGCACAGTTCGACTGAGTACGCCTTGCCGTCGCGCACGAGCGCATCGCCAAGTCGCAACACACGCACGGTGTCGCCGTACTTTTCCCCGAACAGCGCCAGCGCACCTTCTTCGATCGCCTTCGCCGGCGCCATTTCCTTGATGACGCCTTCGGCGTTCTGGCGGATGACCGCGTTCACTTCGTCTTCGACGCGTGAAATTTCATCGGCAGTCAGCGCTTGGCCATGGCTAAAATCGAAACGGAAATAGTCCGCCTCGACCAATGAACCCTTCTGCGTGACGTGCGGCCCAAGTGTGTTGCGCAGCGCCGCGTGCAACAAGTGCGTCGCAGAGTGGTTAGAACGGATCTTTGCGCGCCGTTCGTGATTGATCTCAAGCTTGGCTTTGTCGCCAACCTTGATCGAGCCCTTCACCAAGCGCCCGATATGCGCATGCAGCGCGCCCGCCTGCTTTTGCGTGTCCTCAACTACAAACTCAGCGCCGTTCGCAAACTTGATCACGCCATGATCGCCCGCCTGGCCGCCGCTTTCCGCGTAGAACGGCGTCCGATCGAGCACGAGCGCGCCAGTCGCACCCTCGCGCAGCTCGTGCTGCTCAGCGCCGCCGGCAACGATCGCCGTCACCGCGCCTTCGCCCGCCTCGCCGGCGTAGCCCAAGAATTCGTTGCCCTTGGTGCGTTCAAGGATCGAAAGCCAGATCGCCGGATTGTCGGCGCCATCCGCGCCCTTCCAGCTCGCCGCGCCTTGGTCGCGCTGCTCCTGCATCGCGGCGTCGTAAGCCACGACATCCACCTCAAGCGAACGGCCGCGCAGAATGTCCTGCGTCAGATCGAGCGGAAAGCCGAATGTGTCGTAGAGCTTGAACGCCGTGCGGCCCGAGAGCTTTTCGCCCTTCTTCAAGCTGCCGATTTCATCTTCGAGCAAACGTAGACCGTTCGACAAGGTGCGGCGGAAGCGCTCTTCCTCCTCGCGCAATTGCGCCTCAATGACCGGCTGCGCGCGCTTCAGCTCCGGATACGCGTCGCCCATTTCCGCGATTAACGTCGGCGCCAGGCGGTGCATCAGCGGCTCTTTCGCGCCCAAGATGTGTGCGTGGCGCATGGCGCGGCGCATGATCCGGCGCAGCACGTAGCCGCGGCCTTCGTTGGAGGGCGAGACGCCATCCGCGATCAGGAAGCACGATGACCGCAAATGATCTGCGATGACGTTGTGGCTGGGCGCCTTATCGCCTTCGGCCTTGGTCTTGGTCAGTTCGGATGACGCCGCGATCAGCGTTTTGAACAGATCAGTGTCGAACACAGAGTCGACGCCCTGCATCACGCAAGCGATGCGCTCGAGACCCATGCCGGTGTCGATCGAGGGCTTCGGCAACTTCTCGCGTGGGCGGCCATCATTGAACTGCTCGTATTGCATGAACACGAGGTTCCAGAATTCGAGGAAGCGATCGCCGTCCTCGTCCTTAGATCCAGGCGGGCCTCCAAAAATGTGGCCGCCGCGGTCGATGAAGATTTCCGAACATGGACCGCACGGGCCGGTGTCACCCATCGACCAGAAATTGTCGGCCGTGGAGATGCGGATGATCTTGTCGTCGCCGAGGCCCGCGATCTTCTTCCAGAGCACGGCGGCTTCGTCGTCATCGTGGTAGATGGTGACGAGCAACTTATCCTTCGGCAGCCCGAGGTCCTTGGTGATCAACGACCAGGCGGCGTCGATCGCGCCCTCCTTGAAGTAGTCGCCGAACGAGAAGTTGCCGAGCATTTCGAAGAACGTGAGGTGACGCGCGGTGTAGCCGACATTGTCGAGGTCGTTGTGTTTGCCGCCGGCGCGGACGCACTTCTGGCTCGTCGCCGCGCGCGGATACGGCGGCTTCGCGGCGCCCGTGAAGTAGTTCTTGAATTGGACCATGCCGGCATTGGTGAAGAGCAAGGTCGGATCGTCCTGCGGGACGAGCGAGGACGAACCCGGCAGCTCGTGGCCGCGCGAATGGAAGAAGTCCAAGAACTGCTTACGAATGTCGTTGACGCTGGGCATCTGATCTCAAGCCAAATCGGAGTTTGGCTTGGTATATTGTACCGCAGATGCGAACGCCAAGCGCCACGACGGCGCGGGCCCCCTTGCGATTACGTCAGACCCCAGACTCAGGGCGGTACGCTCAGCGCCCCATCCGGCGAGAGCGGGAAGTGCGGATTCCACGCCACCTCCCACAGATGCCCATCAGGATCAGAGAAGTAGCCAGACCGCCCTCCCCACGTCGCGTCGTGCGCGGCCTTCGCGACTGAGCCTCCCGCCGCAACCGCCTCGGCAATGACGGCGTCGACCTCATCTTTTTCCCGAACATTGTGCGCAATGGCGATGCCCCGAAACCCGCTGCCCTCGGGCGAGACATCCGCATCACACGCCAGGCTCTCACGCAGAAACAGGCAAAGCGCCATCGGCCCCGCTTGCAGAAACACAACTTCGGCGCCGCCTACGGACGACGCCGAGAACCCGAGCTTTGTGTAAAACGCTTTGGATCGAGCCAGATCGCCAACGCCAATCGTGATCAGGGAAACCCGCGGCTCCATCGCGATCTCCTTCAGAGGTAATCCGCCGGCCGGCCCAGAAACGCGCCAGGGCATGGGGTCGGGTCGGCTAAACGTTTCCGAACCGGCCAGCGAAACTCAATCCTCAATCGCCGTCAGCGGCGTCCTTCTCTTCTTCGTCAGTCGGCGGCGAGTACATCGCATCCGACACAGCCGCCGACTTGCCGCGGATCCTGTCTTCGATTTCGAGCGCGACAGCCTTGTTCTCCTTCAGGAACCGGCGCGCGGCCTCCTTGCCTTGGCCAATCTTCTGCGAACCATAGGCGTACCAGGCGCCGGACTTATCGATAATGCCGGCCTTCACGCCAAGCTCAATCAGCTCACCCGTCTTAGAGACGCCTTCACCGTAAATGATATCGAACTGCACCTGCTTGAACGGCGGCGAGACCTTGTTCTTCACCACTTTCACGCGGGTTTCCGAGCCAATGACTTCGTCGCGCTCTTTGATCTGGCCAGTGCGACGGATGTCCAAGCGCACCGACGAATAGAACTTCAGCGCGTTGCCGCCCGTCGTTGTCTCCGGGTTGCCGTACATGACGCCGATCTTCATTCGGATCTGGTTGATGAAGATCACCAGCGTCTTCGACTTGTTGATCGAAGCTGTCAGCTTACGCAGCGCCTGGCTCATCAGCCGCGCCTGAAGGCCCGGCAGGCTGTCGCCCATCTCGCCTTCGATTTCAGCGCGCGGCGTCAACGCGGCGACCGAGTCGACCACAAGCACATCGACCGCGCCGGAACGCACCAGCGTGTCGGTAATTTCGAGCGCCTGCTCGCCGGTGTCCGGCTGCGACACCAACAGGTCATCGAGATCGACGCCCAGCTTGCGCGCATAGATCGGATCGAGCGCGTGCTCAGCGTCTACGAACGCGCACACGCCGCCATTCTTCTGCGCTTCAGCGATGCAGTGCAGCGCCAAGGTCGTCTTGCCCGAGCTCTCCGGGCCATAAATTTCCACGATGCGGCCCTTCGGCAGGCCGCCAATGCCAAGCGCGATATCGAGCGACAGCGAACCAGTGGAGATCGCTTCGATCTCAACAACCGGCTTCTCGCCCAGGCGCATCACCGAGCCTTTGCCGAAGGCTTGGTCGATCTGCTTCAGGGCAGCCGAGAGAGCCTTCTGCTTGTCCGTTTCCACCGCTTCCTCAACAAGCTTCAGCTTCGATGCCATCTCTCACGCCCTCCATTTGGCCCCGAGTCCAGCTCTAAAGGCCATCGGCCGACCCATACGCCGCCGTTGAGTCGTTTGTACCGCATTTGTTCTGAGAACACAAGCGGAACATCTGGCAGTCGAGAACGTCGCTGCCGCGATGGATGGTGTGGCGGGATTCGTGGGTGCGAGGGTTAAGCGGGCCGGAAAATCTGCGATCGCCGCGCATTTCTGAGGCCGGCGCTATCCAACCCGCGGCCCGTTAAGTAATTTCGAGCGAGAAATGGAGAGGATGGTCGGATGGCTCAGTCTCTAGCGCCCCTTCCGCCGCGCGACGGCGTTCCGGCAACGCTGGAATCCGTGAGCTCATTCCGCGTGAAGACGGCCGCGCTCTCGCGCCCTGCCGGGCCGATCCAGAAGCCTGATCCAAACATGGTGCTCGTCACCACGCCCGATGGCGGCGTGGTCGTATACCCGCCGAGCGACAAGCTCGCGATCCTGGCCGCGCGCCGGCTGCCGAAGGTCAATCGCTAGGTTCATGAGGACGAATATGCGTGCCCGCGCGCTGGCGGTGTGCATGTGCTTGATGGCCTTAGCCGCTTGCGACGATCAGCCGAGACTACATTCCGGTACGCTGCCAGAGGCAATGACCCTCCCACAATTCTCAAATGCTCGCGAAGCGAGGATCGATGAACTCTGCGACTGGGCTTCTTCGCAGCAGCTCCGTTTCGACCCGCAAGTCGCGCGCAGCGTTCTTCTCGAAACTGTCTCGTCACCTGAACCGGAAGCCGACCGGTGGCACATTTTGTACACCTTCGTAGAGCGCCAACCCACAAGCTGGACTGGGCGGTTGATGATCTCGATTGGGCCGCGAGAGATTCGCTCCGTCGAGCGATTTGAAGCCCTAGACGGCCGCATCGACCAAAGGGCGCTCTGGACATTCGAACGAATTGATCCTGCGATGTGCGATCAACCAGAAAGGGATGTCGTGGCAGTTGCCTCGGGAGAACGCCTTTATTGCATCCGAATCTCTACCACACCTCCTGACGATGCGCGCGAGTTCACTCGCGCCACCTACACGCGTGCGTACTACCGATTTGCCGAGAGGCCATTTCAAGCCCGTGAGAGCATTTCGATTGGCACGATGACGCTCCAACGAGACGGCTCCGTGATCGGCAGGAGCGTCAACGCCTCCCACTCGCGACGGTCCTGGGTTGGCGATTATCGACGTTGCGAACCGATCACACATCCCATCGGGTTTGAAAGCGCGCCGCCGCTCGCTGACTACTAGGCAAACGCCCGCACATCGCCGAGCTTGCCGGCGTTGAAGTCCGTGATCGCTTGCCGGATTTCCGCTTCGGTGTTCATCACGAACGGCCCATACCACGCGACGGGCTCCTCAATCGGCTCGCCGCTCAGCACCAGCACTTTCGCGTCACTCTCAGCTTCAAGTTCAATGGCGCCGCCCTCGCGTTCAAAGATCGCGAACTGCGCATCGCGCGCGACGTCGCCATTGAGCTTCACCGCCCCGCTCTGCACCAGAACAGCAAGCGTGTGGCCTTCGGGCAGTGTGAACGAAGCCTTGCCGCCAGCGTTCAGGCGCACGTCCCAGATGTTGATAGGCGTGAACGTCTTTGCGGGCCCGCGCGCGCCACCGTATTCGCCCGCGATGACCCGCAAGCGACCGGCGCCATCCGCCAACTCAACCGGCGGAATCTCCGCATCGAGCAAGCCCTGATAGCCAGGCGGGCTCATCTTATCTTTCGCGGGCAAGTTCACCCAGAGCTGCACCATCTCCATCGTGCCGCCGTTCTGCGTGAACGCCGCCGAGTGAAACTCCTCATGCAGAATCCCGGACGCCGCGGTCATCCACTGCACGTCGCCCGGACCAATGTGTCCGCCATTGCCGGTGCTATCGCGGTGATCGACTTCGCCTGAATAGACGATCGTCACCGTTTCAAAGCCGCGATGCGGATGCACGCCAACACCCCGCTTCTGCGGCGCGGGGGCGAACTCCGTCGGCGGCGCATAGTCCAGCAGAATGAACGGCGACAGCAACGCGCCATGCGTCTGCGGCGAGAACATCGAGCGCACAGGGAAGCCATCTCCCACCCAATGCGGGCGCGGCGCATCCTGAACGACTACGAGCTTTCTCATGTCAGCAATCTCCCGCGACAAGAGATATGCGAGCCGCGCGCGGGTGCAATAAGGCACACGATTGATCCTACGCGCGAGTTCTCGAAACATTCACGTCCTGCCGCCCTTGCCGCGAACGCGCCACACGCCCAAGTGTGGGTCGCGCCTTTCGGCGCTCCTCCCATTTTCTCCGAAACGCGCCTCTCCGCTTGGCGCCGTTCGCGCTTCTCACAAGGACATCCGCTCATGTCGCAATCTGTTGCTGCTCGTTCTGGCCAGTTCAAAATCGGCGGCGAGTTTGAAGTGAACCGCTTGGGCTTCGGCGCCATGCGCGTCACCGGCAAAGGCATCTGGGGCCAACCCAAGGACAAAGCCGAAGCCATCGCCGTGCTCGAGCGCGTGCCGGAGCTCGGCATCAACTTCGTCGACACCGCCGAATCCTACGGCCCGCACGTGTCCGAAGAACTCATCCACGAAGCGCTCGCGCCGTACGCCGACAATCTCCTCATCGCCACCAAAGGCGGCCTCACGCGCGGCGGGCCCGACAATTGGGGCCAAGACGGCCGCCCCGAAAAACTCATCGCCGACGCCAAGGGCAGCCTGAAACGTCTCGGCGTCGAGCAACACAAACTCTGGCAGCTCCACCGCATCGACTCGAAAGTGCCCACCAACGAACAATTCGACGCCGTGAAGTCGCTGCTCGACCAAGGCATCATCGCGCACGCTGGCCTTTCCGAAGTCAGCGTCGATCAGATCAAAGCCGCGCAGAAGGTTTCCGGAGTAATCGACCCGTTTTCCTAATAGGTTCTGCCGGAATCGACCCTGCTTCCCCTTAAAGCGAAGACGTGCTGAACTATTGCGAAGCGCAGAACATCGGCTTCATCCCCTGGTATCCGCTCGCCGCCGGCGACCTCGCCCGCGAAGGCTCAGTGCTCGATAAGATCGCGAAAGCCAAAGGCGCCGCGCCGAGCCAAATCGCGCTCGCCTGGGTGCTGAAGCGCAGCCCGGTGATGCTGCCGATCCCCGGCACCGGCAAGGTGAAGCACCTCGAAGAAAACACCGAAGCCGCCAACATCGAACTCACCAAGGAAGAGTTCGACACTCTGAGCAAAGCGGCACGCTAGTCGAGCACGACGAGGGAAGTCGAGGCGTAGCGCAGCACATAGGGCTTCTCACGCGGCGCGCCCTCCGGAAGGGCGTCGCCATAGAAGGCGATGTGACAGTCGTAGAAGTCGTGGTCCGGGTCGATCCAGCAATGGATCACAATGCCGAACTCCGGTCCGCGATCGACAAGCCCGTCATATCGCACCTTCGTGCCTGGCGATAAAAATGTGCCGATCGTCTCCGCCGTCATCAAGCGCTCCTGCGTTGTCACACTAAGCAGACTCAACGCGCACGGGAACACCTCGGCTCTGCCAGCATTTCGCTCCGAAGTGCTCTGACAGAGGTGTTCCCATGAGATTGCTCGCGACTGCCGCCATCGCCGCCACGCTTGCCGCCTGTGGGCAACCTACGCCGCCGCCTGCGACCACCGAAACGCCGGTCACCACCGCGCCGTCCACAGATCCAAACGCCATCACCTCAAACGGCTGGAACATGCTGCACGTCGGCATGACGCGCGCCGAGGTCACCGCCGCAGTCGGCGCTGGCAACCCAAACGCTGTCGGCGGACCTGATCCGCAAGCCTGCGATCTCTTCCACCCCGCCAACGCGCCCGAAGGCATGCTGGTGATGATCCAGCAAGACGTGCTGACCTCCATCATCTTGCGCAACAACACCACGCTCAAAACCGATCTAGGCTTCGGCGTCGGCAGCACAGCGGCGGAGATCAAAGCCGCATACGGCGCGAGCGCCCAGAGCGAGGCGCACAAATACATCGAAGGCGCGGAATACATCACCATCTGGACGACAGGCGGTCCCGTCACGCCCGGCGCCTTCGTCGAAGACGCCAACGCCCGCGCCATCCGCTACGAGACGGATGCGCAGGGTATCGTCACCGCCGTGCACGCAGGCGGACCGAGCATTCAGAACGTTGAGGGGTGTTCGTAGCGGCTAAGGAGCGCGCCAAGCTCCCAAAGCGCGCTCCAGCACGTCAGCGTGATCGAACGCGAGCGGTGGCAAGGCGGACAGCGGATGCCACTGCGCATCTGCCGCATCGTCGGCCGCTGCGACGCCATCAGTCCCCTCGTCCACCGTGCCCCAGAATACGAGCGACAGCGTCCGCTCACGCGGGTCGCGATCAACGGCATCAAAATAATGCAGGAAGCGTAGTTCCACGCCGCGCAGACCTGTCTCTTCATGCAACTCGCGATGCGCCGCGACCTCTGCGGTCTCGGCCATGTCCACGAACCCGCCCGGCAGCGCCCACTTGCCTGCGTACGGATCCTTCCCGCGCTTAATCAGCAACACGCCCGGACTGTCGCCAGAGCGAAAAACAACAGCGTCCACCGTCACGGCCATGTGCGGATAGTGATATGTAAAGGGCATCGCCCATCTCTAAGCGGTGCCCGCCGGCTGCGCCATGCCGCGCCTCTAAGCCGCCGCCAGCAGCTCCTTCACGCGGCCGACCAGCTGCTCCATCGTCACCGGCTTGCTCAGATAGTGCACCGGATATTTCTCCAGCACGTCGCTGAAGCTCTCGGGCGCGTAGCCTGAGAGAAAGAGCACCTTGGCGTTGCCGATCATCGCCGGCTCCGCCTCTTCCAGCATCTCCGGACCAGTCATGATCGGCATCGAGACGTCGGAGATGATGATGTCGAACGCGCCAGGCTTCGCCGTCAGAATATCCAACGCCTCCTGCCCGTCGCCTGCTTCCTCGACCTCGTAGCCGCACTCTTTCAGATTGCGCACTGTTGCGCGGCGCACCGGCACGAGATCTTCCACGAACAGGATCTTGCCGCGGCCCGACACATCCTTTGCCGCCGGCGCGATCAACGCGCGTTCCTTCGCCGCGATCTCGTCCAGCTCTTCCTGTGTCGGCGTATATTCCGGCAGGAAGATGCGGAAGGTCGTGCCGACGCCGACCTTCGAGGTGAAGAAGATATAGCCACCCGATTGCTTGATGATGCCGTAACTGGTCGCGAGGCCAAGCCCCGTGCCTTTGCCGGCTTCCTTGGTCGAGTGGTACGGACGGAAAATCTTCGCCGCGTGTTCCGGCTTGATGCCGCCGCCAGTGTCCTCAACCTCGATCATCACGTACTTGCCGTCTTCCATCGGCGTGTGACCCATGGCGCGCGCTTGCGACGCTTCGATCACCGACGTGCGCAGCATCAATTTGCCATCGCGCGCAATCGGCGAGCCCTTCGGCGTCATCGCGTCACGCGCATTGGTGGCGAGGTTCACCACCACGCGCTCAAGCTGCGTCTTGTCCACCTTCACGTACGGCAGATCGCGGCCGTGCCGGATTTCCGTCTGGATCGAGGCGCCCATGATGCGCCGGATCAGCTCCTGCTTGGAGCCGAGGAAGTCGCCGACATCGAACACTTCGCGCGCGAAGTTCTGCTGACGCGCATACGCACGCAGCATCTCCGAGAGCTCCTTCGCCGTTGTCGCGTGGTCGGCGATCTCTTTCAGCATCGGATAGTCAGCATCGCCCACTGGGTGACGGCGCAGCAAATACGAACACGTCTGCATCACCACCGTGAGCAGATTGTTGAAGTCGTGCGCGACGCCCGCAGCCAGTTCGCCGATCTCCCGCATCTTCTCGGATTGCGCGAGGCGCGTTTCCAGCTCACGTTGCTGCGAGACGTTCGAGATGTAAGCCAGCGCCCGCCCGTCAGCGCCGCGCGCCAGGTTCAGGTGGACAGCCAAAGGCGGCGTCGTCGCCAGCGTGATCTCGATCGGATCGTTCATCGCTTGACGGAGACGATGCGCCAGCGCCGCCGGCCCTTCCGACGCATCGAACAGATCGGCGAAGGCCGCGCTCGGTGTGGCGCGGCCTTGCGTCATTTCCATCAGCGACGCGTTGGAGTCCAGCAGCGCCGCGGAGCCTGGATCGATGCCGTCCAGCACCGCGACGCCAAACGGCGCCTGCGCGAAGACGCCATCGGCGCTCGCCACATCAGCCGTGCGCGGCGCGGTCGTCGCCTCAGGCGCCTCCGCTTCGGAGAAGAACACCAAGCCACGCACCGCGCCGTCGATGTCATCCAGCGGCACAAAGCTCAGCACGCTGGCTTGCGTCTCCTGCCCGTCGATGCCCTTCAACGTCACCTTCGTGCGCGACGGCCCGAAGCCGCGGCGATCGCGGCGGATCAGACGGCTGGCGTCTTCCTTGATCATGTCCTTGACCCGCAGCAATTGCGGATCATCGCCGAGGCCGAGCACCGCGCGCAGCGAGCGGTTCATGTAAATGATCTGCCCGTCCGACTTCGCGGCGAAGAAGCCGACCGGCGAGTCATCGAGGAAGAGCTGGCGGCCATCGTCAGGGCTCGTGCCCTGCTCGCTTAAGCCAAGCTCACGCAGCCGCCACAACACATGGCCGCCCGGGATCGGACCGACGCACGCTTCGTAGCGCGTGTGCTTGCCGTTGATCGCCGACGTGCCCGGCAATTCTTCGCGGCGCGTCTGGCCAAGCTGCGCCGCCTTAGACAAGCGAAACATCGGCGCCGAGAGCATCGGGTCAGCGCCGAACAAGCGGCTCATCATCGGCGGGCGATCACTCTCGCCCAGAATGCCAGCCGCCTCTGCAATGTACAGATAACCCTGGTTCGCCGTCAGCGGCGAAAGGTGAACGTCAGTGATCAGCGCAGCTTCATCGAGCGCTTCGACGAACGCGAAATCGTTACGCCCACCCAGCAGCGAGTTCGCAGCGATCGCGCCACGCTCTGGGAACGCGCCGACACGCCGGCCCGCGCCGCGCGACATCCAGAAGAAGAGCACCAAGCCCGCCGCTGCGAGCAAGATCAACAACACTGCGCCCGCTTGCCCAACCGCTTGTCCCGCGGTCAGCGCAACGCCCGCCGCGCCGAGGCCAACGGCAACGGAGAACCAGAACAGAATCTGGAGCGGATCGAGCCCGCCACCACGCGGGGCCGGGGTTTCTGCATGATCGGTCATGTGGGCGCCACTTGACCCCGATTCGGGTCCCCGAGCACCGTGACCAGCTGTGGGAAAACCATCCGCCATCGGGCGTCTCCAATCACAAACTTGAGCGCCGGCGGCCGCGCCGGCGGGCAAGGCGCATAACGAAGCCAATCACCTTCGCCACGGCCTCGTAATGTTCCTTCGGAATCGGCTGATCGAGTTCCGCCGTCGCGAACAAGGCGCGCGCCAAAGGCGGGTTTTCAACGATCGGAATGTCGTGCTCTTCGGCCACTTCCCGAATTCGTAACGCCACCGCATCGACGCCCATCGCCAGACACACCGGCGCGGGAGTCGTGATCGGATCGTACTTCAGCGCTACGGCGTAGTGAGTCGGGTTCGTAATGATCACGCTCGCTTGCGGCACGTTCTGCATCATCCGCTGGCGTGAGCGCTGCATCCGGATTTGCCGGAGCTTCGCCTTCACCATCGGATCACCGTCTTGCTGGCGGTGCTCTTCCTTGATCTCGCGCCGGCTCATGCGCTGGCGCTTCATGTACGACTGGCGTGTGAACACGTAGTCGACGATGGCGATGAACGCGGACGCGCTGGTCAGCGCGATCAACATCGCCACGACACGATCCTTCACGTAGGGCAGCAGCGCCCCAGGATCGAGCAGCGAGATGTTCTCCAACGTCGAGTCCTTCGGCCACAAGGCCCATAGAAGGATGCCGCCGACCACAGCGAGCTTCGCCAGCGACTTCAGGAACGACGCGAACGCCTGTTTCCCGAACACGCGCTTGAAGCCCTCTATCGGATTGAGCTTGCTGATCTTCGGCGTCAGCCTCTCGCCGGTGAACGTGCCCTTGTCCTGAATGTAGCGCGCGGCGACGCCGGCTGCGGCGAGCGCCAAGCAAGCAAGGCTAAAGATCGCCAGCAGCTTCAGACCGATCTGGCCGAGGATGCGTTCCAACGACCCTGGTTGCGTTGAATATTGATCGGGCATCGACAAGAAGCCGACAAAAGCGTGCGCCATCTGCGAGGCGATCGGCCCAGCCATGAACGCGACGATGCCGGTCAACGCGATCAACGAAAGCGCTGTACCGACTTCCGGCGTGTAAATGATGTCGCCCTTCTCGCGCGCCTGCTCGAGCTTTCGCGGTGTTGGCTCTTCTGTTTTGTCGTCGTCATCAGCCGCCATGGAGCGCTACCTCAACCACGTTGCGTAGCGCTCGAGGCTGTCGAGCCAGATCAGCATGCCGGTGGAGAGCCCCAGCGCGAATACGACGAGCCCGCCCATGATCTGCAGCGGCAATGCGACGAAGAACACCTGAATTTGCGGGATCAAACGCGAGAGCACGCCGAGCCCAACACGAAAGATCATGCCCGCCACAATGAGCGGCACAGCGATCTGGAAGCCGACACGAAACGACGTTGCGGTTGCATCCAGCGCGAGTTGCGCCGCATCGCCGACAGGCGCGGGCGCGCCAATCGCGATCACTTCATAGGATCCCGCGACCCCCTGCAGGAACATGTGATGCAGACCCGTCGCGAAGATCAGCGTCACCCCGAGTACGCCGAGGAAGACGGCCACAAGTTGCCCCGAGCCAGTTGCAGTCGGATCCGCCGTTTGCGCGAACGAGATGCCGAGTTCGAGACCGACAATCTGCCCTGCTGTCGCCAGCGCTGAGACGAGCATGCGCGCAGCGGCGCCAAGCAAGATGCCGATCAGCACTTCCGTGCCGATTTGAAATGCCATCCCGAGCGCAGAGTCCGCCGGCTCGGGTACGGCGTTGGCGAGCGCCGGACCAACTCCGATCGCCATTGCGAGCGCAAAGCCCAAACGCACGCGCGCCGGAACTGACGGCTCGCCGAAGCCCGGCAACAGCATGATCATGCCGCCGATCCGCGCGAACAGCAGCGCGGTCGCCCAAATCTCAACGCCGTAGAGCGTGAGGTCCATGCTCAGTACGCCGCGATGCGTTCGAAGATGTTGGTGGTGAAGCCGCCCAACAGCCCGCCCATGATCGGCAGGAACAGCAGAATGGCGAAGAAGATCGCCAGGATCTTCGGCACGAACACCAAAGTTTGCTCCTGGATCTGAGTCAGCGTCTGCAGCAGCGAGACGACGAGGCCGACCACCAACCCCACGATCATGGGGCCTGCGGCGACGAGCACAGTGATCCAGATTGCGTCGCGACCGAGGTCGAGGACTTCCGCGCCAGACATGATGCCTCCGGAGGTCGGCAAATTCTGCCGCCTACCTGTAGGAGTCAGCCTGACGTGGTTAATGCGAGGTTTCAGAGTGGGTTACGTCTGCGCAAACCACCGCTGTGTGAATTTTCGCACATCTAAGTGTGCCTGCTCGGCCACACAGAAACTGAGTTTATCCAGAGGGCATCCATTTTACCGATTCCGCCTCATCTTGGATTCAGACGTGCATGGAACGATGGGCTCGTTCCGTAACTAGAATGCGTCAGAGGAAACGTGCTGCAGGGGGCTGCAAATGCTGAATGCGATTGCCAACTTCTTCAGGGGTCTGTTCGGCCGTAAGGCCGACAACTTCAAGGATCTCCTGATCGCCGATCTCGGCATCGAGCGCTAAGGCGCTCGAGTTCGAACTATACGAACTACCCGCCCGGGCGGCGCCGCCGGCTTCAGCGCCGTTTGCGTACCGCGTGCGCGAACAACACCGAGAACAGCGCGGCGAACGGTACATACAGCAGCAAGAGAAACGTGAAGTCTTCCTCGCGGAATGCGTCACCGACAACCACTTGTGCGACGCCGACTGCGCCGAGCGACGATGCAAGAAAGCCGGCGATAGCACTGGCGGCGCCGCCAAACGCCGACACCAGCGAACTTCTTCGAGATACAATTTCGAACAGCGCTATTGAGGCGACCCAACCTAAGACCCACCCGGCGATCATCGCCGCCTGCGGAATAGGATCCTCACCGTCGCCATCGGTCCATCGCAGGCCAAAGACCATGAGCCCGAGCGATGCGACGAGACACAGAACACTCGCCACCCCTGGAAGCGTAACCTTAAACTTCCGCTTTCGCGGCGCAGCCGCTTCGCCGAGCTTGGCGCGAACGCCGTCGATGAGCCCCTCGAGGCCTTCCTGGCGAAGATCCATGCTCGGCGATGTCGAAAACGGGTAGCCAAGTCTCACGTCCTCGATGTTCGTGGCGAAAAGCACGCCGCGATCGAAAGCTTGCAACGCTTCGGCCTGAACCCAGCGCGAGTCATTGGCGGCCTCAGACCAGATCACCACTACGCATCGGCAGGCTCTCAACTCGCGATCGATGGCCTGATTGAAGTGTTCGCCAGCGACGAGCGAAGTGTCCCACCAGCATGATATGCCCGCCTCCGACAGCGCAGCGCTAATGCGTTCGGCCCAGATCCGATCTGCTCGCTTGTAGCTGATGAAGACATCCGCCATGGCCGGGCCTCAACGCCAACGTCTTGCGAGCAGCGCAAACAGCGCTGAGAGCAGTGCGATACCAGGTGTGAACGAGAGGATGGGCAGCGCGTAGCTGGCGATCGTGTCGTCTGGCGCTGTGTTGGTATAAGCGGCCGATCCCGCGAAGGCGAACGCTAGCGCGACACCGCCGCCTAAGTACGCAGCGAACGAACTCCGGCGCGAGATCGACGCAAACAACGCGATCGCGCCGATGGCGCCAAGGATCCAACTCCCCCAGAGGGCCGGTAGCGAGTACCATTCGTCCTCAACCATCGTGAAGAGACGAAACACTGAGAGCGCCATCGACGTCACGAGGGAGAATACGCTCAACGCCGCCGCAGTAGACACGCGTCGCTTCCGCGACACAGCATTGGGCATGCCAAGCTTTAGTTGAACGCCTTCTACAACTTCATCGGCGCCGCCGTTTCGCAGATCGACCGTCTGCACAACCGAGAACGGATAGCCAAGCGCGACATCGTCAAGCCGCGTGGCGACAAGTCTGCCAGCTTGATATGCGAAGATCGCTTCGGCCTGCACCCAACGGGAGGCGTACGCTCCTTCGGACCAGATTACGACGACGCACCGGCAGTCTTTGAGCTGCCGCTCCACATCCGGGTTGAAGTATTCACCCGAAGCCACCGATGTGTCCCACCAACTGGAGAGACCAACGGCGCGCAATCCCTCTCCGATCCGCTCCGCCCAAACGCGATCGGCCCGCTCATAACTTATGAAAATGTCCGCCATCGCCCACCCCGGGGCGAGAACTTATCAAGTCCGATAGCGCCGTCTAGCCGCCTGGTGGGGCGCCGGCGTTGAAGCTTTCTATGAGGCTGCCCGCCACCAAGCGCCAGCCATCGACAAGCACGAAGAAGATCAGCTTAAACGGCAAGCTCACCACCACGGGCGGCATCATCATCATGCCCATGGCCATGAGCAGTGACGCGACCACGAGGTCGATGATCACGAACGGGATGAAGAGCATAAAGCCGATCTCGAACGCGCGTCTCAGCTCAGAAATCATGAATGCCGGCGCCATGATCCGAAGCGGCGTTTCTTCGGCGCTCGCGGGCGGCGTCTCTAGGCGCGCCATATCGATGAAGAGCGCGAGATCGTCTTCACGAGTCTGGCTCGCCATGAACGTTTTCAGCGGCTCGACGATGCGCGGGAACGCTTCGTCCAGCGGCATCTCTTCTTCCATAACTGGCCCAATTCCGGCCTGATACGCCTCATTCCAAACCGGCTGCATCACGAACGCCGTCAAGAAGAGCGACAGCGAAATGATCACAATGTTCGGCGGCGCCTGTTGAAGGCCGATCGCTGTGCGCAACAACGAGAGCACCACGACGATGCGCACAAAGCTCGTCGTCATGATGATGATCGACGGCGCGAGCGAGAGCACCGTGATCAGCGCGGCGAGCTGCAGCACCCGTGCCGTCAGGCCGTCACCGGTGCCGAGGTTCACCGAGAGCGTCGGGTTCGTCGCCGCCGCGTAAGCGACGCCCGCGCCGATCGACATCGAGAGCGCCAGTGAGGCGGCGAAGATCACCGCGGCTTTGCCCCAGCCGCTCTCCCACGTGAACTTCTTCGGCGCTTTGCGAACGTCGCTCACGTCGTCGTCTCCCCCGCAGGCGGCGGCTCTTTCGCCGCCATTTCGCCCACCACCACGTCGCCCGCCGGCCCCAGCAGCATCACGTGCTCGCGTTCGTCGACGCGCACGATCACCATGCGGCGGCGGGTATCCAGCATGAGCGTTTCGGTGATCCGCATGCGCTTCGGGGCCATGCCGCCCGGCTGCAGCATGCCGAGCCGGCGCGCGGCGTAGGCCGCACCCGCAATCAGCGCCAGCGTCGCAATGAGCGCGAACAGCGCGCGCGCCCAGTCCAGCAAATCCACCACCGTCTCCGTTCTGGAGTTTGAGCAACAGTGGCTGGGCCGGTTTGGTAAACGAGGTCTTAATTTCCGACGCCGAAATTAAGTCGCGCTTAACCATACTCAGTTCGACTAGGCAAAGTTTGCAGCCCTATGAGTCGGTGTCTTGGACCTCGCTAACACCCCTTTCTTCGGTTTGCTGCGCGCGCGGCTGGATCAGCTGAGCGAGCGGCAGCGGCTGATCTCGGAGAACATCGCCAACGCCTCGACGCCGGGCTACCGCCCGCGCGACATCGACTCGTCGGGCTTCGAGCGGATGCTGGCCTCGCACGCGGGCAATGGCGCGACACTGACGATGGCGCGCACCAATGCCGGCCACATGTCGCCCGGCGGCGGCTCGGGACGCGTCAACGTCGTGACCCGTGACGACAGCGAGACAACGATCGACGGCAATGCGGTTGTGCTCGAAGAGCAAATGTCGCGCGCCGCGCAGACGCGCATGGAATTTGAGACCGGCATCGCGCTTTATCAGAAGGGCCTCGAGCTCGTGCGCCTCGCTGCGCGGCCGCCGGGGAGATAGTTGAATGACTGACATCAACGCCGCGATCTCAGCGGCCGCCTCCGGCATGCGCGCACAGCAAACGCGGATGCGGATTGCAGCGGAAAACATCGCCAACGCCAACTCGTCCGGCACCAATCCGAACGAAGATCCATTCAGGCGGCGCATTCCGCTTCTGGAAACCACCACGCTTGCGTCTGGCGCGCGCGGGGTGCGGGTCGAGGGTGCGGTGGCCGATATGTCGGACTTCCGCGAGGAGTATAACCCCTCTCATCCGGCTGCGGATGAACGGGGTTATGTTCAACTGCCGAATGTCGACACGCTGGTTGAGATGATGGACATGCGCGAAGCGACCCGCGCTTACGAAGCCAATTTGAACATGATCGAAGCGGCGCGGACGATGACCTCGCGCGCGCTTGATCTGCTGCGGAGATAATTAGATGGCGATCGATCCAGTCTCGGCCGCACGGGCCTATCAGCAAGCGGCGCAAGCGTTGCAGAATGGCGGCGCGGCCGGCGGTAGCGAAGGCGTCGACTTTGGCAACCTTGTGCAGGAAGCGATCCGCCAGGCGGGCGCGAGCGCCAATGTTGCTGAGCAGCAATCGCTCGCGGTTGCGGGCGGACAAGCCGACATCGTTGATGTCGTGACCGCGATCGCTGCGGCGGAAACGCAATTGCAGACCGTGATCGCCGTGCGCGATCAGGTGATCAGCGCCTATCAGGAAATTCTGCGGATGCCGATTTAAGGCGCGTTCGCCTTTTTGTTGCATCAATCGGGAACTTCGCCTGGGAACTGACGTTTCAGCGACATCAAGTTTGCTGAACGGAGTATTTCCCATGCTTGGCTGGGCTATCGGCTTCTTCATCGCCGCGTTGGTCGCGGCGGTGTTCGGATTTGGCGGCATCGCCTCGGCGTTCACCGGCATCGCCATCATTCTGTTCTGGGTTTTCCTCGGCCTCTTCGTGCTTTCTCTGCTGTTCAACGCCTTTGGCGGCACGCACGCGGCGGGTCACGGCGGCAGCGGCCGCACGGCGGCGACGGTTGCTTTGGTCGCGGGCGTTGCGCTCCTGGTTTATGCCTGGGTCGATAATGACATGTCGGCTGAGCGTGTTGGCGCCGAGATCGATCGCACGGCTGTGCAGCTGGCCGAAGGCACCAGCCAAGCGCTTTCGGAAGGCGCCGACCGCGCCGGCGATCTGGTCGAGAACACGTCGAACGAAATCCGCAACGACGCGGCAGAAGGTTTGGATGAGGCGTCTGACAACGTCGATCCCGAGAACGACAACAACTAGATTTTCCCCGCACGACTTTACCCGGCCCGAGCCTCGCTCGGGCCGTTTTGTTTTTTCGTTTTCCCTTCTCCCGCCCATGCGGGAGAAGGATCAGGAGCTGTCGGCGGCGACGGCGTGCGTTGCGGCGTGCGCGAGCTTTGGTGTGGCTTCGGGCTTGGGATCGATGACGCGGAGGCGCGTCAGGCCGCGATAGAGGCGGCGCGCAAGGCGCGTGGCGTGCGTATCGAGATCGCGCATCACGGTGAGGATCGCCATCAGGCGCGTGCGCCAATCCCTGCCCTGCAAGGCGCGGCGCAAGCGGGCGCCTACGACAGTGCGTTGGCGCACCGGATTGAGACGGCCGTGGCGATTGTTGGCGCGCCGCGGCGCCGCCATGCGCTCGATCGCATTCAAGATCACGAGTGAAGCGATGCCCCGCGCGACGCGTGCAACGTCACGCGCTTGCGCGCGGTCGTCGCGCCAGAACGACGCGCAGAGGCCGACGAACCACACCAACCAAAGCCGCGCCCAGGCATTCAGCCTGTTGACGCGGTGTTGAGTGGGACGGGGCGATCTACGCATGGTGCGCACGAGTATGCGGCTGGCGCTGAGGGTGTTGGATAGATTGGTGTGAGATTGCGCGCGGGGCGTTGATTGCGCGCGGAATTTTGGGGCGCGGGTGTGGGATAGCTAAGGCACCACTTCGGATGGCGCACTCAAAAGCGCGGAACCGGATGGGTAAAGCGGTCGGGGCACGACCTACCGCCGCGATCAATAATTCGTCGGCGGATGGAACAACAGCTCTACCTCAAACCTGCGCCTCCCGTTACGCTCCTGTAACAAGAGGTGGAGGCGACGACGTGGAGCGACACGACGTATTTCTCAGCTATTCTCGCGAAAACGCTAACGAAGCCGATTTGGTTTGCGAGGAGCTTACGCGCGCAGGCCTAGATGTTTGGCGAGACATAACCAGTGTCCGCGGGGGTTCAGATTGGCCGGAAGCAATCGTGAAAGCGATCGACGGTTCGAGCTACACACTATTCCTCTGGTCAGAGCATTCGGTGACGTCGCGCACAGTAAGGCAAGAACTTCAGTATTCTTTTGAACTCGGCAAACCGATCATCCCACTGAGGCTCGACGCCTCGGCTTTGCCAAACACCCTACAGCTTCTTCTCGCAGGCAAGCAACGCATCGAGGCACGCAACGGCATCCCGAGCGGAGAACTCCAAAGCCTAGCTGGTCTAATACGGCCTAAGAGAAGGCGAGCGGCCAAAGTTGTCTCGGTGCTGAATATGAAAGGTGGTGTCGGCAAGACGACGCTGGCGGCGAATCTCTTCGGGGTCGCGAATGAGTACTTCCACAAGTCCGTCCTCTTGGTTGACTTGGACCCCCAGTACAATCTCACGCAACTCGTCGTTCCCGCCGCACTCCACGGCAAACGTATCGAACGAGACTTCAGCATCGTGAGCGGTTTCGAGCCAGGAATTCCTCTCGGCTGCGACAGCCCAGCTGCCACGCTGACAGGTATATCGGAATCCAGTGAGGAGCCGATTGACCCACTGATGCTTGGGCTACCGCTACTCCGACCAGGCGCACAGCCTCGTTTTGACATTGTGCCTGGTCAATTTGAGATACTGAAGTACGCACTTCCGCAAGACATGAAGGCACTTGAGTCTGCGAAACTGTACTTTCGCACCTTCATCAAGCGAGCGACACGTCACTATGATCTTATCGTCATCGACGCTAGCCCGAGCAGCTCATTCATCCACGACTGCGTCTTTTGCGTTGCCACGCACATACTGTGCCCAATCAAGCCCGACAAATACTCAGAGCTTGGCGTGCAGAGTGTCGATAGACTGCTGCGTGAGGTCTTCAAACCAAAGCCTATGCCCGAAATGCTGTACATCATGAATTCGGTAGAGCTGAACAACGAGGGTGCGGCTCGAAAACCCATAGACGTCGAATTTCTGTCGAACTGGCATCGAATTTCGCGACAGAGCACCAGAACAATAAAGCAAATGATTCCACCGAGCGAATATCTTCGCGCGAAACCGGTAGAGGAAAGATTCGCCGAATTGGCCGACACTCTCGCCTATCGTCGGAACGGAAATTTCGCAACTAGGCTTCGGACTCAACTACGATCCGCAACCGAAGAGATTCTGCTCCACTTGGGAGAGCTCAATGCAGCCACGTAGCGTGGAGTTACTGGAGACCATAAAACGGTCTCCGAAGCAGTTCACCGAGTACGATGTGCTCGACTTCGCGCGGGAGATTACGCGTCTGTCGGTCGAGGAACGTGCAGCGCTATTCGCTAGACGCGCCGTGCGCGCGGCAGCGGAAGCAAAAAAATCTGCCGGACCGAAGTTGCCGCGCGGCATTACTGCCGATCGAGCGAAGACCGCCATACTATCATTGCTTGAGGATGAGCGGCCCAATGTCATCAAGTCCCTGAAAGCCGCTGAAAAGAAGTCGTACGCCGCGCTGTGTCGCGGGCTAGTACGCGAGGGTCTTGAGGCAGATCTTCCAACTATGGTGAAGCGCGCGATCGAAAACTATAGCGGCACAACGTCCAGCAATTGGGCCAGGGATGACGATGGCTAGGCTACCCCGCCATTACGTCCCAATCCGCCAAGTGGGCCTCTGCCGACGAGGCCCCTACCCCACCCTCTCCGCCAGCTCCCGCAGCAAGCCTGCGCCGTCGCCGCGCCAGGCGCTGCCGTGCATGCAGGCGAGCGTTTCCGGGTTGAGCGCGGCTAGGCGATCGAGTTGCGCGCGGGTGTCGGGAGCGTGCGCAAAATAATCCATCGGTTGGCGGAAGGCTTCGGCGGGGCCGAGGATGTCGGTCTCTACGATCGGCGCGTGATCGTTGCCGCCTTGGGTGAAGAGATCGCCGCAGAAGAGCAGCTTGCGCGTCTCGTCGAAGATGAGGCCGCAGTCCCAGCCGTGCGGCAGATGCGGGGTGTCGTACCACGTGAGGCGCGCGCCGCCGACATCGAGCGTCTCGCCATCGGCAAGTGCGCGAGGCGGCTTGTTGGCGACATCGCCGATCGAGACCATGGCGCCGATGCGTCCGCAGAGCGGCGCGGCATTGGGGGCGATGCTCAAGAACTCATTCAAGGCTGCCGCACTCGTCGGCCTCGTAATGCGAAAAGCCGATCCAGCGCAGGCGCTCGGGCGCGACGACCTTGGCGATGGCGCTGCGTGTCGCTTCGAAGAGGCCGCGCGGGCCCGTGTGCCAGAGCACCGGCTCGTCGGCGGCGATCAGATATTGGTTGAAGGAAAAGCCGCCGCCGGCGCCTGGAATGGCGACATCGGTGGCGATGCGGAAAATCTGCGGTGCGATTTCGTCGATGCGGGTGGTCATGATGGGGGTCCCTGCTCCTCCTCGATGGAGGAGCTGTCAGCGCGAAGCGCTGACTGAGGAGGTGACGCCCGCCGCGCTCTACGATTGAGCCGCTTGAGGCTCGTCTTTCGCCACTGAGCGCGCACCTCCTCCGCCGCTTCGCGGCGCCTCCTCCATCGAGGAGGAGGCTAAGCGCGCGTTATTTCTTCGCGTCCTTCTTGTCCTTGTTCTGCTTGGGCTTGCGCTTCTCTTTGTTGGAGCGCTGCTGTCCTTTGGCCATGGCCGTCCTCCGTCGTCGGGTGGCGCTAGCTTCTCACGAATCTTGGGGCGCGCAAGGGAGGCTCGTTGCGGGCGCGGATTGGTTGGGAACGGCGCGGCGCATACCTACGTTTGCATCAGCCATGCTGCATTGGGCCAAAGCCTTCGCCGCTGTCGCGGTTCTCGCGAGTGTCGTGGCGCTCGGGATCTATCCCTCCCCGCTCGGCGCAGTCGCTGTGTTCATGACGGCGGTGTTCGTGACGCTCGCGATTTTGGCGCTGCTCACCGGCGCGCTCGGCAAAAGGCGCGACGGGTGGTCCTATTCAGCGGCGCAAGCATTGGCGTGCGTCGCGCTGATGGCGGGCGTGGTGTGGTTCGGCCAGCTTTGGGCGGCGCACGGTTGGAGCGTGGCGGCGATCGCAAGCGCGCTCGAGGCGGCGCGGGGCTAACCGCACCGCCTCGGTGTCGTGCTTAGTTGTTGCAGTCGCTGTCGAGCAGGCCTTCGTCGTTCGGGCCGTTGCAGACATCGTTGTCGTCGAAGAAGTAATCGACGGCGGCGGCGCCAACGGCGGCGCCGGCGGCAAGAGCGCAACCGCTGGCCATCGGGGCGGTGATGGCAAGAAGCGCGATGAAAGCGGCGCGTGTGCGGGTATTCATAGTGGCAATCTCCCTTTGATAAGGGAGCAACCCCCGCGCTGGCGGGCTGTTCCGTCCGGCGCCGCTTTGGTGGCGGATTATCTTGAAATGATGGCGGCCAGGGCCCTAAGCGCGCGCTTCGTTGACGCCGCGGCCGAGCGCCAGCAGTGCGGCGTTGGCGATGGCGTCAGCGTCGAGACCGGCGGCGGCGTACATGGCTTCCGGCTTGTCTTGATCCTGGAAGATGTCCGGCAGCGTCAGCGTGCGGACTTTGACGCCGCGATCGAGGATGCCGTCCTTCGACATGAAGTGCAGCACGAAGGCGCCGAAGCCGCCCTCCGCGCCCTCTTCGATGGTCAGCAGCACTTCGTGCTCGCGCGCGAGGCGGCGGATGAGATCTTCGTCGAGCGGCTTGGCGAAACGCGCGTCGGCGAGCGTGGTGGAGAGGCCCATGGCTGCCAGTTTGTCGGCGGCCTTGTTGGCTTCCGACATGCGGGCGCCGAAATTGAGCAGCGCAACCGAGGTGCCTTCGCGCAGGATGCGGCCTTTGCCGATTTCCAGCGGCGTATCTGCATCGGCGCCGAGCGCGCCGTCGGCGTCGCCGCGCGGATAGCGGAAAGCGCTGGGGCGATCGTCGATCACGGCGGCGGTGGCGACCATGCGGCTCAATTCGTTGCCGTCAGCGGCGGCCATCAAGATCATGCCGGGCAGCGCGCCCATGTAGCCGACATCGAAGGAGCCCGCGTGCGTGGGGCCATCGGCGCCGACGAGACCGGCGCGGTCCATGGCGAAACGCACGGGCAAGCGTTGAATGGCGACGTCGTGGACGACTTGGTCGTAACCGCGCTGCAGGAAGGTTGAGTAGATCGTGCAGAACGGCTTCATGCCGTCGGCGGCCAGGCCAGCACAGAACGTAACCGCGTGCTGTTCGGCGATGCCGACGTCGTAGGTGCGGTCCGGGAATTTCGAGCCGAAGAGATCAAGGCCGGTGCCGCTCGGCATGGCGGCGGTGATGGCGACGATCTTCTCGTCCTTTTCGGCTTGGCGCACGAGCGCTTGCGCGAACACTTTAGTGTAGCTGGGTGCTGCGCCGCCTTTGCTCTGCTCGCCGGTAACGACGTTGAACTTGGTGACGCCGTGATATTTGTCGGCGGCGTTTTCGGCCGGCGCGTAACCTTTGCCCTTCTTGGTGACGACGTGGATCAACACCGGGCGGTCGTCATAATCCTTGGCGTTGGCGAGCACGCGACGGAGCACGTCGATGTCATGGCCGTCGAACGGCCCGAGATAATGGAAGCCGAGTTCTTCGAAGAAGGTGCCGCCTGTCACCATGGTGCGGGCGTACTCTTCGGTCTTCTTGGCGATGTCGTGGATGGTTTCGCCGAGCGCAGAGGCGACGCCCTTCGCGGTCTTGCGGATGCGGCGGTAGGTCTTGGTCGCGGCGAGGCGCGCGAGATAGGTCGACATGCCGCCGACCGGCGGCGCGATCGACATATCGTTGTCGTTGAGGATGACGATGAGACGCTTGGTGGTCTCAGCGGCATTGTTCATGGCTTCGTACGCCATGCCTGCCGACATCGAGCCATCGCCGATCACGGCAACGACGTGGCTATCGTCACCACGCTTATCGCGTGCGACGGCGAACCCAAGGCCAGCGCTGATCGAAGTCGAAGCGTGGGCTGCCCCGAAGGGATCGTATTCGCTCTCGGCGCGCTTGGTGAAACCGGAGAGCCCCCCGCCCTGGCGCAGCGTGCGGATGCGGTCGCGGCGACCGGTCAGAATCTTGTGCGGGTAAGCTTGGTGGCCGACGTCCCAGATGACTTTATCGACCGGCGTGTTGAAGGCGTAGTGAAGTGCGACCGTCAGTTCGACGACGCCAAGCCCTGCGCCCAGATGGCCGCCGGTTTGCGACACGGCGCTGATCATTTCGGCGCGGAGTTCATCGCACACTTGGCGGAGCTGGCTGCCCTCAAGCTTGCGAAGATCGGCTGGAATCTTGATCTGGTCGAGCAGCGGAGTAGCCGACGTATTCTGGGTCGCCATCAAGTCCTCAGCCTTTGATTTGGATCAAAAGCGTACCCCCGTTCCCTGGCGAAAGCGACGCCTAGACCATGGCCGGAACATGGTTTTCCCGCCTCTTTTCGTGCGTCAGGTGGGCGCAGTTCAGAATGAAGCGACCAAACCGTCTCGTGGCGGCACATTGCCGGCAGTGAGGTGCGACCAGGCGGCTTGAATGGCGTCCGCGCCGCTGACGCGTTGCGTGGTCACGAAAGCACGGGAAGCCAGATAGAAAGCGCGGAGATCGCGCATCATCGCCGGACCGAGTTTGGGATCGGACTTCAGGCGCTCGGCCGCGTAGGTCGGGACGAAGAAGAACTCTGGTGTCGGGCCTGGCAGCGGCGCGCTTGCCCGCTCGCTCGCCCAGTCGGTGACGCCAATGATGATGCTGCGCGTGAGTGCGGGGCCGAGCGCGCTATGCACGGTGGCGTTGAGTTCGGCGCGGCCCAGATAGTCGACGTAGGTCGCGGGCGCTTCGACTTTGAGCGACGCCGCATCGTCGTAGAGAACGACGCGATGATAGAGGCCACTTTCGCGCACATAGGCTTCGTTGCCGGGCGAGGTCAGGCCGATGATTTCGGCGCCGCCGAGGTTGCGAAGCTGATGCGCGGTGGCGAGCGCGGTCTTTGAAGATGCGCTCGATAGCACGACCGTCTTGGCCGAACCTTGTTTGATAAAATCCGCAGCCCACCAGCCGGTGCCGTAGAGTGGACGGAAGAGTGTTTGCTCGGGCTCGAATACTGCGTCGTAGGCCGGATCGATGCTTGTATCGGTGTAGACGTTGTAGAGCGCCGCTTTCGACGCGCGGTGCGGCGCGGTGTCGACAAAGCCGGTGGCTGACTTCCGCGGGATCACATCAAGCGTTTCGGCGAGTGGGTAATAGCCATAATAGCGCGCGCCCACCGCGACGTCGGGCGCGTTCGCTTCAGTGACCGTCGCGAAGCCCCAAACTGGAACCTTGCCCCAGCCTTCCGGCGCCGGGAAGAAATCCCAATAGCCGAGCATACCCTCGCCCATAGCGGCGTAGGTGACGTTGTTTGAAGTAAGCGCAAAGAGGTCGAGCTTCAGACGCGCGGCGCCGGCTGCGAGCGGCTGCGGCGCGACGTCCACCAGTTCGGTCGTGCGGATGTCCCGCTTGCTAATGTGAAGCTCGCGCATGTTCCTCTCCCTTTGACCTTATGCGCTAGCGCTTCATGGGGTCACAGTCACTTCTGCCGTCGCGGGAACTCGGCCCCATACGTCGCAGATGGGTTGGCGGCGCGCGACAGGGCTCGCTAAGATCGCCGCCACAATGGGGATTTCACCGATGATGAGACTAAGCGCATGCCTCGCGGCATTGGCACTGGCGGCGAGTTGCGCGGCATCGCCCGAACCAATGCCTACGCCGCCACGTGAACGCGGCGCCGCTGTTGATCCCTATCTGTGGCTTGAAGAGGTCGAAGGCGAGCGCGCGCTGGCTTGGGTGCACCAGCAGAACGACCGCTCACTGCCAGTGCTTGAAAATGATGCGCGCTACGCGGGCTTGCTCAACGCGGCGCTGGAAGTGGCGCAAAGCCGCGATCGCTTGCCGCTCGGCCAGATCCGCGGCGGCTTCATCTATAATTTCTGGCAAGACCCCGATCACGTGCGCGGCATATGGCGGCGCGCGCCGATTGCGGGCTATGCGGCAAACAATCCGCGCTGGGAAACGGTGCTCGACATTGACGCGCTGGCGCGCACGGAGAACGCCAACTGGGTCTATCAAGGCGCCAACTGCGATCCGAGCGGCGTGCGCTGCATGATCTCGCTCTCCAACGGCGGTTTGGACGCTTCTACCGAGCGTGAATTTGACTTGCGGACGCGACAGTTCGTGGAGGGTGGCTTTGTTGTCCCCGAGGCAAAATCGAACCTCGGTTGGCTTGATCGCGACACGCTGCTGGTCGCGACAAACTGGGGCGACGGCTCGCTCACGGAGTCCGGCTACCCATTCATTCTCAAAGCATGGCGGCGCGGCACGCCACTTTCGAGCGCGACCGAAATCATGCGCGGGGAAGCGAGCGACGTGTCGATGTTTATCGCGACGTTCGAGGACGAGACCAACGATCACTTCGCTATCGCGGTTGAGGCGGAGACGTTCTTCGAGACGGTCTATTCGCTGATCACGGATGACGGTCCGGTGCGGCTCACGTTGCCGCGCAAGTCTTCGATCCGGGAATTTTTTCGTGACCGGCTGATCGTCACGCTCGAAGAAGCTTGGACGATCGGTGGTCAAACTTATCCGTCCGGCTCACTACTGGCGCTGCCGCTCTCGCACGCAACTCTGGAAACGCCACGTATTGAGGTGATCTTCACCCCGAACGAGCGGCAATCGATCGAAGAAGTGCAAGCGACACGGGATGCGATCCTGGTTGCGGGCTTTGATAATGTGCGTGGCCGGTTGCAGCGCTTCACGTTCGCGAATGGACGCTGGAGTGGCGCGCAGATCGACGTCCCTCCGACGGGCGTCGTGCATGTCGTCAGCGCGTCCACCAGCGACGCGCGTGCCTTTGCGACGTTCGAGGACTTCCTGACACCTTCGACGCTCTATGCGTTGAATGGCACGCAAACGCGCACCGTGCGTTCGTTACCGGCGCAATTCGACGCCTCGCCCTACGTGACGGAGCAGTTTGAAACCACGAGCGCGGATGGTACGCGTGTGCCCTATTTCGTGGTGCGCCGCCGCGATCTGCAGATGAACGGGCAAAACCCGACGCTGCTTTACGCTTATGGCGGCTTCCAGCTTTCGCAGGTGCCGAGCTACAACGCCTATATCGGCCGGCTCTGGCTCGATCAGGGCGGCACATATGTGCTTGCAAACATTCGTGGCGGCGGCGAGTTCGGGCCTGCATGGCACGACGCGGGGCTGCTCACCAACCGTCAACGCATCTATGACGATTTCTACGCGGTCGAGCGCGATCTGGTGACGCGCAACATCACGAGCCCACGCAGGCTTGGCATTTCCGGCCGCTCCAACGGCGGCTTGCTAATGGGGGTGATGCTCAATCAGCACCCGGAGATGGTCCATGCCGCGATCATCGGCTCGCCACTGTTGGATATGCTGCGCTACGATCAGCTGCTCGCAGGCGCGTCATGGGTTGGCGAATACGGATCGCCGAACGTGCCGGAGCAGCGCGCGTTCCTGGAAACGATCACGCCGTATCAGAATCTGCGCGCGCGAGACGATTTTCCGACCGTGTTCATCTACACGTCAACCAAGGACGATCGTGTTCACCCGGGTCATGCGCGCAAATACGGTGCGCGGCTCGATGAGCTGGGCATCCCCTATCTCTATTACGAGAACACCGATGGCGGTCACCAAGCCAACGCCAATCTGCGCGAAGCCGCGCGGCGGCGGACGCTGGAATACATGTATCTGACGCAGCGGCTGATCGACTAATGGTGCGTGGCGACGCGCTTCGACAAGCTCAGCGTGACGCCAATGCCAACTTCAACGCCAAGTCACCCACCCGCGTCAGCCTGAGCCTGTCGAAGGCGGCGAGCGTGCGCTAGTAGCGCCGCTCGACGATGAAATCGACCGCGTCGAGCAAGACGCGCGCGCGGCTGCCGAAGATACCGAGATGCGCTTTGGCCTGCTTGGCCAGCATGTTCACACGCTCGCGCGTAGCATCAGTTCCGAGCACGGTAACGAAGTTGACCTTGCCGCGATCCTTGTCCTTGCCGACGGCTTTGCCCGTGTCGCGCACCACGCCTTCCGCATCCAGGAGATCGTCGCGCATTTGGAACGCGAGGCCGACATCGTGAGCGTAGCGCGAGAGCGCGGTTTTCTCGGCTTCTGAGGCGCCGCCGATCAGCGCGCCTGCATCGACAGCGAAGTTGATCAACGCGCCAGTCTTCAAGCGATTCATACGCGTGACGGCAATGAGATCGGAGCCGATGTCGGCGCCGGCCATGTCGGCCGCTTGGCCCGCGACCATGCCATGTGCGCCTGAGGCTTTCGCCAAGCCAGCAATCAACTTGCAGCGCATTTGCGGATCAGGATGCGTCGCTGGTTCGGCCATGAGTTCGAAAGCGAAAGTCAGCAACGCATCACCGGCGAGGATCGCAGTCGCTTCGTCGTACTGGCGGTGCAGGGTCGGGCGGCCGCGACGCAGATCGTCGTCGTCCATCGCCGGAAGATCGTCATGTACGAGGCTGTAGGTGTGCACACATTCGATCGCGCAGGCGGCGCGGAGCAGCGAGCCTTCGTCAGCGTCGAAGATGCGGCCGGCCTCTAGGGTGAAAAATGGCCGCAGCCGCTTACCACCGCCCAAGGCGGCGTAGCGCATGGCGCCCAGAAGGCCTGCTTCCGAACCCTGTTCTTTAGGAAGGAGCCGATCGAGAGCGGTTTCGATCCGCTCGGCGGTTTCCTTGAGGCGCGCTTCAAGTTGGGACATGGGCGCCTCCCCTAACAGAGCGTCTGGCGGGCGCAAAGCACCCCTAGAGGTTGAGTTCAGTCTCGCCGCTGCGACGCCACTCTTTATCGAGGCGCAATAAAGGGGCTAGATATGCCCCATGGGGGGTGCAGAAGGCGCCCGGTGCGGTCTTTGCAGGCGGCGCCGGCGTCTATGGTCCCTCGTTAGAGAGTGGGGAATTTGCATGCCGTCTGTGGTGATCATCCACGCCGCGGAAGACACGCTGCCGGCCCGCGCTTTGGCCGAAAAGCTTCGCCAGGCGCAGGTCCAGGTTGTGCTCGAAAAGCAGCCCGGCGAAGAGCTTCGCAATGCGGTCAAAGGGTCGCCGGTGACCATCGCGCTTTGGTCTCCCCGGTCGGTCGAGAACGCGGAACTTGCCGAAGAGGTGAAGTTTGCCCGCGGCAAGAGCAACGTCTTCCACGCTTTGATGCAAAGCGCCGGAGCGCCGGAGCAATTCCGCAGCGACAAGACTGTGAACCTCACCGGCTGGCGCGGCGAGGATGAGTTCGCCCCGTGGCGCGAACTGGCGAAAATGGTGACGGATAAAGCTGGCGTCGCGCCGCTGCCGCCGCCGGCGCCTAAGCCGCCGTCAGGCTTCTTTCAACCCGGCCGTCCGGGTGAAGGCGGCGCGCAGCAACAGCAGCCCGCCGGGCGTCAGCAGCAACCGCAGCGTGCACAGCCGCAACAGCGCCAGCAACAACAGCAGCGCCCCGCGCAACAGGCGCCACAACGCTCGGCGCCGCCGCCCCGCAGCATTCCTCAGCCGGCCAGCGAGCCCAAGAAGGGCGGCGGCATGGTTGTGATGGCCGCGATCGCGTTCGTGGTGGTCGCCGTTCTTGGGGGCGGCGGCTACTGGTACATGACCCAGAACAACGCAGCGACGACGTCGGCCGCTTGGGAATCCGTCGAACGCAACGACGCCGACGCTATCCGCGCGTTCCTGGCGGGAAATCCGGGCGAGCACCGCCAAGAAGCCGAGCAAGCCTTGGCCGATCTTGAGGAGCGTTCGTTCGAATCCGCGAGCGACACCGACACGATCGAAGCGTTTGAAGCATTCCTGAACGACTTCCCGAACAGTGAGCACGCAACGCGCGCCCGCGGCCGCATCGCCGAACTTCGCACGCTGCAGCCCACCACGGATGTCCCGGTGACAACGGAAGAAGTGCCGCTGGCGCCAGAACCGGATCCGGATCTGTTGCCGCCGAGCGCGACCACGACTGCGCCTGACACGACTGGCGGTCCGCAACAGATCACGCCGCCATCAGAAGAAAACACGCCGCCGGCAGATCAGCCGACGAACTGAGGCTGGCGTTTCGACAAACAAGAAGGGCGCGGATCACTCCGCGCCCTTCGCATTTTCAAATTCTCGGATCGATTGGTTCTCTTCGCCGATCAGATTGATTGATCAATACATCCGGCCGCCTTGCGTCGCCGGCCGGTCGACGTTCAGCAGTACGACGTTGCCGTTGCGATCTGGGAAGCCGAGGCAGAGCACTTCGCTCATGAACTTGCCGATCTGCTTCGGCTCGAAGTTCACGACGGCGGCGACGCGGCGGCCGAGCAATTCGCCGATGTCGTAGTTCTGCGAAACCTGCGCGCTCGACTTCTTGACGCCGAGCGGATCGCCGAAATCGATCCAGAGTTGATAGGCGGCCTTCTTTGCTTCCTCGAACACCTTCACGTCGACAATGGTGCCGAGGCGGATGTCGACCTTCAGGAAGTCGTCAAAAGAAATGATCGGCAGGCGCGCATTGTTTTGCGGATCGTCGGCCATTGGCGTTTCTCTCTCCCTATGACCCGATCTTCGCGGGTTCTGTGCGCGGGCCGTCTGGGCCCATCACTATTTGATCGACTTCGAGCTGAGCGTCTTTCAGCTGGCTCTCGCAGCGCGCCTTGAGAGCGGCGCCGCGCTTATAGATACGAATCGAGTCGGCCAGCGGAACATCACCGCGCTCCAGATGGGCGACAATTTTTTCCAGCTCATTCAAGGAGTCCTCGAAGGAAAGGCTGGCGGGGTCTTTTTGATCCGGCGTCATTGTCTCACAAGGTATGGGCTGACTGCTCCCGAGGGAATAGGCGGCAGGCCCTCTCGGCCCGGGTTCACTTCACTTTCTCGTAGCGGCGATAGCTCCAGTGGCTGTCGCCGCCGTCTTCGACTTCGCGCCAGCCCTGGGCGCGCAGGATTGGGCGCATCATGCGGTTGAACCAGCCATGGGCGCAGAGCAGCACGTTCTGGCCGCGCAGCGCTTGTGCGGTAAGTGTTGCCACCGCCGCTTCGGCGCGCACTTCGGCTTCGGCTCGTGTTTCGCCATCTTCGTGACGGCCAAACCACCAGGCGATGCGCGCCCACACGCCCCAAGCGCGTGGGCTGCGCTTGCCCCAGACCGGCGGCGGCGGCAGCGGTGCTTCAATAAAAACTGGATCGGTGACGATGGCGCGACCGCCGGCAACCATCTCGGCGGTGTGAATCGCGCGCGGCAGTGTCGAGGCGTAGATTACGTCGCTGGACTCAGCGAGCTTCACCAGCTTTTCCGGCGGCTTCTCGCCGGGAAAGAGGCGCGCGCGGTCATCAGCCTGCCCACCATTCGCGATAGCCGTGATGATCGATCCGCACTGAGCGATCGGCGTGCGGCTTGCCGTGCCGTGCGATGACAATCGTGCCAATCCGCGCAGCCGAACGGCGATCTAGCGTCTCATTGGGCGCCATGGTCGTCGTCATTCTGACCCTTCGCGCGAACGACGCCCCCTCCCCTCGAGCGGGTCTTTAGTCGCGCTGGAGCGCCGCTAGATATGCCGCAGCGGACCCAGCGAGCGCGTCCAAGTCGTAGCCGCCCTCCAGAGTCGAGACAAGCTTACCCTTGCAGTGCCGTAATGAGAGTTCCCGCAGGCGCTGCCCCGCCCAGGCGAAATCCTCGGTTTCCAGCTCCATCTGCGCGAGCGGGTCAGCCTTGTGCGCATCGAAACCGGCGGAAACCATGATCAGCTCGGGCGCGAAAGCATCGAGCGCCGGGAGCACGCGCGTCTCCATCGCTTCCCGCCAAGCAAAGCTGCCCGCGCCTGCTGGTAAAGGCGCGTTGACGACGTTGCCGCCGATACCGGTTTCGTCGCGCGCGCCGGTGCCGGGATAAAGCGGCGCCTGGTGCGTTGAGGCAAACATCAACCGCGCTTCGCGTTCGGCGATCGTTTGCGTGCCGTTGCCGTGGTGCACGTCGAAATCAACGACCGCCACCTTGCGCAGACCATGCGCTTCGAGCGCGTGCAGCGCGCCGATAGCGACGTTGTTGAAAATGCAAAAGCCCATTGGCGAAACCGGTTCGGCGTGATGCCCAGGCGGGCGGACGGCGCAGAACGCCATATCGTCTTCGCCGTTCATCACGGCGTCGACGGCGGCGACGCATGCGCCGGCGGCGCGGTAGATTGCTTCGCGCGAACCGCTTGAAATGTAGGTGTCGGGGTCGAGACGCACGCGCGCTTCCGCCGTCTCGGCGAACGCCGGCTCGAGTGCGTTGATGTACGCGTAGGGATGGACGCGTGCGATCTCATCCTTCTCGCCGCGGGGCGCTTCTCGGCGATCGAAAGGCATGTGCTCCAGCGCATCGAGAACGGCCTGCAGACGGCCAGGGTGTTCTGCGTGACCGCCGGGCGGTTCGTGACGAAGCATTGAAGGGTGTGTGAAGAGAAGCATCGCGGAAGATGTAGCTCAGGGCGGCGCAAAGACGAAGGCCGCCGAGGGGGAGCAACCTCGGCGGCCTTCCTTCAGGACCGTACCAGTGTCGTCACGGGGAGCTACGTGACGATCCGGGCGGCTTGGCTCAGCGTCACCACTGCGACAGGGGCAAACACGATGCAGGCGGCGATGAGGGCGTAGAGCTTGGTCATGTGAGAAACCTTCCGGTCGTAACTGCGCACCGGGTCGTCTTAGGCGACCATTTGTGCCGCTTGGTTCAGTGTCGCCCATGCGATCGGGGCCAACAAAGCCGCCGCCAACATCAGGGAATAAAACTTGGTCATTGCCTTGCTCCTCTTGGGTGAGGCCCATTGGCCTCGTTCGATGAGAAGAAGGTAGCCGCGCCTTCACCCTACCGCCGTGACTTGCGTCACGCCCTCGGTTGGAAGCGAATCTCCGACCTTAGACCTAAGCAACTGGTCGTGGGCGCACCGCACTGAAGCCATAGGTACTTTGAGCAACTTTACGTTGCCGATCAGTAGCTGCAGACGACGCACAGTTATGTCGTTCCGAATAATCTTGCGTGGCCCGCCCCCCGTCACCTACCGCTACGAGAGTACTGAGAAGGTCTTTCGCAAGGCACAGACGCTCGCACGGAAGGGCGCTGACTTCATTGTATATGAGCGAGACACACCGCTCACAGTCGACGAACTAGCGGAACGACTATCGCGGGCGGACGGCTCCTAACCGCCCTCTCAACCGACGCGCCGAGGCGACGGTTTGCAGCAACTGGGTTGCGTTATCGCTCCAAGCGAGGGCTAGAGACAGGCAAATCCCGAGGTTGCCTAAATGAAGTTCCGTCCCTTCCTGCTTGCGTTCGCCCTGCTGGCGGCAGCCCCCGCCGCGCAGGCGCAGCGGCAATGGTTTGAGGGTGCGACAACGCCGCTCCGTTACGAGATATCGGTGACGCCGGACGTCGATGCCGCGACGTTTACCGGCGATACGGTGATCACGATTGAGACCGCGGCAGCGCTCGAAAGCGTGACCATGAATGCGCTCGATCTCACCGTGCAGCGCGCGAGCATCGATGGCGCGGCGGCGCGCGCAGAAGTCAATGCTGAAGCACAGACCCTGACGCTCACGCCACGCCGGGCGCTTCGCCCAGGCCGCCACACGATCCGTATCGCGTACGCGGGCAAGATTTATGATGACGCCTACGGCCTCTTCCGCGTCGAGTATCAGGATCAGGGTCAAACCAAGCGCGCGATCGCCACACAGTTCGAACCGGGCGACGCCCGCCGGTTCTCGCCGATGTGGGATCAGCCCAACCTGCGCGCGGTATTTTCGCTTACGGTGACGGCGCCGAGCGATCAGTTCGTTGTCGGCAACATGCCGGCGGCGCAGACGACGCGGCTCTCTGGAAATCGCACGCGCACGCGCTTTGCCGATACGCCGTCCATGCCGAGCTATTTGCTGTTTCTTGCGGTTGGTGACTTCGAACGCGTCACGCGGCAGGTGGGCAACGTTGAACTCGGCGTTGTCGTACGGCGCGGCCAGGGTCATCGCACTGCTGCAGCGTTAGAAGCGGGTGAGCAATCACTCAACTATTTCACCGAGTATTTCGACATCCCCTACCCGCTACCGAAACTCGATATGATCGGCGTGCCGGGCGCCGGCGGCTTTGGCGCTATGGAGAACTGGGGCGCCATCCTCTATTTCGACCAGTACCTGCTAGTGGACGACAATTCGAGCGCGGCAGAACGTCAGAACGTGTTCGGCATCGTCGCGCACGAAATCGCGCACCAATGGTTCGGCAATCTCGTCACCATGCATTGGTGGGACGACCTTTGGCTGAACGAAGGCTTCGCTTCGTGGATGGCGGCGAAGGCGACAGAGGCCGTGCACCCGGATTGGAATCCATGGATGGCGCAGCTCACCGATGGCACCGCGACCGCCATGGCGCTCGATGCGCGCGAAGGCACGCACGCGGTGGTGCAGGAAGTGAACACGATCGATGACGCCAACCTCGCGTTCGACACCATCACTTACGAAAAAGGCCTCGCGGTTATCCGCATGCTGGAAGCGTATGTGGGTGAGGAAGACTTCCGCACCGGCGTGCGCAACTACATCAACAGCCGCCGTTATGGCAGCGCGCGGACTGAGGATCTGTGGGCGGCGATCCAAGGCGCATCGGGGCAACCGGTGCTTGAAATCGCGCGCAGCTTCACCAGCCAGCCGGGTTATCCGCTGATCCGTGCCGAGAGCCACGATTGCCGTACGAGCCGCGGCGCAAACATCAGCCTGGAGCAGCGCCGCTTCGCCATGGACGATTCCGCGCGCACAGACGAGCGCTGGACCATTCCGATCATGATCCGCCGCGTCGGCGGCAACGAGGCGCGTGTCGTCTTCCCGGCAAGCCAGCAGGGCATAGGCGAAACAGTGCTCTCCACGTGCCAGCCGTATCTCGTGAACGCGGGTCAATCGGGCTTCTTCCGAGTGATCTACGACGACGCCAACTTCATCAGATTGCGAGATGGCTTCGCTGAATTGGCTGAGGTCGACCAACTCGGCTTGCTGCTCGACTATTACGCCTTCGGCCGCAGCGGCGACGCGCCGTTCACGAACTACCTTGAGCTCGTGAACGTGCTCCCGGCGGACGCTGACCCTGTGATCGTGATGGATACGGCGGCCTCGATGTCGGCGTTTGCCGCCTACACGCAGGACCGGCCGAGTTCCGATGCCGTGCGGGCGTACGGGCGGCGCGTGCTTGAACCCTACTTCGCACGCGTCGGGTGGGACCCGCGTCCGGACGATGATGCGAACCTCACCAACATGCGCGCCTTGCTGATCACGACGCTTGGCGGCTTGGGCGACGAAGCGGTGGTCGCTGAAGCGCGGCGGCGCATGCAGGCCGGCAATCTGCCTGGTGCGATCCGCACGGCGGTACGCAGCGTCTATGCGGCGAACGCAACGGAGGAAGACTTCAACGCCCTACTCGCGCAAGCGCGGACGGAGACAGAGTTCGTTGAACAGCGCCGCCTCTGGCTGTTACTCAGCAGCGTGAAGGACGATGCATTGGCGCAACGCCTGCTTCAAATGACGTTGGGCGACGAGATCCCGCGTCAGATCCGCCCGCAAGTAATTGGCTCGGTGAACTCAGGTCATCCGCGCATGGCGTGGGATTTCCTGGTGGCGAACCGCGCCGCGATTGAAGCGATGCTCGATCCGCTGCAGCGGCTCGAGTTTCCAACGAACATCGCGGCCGTCAGCGGCGACCCGGCGATGGTGGGCGAACTCGAGCGCTACGCGGCGAACTTCCCCGATGGCGCGGCGCGCGATGCGGTCGCGGCGGCGCAAGCGCAAATCCGGCTGCGTGCGGAAACGATCCGCGAGCGGATGCCGGCGGTGGAAGCTTGGATCGCGCAGCATGGGCGCCAGCGCGGCGCGACGTCGGGCGGTCCGGCGCGACGCTAGCGTTTCGTCAGGAATGCAGCGAAGGCAGCGGCGGCTTCCGGCGAGCGCAGACGCTCGGCGAAGATCTCGCCCTCTTCCTGCATGCGCGTCAGTAACGCTTCGCGGTCGCGCATCAGCTTCTTGGTAAGGCGCATGGACTGCGGCGGCTTGGACGCGAGTGTTTGTGCAGCCGCGCGGGCGCGCGGGATCACTTCGCCGGACGGCAGCGCAGCGTTGGCGAGGCCCCAAGCGGCGGCGTCCTTGCCGCGAAGTGGCTCGCCCAAGCCGAAAAGCGCAAACGCGCGCGTGTGCCCGAGGCGATCGACCATGGTCATGCTCGATGCATTCTCCGGCACAACGCCCAGATCGATGAACGGCACCGTGAGGCGCGCATCGTCGGCGACATAAACCAAGTCGCACTGGAAGAGCATCGTGGTGCCGACGCCGACGGCGTGGCCCTGCACGGCGGCGACGATCGGCTTTTCAGCTTTGATCACCACTTCGAGGAAGCGGCCGACGTGGCGCGGGCCGTCAAAGGCGCCGGCAGATTGAGCAGCGAAGTCCTTGATGTCGTTGCCAGCGGAGAAAAAGTCGCCGACCGAGGTGAACAGCACGACCCGAATGTCATCATTCGTCTGCGCTTCGGTGACGGCATCGGCCATCGCGCCATACATGGCATTGGTGATGGCGTTCTTCTTCTCGGGGCGGTTGAACTGGATTTCGAGCACGGCGCCGTCACGGCGGACGATAATGTGTTCCTCGCTCACGGGCGTTCCTCCTTGAGACCGATCATATGCTCTAACCAGCGCGCGATCACGGCTTGTTCGTCGGCGCTGAAGCCGCGGGCGGCGGCGGTGTTCATGCGGTGTGCGCGTTCGATAGCTTTGACGCGGAGCGCGCGGCCGCGTGCAGTCAGCGTCAACAACGAGGCGCGGCGATCGTTGGGGTCAGTCTGGCGCTCGACCAGAGACGCTTGCTCCAAGCGCTGCACCAGAACCGAGGCTGCGCTCTGGGCGAGACCAAGGGCTTCGCTGATGGCGTTCACGCTCGCGGCGCCGTCGGCCGGGATGGTGAAAAGTGCGCCGGCCTGGGCCGAGGTGAGCTTGATGTCCGCCAGCCCATCATCGGCCACCCCCTGCGCCGCACGGGCGGCGCGGGAAAGCAGATGCAAGAAGCGCGGCTTGGCCATCGAGGTGGCCTAGCCCAAGGCAATTACATCGTCAACGATATATCTGTTACGATGCTTTTCCGCTGCGTCAGTTCTTGAGCCGATACCCAGTTTTGAAGATCCACCAGACGGCGGTGAGGCAGATCAGCAGGAACGTGCTGATCGCCGCGAGGCTAACGACGATATTCACATCGGCCGCATCAGCGCCGAAGAAAGCCCAGCGGAAGCCGCTGATCAGATAAACAATCGGGTTGAACAGCGCGATCGTGCTCCAAGGCTGCTCCAGCATCTCGATCGAATAGAACGTGCCGCCAAGGAATGTGAGCGGCGTCAGGATCAGCATTGGCACGATCTGCAACTTCTCGAAGCCATCGGCGAGCACGCCGAGCACGAAGCCGAACAGGCAGAAAGAAACGCTGGTCAGCACCAGGAAGAGCAGCACCGCCGGCCAATTCTGTGCGGTGTAGGGCACGAAGAAATAAGCCGTCGCCAGAATGACGAGGCCGATGATCACCGATTTCGTCGCAGCAGCGCCAACGTATCCGCAGACCGCCTCAAGCGCCGACACCGGCGCAGAAAGCAGTTCGTAGATCGTCCCCGCCCAGCGCGGCATATAGATGCCGAAACTCGCGTTCGACACGCTTTCGGTCAGGATCGAGAGCATGACGAGGCCGGGAATGATGAACTGGCCGTAGCTGACGCCGCCGATCTCGACCATGCGCGAGCCGAACACCGAGCCGAACACGATGAAGTAGAGCGAGGTCGAGAGCACCGGCGAGAACAAACTCTGCCCAATGGTGCGAAACCAGCGCGCCATCTCGAAACGATAGATGGCTTGAATGCCGTGGACGTTCATTTGGAATGCACCAGGGAAACGAAGATGTCTTCGAGCGAGGACTGCTCGGTGTGGAGGTCTTTGTAGTCGACGCCGACTTCTCCGAGCTTGCGAAGGAATGCCGGAATGCCGGTGTCGTCAGCCTGAGTGTCGAAGCTGTAAATGATCTGGCGGCCTTCGTTGGCCAATTCGACTTGGAAGCCGTTCAGGCCACCCGGCACTTCGGCGATCGGCGCGGCAAGATCGAGCACCAGCTGCTTCTTGCCCAACTTGCGCATCAAGGTGTTCTTTTCCTCAACAAGAATGAGTTCGCCCTTGCTGATAACCCCCACCCGATCGGCCATTTCCTCGGCTTCTTCGATGTAGTGGGTGGTCAGGATGATGGTAACGCCGCTTTTGCGGAGATTGCGCACCATCTCCCACATGTCGCGGCGGAGCTCGACGTCGACGCCGGCGCTGGGTTCGTCGAGGAACAGAATCTTTGGCTCGTGGCTTAGCGCTTTGGCGATCATGACGCGGCGCTTCATGCCGCCCGAGAGTTCCATGATCTTGGCGTTGCGCTTCTCCCAGAGCGACAGATCGCGCAGCACTTTTTCAATGTAGGCCGGGTTCGCCTCGAAGCCGAAGAGACCTCGGCTGAAGTTCACCGTGTCGATCACGCGCTCGAACGCATCCGTGTGCAGCTCTTGCGGGACGAGGCCGATCTTTTTGCGCGCCTCTTTGTACTCGGTGATGATGTTGTTTCCGTCGGCGATGATCGTGCCTGTCGAGAGGTTCACGATACCGCAGGTCATGTTGATGAGCGTCGTCTTGCCTGCGCCATTCGGACCGAGAAGCGCGAAGATCTCACCCTTCATGATATCGAGCGATAGCGGCTTCAGCGCCTGGACGCCGGACTTATACGTCTTGCTGACGTCTTTGATGGAGATGATCGGCTGCACGGACGACTCAGGGGCTCGTTGTCTGGGAGGCGCCGACATAGGGGCGCGAACCGGATTGGGCTAGGGGCGTTCGATATTCCGCAGAGCGATTGCGGAAATGCGCCGCAACAAACCCTACTTACTCCAAGACGATGCAGCCGGCTCAAATCCTACATCCCCGTCCCGAGGGTCTCTATTGCCCCAAGGCGGACCTCTATGTGGACCCGACGCGCCCTGTCGCTCGGGCGCTGATTACGCACGGGCACTCCGATCACGCGCGCGCGGGCCACGGCCGCGTGCTGGCGACTGCGGAAACGCTGGCGATCATGCGCGCGCGCATCGGGCCGGACTTCGCTGGCGAGACGCAGGCGTTGGCCTATGGCGAGGTGGTTGAGATCGGCGGCGTGAACTTTTCGCTACATTCGGCGGGTCACGTGCTGGGTTCGGCGCAGGCGCTCGCAGAGTGCGGCGGCACGCGCGTCGTGGTGAGCGGCGACTATAAGCGCCAGCCTGATCCGACTTGCGCGCCGTTCGAAATCCTGCCCTGCGATGTTTTCATTACGGAGGCAACCTTCGCGCTGCCTGTGTTCAAGCATCCGAGCGCGGAAGATGAGGTGAGGAAGCTGCTCGCCTCGGTCGCCATGTTTCCAGAGCGTGCGCACGTTGTGGGCGCGTACGCGTTGGGTAAAGCGCAGCGTGTAATGGCCGAACTGGTTCACGCGGGATGGCACAAGCCGATCTTTGTGCACGGCGCATTGTTAGAGACCACGAAGTTCTACCAAGAGTGCGGCGTTGAGCTTGGCGACATTCGGCATGTCGAGACGGCACCTAAGAGCTTCTATGCTGGCGCGATCGTGCTCTGCCCGCCGGGCGCGTTGCAGACGCCCTGGGTGCGGCGCTTCCCCGATCCGGTGACGTCGGTGGCGTCGGGCTGGATGCGGATACGGGCGCGGGCGCGTCAGCAAGGCGTGGAGTTACCGCTGGTGATATCGGATCACGCGGATTGGAACGATCTGCAGCGTACGATTTTGGACACGGGCGCCGGTGAGATCTGGATCACGCACGGTGAAGCGGATGCGCTGGCGCATTGGTGTGAACAGCAGGGTCTGAAGGCCAAAGCGCTGCATCTCGTCGGTTATGGGGATGAGGAAGAACCGTCCGGTGCGGCGGCGTGAACCGCTTCGCCGCCCTTCTCGATCGCTTGGCATACGAGCCGCGCCGCCTGGGCAAGCTTGCGCTGCTTGAGCAATATTTCCGCGAGACCCCAGATCCCGATCGCGGCTGGGCGCTGGCGGCGATGACAGGCGCGCTGACGTTCAAGAACGCGAAGGCCGGTTTGATCCGTGATCTTGCGGCGGAGAAGACCGATCCGGTTCTGTTTGGGCTGTCCTACGACTTCGTCGGCGACCTCGCCGAGACTGTCGCACTTATTTGGCCCGCGGACGCGGCGCGTGCGAATGCGCAACTCACGATCACCGATGTTGTTGAAGGCTTGCGCGAGACACCGAAGGACAAGCTGCCGGAGACGGTGTCGAACTGGCTCGATCGGCTTGATGAAAACGGGCGATGGGCGCTGTTGAAGCTGATCACAGGCGCGCTACGGATCGGCGTTTCGGCGCGGCTGGCCCGAACCGCTCTGGCGCAGCTAGGCCGCAAAGAGCCGGACGAGATCGAAGACGTCTGGCACGCGGATGCACCGCCCTACACGCATCTCTTCGCTTGGCTCGAGGGCCGCGCTGAGGCGCCGAGCGTCGCGACCACCGTGCGCTTCTACCCTCCGATGCTTTCGCATCCGATCGTACCGGAGGAGTTCGCGCCGCTCGATCCGGCTGAGTTCGTGGCGGAATGGAAATGGGACGGCATCCGCGTGCAGGCTGCGGCAGGCAAAGATGCGGGCGGCGAGCGTATCGCGCGGCTCTATTCGCGTACGGGCGAAGATATTTCCGGTTCGTTTCCGGATTTGGTCGCGGGGTTCGATTTCGACGCGGTGCTCGATGGTGAATTGTTGATCAAGCGCGGCGACGGTGTGCAGGACTTCAACACGCTGCAGCAGCGGCTGAATCGCAAGAGCGTCAACGCCAAGCTGATGGCGGATTTTCCCGCCTTCATCCGCGTCTACGACCTATTGGCTCTCGGCGATGACGACCTGCGCACGCTGCCGTTCGTCGAACGCCGCGCGCGGCTTGAGGATTTCGTAACCGCACATCCCCTCGCGCCGATAGATTTGTCGCAGATGATCCGGTTCGAAAGTTGGGATGCTTTAAGCGCCGCTCGTGCAGACCCTCCGCACGGTGGCGCCGGCGTTGATGCCGACGCCGTCGAAGGCGTGATGATCAAGCGCCGCGATGCGCCTTATCTGGCGGGACGGCCGAAGGGGTATTGGTTCAAATGGAAGCGCGACCCGATGGTGATCGATGCCGTGCTGATGTACGCGCAGCGCGGCTCCGGCAAACGTAGCTCATTTTATTCGGATTATACCTTCGGCGTGTGGACGGAGGCCGGTGATTTGGCGCCTGTCGGCAAAGCCTATTTCGGCTTCACCGATGAAGAACTGATCGAGCTTGATAAGTTTGTGCGCAATAACACGACAAATCGCTTCGGCCCGGTGCGCGAAGTCACGCACACCAAGACCAACGGCTTGGTGCTCGAAGTAGCGTTTGAAGGATTGCAGCGTTCGACGCGGCACAAATCCGGCGTCGCCATGCGCTTTCCACGGATTTCCCGCATCCGCTGGGACAAGCGCCCCAGCGATGCCGACACGCTGGAAGGCGTGTCAAAATTCCTGCGCTAGCCCCGCAGCTTTACAAATTCACATGCAAAGCATACTTTGCATCACAATTTGTCGAACCTAGGGTGGTGCGCATGAAGAACGCGTGGGTGATTGTGCTGGTGTCCGTTCTCGCTGGCGCACTGCTTGGCGGAATAATGGGCTACTTCTCCGGAACGTACGGCTTTCCAATCTGGATCGCAGGCGCAGTCGGCGGCATGGCGACGCCGCTGGTGTTTTTCCTGATGCGATCAAAGCAGTGAGCAATGATGAGGGCCTGACGCCCTCGATCGCTTGGTTTTCGCTAAAGTGCGCCCTCGCGGTGGCTTGGTTCGCCATTGGTGGTTGGGTCGCGATGACCCTGCTGCACAGCGAAACACGCGCGCTACACATCGCGGCGGCGCTCGCGCTCATAGCGTTGCCGGTAATCTGGCTCATAGCAAAGATTGCAGGCCTTCGCCGCGCTGACGAAGCTCAAGTGGCGGCTACGTTGCGAGGCTTGGCGCAAGGCCTTGTGATGGCTTGCGTGCTGCCAGGGGCGATGATCGGCGGCAACGTTCTTTCGTCACTCTTCCTTGGCGCCGGTGAGGTGAATGTCAGCGGCATGATGCAGAACGCGGTGACTTACATTGCGATCCTGCCGCCGATTGCCTTCTTCCTAAGCGAACTTTTCGCGTTCGCGATGTTGATGACCTACGCGCGCAAGCAGTCCCGATGAAGACTCGTCTGCGCGAACTGCGCAGCGAACGCGGCTGGACCCAGGCCGAACTCGGCCAAAAGCTCGGCGTTTCGCGTAACTCCATCAACGCGATCGAGACGGGCCGCTACGAGCCCTCGCTCAGCTTGGCGCTACGAATTGCCGAATTGTTCGAGCTCTATGTCGAAGACATATTCGAGAACGACTAGACAGACGGCTTGGCGCCTCCGCGCACTGGCCAAAGTTCCGCCAATCCAATGGCGCCATTGGACCGTATCGGGCGTTAGGACCCCTGGAGACATGCCGTGCGCCGCCTGCTGACTGCCCTCGCCGCCTTGACCCTGCTCGGCGTCGCGCCTGCGACGGCAAGCCCTGGCGAAGTGAGCCGTGCGCTGCCTGGCGCAGAGAAGGTCGGCGAAGCGGCTTACAGCGTGCTTTCGATCCGGCTGTTCAATGCCGAGCTTTACGCGGACGGCGGCAGGTTCTCGTGGGAACGACCGTTCGCGCTCACGCTCACCTACGAGCGCTCGGCGCGGGCTGAGACCCTGATCAACCGCTCGATCCGCGAGATGAGTTCGCGCGGCGCCGGAAACGCACAAGCGCTAGCGCCGCTGCGCGCGCAATTGGAGCGTTGCTTCACCAGCGTGTCGCAAGGCGATCGGTTCACCGGCGTAAGCACCGGCCACGAGACGGCGACGTTCTATTTGAATGGCGCGCAACGCTGCGAAGTACGCTGGCCGAACTTCCGCCGCCACTTCTTCGGCATCTGGCTCGCCGGCCGCGACGGCGCAGCAGCACGCATCAGCGCGCAGCTGCGCGGCGAGAGCTAGGCCTTTGGCCCCATGCTCACGCCTGGCGGCAATGGCGTGTTCTCCGGAACGAAGAAGTCGGGCATCAGGGCTTTGGTGGGGTCGATGCGATACTTGTCGAAATCGCGTTCGCCTTCGGCGTAGAGCAGCACATCATCGATAAAGAAGTTGCCGGTGCATTGCTTCGACGGCTTGTTGAAGATGGCGTAGGCGGCGTCGGCCATGATGTCGACGCTGCGGCAGTGGCTCATGCCTTCTTGGCCCGCGAGCGCGAATTCGATCGCCGCCGTTGCGATGCCAGTGCGCGGCCAGAGCGCGTTGAAGGCGATGCCGTCGTCCTTGAACTCTTCGGCCATGCCGAGCACGCACATGCTCATGCCGTACTTCGCCATCGTGTATGCGACGTGGCCGGCGAACCAGCGCGGGCTCATGTCGAGAGGTGGCGACAGCATCAACACGTGCGGGTTGGAGCTTTGCTTCAGATACGGGATGCACGTGCGCGAGGTGATGAACGTGCCGCGCGCGTTGACCTGGTTCATGAGGTCGTAGCGGCGAATGTCGGTCTGCAGCGTGCCGGTAAGTTGGATAGCGCTCGCGTTGTTCACACAAATATCGATGCCGCCGAAGCGCTCGGCCGCGGCTTCAACGGCCGCCTTGACGCTGTCAGGCTCGCGCACATCGACAACAACCGGCATCGCTTGCCCGCCCGCCTTCTCGATCTCCTCGGCGGCACTGTAGATGGTGCCAGGCAGCTTCTTGTGCGGCTCAGCTGTCTTTGCTGCGATCACAACATTGGCGCCGTCGCGCGCGGCCCTGAGGCCGATCGCCAAACCGATGCCGCGGCTGGCGCCGGTAATGAATAAGGTTTTTCCGCGCAAACTCATGGGATCCTCACCTAGTTTTCGCCACAATAGGCGGTTCCCGCGCGCAATCTAGCGTGAGCGGACACACTGCCACCTTGACTGGAGGCGGCAGAAGGCGAAATTCCGCACCAGAGGGCAAGGTTTGGAGGAATACCGGATGCGCAAACTTGCGCTAGCCGCCGTTTTTGGCGTCGGACTTCTCGCTGCAGGCGTCGCCGCAGCCGAGCAATTCAATGACCCGAACGGGCGTCTCACGTTCAATGCGCCGTCAGGTTGGCGCGTTCAGCCACGCGCAGCAGGCGATCAAACGGCCGTGCTGGCGTTCAACCCCACAAACGACTGCTATTTCTTCGGCGCGGACAATCCCGCTACCGCCGACAGATCAGCTGAAGCGGCGATCAATACGCGCGATCCAATTCAGCCACAGACTTGGGTGACCTACGCCACCCCGATCCGCGATTTCTTTGAAGGCTCACCAGCGACGCTGGTTTCGCAAAGCGTTGACACGAGCGGCGTGTGGCCGGTGCAACGCGCCGAACTGCGCGGACCGACGAAGACCGTCTACGGTGCCGTGCTGATCCGTCCGGGCGTTGAAATTCGCGCTTTCTGTTCTGGCGCATCCTCGGCTGCAGCGTACGACTCGATCTTCGCGTCGCTCGGCCACCCAAACGATGCGGCTTGGCAACAGTCGGCCAACCAGCGGCGCACGGACCGCGAAGCGCGTGAGACCGCCGCCACTGAGCATCAAGCGCACCAAGCGGAACAACAAGAACCGCAGGAGCCCGCGATTTGCAGCGATCCGACGGTTTCGCAACGCGATGTGCGCCGCCGCGGCTGCCGCAATTAACACCTGAGCTACTAGCGTAAACGCTTGGTTATCCTTGCGTTTACGCGCAATTCACGACGATGGCTCAAATGATTGAGCCATGAACGGACGACTCCACCTGGCCCTTGCAGCGCCCCAACCGGGCGCTGCAAACCGTTTTAGCGCTGACCGAGGCTTGGTCGCGGCGCTGATCGCGTTCGCGCTTGGCGGGGTTTCGCTCCTCTCTCCCCCCTTGGCTTTGCTTGGCCTTGCTGTGCTCTCGGCGCGCGTGCTGCTGAGTGGCGAAGCGGTGCGTATCGACTGGCTCTCGCTGCTTGGCCCTGCGTTCGCGGCGTTGATTGTTGGCACGTTCGTGGGATTGCCGGGTGCGATCGGCACATTGTTCGTGTGGCGCTTGTTTGCAGACACACGCTGGAGCGTCGGCGAAGCGACACGCCTCGCCGCCGCTGCTGGCCGCCCAGCCGAGACGACATTCAAGGCGCTCGCCCATGCGTGGCTGACGCCGGCATACGGTCTGATGATCGTGGCATACACCGCGCCGCACATGGTTGCCGGCCTGCCGCTCGACCTGCCGCACGTGCCGGCTTGGCTGGTGATTGCCGTTGGCATCCTTCAGCAGGCGCCTTCTTCGACTGGGGCCTGCGCCGTGCAGCCGACTGGCGCTTGGGCGAACTGGCGGCTGCGCCCGCTCAACACCTGTTCATCCACCACATCATCTTCGTGGCCGCGTTTGGCCTGATGATCGATGTCTCGGCAGGTGTTGTGATGCTGATGGCCTGGCGCTTGGCGCATGCCGCGCCGCTACGTCAGCCGAGCTTTACCGCAGTTCCGTAGGCCAACACTTCTGTCGCTTGGCCTTGGCCTGCGTCAGTCGTTTCGAGACGCACGCCCACAACTGCGTCCGCACCCATAGATTGCGCATGCTGGATCATGCGATCGAGCGCCTGCTCGCGGCTCTCGGCCAAGAGCTTGGTATATTCGTGGATCTCACCGCCGACAATCATGCGCAGACCCGCAACTATATCGCGACCGATGAAGCGCGAGCGCACGACGTTGCCGCGCACCAGCCCCAGGTGCTGGGTGATGTTACGGCCAGGGATTTCGAAGGTGGTGGATACGATCATGAGCGCTTGCCCTCCTGCCTTCGACATAGCCGCAGACGCGCGCGGACAAAAGTGGTGCGCCGGGCGAGATTCGAACTCGCGCTGAACGGATTTTAAGTCCGCTGCCTCTGCCACTGGGCTACCGGCGCGAAGAAGTGGTGCTCTGGGCTGGACTTGAACCAGCACTGTACGGCTTCTGAGACCGTCGCCTCTGCCAATTGGGCTACCAGAGCGTTGGTGCGGAAGGCGGGACTTGAACCCGCAACACACGGCCTCTCAGACCGCAGCCTCTACCAATTGGGCTACTTCCACGAGATTGGCGGAGCCGGCAGGATTCGAACCTGACGACACCCGTAGGTGCTACGGAGTAGCAATCCGCTGCCTTACCGCTCGGCCACGGCTCCACGATCTCGCGCGCAAAAATTTTCGCGGAGGGTGATGGAGTCGAACCATCGACAGCAAAGCGTCGGCCCGGTTTTCGAGACCGGTTGCGCTCCACAGCGCGCCACCCTCCGAAACGTGAGGACGAGCCATCTCTCGCGCGCAAGACGCACGCATGCGCGCTGCACGATCTGTTGCAATCAGATTTTGAGAATTGCGCTCGCATCGACCGCGCACATGCGGCCGCTCACGTCAGATAGATGACGCGGGACTAAGTCGTAGGTGTAAGCGCAGCGTTTTCATTGCACGCGACGTGTATCACATGAGTCAGCGGACGACAAAGCGTTTGTTTAGTTAGCGTTCGACATCGCGATAGCGCTTCTCCTCCGCGCCGCCGCTTTGATCCGCGATGACTTGGCCGACCATCCAGATGCCGCCGATGATCATCAGCACCAAGCCGACAACAGTCGCGAGACCCAGACCGATCGCGGCGAGCAAGCCGCCGACGACCATAGCGGGATCACCGCCGGTGAACACCGCGCCCATCACTGCGCCGACACCCAGGAAGTAAGCAAGCGTGCAGAGACCCGCGCCCGTGCAGAACAGGATCATCGGGTTCGAAGAGCGGTGCTCAGGATTGCGGTTGGAGTTAGAATTCATGGCAGCCGGGTGTCCGCTGGGTTGCTTGTTTTTCGCCAGATAGTAGCGCGAGCAAGCAAGTATATCGCGGTCACGCCACATGTCCCTATCCCAACGTAGATCAGCGCTAGACCGAGTAGCGAGACGAAGGCGAGCCAGCCAGCAATCGCTGATGCCCACGCTCCCGCGAGCAAGAGAAGCGCTCCAAGCAGCAACTCAGCCAGCGCCAGTGACGGCAGGATCAAGATCACACTCGGCGGCTTGTGGAAGCTAAATCGCCTCATAACGGGCGATCCCTTCGCCGTCGACAACGCGTTTGGCTAGGCCACGACCGATCAGGCAGTTGGCGTGAGCGATGGCCTCGCCCGTCGCCATGCCGATGAGATCGGGACCAATTTTGCGTGCAAACAAAGCGCCAAACAGGTCAACCGCACGGCGCGGCTCCTTCTGAATTCGATCTCGAACACGCGATAGCGCCTTTTCGTGGCCATCGATCAAATTTTGCAGGCGCTCGTGCAGACCGTGAAATGGTTCATTGTGCGCGGGTAGGACGAGCACATCGTTCGGCATCACCTCAAGCAGCTTGTTGCAGCTGTTGATCCAATCCGCGAGCGGATCGCCGTCGGGCTCGGTGGGAAAAACCGAGACGTTGGAGCTGATGCGCGGCAGCACTTGGTCGCCCGAGATGAAGAGCTTCAGCTCTTCCTGCCACAAGCACACGTGCTCGGGGCAATGGCCGTTGCCGGTGATGATGCGCCAAGGGCGGCCGCCGATCTCGACGACGTCGCCATCCTCCATGCGCTTGAAAGCGTCCGGCACTCTCGACACCGCTTTGCCGAAGCCGCCGAAGCGCACCTTGTAGCTATCGAGTGCGTTCTCATCCCAACCCGCGGCGCGATAGAACTCGACACCCTCATCAGGCGCCTCGCGGCCTGTGTCGGCCACCAGCATGCGGCCGGTGATGTATTCGAGGCGGCTCATCCAAAGCGTCGCATTGAACTTGCGGCAGATCCAACCGGCGAGCCCCATGTGGTCGGGGTGCATATGCGTACAGATCACACGCTTCACCGGCTTGCCGTTGAGCTTAGCGTCAAAGATCGCGCGCCAGTGGCCGCGCGTTTCTTCCAAGGCGACGCCGGTGTCGACGATGGTCCAGCCATCGCCGTCTTCAAGCAGCCAGAGATTGATCCATTTGAGCGCGAACGGCAGCGGCATGCGTACCCAATGCACGCCCGGCGCAATCTCGCGCGCCACTCCAGGCTCGGGCGGATCACCCAGCGGATATACAAGCTGCGGTTTCACCCGCGCGGGCGCAACATCGTCTTCAAGGCCGTCCATTGACATGGGGCGAGATTAGCCCGCCGTGGCCACGGCGGCTAGCGCACGCGGCGGAAGCTGGGGATTGCGCGGCTGACGCCGACCTCCCCCGGGAGGAAGAGGAGATCGGCGCAAGCTTGGTCAGCGTTCCCGTTAGGCGGCTTTGCCTGAGGCGAGCGCGTGGACATCCTTTGCGGCAAGGCGCTTGCCGCCGATGGCCCAGTCGCCGCCTTCGAATTGATTGATCCGCACCCAGGTCACTTGGCGCATGGCTTCGCCTTCGACGGCGATCATGGCGTCAGTGACCTTCTGGATCATTTCGGCCTTTTGGTCCGGCGTGAACACGTCTTCGATCAGGTCGATGGTAACGAGCGGCATTGGATTTTCTCCGTCTAAGATTTGTTGTGGCGACCCAGCGCCGCCGACCCCCCGTTGATACGTCACCCCTCGCCGCCAAGCTTGGAGGCGGCGTGGAGGTTTTGTGGATTCGAACGGGAGGTGGAACTTTGGGGTCCGTGGCCGTTATAGTCGCACCGAGCTCATGATTTACGCTTTCGATGAATTCGAACTGGACGCGCAGAAGGTCGAATTGCGTGGAAACGGCGCGGCAATCGCGCTTGAACCACAGGTCTTTGCGCTTCTTCTGCTTCTGGTGGAAAACCAGGATCGCTTGGTCTCCCGCGACGAGATTATCGAGAAAGTCTGGGACGGTCGGATAGTCTCTGACTCAGCACTCTCCAGCCGGATCAAGGCGCTTCGCGCCGCGCTTGGGGATGACGGCAAAGCCCAACGCTACATACGCACGCTTCACGGCCGTGGCTTTCGCTTCGTCGGCGAAGCGCGCTTGGCACGAGATCTCGGCGCATCATCGGTAAGCGTCACACGAGCTCCCGAACCGCCGCCTCAGCAACAGGCGCGGCCACGCCCTTCCATAGCCGTATTGCCGTTTCGCCTTGTCGGCGTCGCGGGCGATGCGGCAAGCGTCGCTGATGCGCTGCCCGACGAGATCATCGCCGTGCTTGCACGCTTGCGATGGCTCTTCGTCATCGCCCGCGGCTCGACGTTCCGCTTCCGCCCGCCGCATCAAGACACGCGTGAGGTCGGCGCGGCGCTCAGCGTGCGCTATTGCTTGACCGGCGCGATCGAGATCGTCGGCAAGCGCGCAACCATCGCCGTTGAACTCGCCGACACCAACGACGCCAGCGTCGTCTGGGGTGATCGCTTCACGACGCTGCTCGAGGACATCCACGAAACTAGAGAGCGGATCATCGCTGCCATCGTTGCCGCGTTAGAACTTCATATCCCGCGCCACGAGGCCGACGCGGCGCGGTTGATTTCACCGGACCACCTGGATGCGTGGTCCGCCTACCATTTGGGACTTCAGCACCTCTATCGCTTCAGCAGCTCTGACAATGCTCGCGCGCTCGGCCTGTTTGAAAAGGCAGTGCTTCTGGATCCCCGGTTCGCACGCGCGCACGCGGCCTTGTCGAGCGCACATTTTCAGAACGCCTTCCAGCGCTACGGCGCCAGTCGCGACGCCGACGTGCTGAATGCTCGCAAGTACGCCGAGCGCAGCGTCGAGCTTGATCCGATCGATCCATTCGCGAATTTCGCGATGGGACGCGTATATTGGGTCGAGAATGACATCCTCGGCGGCGTCGGTTGGCTCGATCGTTCGGTGTCGCTCAGCCCTAATTATGCGCAAGGCGTTTACGCCCGGGCGTGGGCGAACGCGATCGCCGGCAACGGACAGGATGTCGGCGACGATGCGAAACTTGCGCTGTCGCTGAGCCCGTTGGATCCGTTTCGCTATGGCATGATCGGCGTGCGCGCGTTCGCAGCGCTTACCAACGGTGACGCCGCCGCTGCTGCACGCCTCGGCGATGAAGCTGCACGCGCCCCCGGCGCACATGCGCTGATTGCCGCTATCGCTGCCGCTACCCACACCATCAACGGCGACGAGGAGCGCGCGCGTTTCTGGGCCGACAGCGCCCGGAGCCGTCGTCCCGACATGACCTCGGCCACGTTCTTCGAAGCGTTTCCATTCAGTGACCCCGTCATACGCGCAAAGCTGGCGGCGGCGCTCGAGCGCTGCGGGTTCTGAGTGCGTCGGGTCGTCGCCGGCGGCGGGACAGATTGAAAATGCCAGCCGCTCTTCGGGCATTTGCTCTTGCGATGCCTTGATATCTTCAGCCATCCTGTTCCTCGCCAAGGGGACGGACAATGGGGCTCAACTTCCTTTTCAGATTCGCCGTAGTGGCATCGTTGGCTCTTACAGTCGCCTGCGGAAACACTGAACCAACGAACGACGCTACCCCGGCGCATGCCGAATGGCCGGAGCCCGATCCAACACTTCTGGCTGACGGACCGCATAAGGATGAGGTGCTTTACGGCGAAGCTCTCATACGGCGCACCTATGAACTTGCGGGGCCTGGCGCCTCTAATGTGAGTTTGCGCTATGCGGGCAACAACCTCGCTTGCGGCTCCTGCCACCTCGACGGCGGACGGCGGCGTTATGGGCTCTCGTTCATAGGGGTTGCTGATGCCTATCCACGAAATATGGCGCGCGAAAATGCGGAGCAATCGCTCGCTCAACGGATAAACGGTTGCTTTGAGCGGAGCATGAATGGGCGGCGTTTGCCGGAAGGCTCACGTGAGATGGCGGCGATGATCGCCTACATCGAGTTTCTGAGCGAAGCAGCGCCAGCCGGCATGGATGGACGAGGCGCGCCCACCGTTACGCTCTTGGATCGTCCCGCCGACCCCGCCCGCGGTGAGCTAGTCTACCGATCAAACTGTGTGTCGTGTCATGGCGCGGATGGACAAGGCCTGCGTAACACCGATGGGCAGGGATATGCCTACCCTCCGCTCTGGGGAGCGGACAGCTTCAACACCGGCGCCGGTATGCATCGGATTATCACCGCTGCGAACTTCATACGCGCGAACATGCCGTACGGCGTCACGCATGACGCCCCACAACTCACGGAGGAGCAGGCGTTTGACGTGGCCGCCTTCATAAACGTTCAAGCGCGGCCCGAGCGACGCAATCTTGATCGCGACTATCCAAATCGCGCGCGAAAGCCCGTCGACGCCCCTTTCCCGCCTTATGACGATGACTTTTCACAAGAGCAGCACACCTTTGGCCCGTGGCCGCCGATCACTGCCGCGCGTGAGGCGCGCGCTCACCGGTAATTGGAACATGGCGAGTTCGATGAGGCCCGCGAATTTAGAGCGCCTCAAAACGGAGGGAGATTCGAAATGATTTCGCTGAGATCGGCTGTTTTCTTCGCCGCGCTATTGCTGGCGCCCGCCGCGCACGCGGACCAATCTCGCTTTTCGACGGGTCCGGTTATCGCCGACTATGGCCCTGTCGCCGACGTTCCGAACGCCACGCCGATTCCGGCGCATACGCGCTTCAAAGTCGTATTCGATGTGTCCGAAGGGGCTGGGCCCGGGGAAGTGAACCGAGGGATAGAGTCCGCGGCGCGCTTTCTCAATATGCATGCGCGCGCTGGTGTTCGGCCTTCGAACATCCGATTGGCGATCGTAGTGCGCGGTTCGGCTACGCGCGATCTCGCCGTGCACCCCCGCCCGGACGAGGACAACGCCAATGCGGCGCTCATCGCGGACCTCATCGCCCATGGCGTGGAAGTTTGGGTCTGCGGTCAGTCGGCGGCGCACTTCGACGTCGCTGAGACCGATTTGCTGCCAGGCGCCAGGCTCGCGCTTTCCGCGATGACAGCACACGCGCTGCTTCAGCAGCGTGGCTACACGCTCAACCCATGAAAACCGGTCAATGACCGCTAACGGCGAAGAGCGGTCATTCGCCTGGGTTAGTTCAGTGAGCGAAGTCGGCAGATGTTAGCACCGCTGCCCCTAGCTTGATCTCCGCCAAACGCGCTGGTGTGCGTGCGAGAATTGTGCGGGCGTAGAAGCGGAGCACTGCGCCTTGCTCGGGATTGGCATCGCGGGAGCCGCCTTGGATGAGCAGCATGCCGCCGGCGACATCGCCCGCAAGTTGAAGGTAGGCGTAGGCGCCGGCGAGCGCATCTTCGCGTGGGGCGTCGAGCATGAACGCCGTCGCCTCTTCCAGCGCGTCCACGGCCGCTGCGAACTTAGGATGATGAGAGCCGGCCGTTTGGCGCGCTTCCGCGATTAGCGTGCGCATGGCCTCGCCACGATCGCCGAGCAGTTTGCGGCCATAGAGATCGATGGCCTGGATGCCGTTGGTGCCTTCGTAAATCGGCGCGATGCGAGCGTCGCGATAGAATTGCGCTGCGCCGCCTTCTTCGACGAAGCCCATGCCGCCATGCACCTGCACGCCAAGGCTTGTAACCTCGACGCCGACATCGGTGCCGCAGGCTTTCGCCAACGGCGTCAACAAGTCTTCGCGGGCCTTGTCGCCGCGATCGGCGGCGACGGCGGTGGCGTAGCAGATCGCGCGCGCGGCTTGGATCTTGGCTTTCATCGTCATCAGCATGCGACGCACGTCCGGATGCTCGATAATCAGCGCGCCGCCCTGCTTGCGCTCTTTCGTGTAGCTAAGCGCCTTCTGGTACGCCGCCTCCGCCACGGCGACGCCCTCCATGCCGACATTGAGGCGCGCCGCGTTCATCATCGTGAACATGGCGTGGAGGCCGCGGTTCTCTTCACCGATCAGCCAGCCGGTCGCGCCTTCGTAGGCGAGCGTGCACGTGGGCGAAGCATGGATGCCCATCTTCTCTTCGAGACCAATGCAGCGCACGGCGTTGCGCGAGCCGTCCTCGTCGCGAAACTTTGGCACGATGAACATCGAGATGCCCTTCGAGCCCGCGGGCGCACCTTCGATGCGCGCAAGCACGAGATGGATGATGTTGGGCGCCAGGTCGTGCTCGCCCCAGGTGATGAAAATCTTTTGGCCAGTAATGGCATAGGAGCCATCGACTTGCGGCACGGCCTTCGTCGTTAGCGCGCCCAGATCCGAACCAGCTTGCGGCTCGGTTAGGTTCATGGTGCCGGACCATTCGCCTGAGATGAGCTTCTCGAGATAGAGCTGCTTTTGGTCGGTGGCGCCGTGCTGCTCGATTGCTTCTATGGCGCCAAGCGTCAGCATCGGCAGCAGACCGAAGCTCATATTGGCGCTATGCACCGTTTCCATAACGGCAAGCGCAAGTGATCGCGGCAAGCCCTGGCCGCCATAGGCGGGATCAGCCGCCAGTCCCTGCCAGCCGCCTTGCTTGAACGCTTCGTAAGCTTCGCGAAAGCCTGGGGCTGCCGTGACAACGCCATCTTTGAGGCTCACCCCCGCCCGATCGCCGCTTCGGTTGATCGGCGCCAAAGTCTCGGCCGAGAGCGCGCCCGCGCCTTCAAGGATCGCCGCTAATGTATCCTCGTCCAGCTCCGGATAGCGTTGGCGCAGGGACCAGAAGTCGGCGCACGCTTCGAGTGCAAAGCGCATGTCGGCGATGGGTGCGGCGTAGGGCATTCCGGTGGACCTCCGCTGCGCACAATAGCCGCAGTTGTTCGTCGCGCGAGCGCTTCTTCTCAATAGACCGCAGCTTACATCTCACTGATGCGATCGGAGGATTGCCATGCGACTATCCGCATTAGTCTTCGCTAGCGTTCTGGCGGCGTGCGCCAGCATGCCTACGGCGGTCTCGACGCCGGCCGCCGCGCAAGAACCCCCGACCGCACAAGCTGCGCCCACTTATCCCGTGGCGGTCAATTTGCCTGCCGGGGAGTATCGGCTCGATCCGCGGCATGCGAGCGTGATCTTCCGCATCCAGCATCAGGGCCTCGCCTGGTTCACGGCGCGTTTCGATGCCAAAGCCGCGACGCTCACGCTCGATCCGAATGACCCGTCACACTCACAACTGAGCGCCAGCGTCGACGCGACGAGCGTAAACACCGGCGTGCTCAACGCACAGGGCGAGCGTGCGTTCGATCAGACCATCGGACGCGCACTTGGATCACAGACGACGCAGAATATCACGTTTGTATCGACCTCAATTGAGCGCACGGGCGAGCACACAGGCCGCATCACCGGAGATCTCACGATGAACGGTCAAACGCACCCTGCGACGCTCGACGCGACGTTCGTGGGCGACACCAACGACCTGCTGCGTGGGGGATCACGTGTATTGGGCTTCTCGGCCCAGGGCACAATCGATCGGACCGAGTGGGGTGTGAACACCTGGCGCGCCTTTACCGGCGCCGAAGTGCAGATCGTCATCGAAGCTGAATTCGTAAGAACGTAAGGCAGCGCACAAACCATTGCTGCCGCCGCCGGCTTCGCTAGGTTACCGCCGTGTGCCCAGTAGCCGCCGGCGCGCGCCGCCTTACATTGGCAGTTTCCACCGAGGGAGACCCGTGAATGAGACTTCTGCTTGCCGCCGCAGCCGCCCTGAGTTTGGCCGCGTGCAACCAACCCGCGGAAACGCCGGCGACAACTGAAGCGCCGCCGGTCGCGGTGAATGCGCCGAGCGGCGAATACGCACTCGATCCCAACCACAGCACGGTGACCATCCGCGCGCAGCATTTCGGCCTCGCGTACTACACCCTCCGCTTCAACAAGATTTCCGGCACGCTCAACTTTGACGCCGAGAACCCGGCGCAATCGACGATCACGGCGACCGTCGATGCGACTTCGCTTGATACGCCCTACTCGGGCGCGCGCGACTTCGATGCCGAGCTGCAGAACTCCTCCTGGCTCGATAGCGCCACCTTCGCCACCGCGACCTTTACCTCGACGGCGGTTGAACAAACAGGCCCCAACACCGCGCGCGTGACGGGTGATTTAATGATCAAAGGCCAAACCCACCCGGTGACGTTCGACGTCACCTACGAAGGCAGCCATAGCCCGCACCCGATGGGGATGCAGGTGTCTTCGATCGGCTTCTCGGCGCGCGCCTCAATCCTGCGCTCCCAATTCGGCATCAACGAACTGCAACCGCGCGCCGGCAATGACGGGGTTAGCGATTCCGTTGAACTCATCATCGAAGCCGAATTCCAGCGCCCAATCGAAAGCGCGCCCGTGCCCGGCAACACAACGCGCGAGCCGGTGAACTAATGGCGGCGACAGCTCAGCGGTACACGGCAGTTGCGATCGTCCTGCATTGGGCGATCGCATTCTCGATCCTGTTCCTGTTTCCGCTGGGCCTGTGGATGCATGAGCAAGCTGAGCACGGCGACCTGAGCACTCCGGTCTTTCGTGCTTATCAGCTGCACAAATCCATCGGCCTGACCGTGCTGGCGCTTTCGCTGGTGCGGTTGGGCTGGCGGCTGATCAATCCACCGCCGCCCCTGCCCGAGCACATGCCTGGTTGGGAGCGCTTCGTCGCCAAGGCCACGCACTGGACCTTCTACGCTTTGATGTTCGCCCTCCCGCTTTCTGGCTGGCTCTACGTTTCGGCGGGTTGGTCGATCCATGACGACGCGCCGCTGCCGGTAGCGACACACTGGTTCGGTCTGTTCCAAGTGCCGCCGCTGTTCGGTCTGAACCAAGCCGGCGTTGATGTTCGTGAAGATGTCGCCGGCAGCGCCATGAGGGCGCACGCCATCCTGGCGTATACGGCGATCGCGCTGGCCGGACTGCACGTGCTCGCGGCGCTGAAGCATCATCTCTTCGATAAGGACGAAGTGCTAGCGCACATGGTCCCCGGTTTGCGCGCGCCGTTCGAGAAGGAAGCGACCCCCAAGGATCCGATCCGCCTCGCCGTTCTAGGCGTTGGCGTCTCTCTGACCTTGATCGGTCTCGCCGCTGGCGCGTTCTATGTGTTCGGCGTAGGCTCAGCTGCAACCTCACCGCAGGCGAATTCGTCGTTCGAAGTGGTTCAAACGCCTGCGACGACCGAGACGCCAGCGACAACTGAGAGCGCACCGGCCGCGCCGGCGCCTGTCGCCCATGGTCAAGCCGTAGCGTGGCGCGTTGACGCTGCACGCAGCTCCATCGGCTACGCATTCAATCTTGATGACGGCGCGGGCGGTTCATCGCGTATCGAAGGCCGCTTCGGCCGTTGGCAGGCGGACATCCGCTTCGATCCGGAAGACCTCGGCAAATCGGCGGTTGCCGTGACAATCGAAACAGGTTCGGCCTCCAACGGCATCGCCGCACACGACTCCGCCATGCGCGAGCCCGGCTGGTTTGATAGCGCCGCCCAACCCAGAGCGACGTTCCACGCCACTGAGTTCCGCCACCGCGGCAACGGTTACGAGGCCCGCGGCGAACTGACAATCAAGGGCCGCGAGCGCAATGTCGCTCTACCCTTCACGCTGACCATCAACGGCAATAGCGCGGTGATGAACGGCTCCATCACCCTCGACCGGCGCGATTTCAACCTCGGCGACGGCGTCGAGGGCGAGGAAATGGTCTCGCGCGACGTCACCGTGAGCATCCGCGTCCAGGCCACGCGCGCGCCATGAGCGTGGCGCGGGGCGCTGATATCTTGGAGGCGGGCGGGTTGGTCGTCTTCCCAACTGAGACCGTCTACGGCGTCGGCGCCGACGCAACGAACCCGCACGCAGTCGCGCGGATCTTTGCCGCCAAAGGCCGGCCGCAATTCAATCCGCTGATCAGCCACGTGCTGACAATCGCCGACGCGGAGCGTCACGCGCACCTCTCACCAAACGCACGCGCGCTGATCGAGCGATTCTGGCCTGGCCCGCTCACCATTGTCGTTGCGCGGCGTGCCGATAGCCCTGTCGCTGAGCTTGCGTGCGCAGGGCTTTCCACCATCGCACTGCGTTCGCCCGCGCACCCGATGGCGCGCGAGCTCTTGGCTGCGTTCGGTGGCCCCGTCGTTGCGCCAAGCGCCAATCGGTCAGGGCACATCAGCGCCACCACCGCCGCACACGCTGCCGCCGACCTCGAGGGCGCGGTCGATCTCATTCTTGATGGCGGCGCTCCGATGTTGGTCTTGAGTCGACCATCGTAGCCATCGACGCGGAAGGCCGCGCCACGTTGCTGCGGCCCGGCGCCATCGCGCGGGATGCCATCGAAAAGATCACCGGACCGCTGGCGACGCCATCCTCGGGCGCCATCGCCGCGCCGGGCATGATGGAGAGCCACTACGCGCCACGCGCGCGTATGCTGTTGGATGTCACAGCGCCACCGCCAGACGCGGCCTATCTTGCTTTCGGAACGCCCGCGCCGCCCGGCGGCCTCTCGCTTTCTCCCTCCGGCGATCTCACCGAAGCGGCCGCGAACCTCTACGCGCACCTCCGCGCGCTCGACGCCACGGGCGCTGGCACCATCGCCGTCGCCCCCGTCCCCGGCGACGGACTTGCCGAAGCTATCCGCGACCGCCTCGCCCGAGCCGCCGCGCCGCGATAAGTTCGGACTCACATGTCCGATCTCGCATCCCAAATCGCCGCCCGTATCGGGGCCAAGAATGTCGTCAGCGACGCCGATCAGCTGGCTCCCCATCTCAACGAATGGCGGGGCAGATATAGTGGCCGAACGCCTTTCGCTGCGTTTCCGGCCACAACCGATGAGGTGGCCGACATTGTGAGGCTCTGCGCCGCTGCAGGTGCGAAGATCACCACGCAAGGCGGCAACACCGGCCTCGTCGGCGGCCAGATCCCTGACGGCGAAGTGCTGGTTTCACTCAAGCGCATGGACCGCATCCGCGAGATCGATGCAGGCAACGACTCACTTACGGCGGAAGCCGGCGTGATCCTCGCCAATGTGCAGAGCGCGGCGCACGAATCGAATCGCTTGTTCCCGCTTAGCCTCGCCGCCGAACACAGCGCGACGATCGGCGGTCTGATCTCGACCAACGCGGGCGGGGTGCATGTGCTGCGATACGGGATGATGCGTGAGCTCGTACTCGGCATCGAAGCAGTGCTGCCAGATGGTCGCATCTTCTCCGGCCTCAAGGGTCTGCGGAAGGACAACACCGGCTACGACCTGAAGCAGCTCTTCATCGGCGCCGAAGGCACGCTCGGCGTCGTCACCGCCGCCTGCCTCAAACTTTACCCACAGCCGGCTGCACGTGAGGTGGCGTTGCTCGCGGTCCCTTCCGCCACGCATGCACTCGCCCTGCTGCACCGGATGAAGGCGGCGACCGGGGCGGTCTCGGCATTCGAAGTGATGAACCGGCTGAGTGTCGAGGTCACGGTCAAGAACGTGCCGAGCGTGCGCGACCCGCTGGACGGTGCGGGCGCCATAACCGTCCTCATCGAGTTCGAAGCGGCGCATGCCGAAGGCCTGCGCGACGCCATCGAAAGCGCGCTCGCGGCCGCCATTGAAGCCGGTGAAGCCGAAACCGCGCTGATTGCGCAAAACGCAAGCCAGGCAAGGGATTTCTGGGCTTTGCGGGAGATGATTTCCGCCGGTCACAAGCCCGAAGGCGCGCAGGTTTCGCATGATGTAAGCGTGCCTGTTTCAGCAACGCCGGAGTTTCTCGCAAAGGCCAACGCAGCGCTTGAAGCGAGGCTCGCCGGCGTGCGCATTGTCGCCTTCGGCCACATGGGCGATGGCAACTTCCACTACACTGCGATGCAGCCTTTAGGCGCCGACCCAGCCGCCTTCCCCGGTCCCGCTTTGACACAACTTGTCTATGAGACAGCCGCCGCGCTCGGCGGTTCGATCTCAGCCGAACACGGCATCGGTATCACACGTCGCGCCGACCTCGCGCGCTTCAAGGACAGCGAATCGTTGAGCATAGCGGCTGGAAGCGCGATCGATCCGAGGAACGTTATGAACCCGCGCGTGTTGTTTGAGTGATGCGCGCATCGAAACGATGCGTGCGACTCAACATCGATGAATGCGAATCACACACGCGATGCTGTTGCAGATTCAGCGCTCAGATTTTTTTCGCTGGCGAATGTGCTTGCACTTGACTAAGTGAGGACGTACTGCGGCTGCGTTGCCGTAACTAAGAAGGAGCCAGGGCATGGCTAAGAAAGCAAAGAAGGCGACCAAGAAGGTCGCGAAGAAGGCGAAGGCGAAGAAAGCCGCGAAGAAGACGACGGCGAAGAAGGCCGCCAAGAAGGCGCCGCGCAAGACTGCCAAGAAGAAGGCAGCGAAGAAGGCGAAGCGCCGCTAGGCCACGCCGGAGCGTCTCACGATCGAGACGCATCAGAGCTAAGGACGAATGTCCAAGAGAAGCGCGTCGCGAAAGCGGCGCGCTTCTTCGTTATGGCGCACACAAACGCGCCACATTGTTCCAATTTTCCGTTTTAGTTTCAGGAAGTAGCGCCGAGGCGCACGAAGGCGTCGTTGATGACGGGGCATTCGCGCACGCCGCGCCGCACCGTCCGCGTTATGAACTCGTCGAAGCGATAGTTTTCGCCCTCGCGCGTCACCCCAAAGCATGACCAATCGCTGTCGGGGGGATAGTTGAAGCACGCCTGACCATCCGGTCGAATCTCAAGGCGTCCCTCCTGCACTTCGCCGGCGATACGATAGACCGTGCGCCCCCGAGGCTCGATGCACTCGCTCCATTCTTCGCCAGACGCCTCGTTCACGCCCGCGAGTTCAACGCCATAAAGCTCGCGCCGCGCCTCCGCCGCACTGAGTCGCGCGGTCTGCGCCGCCGCTATGCCCGCTACCGAAACGAAACCCAGGACAATCAGGGACAACCCGCGCCGCATCGACGTCTCCCACCTCATCGGACTAGATCAGCCTCAGTCCGGAGGATGGCATGAACGAGGCGCAAGACAGGCGGCCGGTGGCGGCGGCGGGCGTTGTCTGCTTTCGCGGCGACGACGTCCTGCTCATCCGGCGCGGGACGCCGCCGCGCGAGGGCGAGTGGTCGCTACCCGGCGGGCGCATCGAGTGGGGCGAGCGCGCGGCCGATGCCGCACTCCGAGAGCTGCGCGAGGAGACTGGATGCGAGGGCGAGATCGTCGGGCTTATCGATGTCGTCGACGGCTTGATGGCCGATCGCCATTACGTATTGATCGACTTTGCGGTGCGCTGGACATCGGGTGAGCCGCGCCCTGGCGACGACGCAGTGCAAGCCGCGTTCGTGGCGCCGGACCAAGTCCCGCGCCTTGGCATGTGGGACGAGACCGTGCGAATTATCGAGGCGGCGCGCCGGCTGATGCGGTGACGCCGCCATCCGCAGCTTGGCTCGTGGGCTTCGGATCACGCAAGACGTCGGCAATGTCGTAGCCCATCTTCACCAGCGCCAAGACTAGGATCCCGGCAACAGGCTGGTTCAGCAGCGCCAGCACGAAGCCGCCCACGATGATGGAGATGTGCAGCACGATGATGCGCGGGTAAGGCGCGCCCATCAACTCGATCACATTGGTGCGCCGGACCTCCCCGCCCACAATGAAACGAATGAACTGCACGACCTGCCAGGCGACAATGGATGCAAAGCCGATGGCGAGGTTGGTCTGGGTCGCGAACAGGGCTGTGACCGCCCCGCCGAGATCGATGATCGAGTCGCCATAGAAGCTGCCGCCAAAGAGCGCCATGACGAAGATGCCATGGCCGAAGCAGAAAAGGCCGTAGTGGAGCGTGAAGAAGGCGCCGAAGAAGAGAGCGCCTAGCCAATTCACCCCACCCGTCACAGCAGCGTTGGCGATCATGCTGGCCAACGTCCGCACCCCGATCACCAGATTCTCCAACCAGTAGAGAACGATCAGCGCAAACGCGCTCCATCCCCAGAAAAGGACGCCGATGACCGGGATAAGGTTAAGCCCGACAACCAGTCCGAGCGGCCAAGCCTTTGATCGATCGAAGGGAACTTTCAGCTCACTCATGCGCTTCTCGTACTTAGTGTGCGGTTCGCCGCAGGGGCTTGCGTGCGGGCGAGCCTACCCGATCTCCTATACAGAGGGGCAAGGAGAACATCCCAATGGCAAAGGACAGAATGAGCCGCGCCGCCGAACTTGCGGAAGAAGCGCGCGATCGCGCCGAGGAAGCCTACGAAGCAGCGCAGGCCGCAATTGAAGACGGCCTAGACGACGCGCACCGTTACCTGAAGCGGCAATGGAAACAGCGGCCGCTCACGGTCGCCGGTACAGCGCTTGGCGTTGGCTTGGTGCTCGGCTTGCTCCTGGGGAGCCGCCGCTAATGTTCGACCGCGCCATAGCAGCCGTTGTGACGACGGCAGCTGCGGCTGCGGCCGTGGTGATGATCGTGTTCGCGCTGGGCTTCTCGCTCTATGCGCTTCTCGAGCCACAGGTCGGCGCCGCCGCTGCGGCCGCGATCGTTGCGCTCAGCGCGGCTGTCGTAGTGTTGACGTTCGCGCTCTACCAAGCTTGGCGCAAGCGCCGCCATGAGCGCGAGGCCGCCATCGCACAGGCGCAACTGATGGACGACCTGCCGCTTGGCCTGGGCGACATCGTCCGCGATCGGCCGCTCGTGACATTGGCCGTGACCGCGCTAGGCGGTCTGTTGGCGGCGCGGCACCCCACCCTTGTCCGCGACGTCATCCACATCGTGGCGCGTTTCCGCAGCTAACCCCTGCGTAACGGCGCTGCGGCGCCCGCTTGCCTTTACAGAGACCGCCCCTGCGGCGAAGCTCCCGCACAAACATCGTGGGGAGTTACCATGCGGCTCATCGCAGCCGCCGCGATTGCGGCGCTAGTCATTACCGGCACGGCAGAAGCTAAGACCTGGCGCATCCGCGCCGGCGCTAACGCCGAACAACAATTGCAGACCGCACTTATCGAGGCGCGCCCCGGCGACACTGTCCAACTTGGGCGCGGCCGCTTTGAGCTGACCGGCGGCCTTTCGCTCGACGTCGATCGCGTCACCATCCGCGGCGACGGCCACGAGCGCTCAATCCTCTCCTTCAACAATCAGCGCCGCGGCGCCGAAGGATTGCTCATAACCTCGGACGGCGTGACCCTGCGCGGCTTTGGCGTGGAGAACGCCCGTGGCGACGCCATCAAGGCGCGCGACTGCAATGGCATCACAATCCGCGAAGTGCGGGTCGAGTGGACGCGCGGGCCTAATCCTGACAATGGCGCCTACGGCCTCTATCCTGTGAACTGTGACAACGTGCTCATCGAGCGCTCAATCGCACGCGGGGCTTCGGACGCCGGTATTTATGTCGGACAATCACGCAACATCATCGTTCGCGAGAACCTCGCCGAGTACAACGTCGCCGGGATCGAGATCGAGAACAGCTACAACGCCGACGTCTTCGACAATCACGCCACCCGCAATACGGGCGGCATCCTCGTGTTCGACCTGCCGGGTCTGCCCCAGCAAGGCGGCCACTCGATCCGCGTGTTCGACAACGTGATCAACGACAACAACACCCCGAACTTCGCGCCCGCAGGCAACATCGTCGCCGGCGTGCCGACTGGCACCGGCGTGCTGATCATGGCCAACAGCAACGTGCACGTGTTCGACAATGAGATCGCCGACAACGGGACGGTGAACGTTCTGATCAGCGCCTATCGCGAGAGCTTCCAGGACGCCAACTACAACCCGATCCCGCGCGATATCGTCATTCGCGACAGAATTCGGCAACACCGGCTACGCGCCGGCCGGCGACCTGGCCGCACTCGGCCAACTCGGCGTGCCGATCCCGGACGTGATGTGGACGGCGCGAGCATGTATTCGCAAGGCGGCACGCCGCGCACCGAACTCGTCCGGGCATCGTGGTGCAGAACAATAGTTCGAGCCGCACCGGCCAGGGCAGCTTCCTCTCGCTCGGCATGATGGTCGCTGGCTCGCCGCTGACCGAGGCGGCGCCTGATCCGACGCCGCCGCCGCTAGTTGCGATCGCAGAGCCGGAGCGCGTGCGGATCCGCAACTGATGCGCCGCCACATCCTCGCCGCTGGCGCTGGTCGTGCTGGCGACTGCCAGCGCGACGGCGCAGGACGCGCCGCCGGTGAACGTGGGCGTGATCGCGGCCGAGCGCCCGCCGGAGCTGCTGGCCTACCACTTCTTCCGCGACGCAGGCGCGCGCACGCCGAACGAGCGCGTCACACCCTATGATCTAAACACGCCGCTCTATTCCGATGGCGCGCTGAAGTTTCGTTACGTCTACATTCCGGCTGGGCAACAGGCGCAGTACCGCGAAGACGGCGTGTTCGAGTTTCCGGTCGGGACGGTGCTGATCAAGACGTTCGCCTTCGCCGCTGATATGCGGCGGCCAACAGAGAATGTGCGCTTCCTGGAAACGCGCCTGCTGATCCGGCGAGCCGAAGGTTGGGTCGCGTATCCGTACGTTTGGAATGAGGCGCAGACCGCGGCGCGGCTTTCGGTGATCGGCGCGGACGTGCCGGTGAACTTCACCAACGAACAAGGCCAAGCGATTGCCCTCGATTGGGCGGTGCCGAACCGCAACCAATGCAAAGGCTGTCACGATCTCGCCGGCGACCTCACGCCGATTGGGCCGAGCGCACGGAATCTCAATCGCGCCGGCGAGAATATCGCCTTCTCACCGTGGAACGGTGGCGAAGGCGAGCCCGTCATCCCTCGGTCAGAGCCACTATCCTTCAACCAGCTCGACGCTTGGATCGATGACGGCTTGCTTGCGGGCGCACCGCGCAGCACTGAAGCGCCTAGCGTGCCGCGCGCTTACGAGGCCAGCACCGGCCCACTCGATCTTCGCGCTCGCGCTTATCTCGATGTGAACTGCGCGCACTGCCATAACCCCCAAGGGCCAGCGCATACTTCCGGACTGGATCTACGCTGGTCGCAACACGAGCCGATCGCGTGGGGCGTGCTCAAGCGGCCGATCGCAGCTGGGCGCGGCTCGGCGGGTTTCGAATTCGCGATTGAGCCTGGCCACCCTGAGCGCTCGATCCTGCTCCACCGCATGCGCTCGACCGATCCCGGCGTGATGATGCCCGAGACAGGCCGCCAGCTTGTCGATGAACGCGGCGCGGCGCTGATCGAACAATGGATCGCACGCATGGACGCCGAAGGCCGCGTGCCGGAGTGAGCGCAGCGGACGATGCCGTTTTGGGCGAGATTATTGCGGCGGCGAAGCGCGCGACGGCTGCCGCGAACATCGACGCAAATACACGCCTCTACGCCGACCTCGGCATGACGGGAGACGATGCCAGCAATTTCATGGACGAGTTCGCCGCCAAATATGCCGTCGATATGAGCAGCTTCGTCTGGCTGCGGTATTTCGACGACGAAGGGTCGGACATGATGGGGCCGGCGATCGCTTTAGCGGCGTCCATACTCAGCCCATCATTCGCTGTGCGATGGCAAGCAGCGCGCGACGCCCAGCGCGAAATCACCATCGCGCATCTCGCCGAAGTCGCACGCACCACGCTATGGCGCCATCCCGGCGAAGCCCTCAAGACAACGCGCGGCCCCGGCGTGCTGACACTGGTCTTTTCGTCAATCTCTATTGCGATCGCAGTGTTCTTCGGACTCGGTAGCGTGCTCGTGTTCTACGCGCTGGTGGCGGGCGAGCTTGGCGAGCAGAATCTGCTCGTCGCCCTTGGCGTCATTGCCACCGGCCTCGTGTTTCCTGCTTTGGGCTACGCCAGCTGGCGCAAAATTCGGCGCAAGCTGGCTTCGGCTTCAGGCGCTAGTGAAACGGCCAGTTGAACCAAGCCAAGCCGCTGGCGATCGCAGCGTGGAAAGTCAGCGCGCCGAGCACTAGAGACGCCGCCATGAAGATCAGCCAACGGATCATGATAATGTTCACGGTCGCCTGCACGAGCGAGTGCACGACGCGCAGCGCCACGTAGAGCCAAGCCAGCCCGATATTGATCGGGTGATCGCCTTGGCCGAGGAACTGCAGCGAGAAGCAGATGGCGTAGAAGAGCGTCGGCTGCTCCATCAGGTGATTGTAGTTGTTGGCGACGTTGGCGCTCGGCAGCGCTTCCATTTGCGCCTTGGTGGCTTCGCCGGGCTTCACCTTTGCCTTCGACATGGCCGGGATGCGCGTGCCGTAAAGCCAGATCAGCATGATCATGGACCAAATCACCAGCGCAACGACCGGCGCGATCATTCCGTGTTCGTACATGTTTTCCTCCCCGTCTCAGGATCATCGGCCCGGCCAGCTAATCCTGCAATCCTCCCCTAGCGCGAGCGGGCTTGGCGGCGGCCAAGCGCGCCCCTAGTTTCCGGCCCGTTTTGCGAGAGGACAAAATGAGCCAAGACAACATCACGCCCCGACACCGCACCAACTTCCTCGAGGCGTTTATCGAGTGGGTGATCTACACGAGCCGCTGGCTTATGGCGCCGGTCTATCTCGGGCTGATCGCGGCCTTAGTCATTCTCATCGTGACCTTCTTCCGCGAACTCTATCTGCAAGCGCCGCAAGTTCTGACGATGGATGAGACCGACATCATCCTTTTGGTCCTGACGCTGGTCGATCTCTCGCTCGCCGGCAATCTGGTGTTGATCATCCTCTTCTCCGGCTACGAGAACTTCGTCTCGAAGATCGAGGCTGCACATCGCGATAAAGATCGCCCAGAGTGGATGGGCACGCTCGATTTCAGCGGTTTGAAGATCAAGCTGATCGCTTCGATCGTCGCGATCTCGGGCATCCATCTGCTCAAGATCTTTATGAACCTGGCGAACTACACCGAGCAGCAACTGCTCTGGTACACGATCATCCACATCACCTTCATCATCTCCGGCCTCTGCGTGGCGGGGATGGATTGGCTTGAAGAGAAGGCGCACGAAGCGCACGCGCGCTACGCGGGCAAAGAGTAGGCCTTATCTCCGGCGGCCGTTGCCGACTGGATCAGTTGGATCGTTGTCGGTGACGCCGGACTGGCCGCCCCTGCCGCCGCGCCCGTAGCCGGCGCGATCGGCGTAGTTGCCGCTGTCACTGTCGGTGTAGCCTGTGCCGCCGCCTTGGCCGCGACCTCTGCCGACTGGATCTGCGTATTGGCCGCTATCGGAATCGGTCATGCCGGTGCGGCCGCCGCGGCCACGGCCAGCGGGGTCGGCGTAGGCGCCGCTGTCGCTATCGGTGTAGCCGCTTGAGCCTCTGCCGCGTCCGGCGGGGTCCGCGTACGGCCCGCTGTCGCTGTCGGTCACGCCAGCTTGGCCGCCGCGCCCGCGGCCAGCGGGATCAGCATAAGCACCACTGTCGGAGTCAGTGACGCCGCTGCGGCCATAGCCTGCGCGGTCTGCGTTGGGACCGCCATCCGAATCGGTTCGGCCGGTGTAGTAGCCGCCGCCACCGCCTGTTGCGGTTGCGCAGCCTGTGAGTGACGCCAGCGATCCGCCGACGACGGTTGCGCCAAGGATGCGGCCCATGAAAGAGCGGCGGTTGAGCGGCTTCTTGGCAGACATTGCGCGTCCCTCCTCGTGCAGTGCCCGTTCATGCTATCGACCACGTGGCAGCACGCAAGCGGAGGCTTGATGGACGATCGAAAAATTGATGCGCCGATCGCGCAAGCAAGCGCCCGGCCTGCTCGCACACGCAACATCGCGAGCGATGCCGTGCGCTTTGTTTGCGCGACTTATTTGCAGCTTGCTGGATGGAAGGTGCGCGGCGATTGGCCAAGTCTTGACAAGGCAGTGCTTGTGGCGGCGCCGCACACGTCGAATTGGGATGGTTTGAACATGCTGGCGACGGCGGGCTTCTATCGCGTGAAGCTGCGCTGGATGGGAAAGAAGAGCCTGACCCAAGGCCCGTTCGGTTGGCTGATCAAATGGCTCGGATGCGTGCCGATCGATCGCTCCGCTGCCAACGATGTTGTGCGGGCGATGGCGGACGCATTCGCAGCAGAGGAGCGCATGATCCTCGCCATACCGCCCGAAGGCACGCGTAGCGCGGTGCGTGAATGGAAGACGGGCTTCTATCACATCGCGCGCGCAGCGAACGTACCGCTGATCCTGAGTGTGCTCGACTATGGAACGAAGACCGCGAGCCTGGCAGCGATTGTCCACCCCAGCGGCGATTACGACGCGGATCTGCCCGTGATCAAAGCTATTACGCCAACGCGATTGGCAAGCGGCGCGACCAATTCGCCGTCACGCTGACGCGGCTGCGCTCTACCGCGCGCATGATTGCGGCTACGATGGTATCGTAGAGCTCCGGCGGCAGGTCGTGGCCCATGCCGGGGATTATGCGCAGTTCGGCGCCGGGCACGCAGCTGGCTAGATCCTTGCCGCCTTCGACGGGGACCAACGGGTCGGAATCGCCGTGCAACACAACGACGGGCGCCGTGATCCGCGCCAGTTTCTCCCGCCGATCGCCGTTGGCGATAATGGCCGCGAGTTGGCGCGCCACGCCAAGCGGTTCGTAGCAGCGCAGCACATCCGCCTTAAGCCGCTCGCGCATGATCGTCTCATCGAAGGGATAGGCGGGGCTGCCGATTGTGCGCGCGCTACGCAAGGCGTGATTGAGATAAGCGTCGATGTCCTTTGTCGGCTCGGGCGCACGTGTGGTGAGCACAGCCGTCGCTTCGGGCGTAGATGGCGGCAAGGATGGATTGCCGGTGCTTGTAAAAATCGCAGTGAACGACAGTACGCGCTCGGGGTAATCGGCGGTCACCAATTGGCCGATCATTCCGCCCATTGAAGCGCCGACAACGTGCGCGCGTTGAATGCCTAGGTGATCCAGCACGCCAACTGCGTCAGCGGCCATGTGATCGAGCTGGTACGGGATCTCTGGCTGCTTGCCCTGCATCCGCGCCATGACGACGCTCTCGACGCTCGGCGCGCCGACGAATTTTTGCGAAAGGCCGACGTCGCGATTGTCGAAGACAATGACGCGGAAGCCGCGCTCGACAAGCTTCTGATAGAGTTCCGGCGGCCAACGTGTGAGCTGACGGCCAAGCCCAGAGATGAACATCAGCGGCTCGCCATCGTCGGCGCCGTGCGTTTCGTATTCGATGTCGATGCCGTTGATCTTTGCGTTCGCCATCTTTGCGCTTCCTCTTTGGGCCGAGTTTGAGCGCCGATGTGCTGAGGCGCAAGAAACTGACGCCACGGCAGGCTGCACGGCTCGCGCCGGGACGAGCTTGTGCTCTCCCGTTTCAACTTTGCCTCCCAGAGTGGGAGAGCGGGGCGCGTGGTCGGCGCCAAGGGTAGTTCTTTTCCAGTCTTGCGACTGGCGATGCGCGTTCAACGCGCCCCGCGTGACCGTTATTCGACGGGCCGTCACGTGGAGGTCTTTCACTCCCTTGGATCGGTGCCCCGGCGGCGTGCGGAGCTTTGCCTTAGCTCCGGTATGCTCCCGCGATTTTTATCTCGCGGGCTTCGCATCGCGATCGTCTGCAATGCTTCACGCTCAATCACATCCCCCGCTTCTGAATCGCCCGGCTAGCAACGAGACCTCCCGTGCGAGGGATGGGTGGAGTTTAGGCGCGGTGTGAACACCACCGGATTGATTTTGTACGGGGTGTTGAATGCGCGCGGAAAAAGTACGCTGGGGCGTAGGATAGAGCGGGAATCTATCCGCACATTCCGTCCGCTTTTCGCCGAGACCAGACCTAGAGCATTCGTCGTCGAAGATGAGTCGTGACAACCAAGAGGCCCACGACGAAGCCCGCAAACTGCAGGAAGCCAAGGTTGATGGGCACGTCGCTCAAACCCACCACCAATGGAAAAAGCAACGCAGCCAGTCCGAGCACGCCAACGAGCAATCTGGATGGCGCTACAAACCAGCACACCAAAATGCCCAACGCAGCCAATGCGAATCCTCCCCGCATTGCCAGAGCGGTCGGCTCATCAAGATACCAAATGTAGCGAAGCTCAAATGCGAGCCAGAGTGCAACCAGCGAAACGACGCCTAACATCGAGACTAGGAGAAGGCGAACTGGTGATCGGGACATTTCAAACACTGAAAATCCTGCAGATGCTCGCGCCAATGTCCGCTCTGGGCCAGAAGCGGACATTGTTTACTCGCCGCGCCCGATTAACGGGACGGCTTTTAGCGCCAGATATGCGCCGATGCCGAGGGCTGGCCATTGCACCCAGAATGGTGTGCCGGTCGCGACATCAATTACCAGCAACACAATCAAGACAACACCGAGCCGCATGGCTTCGCCGCGAAGGCGCGGCCAAGAGCGCGCGCCGTGTCTTGTTTCTTTATGATCCGGCGCGCGTGCAGCGCGGGCGCCCCGGCTTTCAGCGCTGCTTGCTGGCGCGACGCTATAGACGCCGACGCTTTCCTCGAAATTCTTTGGCCGCTTTTCGCCGAGGTACTCGAACCCGACCGAGAGCTTCTTCTGCACCTGGTCATAGACCTGTTGCGAAATCAGGATGCCGCCCGGTTCGGCCATGCTTTGCAGCCGCGCCGCCAGGTTCACGCCTTCGCCCAACAGATCGTCGCCATCGATCAGCACGTCGCCGAGGTGTACGCCGATCCGAAACCTAAGATCGCTTCCGGCATCCGCCGCCAGTTCGCGCTGCACCTCGATGGCGCACTGAACGGCTTCGACGACGGAGGGAAACTCGGCGATCAGCCCGTCGCCGGCGGTGTTGGCGATGCGGCCGTGGTGGCGCTCGATGAAGCGTGAAAACACTGCGCGCGCCGCCCTGAGCGCCGACAGCGTGCCGACCTCGTCGGCCTCCATGACACGGCTGTAGCCGTCGGCGTCGGCGGCCAGGATTGTCGTGAGCTTGCGCTGAACCGGAGCGGACATGAACCTAGTGGTAACGCTTCGCGCCAACCTCACAACAGCCAAATCGGCTCCGGCGGCCACAAAGCGACCGCAATTCGCTTCGGTTCGTCGTGTGAAGCAGCGCACTAGTCGCGAACCGCGCACATCACGCATCTGTATGTGGCGCGGGCGGCATCCAAGCCATCAGGTACCCGATGGGAGGAGTGCTCATGTTCGATCTGAAGACACGGCGCTTAGCGACGGCGCTGACATTTTTCTTGCTTGCGCCGCTTCCCGGCGCGCTTGCGCAAACCACGCCTGACGTTGTTGTAACGGGCGTACGGCCCGAGCAGACGCAAAATTTCGTGCAGCAGCTTGCTGCGATTTCACCGATGGCTGATCAGCTGCCACGCTGGGACGCGACGATTTGCACCAGCATTGCGGGCATGCCCGCGCGCCAAGCCCAATTCCTTGCTGATCGCGTCGCGCAACGCGCTGCCGCTGTCGGATTGCAGCCGGGTGGGCCGGGTTGCGTGCCGAATGTTGCGATCTTCGTTACGGGAGACTCCGACGCCTTTGCGCGGCAGCTTTTTGAGCAGGACCGCACGTTGTTCGCTTATTATCAGTCGGATGGCGTTTCGACGCTCGGCCAACAGGCGCTTGATGACTTCCTCGACACGCCGCGGGCCGTGCGCTGGTGGCATGTGTCTGAAACCTATGGCGCCAACGGCATGTCGCTCGCAGGCGACGCCTCGCGCGGCGGTATTGCGAATGCGCCTGCCGTTCGTTCGAACGGCTCACGCCTCAACAGCGCAACCCGTGAAGATCTAATGCAAGCCATCGTGATCGTCGACGCGCGCCGTGTCCAAGGCGCTCAATTGGCCGGGCTTGCTGACTATGTGGCACTGGTGGCGTTGGCGCAGATCAACCCGCACGCGGCGACTGCGGAGTACCCGACTATCCTCAACTTGTTCGATGGCGCCCAAGTGAACGCCAACGCGCCAGCCGAACTGACGCAATGGGACCAGGCCTTCCTCGACGCGCTTTACAAGACGACGAGAAACGCCGCCAACCAGCGTCAGCAACAAGCCGATATCGCCCGCCGCATGCAGGGCGGGCGGTCCTAAACGTCGAAACCTAAAGTGCCAAACTCAGCGCCGCGGCTCTCACCGCGGCGCTTTTTATTGGCGGGCGTACTCGCGCACGATGGCTTCGAGAAAATCGCGCCCTTCGTAGAGCGAGCGCACGCGGATTTTTTCGTTTAGGCCATGAGCGTTGCTTTCGCCCGGAGCGGAGAACATGCCGCTCATGCCGTAAGTTGGGATGCCGGCGTTGTTGAGGAAGCGTCCGTCAGTTGCACCTGGCGTCATCACCGGCACGATGGGCGTGCCCGGCCACATCCGTTCCACTGTGCGCTCGACCGGCCCCATGATCTGACGTGTCAGCCGCGGCGGCTGCGAGCCGTCGCGCCGGCGCACGATGTCGACCACGACTTGGGGATCGGCCACTGCGCGCTGCAGCTCCGCCTGCAGCTCCTCAGCCGTGTGCCCCTGCATGACGCGGCAGGAGAGGGTGGCGGTCGCGCGTTGCGGCAGCGCGTTGGGCGCATGCCCAGCGTCGAGCTGCGTTGCAACGCACGTGGTGCGCATGATGGCGTTGAACGAAGGATCGCGCGCCAGGGTCGCCGCTGCTTCGGCGTTGTTGGGATCGCGCGCGAGCGCCGTCATAGCCTCACCAAGAGGCCCGCCGGCTATAGGCGCCATGCGTTCAAAGAACGCGCGGGTCACGGGCGTCAGCTCCACTGGAAATTCGTGGTGCGAAAGCCGCTCAAGCGCGGCGCTTAGACGATAGATCGCGTTCTCCGGCACTGGCCGCGACGAGTGCCCGCCGGGATTGGTCACGGTCAGCGTCATGACCTGGTGGACCTTCTCGCCGGCTTGCATGGTGAAGGCCACAGGCTCGCCGCTGGGCGACAGCATGCCGCCCGCGCCTTCGTTGATTGCAAAGTCCGCCTGCATCCACTGGCGATGGTTGCGCAGCAGGTAGTCGACGCCGTTGACGCGGTTCGATGTTTCTTCGCCGCAGGTGAGGGCAAGTCTGATCGTGCGCCGCGGGCGAAGACCCTCTTGGCGCAAGCGCACCATCAGATCGAGGAAGACTGCGGCCATGGCTTTATCGTCGCTGGCGCCACGGGCGTAGAAATAGCCGTTCTCTTCTACCAGCGTGAACGGATCGCGTTCCCAGTCTTCGCGCCGCGCATCGACGACGTCGATGTGCGCGAGCAACAACATCGCCCGACTGGAGGAGCCGCGCAGCACGGCGACCAAATTGCCGTCTTCAGGCGCGCCCTCCGGAATGATGACCTGCGCATCGCGCTCGGAGTACCCGGCGTTGCGCAGATGCACGAGCATGGCGTTGACCGCGCGCGTACACGAGCCCGTGCTCGGCGAACTGTCGATCTCGACTAGTTCTTGGTAGATGGCGCGAAACGCGGCGCGATCAGGTGTGAGTTCTTGCGCAGCTGCCGCGCCGCCGAACGCTGTGATCGCAAGTGCTAGAAAAAGTGAGCGCATCAAATCCCCCGATGCGCGCACTCAACAAGTTTAGCGATGCGATTTCAACCCAGCATCAATGCTGGCTCTTCGGCAGCCTCACAACAAGGCCATCCAGGGCGTCGCTCACCTTGATCTGGCAGGAGAGGCGTGAGTTTGGCTCTACGTCGTTGGCGAAGTCGAGCATGGATTGCTCCATCGAGCTCTGCTCGCCGGTCTTCGCCAACCATTCGGGATCGACATACACATGGCACGTCGCGCAGGCGCAGGCGCCGCCGCAATCAGCGTCGATTCCGGGTACGGCGTGCTTCACCGCCGCTTCCATCACCGTCTGGCCGTTTGGCGCGTCAACAACGTGCTCTTTGCCATCGTGTTCAATGTACGTGATCTTCGCCATTTCAATCCTCAGCGCGCGCTCGCGATCAATTCCTTCATTGGCCGCGACGTGTCCTCAATAACATTAGGCGGGAGCGTCCTGTTGCTCTGAATCAGCATTTTCGCGCCCAGATACTCCGCCGGCCGGTTCACCGCATCTACGGCGATCAACTTATCGCCCTTGTAGTAGAACGCCGCGAAGGCGCGGTCAGCCATGACGCCACGGAACACGAGGTGATCGTATCCCTGGAAGAGGCCGGCGATCTGCAGCTTGAGGTCGTACTGGTCAGACCAGAACCACGGCGCTTCCTCGGTATGGTCTTTGCCGCCTGTTAGCGTCGCGGCGACGATCTTGGCGCCCTCAACCGCGTTGTGAACGCTTTCGAGGCGCGCGATCCGGCCTTCGTAATGAACCATGGGCCGCGCCGCGCAATCGCCGATGGCGAATATGTTCGGGTCGGACGTACGGCAGGTGCGATCGGTGATGATGCCGTTGTTCACGGTTAGCCCGCACTGCTCAGCGATGGCCACGTCCGGCGTCACGCCGATGCCGGCGATGACCAGATCGGCCGGTAGTTCCGCGCCATCGGTTAGCGCCACGCCAGTCACGCGATCTTGGCCCTTGATTAGCGCTGGCTGCCCGCCGAGCACGAAACGCACGCCTTGGCGCGTGTGCTCATCCAGAAAGAAGCCCGCTACTTCTGGGCTAGTCACGCGCGCAAGCGGCCGCACCGCAGTTTCAACGACAGTGACTTCCAAGCCAAGTTGGCGTGCAACGGCTGCGACTTCCAAGCCGATGTAGCCTGCGCCGATTACGATCAGCTTCGCGCCGGAGACGAAGCGCTCGCGCACAGCATCGACGTCGGCTGCGGTGCGGAAGAGATAAACGCCATCGAGGTCGGCTCCGACCAGCGGGAGTTTGCGCGGCTTCGCGCCTGTCGCCAGCACCAGCGCGTCGTATGGCAGTTCGCGCCCGCCTTCGATGCGCACCTTGCGGTTGGCGCGGTCAATCCACACACCGCGTGTCTTGGTGAGAAGCGCGATGTGTTCTTCAGAGTAGACCGAGGCGGGGCGCAGCATCAGCCGGTCAATGTCGAGGTCGCCCTTGAGGTAGGCCTTCGAGAGCGGCGGGCGCTGGTAGGGCGCCACCGGCTCCTCGCCGATCAGCGTGATCTCGCCCTCGAACCCGCCCTGACGCAGACGCTGCGCCGTCTCGCCGCCGGCCTGGCCGGCGCCGATGATGATGACGCGTCTGATTTCGCTCGTAGTCACAGCGGCTTAGTGTTTGAGGCCTCTGCGGCCCACGCGCAAGGCGCCCTTGATGCCGCGCTGTCCGACGGGCAATTTCCCCTCTTGAGCACCCAAGCCGCCCCCGATTCGCGTGATGTCGCGCTGCCGGACGCCATGGCGACGCTCGCCTTCGGCCGCCGCCTTGGGGCGCAGATTGGGCCGGGTGACGTGGTCTGCCTCAGCGGCAATCTCGGCGCCGGCAAAACCACCCTGGCGCGCGGCGCCATTGAGGCCTGGACCGGCTATGCCGACGAAGTCCCCAGCCCCACTTACACCCTGGTTCAAACCTATGATGGCGAGCGTGGCGAACTCTGGCATGTCGATCTCTACCGGCTGAAGCAGCCGGACGACGCCTGGGAGCTCGGCCTGGAGGACGCGTTCGCGAGCGCCGCCTGTTTGATTGAGTGGCCGGAACGATTGGGTGGGCAGCTGCCGGCCAATCGTCTCGATGTGGAATTGAAGCCGGAAGGCGAGGGCCGCACTGCCGCTCTCACCGCTCACGGCGCATGGAGAGCAAAGCTTGGATCGATCTGAAGCGCTCGAGCGTCTGATAGCGGAGACCGGCTTTGCCGGCGCAGCGCGCACGCCTCTGGCGGCGGATGCTTCCACGCGCCGTTACGAGCGCCTGCAGCTCGGCGATCGCAAAGCGATGCTGATGGACGCACCGCCGAGCGCTGAGAGCAAGCCGTGCCCGCCAACTGCAACACCGGCTGAACGCCGCACCATGGGCTGGAACGCGACGGCGCGTTTGGCTGCGTCGCGCGTCGAGGCCTTCGTGGCTGTCGCCAACTATCTTGAGAGCATCGGCCTCGCGCCGCCGAAGATTTACGGCGCCGATTGCGAAGCGGGCTACGCGATCCTCGAGGATTTGGGCGACGACCTCTACGCGAACGTCATCCCACAAGGCACGGACGAGATCGCGCTCTACGAAGAAGCCGCGCGCGTGCTGGCTCATGTCCACGGCGCGCCGCCAGCGCCCTCGCGCCTGGAAGGCGCCGGCAACGCGACGTGGCCGTTGCTTGATTACGACGCGTTAGCGCTCGAAGTGAACGCTGACCTCTTCGTCGAATGGCTGCCGCGCGCTGCGGACGTGCGCATAGATGACGCGGCTCGCGCCCGCTGGGAGAGAATTCGCGATGGCCTGATCGTGAAGGCGCTCGGCTTCCCGCGCGCCTTCACCATCCGCGACTATCACGCCGAAAACCTGCTCTGGTTGCCGAACCGCGATGGCCTGCAGCGCGTCGGCCTGCTCGACTTCCAAGACGCCATCCGCGGCTGGCGCGGTTGGGATTTTTCGATGTTGCTGCACGATGCGCGCCGCGACGTGAGTCCAGCTGCGCACGATGCCGCCGTGCGGGCCTATCTCGAAGCCAGCGGCGCCAGCGACGCGGATTTCCAACGTGAACTCGCCGTTCTCGGCGCCATCAACACAATGCGCATCCTCGGCATCTTCTCGCGTCTCACCTCGCGCGATAACAAGCCGCGCTACCTCGCCTTCATGCCGCGTATGTGGGGCCACCTTGGTCGTACCTTGGAGCATCCGTCGCTCGCGGATGCGCGCGCGTTCGTGAGCGACGTTGCGCGTCCATATCTGGAGAAGGCGGCTTGATCCCGCATACAGCCATGGTGCTCGCCGCGGGCCTCGGCACCCGCATGCGGCCTCTCACCAACGATCGCTGCAAAGCGCTCGTCACGGTCGGTGGTAAAACGCTGATCGATCACAATCTCGATCGCCTCGTTGCCGCTGGCGTGAAACGCGCGGTGGTGAACGTGCACGCCTTCGCCGATCTGCTCGAAGCGCATCTGCAGCGCCGCACCGACGTCGAAATCGTCATCTCCGATGAACGGGCGCAGCTCATGGAAACCGGCGGCGGCATTCGCCAGGCCCGGCCGCTACTCGGCGACGATCCGATCATCGTCTGCAACATCGATAGCGTCTGGGAAGAGTGGAACGGCTCGGCGCTCACGCGACTGGCCTACAGCTTCAAGCCCGCCAAACACGGCGCCAAATTGATGCTGGCGCAGATGGATCAGTGCCTCGGCTTCGAAGGCGCCGGCGATTTCTTCATGGACGAAGGCGGCGCGTTAAGCTTCCGCGATGACGCGCCAAGCGCACCGTGGGCCTATACCGGCGCACAGATCATCGATCCAACGATCGTAGATGAAGAGCCGCTCGAACCGTTCGGCTTCATGCGTGTCTGGCGGAAGCTAGAAGCTGAAGGTCGTCTGCACGGTGCGCCGCTTGGTGGTTTCTGGATGCACGTCGGCGACCCGCAAGCCCGCGACCAAGCTGAAGCACGATTGGCGAGGGCGGCGTGAGTTCGCTCTCGCTCGGGCTGCCCGAACCTCTGTTCGGCGGCCCGGCGCCGCGGTTACGCGCGATACCGGCGTCCGAGCCTTTTCTGGATTTGCTAGCCGAAGCCATGATCGCCGCCCTGAAACGCGACGACGATCCGTTTGCGCTTGCCGATGCGCTCGTGCTGCTGCCCAACCGCCGCTCGGCGCGCGGTTTGATCGATGCGTTCGCGCATCGCCTCGGCGGGGCAGCGTTGCTGCCCACTATCCGCCCGCTCGGAGATCCGCACGCAGACGACGATCCCGACATCTGGGGCGCCGATCCGATCAGCGCCGATATCCTGCCGCCGATCGACAAGATGCAGCGGCGCATGCAGCTCGCTTCGCTCATCCGCCGCCGCTCCGTCGCGGAGAACGGAGTCGACGATCCCGCCCGCGCTATCGCGCTCGCCGACGAACTCGGCAAGCTGCTCGACAGCGCCGCGACCGTCGAAAAAGTCGATTGGAAAAAGCTTCCGAAGCTCGTCGAAGAAATCGATCTCGCCCGCCACTGGGCTAGCTCCGCCGCTTTCCTGGACATCATCGCCACCTTCTGGCCCGCGCATCTGAAGGAGCAGGGGGTTAGCGATCCCGCCGATTATGGCGCCGCCCTTCGCCACGCACTCGCCGCGCGCTGGAAGGCTGATCCGCCAAAGCGACCGATCATCATTGCAGGCTCCACCGGCTCGCAAGCAACGACGCGCGAATTGATGAAAGTCGTTTCACGTTTGCCGAAAGGCGTCGTCGTGCTGCCGAACATCGACGTCGATCTCGACAACGATAGTTGGCGCCTGATCGGCGATCAGCATCCGCAATATGCGCTGAAGCACACGCTCGCCGCGCTCAATGTTGAGCGCCACGAAGTGCCGATGTTGAAGTTCGAGGGCGAGAAGGGCCGCGCCCGCCGCGTGCTGATGCGCGAAGCGCTCGCGCCGGCGGAGAAGACCGCCGACTGGATAGCGCGTCTCACCGCCATCGGCGGCGAGGCATTTGTGAAGGACGGCGCCAGCGGCCTCCGCTTGCTCGAAGCCGCCACTGAAGACGAGGAAGCAACTGCCATCGCGCTGATGTTGCGTGAAAAGCTGGAAGAGCCGGGCGGAAGCGCCGCCGTTGTTACGCCTGACGCGGGCCTGGCGCGCCGCATCGAAGCCAAGCTCGCGCGTTGGGGTATTGAGCCCAGCGTCTCGCACGGCTCACCGCTGCGCGAAACCGACGCCGGCCGTCTGATCGCGCTGCTCTGCGAACTCGCGCTTGATCCAGCCGAACCCGTAGCTCTCGCTGCGCTGCTGAAGCATCCGCGGGTGGACGTTGCCAGCGACGCGTACGGCTACACTATCCTCGAACACGAGGGCCTGCGCGGCGCGCGCCGTCACACATCGCTTGCGGATCTCGCAACGCTTGGTGAGCGCGATCCAAAAAAGCCGGTCAAGAATTGGCCACGCGCGCGCGCCATTGTTGAAGCTGTCGCGGAGGCGCTGAAGCCGCTTGCGGCCATCATGTCGCAAAAGGATGTGTCGCTTGCCGCGTTCGCGGATGCGCTCAGCCAAAGCGCGGAAAGCCTCACCACGTATAATGTTTGGCAAGGCCGGGACGGTGAGGGCGCGTCGCGTCTGCTACGCGAAGCCAATCAATTTGGCGCCGAACTCGGGCTTATGGCGGCGCAGGCCGCGCCGCGCGTGCTGCTGCGTTTGATGGACGATCACCAGGTCGCACCGCTGCAATCGAGCGGTGACGCGCGGGTGGCGATCTGGGGTTTGCTCGAAGCGCGCTTGCAGCGCCGCGACCTAATGGTTTTGGCCGGCCTCAATGAAGGCGTTTGGCCGACGCCGCCAGCGCAAGACCCATTTCTCTCGCGCGCCATGCGAGAGAAGCTCGGCCTGCCCTCTCAGGACGCGCGTATCGGGCTAGCCGCGCACGACTTCGCACAGTTGGCGAATGCGCCGAACGTTGTGCTCACGCGCTCGCTGCGCCGCGACGGGTCGCCCACGCTCGCCTCGCGCTGGCTGTGGCGTCTGAAAACGCTCGTTCAAGGCGCGCATACGAAGCTTGAATCCGCGGACACCTACATCGCGTTCGCGCAGGCGCTCGATAAGCCCGAGGCGATCGTCGCTGCGAAACCGCCGCAACCGCGCCCACCGGCAGGCAAACGCTTGCAGCAGATCAGTGTCACCACGGTCGAAACGTTGATCCGCGATCCGTACGCGGTTTATGCGCGCCGTATTCTGAAGCTCGAGCACCTTGATCCGATCGGAGAGGCGGCCGGGCCGGCGCAGCGCGGCACGGCGGTTCACGCCGCGATCGAGGCGTTTGGCGACGGTCATGATCCCGAGCGTCTCACGCGTTTACTGGACGAGGCGCTGCACTTTCATGGCATTTCGCCTGAGCGCCGCGCGGCCGAGCGTGAGCGGCTGGCGGTATCGGTGGATGCGCTGATCGCTTGGTTCGATGAGCGCCGCGCGCGCAACGCCACTGTCCATCGCGAAATCCGCGGCGAACTGCCGATTGATGGTGTCAAACTCACTGGTGTTGCTGACCGGATCGAGATTGCGTCCGGCCACGCCGCGATCTTGGATTTCAAAACCGGCGCGCCGCCGTCTGACGCTCAAGTCGAGAGCGGCCTCAGTCCGCAATTGTTGCTCGAAGCGGCAATGCTTGCGGAGGGCGCATTTGGTGACCTCGGCAGGCATCAGACGACAGAACTGATCTATTGGCGCTTCGGCAATGCGCAGCCAACGCCGCGTGCTGTCGCGCTTGAGGATGGCCCGCATGAGGCGGGCAAGAAGGCGCTGGCGTCGCTGCGCGGCATGCTCGCGCGCTACGCCGATCCAAACCAGCCGTTTCTCTCGAAGCCGCGCGTGTTCCGGATCAAGCTTTACGACGATTACGATCAGCTCGCGCGCCGCAAGGAATGGGCTGACGAAAAGGCGGACGAAGCATGAGTTCGTCGGACGCCATCGCTGAAACGACTGCCGCGCAGAACAAGGCGGCAGATCCGTCGTACTCGGTGTTTGTCACCGCCAACGCCGGTTCGGGAAAGACCAAGGTGCTGGTCGACCGCATCGCGCGCCTGCTGCTTGAAGGTTCGAAGCCATCGGCGTTTCTCTGCATCACTTACACCAAGGCGGCGGCCGCCGAGATGCAGCGCCGGCTCTTCGAACGGCTTGGCGCTTGGTGTGTGGCCGATGACGAGGCGTTGGCCGCAGATCTTGACAAGCTCGGTGCGCCCCATGCTGAGCTGCCGCGAGCGCGTGCGCTCTTTGCTCAGGCGTTGGAGACGCCCGGCGGCCTCAAGATCCAAACTATTCACGCGTTCTGTGAACGCTTGCTGGCGCGCTTCCCGATCGAAGCTGGTGTACCGCCGGGCTTCGACATTGCTGATGAACCGCGCGCGGCAGCGTTGCTTGCGCGTGCTCGCGCCGATGCGGCGCTGGCCTCAGATGCCCCACGCGGCGCGTTCCGGCGCTTCGCCGCCAAACTACATGGCGAAGGGCTGGAGGCTTTGCTCGATCGCTTGGCGCTGCGCCGCGCGGAGTTTCACCGCTACGCGCACCGCCGCGGACCGTTGTTTGCCGAGCAGGCGCTGCGGGATCGCCACGGCGCCACGCAGAGCGCGGAAGACTTCGCGCGCGACTTCGTTGCACGCGCCGATCTGCCGACTTTGCGCGAAGCCGCCGCCAAATTGGCGGAGGGCACGAAGCAGGATCAAGACACGTCTGCACGCTTGGCGCGCGCTCTCGATGCCATGAGCGCAGGCGGCAGCGGCGCGATGGCGCCGTGCTTTGCGTTTGCGCTGACCGACAACAAGCTCCGCTCCAGCTTCGCTACCAAGGGCACGCAAGCGGCGCATCCCTGGCTAGAGCCGAAAGTGCGTGCGTTTGCCGAGGCGTGCGCAGACGCGAAACAAGGCTTCAACGCTATCGAGCGCGCCGAGGATGCCGTCGCCGCGCTCGCGCTCGCACTGAAGCTCGATCAAGCCTATGCCGATGCCAAGGAGCGTTCCGGCGCGCTCGACTTCGATGACCTCATCGAGCACGCGCAGGCTTTGCTGCAAAAATCTGAAGCTGCGCCATGGGTGCTCTACAAGCTCGATGGCGGCCTTGATCACATTCTGATCGACGAAGGACAGGATACGAGCCCGGCGCAGTGGGAGCTGATCCGTCCGCTTCAAGATGAGTTCTTCGCCGGCAGCGGCGCGCGCGAGCGGCCGCGGACTGTGTTCTCGGTAGGTGATCCGAAGCAGAGCATCTACGCCTTCCAAGGCGCCGACCCGGAGCGCTTTTTGAACGAAGCGCGCGATCTCGACCGACGCGCTACCGATGCTGGGAAGTTGTTCACCGCGCCTGACCTGAGCACGTCTTTCCGCTCAGCCCCGCAAATTCTGCGCGCGGTCGATGAAACGATCAAAGGCAAGCCGCTAATCAGCGGGCCAAGCGCGCATGATGAGATCGTCCACCTGGCGGCGCGTGTGGACGAAGGCGGTGTCGTTGAGGTCTGGCCTTGGACACCGCGGCCGATCGTCAGCGACACCCAGCCATGGGATGCGCCGATCGACGTTGAAACCGGCACGAGCGCGCCCGCGCAGCTCGCCAAGGCGATTGCGCTCAGAGTGAAGGCGATGATCGCTGCGCGCGAGGGTGTGTGGGATACCGACAAGGAAACCCGCAGACCGTTCCTGCGGCCGATGCACGCCGGCGACGTGCTGGCGTTGGTGCGCACGCGCGGCGCGATGTTCCGCGAACTCATCAAGGCTTTCAAGCGCGCGGGTCTCCCGGTCGCGGGCGCCGACCGCATGGTGCTGCGCGATGAGTTGGCGGTTGAGGATTGCCTTGCGCTGATGCGGGTTGCGCTCGACCCGGCTGACGACCTGGCGCTTGCGTGTGTGCTAAAGGGTCCGTGGATCGATCTCACTGACGATGATGCTGATCTCTTTCCGCTCGCCTACGGCCGCGAGAAGGGCGAGACGCTGATGGCGCGCCTGATGGCGAGCACGGACGAGAAATACACGCATGCGCGCGCGTTCGTGGATGAGCTCGTTGCGCGGCGTGGGGCGGAGCCATTCGAGTTCTTGAGCTGGGCGCTGGAAACGCCGCACGGCGGTGGCCCGTCGGGCTGGGCGCGCGTGTTCGCGCGACTTGGCCCTGAAACGCGCGATCCTCTGGAGGAATTGCTGCAACGCGCGTTGAAGCCGGCGCATCACGTCGCGCCGACGCTGCAGCGTTTTCTCTACGATGTCGAAATCGATGCTGGACAAGTGAAGCGCGAGCTTGAGGCGGAAACGGGCGCTATCCGTGTCATGACCGTTCACGGCGCCAAGGGTCTTGAGGCGCCCGTAGTCATCCTTCCGGATTCGACGGGTGACGTTGAAGACGCGCCGGATAACGGCCTGATCTTCGACGACGACAACGGTCCGTTCGTGTCCTTCCGCAAGAGTGATGACGATGCGGAGGCGGCCGCTGCGCGCGCGGCGCACGAGGCGCGCATGGAGGGTGAACACTGGCGCCTGCTTTATGTGGCGATGACGCGCGCGCGCGATCGATTGATCGTATGCGGTCCGCAGTTCGGTAATTCGAAAGCGGGCGAAGCGCCCGAGAGTTGGCGGCTCGCCGTTCACGCCGCGCTGTCGCGCTTGGACGCTCAGCCGGTTGAGACGCCGTTCGGCGAAGGTTTGCGCTACGGCGAACCGCAGATTGCAGACCTGCGAGCGCAGGCGGTTCGCACCGAAGTTGCGCTACCGGCGTGGGCGCATTCGGCGATACCGGGAGCGGCGCGGATAGAGATCGCCGCGCCCTCGCGCTTGCATCGCATCGATCCCGCGCTGTTTTCGCCGCGCGGCGACGGCCAAAAGCGTTTTCGCCGCGGCCGCCTTATCCACGGCTTGCTTGAGCGCTTGCCGGAAGTGGCGCCTGAGAAGCGCGAAGCATCCGCCCATGCTTGGCTGAAGCGCCAGGGCGTCGAGGAGGATGACGCGGAGCGTTTCGCACAAGAAGCGCTCACCGTTATCAGCGACGCGCAGTTTGCCGCCGTGTTCTCGCAAAGCAGCCGGGCAGAAGCGCCGATCGTTGGCGTGGTGAAAGGCAAGGCCATTCGCGGTGTGGTTGATCGCCTCGCGGTGGAAAACGATCGCGTGATCGTGCTTGACTTCAAAACCGACCGCCCAGCGCCTGCCGATGCTGCCGCAGCGCCTGATTCCTACGTCATGCAGCTCGCGCTCTATCGCGAAGTGCTGCGCAAAATCTTCCCAAACAAATCTGTGTCGTGTGCGCTGCTGTGGACGGAAAAGCCGTTTCTGATGGAGCTGCCGGACAGCCGCCTGGACACTGTTTTCGCTACGTTCGCCTGAGGTTGAATCCTTAACCGGCTCACCCTACATCGAGCGGACAATTTCGCGTCTCCGAAGGAGCAAATCCCGTGGCCACCAACAAAGTTTCCGACGATAGTTTCGAAGCCGACGTGCTGAAATCAGGCACCCCGGTGCTCGTGGACTTCTGGGCGGAATGGTGCGGCCCGTGCAAGCAAATCGGCCCGGCGCTGGAAGAGATCGCCGCCGAAATGGGCGACCGCGTTCAGGTTGTGAAGCTCAACATCGACGATAATCCGATGACGCCGGGCAAGTACGGCGTACGTGGCATCCCAACGCTGATGGTCTTCAAAGACGGCAAGGTTGCCTCGACTAAGGTCGGCGCGATGCCGAAGTCGAAGATCGTCGAGTGGTTGAACGAGAGCGTCTAAGCGCTTTCCGCCGCCAACGCTTCGGCGGCGAGCAAGAACGATCCGCAGATCAACACGCGCGGCGCAGGCAACTGCGCCGCGTTTTGCATGGCGTCGCTGAGTGACGCCGCCGTGCGAGCGTGCTTGTCGAGCTGATGCGCGAGCGACGCGATGCTCTGCGGGGCGACATGGTCTTCGCTAAGCGGCACGGCGATGATCCGATCCGCGCCGCGCGCGATTGCGCTTGCGAAGCGCGCCGCATCCTTACGCTTGCGCAGGCCGATGATCACCGTTGTCTCACCGCCGCGCCGCGCTTTCATGTCGTTCAGCGCGCGCGCCAACGCCGCTGCCGCGTCGGCGTTGTGCCCGCCGTCGACCCAGACTTCGCCGCCGACCGCGCGGATTGGCGCGCTGAATGCGCCACGTGTGAGCGGTTGAAGCCGGGCTGGCCACGCCGCGTTCTCGACGCCCGCGGCGAACGCGCTGTCCTCAAGTGTGATTGCTCCTGAGTGCAGAAGGGCCGCACAGGCAAGACCGGCATTGTCGAGCTGATGGCGCCCCTGCAGCGCTGGCAGCGGCAGATCAAGCGCACGTGTTTCGGTCTGCACGACAAGCCGACCGTGGCTCGCATACGCATCCCATTCCACGCCGCAGCGGAATAGTGGCGCGCCCACCGCTTCGGCGTGCGCTTCGATGACGGCCATCGCTTCAGGCGGTTGGCGCGCGATGACCGCGGGTGCGCCAGGCTTGAGGACGCCGGCTTTGTGCGCAGTGATCTCCGCCAGCGTAGCGCCGAGCGCATCTTGGTGATCCAGACCGATGGGCGTGATGACGCTCGCAGCAGGCGCGCCGATGACGTTGGTTGAGTCATCGCGACCGCCCATGCCGGTTTCGATCAGTGTGAGTGCGGCGTGATGCTCGCGGAAGAGAAGCAAGGCGACCGCAACTTGCGCGTCGAACTGCGTGAGCCGTGGCTCGACGCGTGCCACATCCTCAGCGGCTGCCATCAGGGTTCGATCGTCCGCGAAGCGACCCGATACAAGAAAGCGCTCGTTCAACTGAAAGAGGTGCGGTTTGGTGAAAGCGTGGACCTTGTGCCCGGCGGCTTCTGCAATCGCGCTCATGAACGCAATTGTCGAACCTTTGCCGTTGGTTCCGGCCACGTGGATGACAGGCGGCAGCGCGAGCTGAGGCGAGCCAAGCGCCTCTAGCGCATTGCGCAGGAGACTCAAATCAAACGGTTTGCCGTGCCCGAACTCGGGGCCGAACAAATCTTCGAATCTGCGTTGAACCGGATCGTCCACCGGCGCGGCGCTACTCCGCGGCTTTCGCGCGCGGCGGCGCCGCTTGCTTCGGCGGCTTGGTCTTGCCCTTGCTCGGCCCGCTTTCGCTGGCGGCTTCGGCGAAATCGACGGTCTCGCTATCGCCTTGCACGGCAGCGCGCTTGTGCATCAACACCGTAAGCAGCGTCGCGATCGTCGTCTTCAGTTGGCGGCGATTGACCACCATGTCGACCATGCCCTTGTCGAGCAGATACTCTGAGCGTTGGAAGCCTTCCGGCAGTTTCTGGCGAATGGTCTGCTCGATCACGCGCGGGCCGGCGAAGCCGATCAGCGCTCCAGGCTCGGCAATATGTACGTCGCCCAGCATTGCGTAACTCGCCGTCACGCCGCCGGTGGTCGGGTCAGCAAGCACGACGAGATAAGGAAGTCCCGCTTCGCGCAGCATCTGAATGGCAAGCGTAGTGCGCGGCATCTGCATCAGCGAAAGGATGCCCTCCTGCATCCGCGCACCGCCGGAAGATGTCACCATGATCATCGCCGCCTTGCGGCGCACGGCAGCTTCAGCCGCTGCGATAAAGGCTTCGCCTGCAGCCATGCCGAGCGAGCCGCCCATGAATTCGAAGTCCTGAACCAGCACGACGGCATGAGCGCCGCCGATGCGGCCATAGCCAGCCGCCATGCAGTCCTCGCGCTGCACTTTCGCGCGCGCGGACTTCAAACGGTCAGCGTACTTCTTGTCGTCCTTGAACTTGAGCGGATCGTTTTCAACCTTCGGCAGCGGAATCGTCTGCCACGCTTGGTCGTCAAACATGATCCTGAAGCGGGCGTCAGGCCCGATGCGCATGTGGAAGCCTGAGGGCGTCACCCAATCGGCGGCTTCGAGCTCGGCGCGATAGATCAAGTCGCCCGAGAGCGGATCCTTGATCCAAAGATTGTCAGGCGTCTCGCGCGCATCGTCCGGCTTCTTCTTGGAGAGGCCGGGTCGCGCAAAGTTCGACAGCCAATTCATGCGGGTGTTCCTTCAAGTTCACGCGCTGAACGCACAGCTTCGCTCAATTGAGCGACCTTGCGCAAGACGCGTTCAACCGCCTGGGGCGCTGGCCCGGCGGCTATTTCGTCCACAAAGGCGGAGCCGACGACGACGGCGTCCGCGGTTTTCGCAATAGCGCGGGCCGCTTCCGGCTCGCGCACCCCAAAACCGACGGCGATGGGGAGGGTGGTCGCGCGCTTCAGCCTTTCCACTGCTGCGCGCACATCGGCCGAGGTCGCCGCGTTCGCGCCTGTGACCCCAGCTACCGACACATAATACAGGAAGCCAGAGGCGCCTTCGAGCACCTTGGTTAAACGGTCGTTATCCGTGGTCGGTGTCGCCAGCCGGATGATCGAGAGTCCGTTTGCGGAGAAGGCAGCGCGGAGTGGCGCGTCTTCTTCTGGCGGGAGGTCAACGATGATGGCGCCATCGGCGCCAGACGCGGCCATCGCTTGCGCAAACGCGTCGTAGCCCATGCTCTCGATTGGGTTGGCGTAGCCCATGAGAATGAGCGGCGTGTCGGCGTTGGTCTCGCGAAAGCGGCGCGCAAGGTCGAGCGTCTTCTTGAGTGATCCACCAGCCTTCAGCGCGCGCAAGGCAGCTTTCTGAATGCTCGGCCCATCCGCCATCGGATCGGTGAACGGGAAGCCAAGCTCGATCACGTCCGCGCCAGCTGCAGGCAGTCCGCGTAGAATCTCAAAGCAGGTTTCGTGATCCGGATCGGACGCCATCACATACGCAACGAGGCCAGCGCGGCCGTCGCGTTTCAATGCAGCCAAGCGAGCGGTGAGGCGCGTGCTCAACCTGGTTGCGCTCCGTTGCAGCGTGGCTCGCGGTCGAGGGCGAACCAGAGGACGGTCACGGCTGATTGCTCTTCGCTCGGCGGATAATCGCTTGGGAAGATATTGAGCACGCGCTGGCAGTTGTTCTCGTCGGTGCGCACGGCGGTCAGGCCGCCCGGAACGTAATTGCCTTGATGCCAACCGGCAGCGCCAAGCTGGCCGATGTATTGCGAGCTGATTTCCGCGCCGATCACGCGAGGCATCGTCACGCAGGCGATTTCGAAACGCGCCGCGTCGGTGATTGATGAGGGATAGTGGCAGTCCTCGGGTACGACCGAACCATCGACAATTTCGAGGTTGAGCGAGTCCGGCAAAAGCCGGTGTGGTGCGGCCGTCTCTTGCGCCGTGGAGGGCGTGGCGATTGCAGCGGCCAAGCAGAGTGCGGCGATTGCTTTGGTGAGTTTCAAAGTTTCACTCCTAACGCGTCAGCGACCGTGAATACGTCTTTGTCCCCGCGCCCGCAGAGGTTCATGATGAGCACGCCATCTTTGCCGAGCTCGCGCGCCACATCTCCAACACGCGCCAGCGCGTGAGATGGTTCCAACGCCGGCAAGATGCCTTCGAGCTTTGCGCACAATTTGAACGCTTCAAGCGCTTCGTCATCCGTTGCGCTGAGATATTGGGCGCGGCCGATATCGGCCAAGTACGAATGTTCCGGGCCGACGCCCGGATAATCGAGGCCCGCGCTGATCGAGTGGCCTTCGAGAATTTGGCCGTCTTCGTTCTGCAAAAGGTAAGTGCGGTTTCCGTGCAGCACGCCGGGGCGACCTCCGTTGATCGCAGCGCTGTGCTCGAAGCGATCATCGATGCCGTGGCCCGCCGCTTCCACGCCGATCAGACGCACGGTTTCGTCAGCGATGAACGGATGGAAGAGTCCAATCGCGTTCGAGCCACCGCCGATGCACGCCATCACGGCGTCCGGCAGGCGGCCCTCGCGCTCCAATATCTGTGCACGCGCTTCGCGGCCGATCACGCTTTGAAAATCACGGACCATTTCCGGATAGGGGTGCGGGCCAGCCGCCGTGCCGATGCAGTAGAACGTGTCGGCGACGTTAGTGACCCAATCGCGCAGCGCTTCGTTCATCGCATCTTTCAGCGTCGCCGCGCCGCTGGTCACCGGCCGCACTTCCGCTCCCAGCAACTTCATCCGGAACACGTTCGGCTTCGCCGCTCGATATCCGTGCCATGAACCCGGCAGCGGACTCGCCGTGCACAATCGCCGTCGCCACGCCGTGTTGGCCCGCGCCCGTCTCTGCGATGATCCGCGTCTTGCCCATGCGCAGCGCAAGCAGCACTTGGCCGAGGCAATTATTGATCTTGTGCGCGCCGGTGTGATTGAGTTCGTCGCGCTTGAAGTAGATTTTCGCACCACCGTGGTGCTCGGTGAGCCGTTCCGCGAAGTAGAGAGGCGAAGGCCGGCCCACATAGTGGGTCCAGAAATCCGCCATCGTTGCGGCGAACGCGGGATCGGCCTGCGCCGTGCGATAAGCACGCTCCAGGTCCAAGACTAGCGGCATCAGAGTTTCGGCGACGAACCGCCCGCCGTACGGACCAAAACGGCCCTCGGCGTCGGGTAGCTCCTGCCAGTTGCGGCGCACGTCCATGGGGGAGGGTTTATACTTCCGCAGCCGCCAAGAATTGGGCGATCAGGAGGGGGTCCTTTAGTCCTGGAGCCTTTTCCACGCCAGAGGAGACATCCACAAGGTCGGCGCCGGATACCTGGATCGCTTCTTTGACGTTGCCTGGGTCCAGCCCCCCTGCCAGGAACCAGGGACGGCCAAGGTGGGCCCCCGCCATCACTTGCCAGTCAAAAGGCAGTGCATTGCCGCCAGGGAGCCCGCCTTTGGGCACCTGGGCGTCGAATAGGAAGTAATCCACCACCGGGTAGAAGGGCGGCAGGGTCGAGAAATCCTCGCGTGTAGCGATGCCTACAGCCTTGATAATGCCGCGTCTGGCGAAGGGCCGGACCTCTGCGACCCGCTTCAGCGATTCCTGTCCGTGGAGCTGGATCCAGTCCGGCTGGGCCGCAGCGACGGCGGCGGCGATGTGGGCGTCGTCGGGGTTCACCGTGACCAGCACGGTCTCGACCCGCCCGCGCGCCCGCGTTGCCAACGCCGCCAGCTTGTCCATGTTCAGATAGCGGGGGCTCTTCGGATAAGTCACGAAGCCCACGAAACGCGCGCCGCCTTCAATGGCGGCGTCGAGCGCTTCGACAGTGGTGATCCCGCAGATTTTCGCGTCAGGCATGGGCGGACGCCTTTAGCAGGGCGTCCGCCACGACGCGAGGACCTACTTCTTCAGCAGATCGCGGATCTCGGTCAGCAACTTGATGTCGGCTGGCGTCTCGGCGACCGGGGCGGGCTTTGCCTCTTCCTTTCGCTTCATCGAGTTCATCGCCTTGATGACCATGAACAGAACCCAGGCGACGATGACGAACTTCAGGACGGCCGTGAGGAACTTGCCGTAGGCAAACACTGCGCCTTGCTCACGCGCAGCGTCGAGCGTTGTGGCGGTCACTGCGTCGGAGAGCGGGACGAAGTAGTTGGAGAAATCTAGCCCGCCCGACACTGCGCCAACGAGCGGCATGATCATGTCGTCTACCAGCGAGGAGACGATCGTGCCGAATGCTGCGCCGATGACGACACCGACCGCGAGGTCGACCACATTGCCCTTCAGCGCGAACTCACGAAATTCCTTGAGCATCGACATTGATTACGCACTCCCGTTTGGTGTGATCTTACCGTGCGTGCCTGCTTCGTCGCGCTGCGTCAACATTGACTAACCAAGACTGCGTTTGTGATTTACAGCGAGGGTGGGAAACTGACTCGGGGGCAACGTTGAAACTGGGAACTTTGTGGCGCGTGGTCTGGCCTGAGCGCGGACCATTGTTCGTTGTCGTCGGCGGCATCGTTTCACTCGCGGGCGATTTTGCGAGTTTCCTCGGCAACATCGCATCACCAACAATTTTGGTGTGGCCAGCCGTTGGCTTGGCCGGCTTGCTTGCCTGGTTCTGCCTTGGCCGCGTTGGCGCTGTCGCCAGTGACGCGGCGGCGGAGACGCAGGAAGCCGCGGTGCAATGCCGTGAGTGCGATGCGTTCCGCGTCATGTTGTTCGCGAGCGTTGGCGTGGTGCTGCTATTGCTTGCCGGGCAGGGCACAACTGCGACGGAGCGCATTGGCGCGCAACTTGGCCTTATCCAGCGGGATGTTGCCGAGATTCGCGAGGACACCACCGCCATTCGCGACGTCACTTCGTCTTCCGAATTGGTGCGCAATCCGCGCTCTGCGGCGGACTTGTTCCGTAACGCCTGGATCCACAGCATGGTCCGGCGTGACGCTGACGCGTCGTGGCAAACAATTCAGGATCTTTATCGCCGCCATACGCCGAATAAGCTCGACGCTGCTGAACTCTACTTCAACACAGGCCGCTTACACCTGACGCGCGATCAATTGTTGGCTCAGATGATCGAAGTGGGTCGCTCGCGACGCGATGCGTCGATGCTGGTGATAGCAGCGCGAAACTTGGAGACCAACCAGGAGGCGATTGCGCTTTACGAGGAAGCTCGCGCGATCGACCCGGATCTGCCTTTCGCCTACTGGGATGTCTCGCGCCTGCAATTCATGCAGATAACCAATGGTGCGACGTCACGCGAAAATCTTGCTTCCGCGCAAGCGGCTGTCGCTGGCCACGAGCGCTTCTTGGAAGTGGCGTCGCGCAAGCCTGTTGCAAGCTATTTCTATCTGCCGCAACACCAACCGGATTTCGAGTCACTGGCGAGGACCCAGCTCGAGTCCTTCCGTTCGAACGCGCAGACTTGGGAGCGAATTGTCCAACAGCAGGACGAGATGGAAGCTCGCCGCCGGCGTTAGGATCTAGCCTTCGCGGTGGCCAGGGCGGAGTGAAACGACGTTGGTCAGAAGGCGCTCCAGCGCTTCAATGACTTGCTCTTGCGTGAACGGCTTCTCGACGATGGGCGCGTGATCGAAGCCTGGCGGCAGCGCCTCTCGGCCGTAGCCGGTGACAAACGCGAAAGGGATGCCGCGCTTCGTCAATGCCGACACGATCTGATCGACGCGCCGGCCGGCGAGGTTGCCATCGACCAGCGCTGCATCGAACTCTTCCTCGGTGGCCATCTGGAGGGCTGTGTCGGCGCTTTGCACCGGACCCACAACCTGGCATCGCGCATCGTCAAGGTAATCGGTCAACACCATGCCGATGAGCGGCTCGTCTTCGACGACGAGGATGCGGCGCCCTTCAATACCAACACGTTGGGACCGATCGGTGGCGCCGGCGGGACTTACCTCCCGAGCTAATGCACCGATCGGATGCTGGAGCTCCGGCAGCGGCAAACTGATTTCGCAGACAAGGCCGGTCTCGGCGTACGTCACGACGACTTCACCGTTATGAGCGCGCAGGCTGTTTTCGATAAGTACTGAGCCGAACCCTTGTGAGGTCGGCGCATGCACCGCCGGGCCACCAGCTTCGCGCCAGATCAGGTGCAGGTTGCGGCCATTGTGCGCCTGCACCTGCCAGGACACGCTCACGCGCCCGGCCGGAGCCGAAAGAGCACCGTGTTTGCGTGCGTTGGTGCCTAGCTCATGCAGCACCAGCGCCAGGTGAAGCGCCGGCTGCGCTTCAAGCATTACAGCGGGGCCGGCCCACGAGATGCGATGACCTTCCCCGCCCAGCAATAATTGCTCACGCACGAGATCGGTGATCTCGGCGCCTTGGAATGAACTGCCAGTCAGCAGGCCGTGCGCCCGCGCGAGCGCCTTGATGCGACCGTTAAAGCCTTCGACGAAATCGCTCGGCGTCGTCGCGCGCCGCAGCGTTTGCGTCGCGATGGCTTGGACGGTCGCCAGCGTATTTTTGATGCGGTGATTGAGTTCATCAATCAGCAGGCGCTGCGTTTGTTCGGCGCGTTTGCGGTCACTGATATCGCGCGCCACTTTTGAGGCGCCAATGATCCGTCCTTCGGAGTCGCGCATCGGCGAAACCGTCAGCGAGATGTCGACCCGCCGCCCATCCTTGGTGACGCGAATGGTTTCGAAGTGCTCTATGCGCTCGCCGCGTGCGAGGCGGGCGATGATCTCCTTCTCCTCATTCATCAGTTCGGGCGGGATGATCGTGGAGATGTGCTGACCGACGATCTCCTCAGCCGTGTAGCCAAAGATGCGCTCAGCGCCGCCGTTCCAGGAAGTGATGATGCCGTCGAGTGTCTTCGAAAGGATCACGTCGTCTGAGTTCGCAACGATTGCCGCCAAGCGGGCAGCCATGATCTCGCTCTCTGAGGCCTTGTGGGGCCCGGGCGACCGGTCGTCGGTACTCATCTGCCTAATCGTCCCGCCAGTTGAGGGAACAACAGCCGAACCGAGGTTCGGGTTCCGTCACGGGATTGTAAAGAACCTCAGGGCTCTTCGCCGCCATTGACCTTGAGCCTCAGCTCCTTGCCCGGCTTGAAAAACGGCACCTTCTTGGCTTCCACCTTTACGGTGGCGCCGGTGCGCGGGTTGCGCCCGGTGCGGGCGTCGCGTTTGCGCACCGAAAACGCACCGAAACCGCGCAATTCAACACGGCCACCCTGCGCAAGCGCGACCGAGATTTCGTCAAGGACGACGTCCACGGCGTGCTCGATCTCGGCTGCCTTCAAGGGCGCCATTTCTTCCTGCAGCCTGTTGACCAGCTCCGAGCGCAGCATCCCGCGATCCCTTGGTTCCCCGTTGAGGCGATAGAGGACCGCCAGGGGTCCTACGTCAACACCCAGATGATTGAAAAGGCCAAGAAAAAGGCCCGGCGTCGCCGCCGGGCCTCGAATTCACCGCTGGTAGCGGCTTACAGCTTACTTCTTGTCCTTCAGAGCGGCGCCGAGAATGTCGCCGAGCGAAGCGCCTGAGTCCGACGAACCGAACTGCGCGATGGCTTCTTTCTCGTCGGCCAATTCCATGGCCTTCACCGAGAGCGAAACCTTGCGGCTCGACTTGTCGAATCCCGTCACCATCGCGTCGAGACGATCACCGACCGAGAAGCGGTCAGCGCGTTGCTCTTGGCGGTCGCGCGAGAGGTCCGACTTGCGGATGAAGGTGCGCAGCGCATTGCCTTCGCCGAACGCCACTTCGATGCCGCCGGTCGCCACATCGACGACTTCCGCCGTGATGATCTGACCGCGCTTGAAGTCGGCATCGGCCATCGGGTCGCTGTCGACTTGCTTGATGCCGAGCGAGATGCGCTCTTTTTCAACGTCAACGTCGAGCACCTTGGCTTTCACCATGTCGCCCTTGTTGAAGCGGGCAAGGGCTTCTTCGCCCTGCGCGTCCCAAGCGATGTCGGAGAGGTGAACCATGCCGTCGAGTTCTGGCGTAAGGCCAACGAACAAACCGAATTCGGTGATGTTCTTGATCTCGCCTTCGATCACCGAACCAACGCCGTGCTCAGCGACGAACGCATCCCACGGATTGGCTTGCACTTGCTTGATGCCGAGCGAGATACGGCGCTTTTCGCCGTCCACGTCGAGCACTTGCACGTCGACTTCCTGAGACGTGCTCAGGATCTTCGACGGGTGCAGGTTCTTCTTGGTCCAGCTCATTTCGCTGACATGCACCAGGCCCTCAACACCCGGCTCGAGTTCAACGAAAGCGCCGTAGTCGGTGATGTTAGTGACGCGGCCGGTGAACTTGCCGCCGGCCGGGTACTTGGAGTCCACGCCATCCCACGGATCGGTCATGAGTTGCTTCATGCCGAGCGAGATGCGCTGGGTGTCCGGATTGATCTTCACGATCTGGACTTTCACCGTGTCGCCCACGTTGAGCACTTGGCTCGGGTGCGAGACGCGCTTCCAGCTCATGTCGGTGACGTGCAGCAGGCCGTCGATGCCGCCAAGGTCAACGAACGCGCCGTAATCGGTGATGTTCTTGACCACGCCTTCGCGGATTTCGCCTTCCTGCAGTTGGCCAACGATTTCGGCGCGTTCCGAAGCGCGGCTCTCTTCGAGTACTGCGCGGCGGGAGACGACGATGTTGCCGCGCTGACGGTCCATCTTCAGGATCGCGAACGGCTGCACGATGTTCATCAGCGGGCCGACGTCGCGGACCGGACGGATGTCGACTTGCGAGCCAGGCAAGAACGCGTTGGCGCCCGCCGAGGTCGACAGTGAAGCCGCCCTTCACGCGGCCGACGAGCGCGCCGTTGACCGCCTCTTGCGCGGCGAACGACTTCTCAAGACGTGTCCAGGCTTCTTCGCGCCGCGCCTTCTCGCGGCTGATGACGGCGTCACCCAGCGCGTTTTCGATGCGGTCGAGATAGACTTCAACGATGTCACCGGCCTTCGGTTGGCCAGCGCCGTCGTCGACGAGGAATTCACGAAGTGGGATGCGGCCTTCGGTTTTCAGGCCAATGTCGACAACGACGAAGTCGTGTTCGACCGCAACCACGGTGGCCGGCATAACGCGGCCTTCAATCAGACCCTTTGAACCGAGGCTCTGGTCGAGCATCGCGGCGAAGTCATCGCGCGTGGGGTTCAATGAGGGGTTTTGCGTTTCAGACGCCATACGTATTTCAACTCCAACAATGATAAGGGCCAACCGGTTGGATCCGGCGGTCTCGGCCCCACAATGGGGCCGTCCTCGATTTTGGCTAATCAACGCCAAGCGGCCCGGGGCCGTGTGACCCTCGGGAAGCGGGGTCTCTATAGATAGGGAGGCTCGGCCCAGCAAGCCAAGAACGGGCCTTTATCAGCCACGGCGGCCCATTACCGCGTCCACAATTGCGTAGGCGGCCGCCGCCGCGGACTCGATGGACAGCGCCGTCGTATCCAACAAATGGGCGTCGGCCGCCTGATAGAGTGGTGAATCCTTGCGGCTCATGTCGCGTTGATCGCGCTCCGCGATCTGCGCCTGCAATTCTTCAAAGCTGATCTGTTCGCCTCGCGCGCGAAGCTCGGCCAAGCGCCGTTGGGTCCGCGCCTCAAGAGAGGCCGTCACGAAGAGCTTCACGTCGGCGTTTGGGCAGATCACCGTCCCGATATCGCGCCCGTCGAGCACAGCGCCCTTCGGGTCGGTGGCGAACACTTGTTGCGCGCGCCGTAGTACCGCGCGCACTTCGGGGATCACGGCGACCTTCGACGCTGCGAGGCCGGCGGCGCTTGAACGGATGCGATCTTCATCAATAGCGCCAAGATTCAGCGCTTCCGCTGCCGCCACCGCCGCGCCTGTGTCGGACGGATTGCCGCCCGCGTCGAGCACAGCTAGGCCGACAGCGCGGTAGAGCGAGCCGGTATCAAGCCGCTTCAGCCCATAGTGCTCAGCTAAGTTCTTGGCGACGGTGCCTTTTCCAGAAGCGGTCGGCCCATCGACGGCGATAATCATGGCCGCTGTCTAGCAGAGGCGCGCTTCTTGGGAAGACCGCGCTCGCCAGCGCTTCAACCTTCCGCCGCGTGCATCTTGACATCGCGTCAACTTCGGCGCGCATTTATTCCATGAGCACTGAACATTTTGACGTCGTCGTCGTTGGCGCCGGCATTTCAGGCATTGGCGCGGGCTATTACCTGCAGCGCGATTGCCCGAATAAGACTTATGTCATTCTAGAGAACCGCGCCGACATGGGCGGCACTTGGGATCTCTTCCGCTATCCTGGCATTCGCTCGGACAGCGACATGTTCACGCTCGGCTATTCGTTCAAACCGTGGACGGAAGAGAAGGCCATCGCTGATGGCCCGTCGATCTGGAAGTACGTCCACGAAACCGCCGCCGAATACGGCATCGATAAGCACATCCGCTTCAAGCACCGCGTCGTGCGCGCCAGCTGGTCATCCGAGGATGCGCTTTGGACCGTCGAGGCGGAGCACGAAGGCAATACGACGCACTTCACCTGCAACTTCTTCCACGTCTGTGCCGGCTACTACAATTACGAGGAAGGCTACCTCCCGACCTGGGAAGGGACAGACTCCTTCAAAGGCCAGATCATCCATCCGCAGCATTGGCCGGAGGACCTCGACTATACAGGCAAGCGTGTCGTTGTGATTGGCTCCGGCGCTACTGCGGTGACGCTGGTTCCGTCGATGACCGACAAAGCCGCGCACGTGACGATGCTTCAGCGCACGCCGACCTACATGGTCTCACTGCCAGCAGAAGATAAGCTCGCAAATTGGGGCCGCAAAAATTTGCCGCGCCACTTCGCCTACGATCTCACGCGGCTGCGCAAGATCATCTTCCAGCAAATCTTCTTCCGCCTGGCGCGCAACCGGCCCGAGAAAACCCGCGAGCGTCTCTTGGGCCTCATCCGCGAGCAACTTGGCCCTGATTACGATATGGAGACGCATTTCACGCCGCCCTACAATCCGTGGGAGCAGCGTCTGTGTCTGGTGCCCGACAACGACATGTTCATCGCGATCAAGGAAGGCAAAGCCTCGATCGAGACCGATCACATTGAGCGCTTCACTGAGAAGGGGTTGAAGCTTAAGTCCGGCAAAGAGCTCGAAGCTGACATCATCATCACCGCAACGGGGCTGAATCTCCGCATGCTCGGCGGCGCCCAGATTGTCGTTGACGGCAAAGTCGTCGAGCCGGGTCAATGCTACACTTATAAAGGCGCGATGTTCTCGGGCGTGCCGAACATGGCATTCGTGTTTGGCTATACGAACGCCTCGTGGACGCTGCGCGCGGACCTGATCAACGAGTACGCCTGTCGCCTGATCAACTACATGGACATGTACGGCTTGGCCTCGGCGACGCCGCGCCTTGATGACGGCCCGCATGAAGACAAGCCGTTCGCCGATTTCTCGTCCGGCTACTTCCAGCGCGCCAATCATCTGCTGCCAAAGCAGACCACGAAGGCGCCGTGGAAGCAAAATCAATCCTACGGCCACGACATCATGGATCTGCGCTACGGCCGGATCGAAGACGGCGTGCTTGAGTTCAAGAAGAAGCCGGCGCCAGTCGAGAAGTCCACGCCTCAACGCCAAGCGGTGGCGGCGGAGTAGCGTTGCGCTGCGGCATCGGCTAGGACCGCCGCGCTCGCTCTCCGAGGTTACGCGTGAAAACTGTCTCTATCTTAGTGCTGCTGTCGCTGGTTGCGGGCTTGATCGCCGGCGCGCTGGTCCGCGCGAGCGGCAACGAAGCACTGCTGAACATAACAAGCGTCATCGAGCCCTTCGGTGGCCTTTGGCTGAACACGCTGCGCATGACGGTCGTGCCCCTTGTGGTTTCGCTGCTGATCACCGCGATCGCTTCGGTCGCTGACACAGCCAAGACGGGGGGCCTCGTTGGTCGCGCTATCGTGCTCTTCACCGTGCTGCTGTTCTTTGCCGCTGCGTATAGCGTGCTTGTCACCAACGGATGGCTGGCGCTTTGGCCGCTTGATCGCGCCGGGGCTGAGGCGTTCGCGGCCGGTGTAGGCGACCGGGCGGTTGTCATCAGCGAACCGCCGACCTTCGCTTCCTGGCTGGAAGGGCTTGCGCCATACAATCCGGTGAAGGCAGCCGCCGAGGACGGCATGCTGGCGCTGGTTGTGTTCTCGGTTTTCTTCGGCTTCGCAGCCGCAACGCTCCCGCCAGAGATGCGTGCGCTGATCGTCAACTTCTTCCGTGCTGTTTCAGAAGCGATGATCAAGATCGTTCAATGGGTCTTGCTCGCCGGGCCAATCGGCGTTTTTGCGCTGGCGCTCGGGGTCGGCCTTCACGCGGGCTTCTCTGCCGCTGGCACGCTCGCGCAATACGTCGTCATCGTCACTGGCGTCACCGCCGGCTCGACGCTGATTGCTTGGATCATTGCGGTGACTTGGGGTGGTCAGCCCATTGGCCGCTTCACCGCAGCCGCGACGCCCGTGTGGGCAATCGCTGCGTCCACACAATCCTCTCTTGCGTCGCTTCCTGCTATGTTGGATGCGGCGCTGCGGGGCCTGCAGCTTCCGCCGCGCGTCGCCGATGTGACCTTGCCGCTGGCGGTCGCGGTCTTTCGCTTCACCAGCCCGGTCGCCAATCTCGCGGTTTGTTTTTTTGTGGCGCACCTCTACGGCATCGAGCCGACCGCGATGCACATCATAAGCGCGGTGGTCGTTGCTTACGCAGTCAGCATCGCGGCGGTTGGCTTGCCGGGGCAGGTTTCATTCATCGCGTCGATCGCGCCGATTTGCATCGCGCTTGGCGTGCCTACGGAAGTGCTGGGCATTCTCATCGCGGTCGAAGTGATCCCCGACATTTTCCGCACCTTGGGTAACGTTACAGGTGATTTGGCCGCCACCTCCATCCTCGCGCGAAACCAATCGCGCGAAGATGAAGGATCGCCGGCCCCTTAACCGGGGAACTGAGCGCAAGCGTCGGCGTAGTGGCCTTCGACTTGCTCGATCCGTTCGGCCGAAGTCATTGCGGCGGTCGCGTCCGATTGGGAAGCGATGCTTGCGTCACCCTGCGCGTTGATGCGCTCACCGATCGTGCGGCCCGCGATCCGTACCTCTTCCGGCATCAGCGCTTGCGCCACGCCAGCGGTAACACAGTCGCAGAAGCCGGGTGATTCGTATTGATTGCATTGCGCGCGGTAATAGCGCCGGGCTTCGCCCACCGCCTGATCACTCGCTAGACTACGTGCATCGGTGGTGGTGACTTGTGCTTCTGGTGTGATAACGGGCGCGGCTGTGTCCATGGGGACGGCGCGCGTTCCCGCAAGTGGCGGATCTTTGACTTGGGCATACGCGATGGCGCCGACCGAGACGCCGAGCGCCAACACGGCGGTCACAACGAACTTTCTCATGATGCTGCTCCTCTGTGCGCGACAACGCATGTGAGGGCAGGGAGTTCACTCGGAACTTACGCGGCGTTGCGGTCTTCCTTGTCGTTCGCCGGGACGGTCAGTTCCAATGTCGCGCGCGCTGGTACGCGCAATGTGAATGCGGAGCCTTGCCCGACCGCACTCTTGAGCGTCACGTCGCCGCCCAACAAGCGCGCCAAGCGCTGCGTGATAGCGAGGCCCAGACCAGTGCCGCCGTAAGCCCGTGTTGTGCTCGCGTCTGCCTGCACGAAGGGCTGGAACAATCGCGTCTGCGCGTCCGGCGAAATGCCAATTCCGGTGTCTATGACGTGGAACGTCACCCATTCGTGATCGCGTTGCGCCACGAGCTTGATCTGGCCGTCCTTGGTGAACTTCGCAGCGTTCGCCATCAGGTTCAGCAAGCACTGGCTTAACTTGAACCCGTCTGTTTCAAGCTCACCCAAGCAGAGTTCCGCATCCACGGTGATCGTCGTGCCATTGGCGGCCGCTGCCGGCTTCACCGTTGCCACAGTTTCAGCGATCAGCCCGTCAAGATCGACGCTGTCATTCGAAACGATCGCCGCGCCGGCCTCTATCTTCGAGAGATCGAGCACATCGTTGATCATCGAGAGCAGGCGATGCGCGGCGCCGTGGATGCGGTCGAGATCTTCGCGATCTTGTTGGTCGCCGCGGTCGTCGGCATTTTCCATCAGCATTTCGCCGTAGCCGATGATCGCATTGAGCGGCGTGCGTAGTTCGTGGCTCATCGTGGCCAGGAATTGCGACTTGGCGACGTTGGCTTGCTCGGCGGCCGCCCGAGCAGCTTCGACTTCCTGGAATGCGCGCTTCAGCTCCACATCGCGGCGTCCGATCTCATCCAAGATGTGCGCGAGGCGTTGCGTCGGGTCTTGGCGCTTGCCGTCGTCATTGGCGGCCGCTTGGTCGCCGCGGCGCGCCAGGATTTCCTCGGCGCGGCCAACGGCGCGCAACATCTCGCGGCGGCTCCGATAGATCAGAAACGCAATGACCAACAAGCCGATGACGCACCCGCCGGCCATTACCACGGCTAGCGTCATCATCTTCAGCGTCTGCGCCTGCAACTCGGACTGGATCGCTTGCGCCTCTGCGCGCGCTTCGGCTTGAGCAATCTCGCTCTCCATCGTCGCGCGCAGCTCACGCACGCCAGCGTTGAAGCGTGTAATCTGATTGTGTTCAGCCGCTTCGTGGGCGCGCAGCATGGCCGCGAACGCGTCGGAATGGCGGCCCTCGGCGTTGAGAACTTCCGGCTCGATGACGTCGAGGCGTTCCGTCAGGCCTGGGTCGCCACGCTCGGCTGCCATGTGGCGAAGTTCCTGCATCGCCTCGCGCGCTTCGGTGGCGCGGCCCAGCCGCGCCAGTGCGTGGACGCGATACACAAGCATGCGCGTCAGGTATTCAACCGGCGCGCCTTGAATTTGGCGCGCTTCGTCGGCGCAATGCAGCGATGTCTGATAGTCGCCCGCCAGGAAGTGCACGCGCGCGCAGAGCATACCGGTGAAGAACTGTAACGCCGGGTCGTTCGTGCCGCCGACCACGTTCCGGTGAATGCGGGCGAGGCGGATGGACTCGTCAGCCGCGCCAGCTTGCGCGAACATGCCGGCGATATTGTTGATGATCACGGTGCCGTCGACTGGGCGGCCCGCAAGCTGGTCGAGCTCGACCGTGCGTTCCAAGTGCGTCAGCGCCGTTTCGTAGTCGCCCACGCGAACCGAATTGTAGGCCATTGCGTCGTGCAGGCCAGAACGTAACGGGCGGGTTTCCGGCGTATCGGGAAGGTGCAGTAGACCAGCGCGTGCGGCTTCGAGCGAGTTGCCGAACATACCCAGGTCGGTCAGCGCATAGGCGCGCAGCCGCTCACCGGCGGCGCGGACGTAAGGGTCGGTCACATTGGCTAGGGTCGCAGCGAGGTTGGAGCGCGCGGCGATATAATCGCCATCCAACGCTGGCGCGTAGGCGCGCAGCACACCGGCCATCGCCGCATAGCGCGCGCTGTTTTGAAGGCGCGCCTCTTGCTCAAGTGTCGCGAGCGAAGCGGCGGCGGCTTCCGCGTCGGACGCCACATAGGCATCCGCCGCGAGGTCGTAGAGCACCATCAGCCGCGCATCACCCTCAAGGCTCTGGGCCAAGAGCGCGCGTTGGCGTTTGACATCCTCGGTGATGATGAGGTTGCCGGCTTCAATGCGACGGGCGAGGGCTTCGCCGCGCACGATCCAGTCTGTGTCCGACGGCGGCTGCTGCTGAGCGCCGGCCGTTCCGATAACGCAGAATGCGCAGACGCCCATCACGAGCGCGCGCAGATTGAGTGCCCGCATTGCCCCACACCTTTATAGTTGGGTGCAGATTTGCATGGCTGGCGTTAACGGAGGGGCGTCAGAGCTTGGTCAAGCGTCGGTTAATCGCAGTTAGAGAGTAACGATATCTGCCCCAAGATTTTGCATGAACGCAGCGAATCCTGGGAACGACGTCGCGATCATATCAGCGTCGTCAACGGTAACAGGCTCCTTCGAGGCGAGCCCCAACACCAAGAACGACATCGCGATGCGGTGATCGCCCAAAGTGCGGATCTCGGCGCCGCCGCGCACGCTCTTCGGCCCGCGCCCATTGACCACCAGGCCGTCCGGCAGCTCCTCAGCCTCGACGCCGCACGCACGCAGCCCTTCCACCATAAGCGCGATGCGATCGCTTTCTTTGACGCGCAATTCGGCCGCGCCCGTGAGTCGCGTCTCGCCCTCGGCGAATGCGGCGATGGCCGCGAGGATGGGAAACTCGTCGATCATGGCTGGGGCGCGCCGTGCCGGTGGTGTCGCGCCGTGCAGCTTCGACGCTTTCACAACGAAGTTCGCGACCGGCTCGCCAATGGGATCGCGCGTTTCCTCGTAGTCGATGCTTGCCCCCATCTCGAGCAACGTCTCGAAGAAGCCGAGGCGTAGGGGGTTCACCAACATGTCTTCGATGCGCACTTCGGACTTGGGCACGATCAGCGCCGCCGCCACGGGAAACGCCGCTGAGGAGGGATCGCCCGGGACGTAGATCGGAACACCGCGGAGTTTGCTTTGCCGAACCCGTGGGTGCAGCGCGCCGTCCACCTCAACCGTATCGATCTCGGCGCCGAACACCTTGAGCATTCGTTCCGTATGATCTCGCGAGCGCTCCGGCTCGATCAACACTGTCTCGCCCTCGGCGTTCAATCCGGCCAGTAATACCGCTGACTTCACCTGCGCCGAAGACACCGGCGAGCGGTAAGTGATCCCCTTGAGCGCGCCGCCATGCACAATCAGCGGCAGGCAATTCTGCTTGGCGTCGAACCGGGCGCCCATTTGCGATAGCGGCGCGATCACACGGTTCATGGGCCGCTTCCGGAGCGATTGGTCGCCGTCGAACCGCGCGCTCAACTTATAGGAGGCGGCGGCGCCGATCAGGAGGCGCGCGCCAGTTCCCGAGTTGCCGCAATCAATGGTCTCAGTCGGTTGGCTGAAGCCACCGGCGCCGCCTACGACCCAAATTCCGTCTTCCTGGCGCTCAACTTGGGCCCCAAGCAACCGTGCAGCTGCTGCGGTGTGGCGGACGTCCTCGCCTTCCAGCAGGCCTTCGATTCGGGTCTCGCCTTCCGCCAGGGCGCCCATGATCAGCGCCCGGTGCGAAATGGACTTATCCCCTGGGGGGCGGGTGCTGCCGGTGATCGGCCCGGCAAATCGCGCCCTTAAACGCATAGCGATACTCGTGTCCGGAAGTTGAAAAATCTGGGCGGGACAAAGCTTTTGACAGGCGCGCCCGATGGTGGCAAGCGAGCGCCCCGCAAGGGGTGGCCACCCCGCGCGAGCCGATGGAGAGCCGTTTGGGCAAGACTGATTTGGGCGCCAAGCAGAGCTGCCCGAACTGCGGGGCGAAGTTTTACGATCTGAACCGCCGTCCAGCGGTTTGCCCGAAGTGCACCACCGCTTTTGATCCGTCCGAGGAGGGGGCCCGCGCTAAGCGTGGCCGCTCACGCGTCAGCGCCAACGACACTTCGTACGACGATGATGATGATCTCGAGACGAAGAAGAAGGCCAAGACCGGCGATGACGACGATGAGGATGAGGACGAAGAGTCCGAAGAAACCTCGGAAATCGACGCCGAGGCCGACGCTGAGCCGCTGAACAGCGACGATGACGACGAAGATTCCGACACCAAGTCGAAGGCTGGTGGCGACGACGAGTTGCCTGAGGGCTTCTCAGAGGAAGAGGCCGACCTGGGTGACGACGCGGCCGACGACGATTCGGTGCCGATGTTGGAAGACGAAGAAGAGTTCCCTGAGGATGAGATCGGCGATCTGTCCGGCGGCGACGACGAGGACGAGAGCCGCTAAAACAGCGGTTCAGCGCTTGAACTAGAAAAGGGCGGAGCCTAGGTTCCGCCCTTCCCAAAACCGGGGCGCTCCGGCATTGCCGAGCGTAACGCGAGATGGGCCCTTAGCTCAGCTGGGAGAGCGCCTGCATGGCATGCAGGAGGTCAGCGGTTCGATCCCGCTAGGGTCCACCAACGCCGCTCTCGCACGGCGCTGAGCGCAAAGGGAAATCGCTGCTTCGCGCTTGTTGCAAGAAAGTTGTACCCGCAAATTTATCGTGGACGGAGGGGTGGCCAATCGACGGGCATGGATTCACCCGTTTGCATCCTACCGCAAGCGCTGGGGACCGGTGGTTGATGATCCAGTGGAACGAGTGATAGGGCGTCTGGTTGGTGCGAAAGACAAAGAGTCTGGGCCAAGACTCGAGATGCCTTCTGAGGGTGGGCCAGTCGCGCGGGTAGGGCATCGCCGGCAGCTAATGGGCGGACCAGGCCATTCGAAGAAATTGTCGCTATGTCGTGCCATGGCCCGATGCGGTCATAGCCGATTAGGGCACCCATTGTTTGTGAGCGTCGACGTCCTCAGCAAAATCAGCATCGACCAACAAATCCCGCCAGTCATTCTGAGCGACCTGAATCGCCTCACATAGGCCGTCGATGGTTCCCCGAGACAGTTTCAGTGCCGCAAACCGAATGCGCTCCAAGTCTTCCGAGTTCGCATTCTGGTGGAAAGGAAGGTTTGTGCCGCACTCTTGTACAAGCAACGCTGCGGCGTCTCCCTGAAGTTCAACTGGGAACACTGCTCTGAGCCGTTGAAGCGTCTGATCGCTGAGCCGCACCCCATCCATACCCAACACTGTCAAAAGGTCATGTGCGGCGCAATGACGGCTTTCGGCGAACGTAGGTCGTTCACAAGGGGTCGGGTGCGCCGGCAGCTGTTGAGCGAGTAGGCCGGTCGCTGAATTTGTCGCTATGTCGTGCCGTGGCCCTTTCCGGTCACTAGCGCGTGCTTGCTGAAGTAGAGTCGCCCTTCGATCTAACCTGGGGTAGACGGCTCTTAGCTCTTAGAATGTGTTGTCGGGGGGCATGATGGGGACGTGGACGCCGGGACCCGGGCCAACTGACGGCCCCGACGTATTTTTCGGCGACGAGACGGGCGAGACCGTGAGCGGGGGCCTCGGCGACGACATTCTAAACGGTTTTGGCGGAAACGATGTTCTGAACGGCGATGACGGCTACGATCAGATCCGCGGCGGCACCGGAGACGACACTCTTAGCGGCGGCGCCAATATCGACGAGCTCACCGGCGGGGACGGCAATGACCTTCTATTCGGTGGCGAGGGCGACGATCGACTCATCAGTGGAAGTTCGGCCGGCGTAAACAATGACACCTACAATGGCGGGGCTGGCAATGACGACATCATCTTCGGCGTAACGGATGTCGTTGGCATATCTGGCGTCATTACCGTTGATGGCGGCGATGGCTTCGATGTCCTTCAATCGACGCATCCGAGCAGTCGCGTCACCTTCAACGCGGGTTCCAGCGTCAGCAATGTCGAGGCCCTCTATCTGGATGGGCAGTTCATCCTCGATTTTTCGGTCATCGCTTCCATCCCGGCGATTTGGGGAAATGGCGGCGCGTTGATCATGCGTCAAAGCGGCGTCTGGGATCTCTCGAGCTTCAGTTTTCCTGAGTCCTTCACCTATAATTCTAATGTCGGCGCTTCGACCTTTGTCTCTGGTGCATCGCTAAGCATCATTGGGGCGGGCGGCAACGATACCATCACGATGCCAACTGCCGCCGGGGCGCGTGCCTTCATTTTCGGAGCTGAAGGCGACGACACTCTGACGGGAAGCGGCGCCGACGACATTATGTCCGGCGATCAAGGCAACGACATTGTCCACGGAGGCGGTGGCAATGACGAGATTGGCCTCTTTGGTGGCGGCACCGATGTTATATTTGGCGGCGAGGGAAATGATACATTTTATTTCCGCGGCGACAACTTTCCCAACTACGGGGCAGTTCCCGCGAATACGCCATTGGTGGCGATGGTCGACGGAGGATCGGGCGACGACACGCTAATCATCACACAGGGCGTGATTGGCGCCGGAACCAGTTTCACTGGCGTCGAAACCACAAGGATCACCCATACCTCCAACGGCCCGATCACGATGGCTCCGGGCACGCTGCCAACGACCGGTACACTGATCTGTGAAGACGCGCGCCTCGTGCATTCGAGCGGCGGCACGACTGATTTTTCCGCCATGGATATACCCATGGCGGCCGGTCGACTGATGACGTTTACCGGCTCGAGTGGCAACGACACCTTCATATGGTCACCGACGACCCAAACGCCGCTCGTCGCTAACGGCGGCGTTGGAAGCGACGACATTCGCGGCGGCGCTGGGAACGACCAATTGTACGCGGGCGCCGGTTTGGGAACGGACATCCTGACCGGCGGTGATGGCGACGATCTTCTGGTCGGCGCGCCCGGTGCAACAGCCTTCAACGGCGGCGCGGGCGTTGACACCGTGAATTATGTTTTTGAGGGTTCAGTCTTCGGCGTTTACATCCGTCTCGATAATCAGGCGCTCACGGCAGGAGTTTCGTTGGGAGACACCTTCAGCGGTGTTGAGATAATTATCGTTGGCAACGGGAACGACACGATCTACGGCGACGCTCAAGCCAACGAATTTCACGGTGGCAACGGGAACGACACATTCTTTGGCGGTGATGGCGACGATCGCTTGTACGGCGACAGCGGTGACGACACGTTACACGGCGGCGCTGGCAACGATGTTCTTGTCGGAAGCTATAGGCTGTTCGGCGATGACGGTGACGATCTGCTAATTGGCGGATTTCTCACCTCCATGGACGGCGGGGATGGCAACGATACTGCAGATATTGGTCTTGCCGTTGGCGGGCTTGATATGGCGACAGCCAGCAACTTGGTGTCGATCGAGAACATCATCGCCAGCGGCGAAGTCAGAGGCGACGCAAACGCCAATGTGCTGACAGGGTACAATAGCGATGATCGATTCGAAGGCCGCCGCGGGGCAGACTCCATTAACGGCGCAGGCGGCAGCGACACATTGTTGTTTACCAGCGCTACACAGGGCGTGATCGTAGATCTCGCGGCGGGCACGAGCTGGGATGGATTTGAGACGGACACGCTTGTCTCGATCGAAAACATCGAAGGGACCGCATTCGATGATCAATTTGTCGGCAATGACGCCGACAATACATTCACAGGCTTCGCCGGCGCCGACTCGATTTCCGGCGGCAACGGAAGCGATACAGTGGTTTATCGTGACTCCACGGCGGGAGTGACGATCGATCTCCTCAATGGCGTCGGATCTGGCGGCAGCGCAGAGGGCGATACATTCCAGTCGATTGAGAACATTTTTGGTTCAGCCTACAACGACATCTTCTACGCGACGGCAGCCGACAACTATTTCAACGGATACCTGGGCTTCGATACAGTTTCGTACGAGTTCGCAGCGCAGGGCGTCCTCGTTCAAGTCGACATCATCACCGCTTGGGATGGGACGTCGGAAGACGATTTCGTCAGCATTGAGAGTTTCATCGGGTCAGCTTTCAACGATACGATACTGGGTTCGACCTCTAATGAGGCAAACACTTACGTTGGCGGTGGTGGCGACGATATCCTACAGGGCGGCAATGGCGGCGACGTCCTCGACGGCGGCGCTGGAATAGACACGGCTGCCTATGGCCAGGGAGCTATATTTGGCGGTGTTGTCGCCAGCTTGATGGACCCCTCAAGCAACACCGGCTTCGCTGCCGGGGATGTGTACATATCCATTGAAAATCTCAGCGGATCGGTATCGGCCGATACGCTCACCGGCGATAGCGCTGCCAATGTGCTGTCAGGATTTGGCGGCGCCGATGTGTTGACCGGGCTCGGTGGCGCTGATGTCCTCGATGGTGGATTGGACGCCGACACGATGATCGGCGGCGATGGTGACGATACATACATTGTCGACAACGCGGGCGATGTGACAAGTGAGACCTCGGCGCTTGGCGGCACGGATACGGTGCAATCGTCGGTGACGCGCACGCTCAACGCTAATATCGAAAACCTCATCCTGACCGGCGTCGCAGCGATCAATGGCTTCGGCAATGTGTTGAACAACACCATCACCGGCAATAGCGCCGCCAATCAGCTGAACGGCTTTGATGGCAACGACATTCTCGATGGCGGCGCAGGCGCCGACAACATGTTCGGCGGCAATGGCGACGACACCTATTATGTCGACCATGCCGGCGATCAGACGACGGAAGTCTCAGCCCTGGCGGCATCGATACGGTGATCTCCTCGGTCAGCCGCAACCTGACCGCCCATATCGAAAACCTGACGCTGACCGGCTCAGCCAATCTGACCGCGTCAGGCAACAGCTTGAACAACACGCTCACCGGCAATTCGGGCAACAACATTCTCTATGGCTACGACGGCAATGATATTCTGAATGGCGGCGCAGGCGCCGACACCATGTTCGGCGCAGCCGGCAACGATTATTATGTCGTCGACAATGCCGGCGACATCACCGTCGAAGGTGCGGCCGGTCCCGCCGGCGGCATCGATACGGTCGAGAGCTGGATCAGCCGAAATCTGAACGCCAATTTCGAAAACCTGATCCTGATGGGGTCAGCCGCCAATGCCTATGGCAACATCCTCGACAACGCCTTGACTGGAACGCCGCCGCCAATCGCCTCTATGGCTTTGACGGCGCTGATAGGTCTTGGATGGCGGCGGCGCAGGCGCCCGACCAGATGTTTGGCGGCAATGGCAATGACACCTACATCGTCGACAATGCCGGCGATGTGACGTCTGAAACTTCGGCGCTTGGCGGCATCGATACGGTGATCTCGTCGGTGACCCGCAACCTCACCGCCAATCTCGAGAACCTGACGCTCACCGGCTCCGCCAACATCAACGGCGCTGGCAATGCCTTGAACAACGTCGTCATCGGTAAACGATGGCTAACACCCTACGGCCTCGACGGCGATGACCGTCTCGATGGCGGGCTTACGCCGACACGCTGCAAGGCGGCCTGCACGCGGACACCTATGTGTTCTCGACCGCCATCGGCGGCGGCAATGTCGACGCCATCATCGGCTTTAGCGTAACTGACGACACCATCGAGTTGAGCAATGCGGTGTTCACCGGCTTGAGCGCCGGCGCGCTCGATGCGAACGCCTTCGTCATCGGCGCAGCCGCCGCCGACGCCGACGACCGCATCATCTACAACAGCGCCACCGGCCAGCTCTTCTTCGACGCCGACGGCAATGGCGCAGGCGCGGCCATCCTCTTCGCCACGCTGGCGCCAGGGCTCGCGCTCACCAGCGCGGACTTCATCATCGGTGGGGGGTAGGCGCTGATTTGTGAGGTCGTTCTTCGGTCGCAATCGCAATAGAGACACGCGGTCGCCCGTTGTACTCTTAGAAGCTCGTCGGATTGAGGGCTGACGGTGGCGCATAGGGCCCCGAGCCTGTTGTTCCCAGCCAGCAATCAGTCAGGCCGATGGCGCGTTTCGCTGTTGCGTGCAAAGGGGGTGGCAAGCACGCAACAGTTAGGGCGCAGAGCTGCGATCTGGGGGCCCAGCTGACCATTTGCGAGCTCTTTCACGCATCCGAAGGTTGGTGCCTTCGGGCGCTTGCTGTAGGGTGGCGCGGTCAGCAGTGGTGGCGTTACGGGGCGGCAATGACCTCATGGGATAGTGTTCATTCTCCACAGTCCGCATGCCGCGATCGCGGGCGATGTGGCGGGACGCACCAGTCCCGGCACGTCGCCATAGCCATGCCACCGAGATCCGCCACCGGGCGTCAAGTGTTCTATGGTCTCGCCATTCGGGTCATCCTCCTCGACGAGGCTCTCGCGGGGTACGGCGAGCTGCTTATTGGGAGCGCCCCGCCATCAAGCAGCGTGATCTGTCGCGTACAAGGTGTCGCTCTGCCACCTTTGCCTGGTCAGGCCAGCGTCGTCGAAGTACAGAATGACGTCCAGGCGACGGCGGCAAAAGTTGAGTGACGCAATTTCCAGGAAGCAGACAGAGGCTGTCCAGTGCGATCGCGGTCGCCGCCCCGCGGCCCCGGCTCCAGCCATGCGCCGCACACCGGCGAGCGACGTCGCAAGGAGTTCACTTTTGACTCGTAGCGCGTGGGGCTTGGCTGCGACTGTTGTAGTTGCCGGCGTCGCAGCGCCGGCGATTGGGGGGCGGGCAGGCGCCGCGAGCGTCGCGGATGCCGAGCCGGCGAACGGCTTGGCTGAAGCTGCTAGCGCTGTCACCGTGGCTCAGCAGCTTGAAATCGAAGCGGCAGCGCCACGGCATTTCGACCCGCCGCCCCTGGCTGAATTGATAGATCACCTTGATCGCAATGAGCTCGGAGCGAACTTCGCGGTGGCGGAGGTCAGCGCTGGAGAGCCTGCGCCGGAAGAATTTGTCGCGGCTTCCATCACATCGGCGCTCATCGAAACCGACATCAAGCCGCACAGCAACGGTCGCGGTCGTCGCCGATGCCGGACAGCTCCAAGGGCGGGAGCGCGCCGCAAGACGCAGCGGGCAGACCACGTGTTTCGCTTGAGATCAAGCCGAGCGCTTAGTCATAAGGTAGGGAAGTGCGCGTTCTCGTTACAGGCGGCGCCGGTTTTATCGGCTCTGCGGTGTGTAGGCGTTTGGTTCAACGGCGCGGCTGGAACGTGCTCAATCTCGATGCGCTGACCTACGCGGCGAATCTTGCATCATTGAGCGATATCGACGGTGATCCTCGGTACGCTCGTTCAAGCCGACATTTGTGATCGCGCGTTTGTCGACGGGGTACTGCGCGACTTCGCGCCGGACGCAGTGATGCACCTAGCCGCTGAAAGCCACGTCGATCGATCGATCACAGGTTCGGCGGCGTTCGTGCAAACCAATGTCATTGGCACACACACGCTGCTTGAAGCGACACTTCGTTATTGGGAGACTCTGCCAGCTGATGCGCGCGCGAGGTTCCGTTTCCTTCACGTTTCGACTGATGAAGTTTACGGCCTGCTTGGCGACGAGGGCCTGTTCCACGAAACAACAGCATACGATCCGCGTCATTCTATTCAGCCACCAAGGCAGCTTCCGATCATCTGGCCAGCGCTTGGCATCATACGTTCGGCCTGCCGGTGCTGATCTCGAACTGCTCAAACAATTACGGGCCTTACCAGTTTCCCGAGAAGCTTATCCCCGCGATGATCTTGAAGGCGCTGAACGGCGATCCGCTGACCGTCTATGGTGACGGCAGCAACATCCGGGATTGGCTTTACGTCGATGACCACGCTGAAGCGTTGGAACTGGTGATCGAGAAGGGGCGACCAGGGCAGACCTACAATGTTGGAGGACGCAATGAGCGGCGCAACATCGATGTTGTGAACGCGATCCGTGATTTGGTGCGCAACCTTGCCGCGCCATCCAAAGAGTCTGAGATCGCGTTCGTGAAGGATCGCCCTGGTCACGACGCGCGCTACGCCATTGATTGCACAAAGATCGAAACCGAACTGGGTTGGCGCCCGCACGAAAACTTCGAAACTGGCATTTGCAAGACGGTGCAGTGGTACATTGATCGCCGCGATTGGTGGGAGCCGATTCTTAACCGTGGCTTCAAGGGTGAGCGCCTGGGGTTGCGAAGCTGATGCGCGTCGAGCAGGCTGCAATCCGTGATGTGCTCATCATCCAGCCGGCAAAGCACGGCGATCACCGGGGCTTTTTCTCGGAAACCTTCCGCGCCGCCGCGATGAGGGAAGCGGGTGTGGATGTCGATTGGGTGCAGGACAATCACTCATTCTCGCAAGCGCGCGGCGTTATTCGCGGCTTGCATTTCCAACGCGCCCCTAAAGCCCAGGCGAAGCTACTGCGCGTCGCGCGGGGCGCGATCCTCGATGTCGCGGTCGATGTTCGGAAAGCCTCACCGACGTATGGCCAGCATGTTGCTGTGGAGCTCAGCGCCGATAACTGGACTCAGCTCTACGTGCCCGTCGGCTTTGCGCACGGGTTTTGTACACTCACCGAGAACTGCGAAGTGCTTTACAAGGTGAGCGCCGACTATGGCCCGGCGGAAGAGGGCGGCGTGTTGTGGAACGATCCCGATCTCGCAATCGATTGGCCGATCTCTCCGGAAGAAGCGACGCTTTCAGCGCGCGACAAGGAATGGCCGAAGTTCAAAGACCTCGTTTCCCCATTCTAGGTTAAGAGCTCGCGCACAGCTGCGCGCACGCCATCGCGCCAACTCTCCGGGGCAATGCCGAGCGCTTCGATTTTGGTGGTATCCAGGCGTGAGTTTGCAGGCCGCGCAGCGGGCGTTGGGTAATCCGCCGTTAGGATCCGGCGCACATGGACTGGCGCCCGTCCGTACGATTGCGCCTCGGTGAAGATCGCGTCCGCGAAATCCGCCCACGTCGACTCGCCCGCACCGGCGAAATGAAACACACCTGCGGCTGCAGCATCACCGTCAAGCAAACGCACGGCCAGCGCTAGACATCCGCGCGCCAAGTCGCCGGCATGCGTCGGCCGGCCCAGCTGATCGCACACAACGCCAATATCGCCGCGCGTTTCGCCAAGGCGGAGCATTGTCTTCAAAAAGTTGGCGCGATGGGCTGAGAACACCCAGGACGTGCGTACGATCGCCGCGCGGTCCCATAGATCTAACACTGCAATTTCGCCCTCGGCCTTAGAGCGGCCGTAAGCATTGACGGGGTTTCGCGGATCGCTCTCGACATAGGGCGCAGGCTTGTCACCTGCGAACACATAGTCCGTGGAGATGTGAATGAGCGGTGCGCCAAGCCGCGCGGCTGTCCGCGCCATTGCAGCGGGCGCATCGCGATTGAGCGCCAGCGCGAGATCGATTTCTGTCTCGGCTTTGTCCACTGCGGTGTAGGCCGCAGCGTTGACGATCGCGTCAGGATTCAGCGCCTCGATGGTGGCGCTTATGCTTTCCGTGTCTTCGAGATCAATCGCGTCGCGGTTAAGTTGCGCAATCTCCCAACCAGGCGGCAATTGTGCGCGGGAGACTTCGATGCCGAGTTGTCCGCTCGCACCAAACAGCAGGATGCGTGGCATTGCGTTCGCGCCTCACGCACCAGCGGGCGGATGACGGATGATGTCGAGCAGGTACTTTGCGTACTCGGTTTTGCCGAGCTTCTGCGCTTGATGCTCGACCTGCGCGGCGTTGATGTAGCCGAGATTGTACGCGATCTCCTCGGGACAGGCGATCTTGAGGCCCTGGCGTATCTCGATCACCTTGATGAATGCCGCCGCCTCGTGCAGCGACTCATGTGTTCCCGTGTCGAGCCAAGCGAAGCCGCGCCCCATCATTTCGACGTGCAGATTACGCTCTTCGAGGTAGAGTTTGTTCAGGTCGGTGATCTCTAACTCGCCGCGCGGTGAAGGTTTCAGCTTACGTGCTCGCTCTGCGACGGTGTTATCGTAAAAATAAATTCCTGTGACAGCCCAGTCTGACGTGGGTTGCTTTGGTTTTTCTTCCAGGCGCACGGCGCGATTGTCCGCGTCGAACTCGACAACGCCGTACCGCTCCGGATCACTGACGCGATACGCGAACACCGTCGCGCCTTTGCGCCGTTCAGCCGCCGCGCGCAGATACTCGCCCATAGAGTGGCCGAAGAAGATGTTGTCGCCCAGGATCAGCGCGCAGGGCGAATTGCCGATAAAGTCGGCGCCAATAATGAAGGCTTCGGCGATCCCGCGCGGCTCATCCTGCACCGCGTAGCTCAGATTCACGCCCCATTGAGAGCCATCGCCCAAGGCTTGCTGAAACACTGGCGTGTCGCGCGGTGTCGAGATGATCAGAATGTCGCGTACACCCGCGAGCATCAAAGTGGTGAGCGGGTAGTAGATCATCGGTTTGTCGTAGACCGGCAGCAATTGCTTGCTCATGGCGATCGTCAGCGGAAACAGCCGCGTGCCCGACCCGCCAGCGAGAACGATTCCCTTCAATGCGATGCCCCTTAAGCCAATTCTTGCGGCGTGTAGTCGACTTCGTGGCCGAACGACACGCGCGGATGACGCGCATATTTGCGACCGTCCCGCGTTTCGTACTTCCACGGCGCGCGTTCGGGGAAGGGCGCTTCGGGTGCGAAGAAGGCGTGGTGGTGATAAACCGGCGCGCCTTCCGGCGTCGTATGCATAACGAAGCTGAAGCGCGTGCGCTTGATGTCGCGGATTGGTGCGCCGCCGTGCGGCAGCTGCGGGTGCCAGATGATGGTCGAACCCTTTTTCACCGGCAGCGTGCGCACCTTTCAGACCGAGTGTTTCACCTTACGTGTCACCGCTGTTTGGTAGGCGTTCCAGTTCGGGTGAATTCGTGGGCATCGGTGCGCCGGCGCCGAGGACATTGCGCGCGATCGCATTGCGATCCATTTCGCTCAGCAGGTGCCCACCGAGCGCCATTAGCGGGCCGTTGTCTTCGTTCATCCTCAAGCGCGACCCACATGCCGAAATAGCGGATATTCGCCGCGTGCAGAAAAATGGCGTAATGAGTGCGCAGCGGTTGGCCGAGCCGCGCTCATAGAAGAGCGATGTGTAGAGGCAGGTCTCCGCATCGAACAGGAAATCCTGCACGGCGAGCGCCTTCGGGTTGTGGGCGAACGTGTCAAACAGTTCGGTCATCGCGAGGTGGATGTTCACCAGCTGTGGATAGTGGTGCCCGTCGGCGCCGATGAAGGGCTTGAGCTTCTCGGCGTTATCGCGTTCGAAACGGCGAAAGCGCGCTACCAGCGCATCGCATGCATCGGGCGAAAGCGCGTCTGGAATAACGGCGTAGCCCTTGTCCAGGAACGATTCGACGATCGGCAAGGGATATGCGGCGATAGTTGCGCTGGCCGAGGCTTTCGCGCGCGTTATGTTCCATGAACCAGGGGAGTTGCATGGGGCTATGATCTGCGCCCTGAGCGTTGATTTCGCAAGCCCGTAGGATGTTCTCGACCAGCGCCCGCGTCGCTATATGGAAAGTCACGGTCGTCGGTTTTGCCTGGAGCAACATGGTGGAAGAGCAGGCAATGAAATGGACGACGCCAACTACGCCGATCGCGTAAATGGCCAAATGTACACCCGCTTCATCAAGAATTTTCATGAGGTGATGAAGCCGGAGACCTACCTCGAGATTGGGACGCAAAGCGGTGGCACGCTTATGCTAGCCGGCTGCGCTTCAATTGCGATCGATCCGAAATTTCAGATCAACGTGAACGTTGCCAAGGGCAAGCCAACTTGTTTCTTGTATCAGAAAACCAGCGACGATTTCTTTCACCACTACAACCCGACGACGATCCTTGGTGCGGCCATCGACTTCGTATTTCTCGATGGCCTGCACAGATTTGAATTCTTGCTGCGCGACTTCATGAATGCCGAGCGCTTCGCGCACGAACGGTCCTTCATCATGATGCACGACTGCGTACCGCCCGGGTTTTACATGACAACCCGCGACATGGACGATCCGCTCCGTCTGCAAAAATCCCGTTTTGGCCCGTGGTGGACGGGCGATGTCTTTAAGGTCATTCCGGTGTTGCGCCACTACCGGCCCGACCTGAAAATCAACGTTCTGGACTGCGCTCCCACCGGTCTGGTGATGATTACAGGTCAACCCTCAAGACGACGTTCTTCGTCATGCTCACGACGATATTATTCGCTCGGCCTCGTTCGCCCTCGACCGCGGCGAGTACGACCGTATTGGAGCGACCTCCGTGTCCAGGACAGTCAGGCGCTATGACAAAGGATCAGCTCAGCCGACTAGTGGAACAATGAACGCTGCGGCAGTGAAGCAATTAGAGTTGAGCGGCGTCCGACGCTGGCGGAAGCTATCGAGCGGGGAGGTCTTTGGCTGATTGCCGAAGCTGGGTGGAACCGGCTCTGCCTGGGTGTTCTTGGGGCATGAGGGACGAAGCGCGTTGGCTAGCGCCGCATCATGAGCGATCGCCTTATCCTGGCGTGGGATTGGTCTGCCGGCACAACGCAATCGTTCGAGATGAGGTGCTGCTCAAGCCGACGAAGACGGCGCACATTATACCTCTGCTGTGCTAAGCCTGGGTCTCAACGCGCGGCTGCAAAATGGCGAAGCGCCGAAAATCAAGCTGATCGCTACGATTTGGAGTGCGTCACGCTGTCGGGGCCGGCCACCCGGTCCACAACGGCCATGCGAACGTTTACGGTCATTGGCTCGTCGAGGATCACGAAACTGCTCTATCTTCGCTCGGTGCTGTTCAACGAGACGCGCTTTCATCGTCCACTCGACCGCAGCCTCACGTCCGCAAGTGGATAAAGCACGTCGTTCCAGAGGCGATCGTGACTTACGATCCCGCCGCTCAATACACTTTCGCAGAACTACTTCTCACGCCAACGCTGACGTGTTCGCCGCGCTACGTCTTCAATCCGGCATTGAGGCCGCCCGAGCAATTAGCGCCGCGCCGAGCGAGGACCAGGCTCCTCTACTCACCGTCCATGGCGCGGCTTTCGCACGGATGAAGAACGCGGATGAGGTGCAGGAGCTCGCTGTATCCATGGATCTGAAGTGTTCTCTCCGATCAAGCACTCGGTCGAAGAGCAGATTGATGCGTTCGCGAGCACGCGCGTCGCGGCGTCCGACTACGGTTCTGCGTTGCATAGTGCGCCTTTTTCGCCGCCTGAGACGCGCGTTCTCTGTTTCACTGGGTTACGTTCATTCAATCGCGCATCGCTCAGTTGTGCGGCCAGCGCATCGGCTTTCAAATGGCGACACTGGCGCTCCGCTCATGAACATGGCTATTACGTCGATCTCGACAGCGGCGGCGCGAGCGTTCGAAGCGGCGCTGATGGCGGGGAGTAAGCGCTTGTGGGTGCGGAGGAGGTGAGGTCGCGCGCGGCCGATTTGAGCCGCCAGCAACGCTTCACGTGGGTCTCTTTTCACAAACGACAACGTCCGTCATTTCGCCCAGCACACCTGCGGTCTTGTTCGCCGTGCGCACGACACTCACATCGAAGGGTGCCCATTCGGCGATGTGTTTATGGATGTCGTAGCCATAGTCGACCGTCACCAGAGCGCCACCGCCGATCGGATTGCCGTGATACTCTGCCGGAGCGAGATGTTCGATTGAACCGTTCGAGTCTCGCTTGGCGCGCCACTTGATCGCGGGGCCTTGGCTCTTGCCGATTGGGAACGTGCAGATGTGAAGGCCGCCAGGCCGCAGGGTTCGCCATATCTCGCGGTGTGCGGCTTCGGGATCAAACAAATGCTCCATGACATCGAGCGTGACGACGAGATCGAGCGTCGAATCCGCAAACGTTTGCGCTTCAAGGTTCTCATTACGAAATCCGCGCACGATCGAACCCAGCGGCTTGTCTGGAAAGAAGTGTGTCGCGATGTAGCCGTGCGCGTCGGACCGCAATCGATGCGAAATACCTCGTTCGGCCGGTGAGCACTCGTGAATTGCGAGCGCGCGCCAATTCGGACGCTTCTCGTTTAGCACCAACGCGAGCGCCCGCTCGCGTGGCACCGAACTGCACGAGGGGCATACAAGCGAGTCGCGAAACTTCTCATTCTTGGCGCTGAACAGCACGCTCCGCATGCACACGGGGCAGATGCCTTGATACTCAATGACTGGGCCGTTGGAATTCGGTTGATTCATCGCTTTACTTAGCCGAGGCGCCGCCCGTCCTCAAAGCCTCCAGACGCTCTTTCCAGGTGTCGGTCAACGCATCGCGGAGTATCTTATACTCGCCGCCTGGCACGTCGCTCTTGAACACCAGCATACCTGCTTCGCCGCAGATCATTTGCACGGCCTTCGGCATGTCAGCGAGCATATGCTCGTACATAATATTCAGCGGCTTAATATCATTGACGAAGAAAAACTCCGCCCACTTTTCTTTGCCAATCAGCAGATGCGTGCGGCATGCTTCCAGTGCGACGGGGTCAAAGTCGCCGTCTTGGTGTGGTTGGGCGTCCCAATCGGTGCGTCGGTGCCAGACCCAACTTGCGCGAGCGCGATACAGAGAGATCGCCTGCGCTTCGAGATCTAGTCGATCGAGGAAAACATAGCGTGCGTTCGGGAAAATGGTCTTCGCGCGATTGCGAAACGGTTTCCAATGCGAAACTGAGATCTTGAAACAAAAGATTTCGGCGCGGTCGGCGAGTTTCTGAAGATAGTCCGATGCATCAACCGCGCCGAGCTCATCCGGCACTCTCGCCATCAACCCATCAGGATTGAAGTACTCCTCGGGGGCTCCGAGTGGGCCGAGCTTGGAGAGCACCGAACACAGATTGGTGCTACCGCTACGCTCCGTCATAGCGATGATCAACGTGCGCTTCTCTATCGGCGCTAGGGGCGTTTTTGGCGACAGCTCAATCATGAACCGTCGCCTGCGCGGTAGAGATAGTCTGTCTTGACGGCGTATGCGAAGTCTGCGGCCGAGGGCATAGGCGCGTCATTCAGCAACATGTTGGTGTCGATGATCCGGCCACCTTCGCGAAGGATCACAAGTCCGAACATGCGCTCGAGCGCATGCGCGAGCGTGCCATCCTTCTGGCCGTCTTCTTGCTCGAATTCGTCGCGTGTGAGGTTAAGCGTTAACAGCGAGTCGAGGCTGCAGCGACGAATGAAGAACATCGTGCCGGCTGCAAACACATCGGTCTGCGTATCGATGCCGCGCCAACCTCCGCGTTGAAGCAGCGCTTCGATGCGTTCCTGGTTGAAGCCGATATAGGTCGTGATCGGCGCCAAGTGTTTGGCTGGCGCGATAAGGCTGAGATCGCCATCTCGCGCGAAGCGTTCGAGCGCGCAATCGATCGTATCGGCTGCGAGAAGTTCGCCCAGCATCTCACGCCGCCACGTCGCGCCGTCCTCGCGGTGCGTGGATTTCTTGGTGTGCAGCTTCAATATGACCGCGTCGGGCGGCAGGTGCAGCTGTCTCATTGCCTCCATGAACGCCAAGACGTCGCGGCCGCGGTTCTCAGTCTCAACAACATCGACCTCACATGTCAGCGTCGATGACGCGACCGCCTTCCGAGCTTGTTCGGCGCGATCGGGCGGGCAGGTGACGATCAGCCGGAATGGCGCACGCACCAGGGTCAGATCGCTGAGTATCTCCTCAAGCACGTCGATGTGGAACGCGTGGATCACAACATAGAGTGGCGGCAACCCGACGTTCGACGCTCTTGCATCGTCACCATCTGGAAATGCGGAGAGCGCGTCGCGCGTGGCTTGAAGATAGCCATAGCCAAAGCGGCGATCCGGTTCGAGATAAGCGCCTTCGGCCCATTCGTTCCATGCATTGATGAAGACAAGCTTCTCTGCGGGATTCGGATATTGCTCGTCCGTCGTTCGCAGCAACTTGGTAAGCCAGGTCCGGTATAGGGATGGTGTGGCGTCCGCGAACGCGTAGCCTTTGCCGGGCTTGCGCGCTTCGTTGTCCCATGACGGAATGATGCTCTTAAACAGCTGATAATCAGGGAAGCTAAACTGCGTCTCACGCTTCACGACTTTGGCGTAGTCATAGACCCGCCCAGCGTTACTTGGGTTGAGCATCGTTTTTTCGCGCGTGACTTCTTCCGGTGTGTAGTCGGCGTGCGGTGGAAACTCGACCGCAGCGTCGAAGCCGAACGGGCGCGGATCCTTAATCCCAAACGTTTGTGCGGCGACAAGCAAAATCTCACCGATGCCGTTGGCGCGACAATATTCGCGCCAAGCATTTGCCGTGCGATTTGCGTCGGCCAGGATGTCGACTCGGTAGACGATAATGAGAGGACGCCCGTCGACGCGGATGTATCGCGGATCGCGCAGAAGCGGCGCTAGGTCCTCGATGAACTCAAGATCGTCCTGCGGCTCGTGCCGCTGTTCCATCAAGATGTCCTGATCGAGACCGTCCCAGCGTCGCGTCCAATTTTCGTTCGCCCAGCAAATACAAAACGGGAAATCGATGTCTGTAGCGGCAACGAATTGATTGAGCGGACGCTCAAGCAGGCGCTTGCGGCCAGTGAACCAATAATAGTGGAAGCAGAAGCCATGGACGCCGTAGAGTTTCGCAAGCTCGACTTGGCGGCGCTGAACATCTGGTACGCGGAGGTCATAGTAGCCGAGTTCGTCTGGCAGGCGCGGTTGATAATGCCCAACGAATTGCGGTGTGGCCTTCGAGACATTGGTCCACTCGGTGAAACCTCTGCCCCACCAAGCATCGTTTTCGGGGATCGGATGGAACTGCGGCAGATAGAACGCGATCGCCTTGACGCGCGGTTCTACTTTCATGGCGCTTGAAGCGATTGGCACATATTCGTCGCCTTTGGCGGAGGCGGCCGAGAGCAACTGGTCGTAGGCGTTGGTATGCGCGGCCGAGACCGTGGGCTGCGCTGGTGCGTGTTGAACGGTCGGACGATTCGCCTGAGCGCTGGCGCGGAGCCGTCGCGCGAAACGGCGCGGTAGAATCGGATCGAACGCGAGGCCACTGCTCGCGATGAGATACTTGGCGTGACGTGCGGTGAACAGAAGCCGCAGATGCTGACCAAAGCCTAGATGGGCGGGCATTTCGCTGCGCGGGAGCGGCGTCCGCTTCTCCCGGCGACCCGCGATCAAGTAATGTACGAGGGGATTGATGCCGACTGCGGCGACATCCGGATTTTGCGCCAAATACCACTGCGGATCGAACGCCGGTCCAGGTGCGCGGCCTTCGAAGGCGCCGTGATAGAGGAAGTGGTAGAGTGGATCGATCTTGGCGATGCGGACGTCTTGGTTCCGCGACAGGTACCAGTCCGGATCGAACATGTTCGAGCGGGTGAGAAGCCGCGCAAGGGCCTCACCGTCGGGATTGTGGGCAACCGTTATCGCGTAGCTCTTGCCGTAAATCCTGCGCTTGACCGCGTTGCGGACACGTCGGCCGAAGTTCTTAGCCGCCCCGAACCATGCGCGCGGCCCCGCTCGCAGTCCCCGTAACGGGGCGGTCAGACGCCAGGACGAACTCGCACGCATGGCGTCGAAGGTCCGTCCGTAAGAATGCGCCAGGCTGAGCGCCTGGTCCGTCTGTTGGGTCAGGTTCTGAAGACCGGTCGAAATTGCCGCGACTTCATCGCGTAGAGTTTGAATTTGCTCGCGTTGGCGGGCGAAGGCTTCGTCCTGCGCGTTGGCTATCAGGCGTGATCGCTGCGCAGACTCACCTTCAATCGCATCGAGTTGTTGGCGCAGAAACGAGGATAACTCGCGTGTGCGCATGTCGCTCATCGATTGTGTATCGGCGACCGCCGCGTGCAGCGCGGCGTCTTGCGAACGGGTGAGTTTGTCCACAGCGGTGTCCAATGCGGTAGCTGCCTCGGCGCTGTTTGCCGCGGCCAGTTCCGCGCTTCGCACTGCTGTCAGGGTCGAATTGCGGATTGCCGCTAATTCTGCGTTCTGGGTTGCGACGATCGCCTCGACCATCGTGTGGGTTTCGCGCGCACCCGTTTCCACTTGTAGGCTAAGGTTTCGTACGTCGACCCCAAGGCGTGCGACCCGCCGCTGTGTTACCTCCTCGGCAGGGGGCACGGAGGCGATGATTTCCAGGATCACTTGTGATGCCAAGCCAAGGGCGTCGTCTGGAACACGGAACTGTGGGTCGTCGTCCGTGAATTCGAGCAGTGCCGAGTTGGCCCCGCGTCGCTCTGCGACGATGCCACCGCCCGACAAGAGTACGTCAAGTGAACCCTGCCAATCCCAGAGCACGGCGCCGTCAGGCGCGCGCGCCTTCAGCGAATGCAGCACCAGCGTCCCCGGCGCTGAGGCGGGATCGATCCGGAGCGCCGTGATCGGCTCATCTCGCAATGGCGTGGCAATCTCAAACGAGCGCGGAGCCGTAACGAGTTGCACTGCGCTGTACGTACGTGTTGTCTCATCAAACCCAGAGCTTGCGGTCGCGCTATAGACGCTGACCTCAAAGCTAGTCTCAGGGCCGACCGGATCGGCCCACGTCTTCACGCGATCGTTGGCGCGATTGCGCTCAAACGCGAGTAGCGGCGCATAGATGTCGGCGGCGGCGCCGAATTCATCCGCGATTCGGTTCAAAACCGCTGCCGGCAATTCTTCATCGCCGCTCGCCGCGGCAACGGCCCAGCGGTATGCCTCCGCGACCCAGGAGGGGAAGTCGTCGCGAGCCAAGAGAGAATTGATGTCAGCGTGGTGGTGCCGCCTGCCGGATGAGAGAAACTGGTCGATTTCGCTTTCGGATTCATCCGTCCAGCGGGGCAACTGAATTCCAAGGTGATGCTCAATGCGGCGCAGGCATCCGCGCCAATCCGCGAGTAGGTCGTCGTACAAGACGAACGCGCGCTGCGTCCCGCGGCTATCCTGTTCCAATGTCAGCAAATGGACGAGCCACAAAAGGGCCGACTTGACGGGCGGAAAGCCGTTGCGTCGTGTCAGCGACCCTGCGACCTCGAGCGGATTGCGGACCGCAATGATCAGTCGTTGGTCATAACCCAAATCGTGCAGCGCTTGGCGCCAGGGCCCGTAGAGCAGCGAGATACGGGGATCCTTGATGACGACATCGTGTCCCGGGGCGAATTGATCGCGGATGGCCGCCTTGATCGTGTCGACGGCCTCACGCGGCGGCCGTGCTTTGCGAATCTTGCGTAGAAAGAGCGCATCATCCCAGGCCGAGCCCAGAGCGGCGAGCAGATCGTCATTGCCTTTCGCGATCAGCTCAGATTCCCAGTGGCCATCTTCGTTGAACGCGTTTGCTGGAATGAGCGTGCGCGGCAGCGACGCGCCACAGAGAGCCAGCGCCCGCGCCAGGGCGGAAGTTCCGCTGCGGTGCATCCCGGCGACGATGATCGCCAGAGGCCTGTCCGTTTGGCCGTAAATTGTGCCGACGTCGCCTGCGCGAACGAGTTCCGGCCGCAATGTTCCTCCGGCGCCGCGCGGCTTCTGCCCGCTCGATTGGTCCCAATTCGACAACGCTTTAGTCCCTACGTATGCCGCGTACTGCGAGCATTCTGGTCTGACCCATCAGCAGCTAGCGCTGTTGATCGGTCAACCGATTAGGCGTGCCTAGGATAGCCGCCGTTCAATTTCGCCGATAGCATGTGCAGCATACGTCCGCGAGACTGGCTCGCCATTATTGACGGTATGGGGGTACAGTATGATGCAGTGGCGCAGTCAGCTTTCAGCGGACAGGCTGGCGCTCGCGTGATTGGCGCACTCGTGGACCTCGCAAACGGCGTTAGGCGGTGGCGCACCAGCTTTGACCTCGCTGTTCAGGATATCGACCTGCGCTACAAGCGTTCGATATTGGGTCCGTTCTGGATTAGCGCCGCGCTGATCGCGACAGTGCTCGCGCTTGCTTATGTGTTTGCTGACGTATTCCAGAGTGATTTTGTCACGTACGTCTCTTACATTGGGACGGGCTTGCTTGCCTGGCAGTTGATCGTGGCGTTGGTCAACGAGGGCGCGGGCTCGGTGACCGACCACGCGGGCTTTCTAAAGAACGTGCCGATGCCGCTCTCGGTCATTGCGGGACATGTTGTCTGGCGCAACGCCATCGTGTTCGTTCACAACTTGGTGGCGATTTTCGTCGTGCTGTTGTCGTTTGGCGCCCAATTTGGGATCCAGGTGCTTCTCGTTGCGCCGGGTGCGGCGATCATACTGACGTTTGGCTACTTCGTGGCATTGGCGCTCGGCCCGATTTGTACGCGCTTCCGCGACATTCCCCTCGTGATCCAAAGCATCATGCAGGTTCTTTTCTTTCTCACACCGATTTTCTGGATGCCGAGCGCCGTTTCGCATCGGCCGATGTTCGTTGCGGGAAACCCCTTTGCGCATCTTATCGCGTTGGTTCGTGAACCAATGTTGGGGAACTATCCAACGGTGCTCAATTGGCAGGTTGGGCTCTGGTGCTGCGCGACGGCGGCGATCGCGGCGCTGGCAGTGGTCTCGGCCACGCGCCGGCGTATCACTTTGTGGCTCTGAAAAGCATGGCGACGATCAAACTTGAAGACGTGAGTTTTTGGTATCCGGTGTTCGATGTGGCGGGGCGCTCATTGAAAGCCTCGCTGCTGAGACAATTCGGCGGCGACCGGACAGCGGGCGTTGTCGAAGTGCGGGCGCTGTCGGATGTCTCACTTGAGCTGAAGGACGGTGATCGAGTGGGCCTCATCGGCCGCAACGGGGCCGGTAAGTCGACGTTGCTACGTTTGCTGGCTGGTTTGATTCATCCTCAACAGGGTGGCGTGCGCATCAAAGGGCGCGTGGTGCCACTCATCACACGGGGCTTAGGTATTCACGCGGAACTTAGTGGATTTAGGAATATCGAACTGCCAATGCGATTGCTTGGCGCAACCGAGAATGAGATCAAACGCGCTAAACGAGAGGTACCGGAGTGGTCGGGCCTCGGCGACTTCATCCATCTTCCTGTGCGGACCTATTCGGATGGTATGCGCGCGAGATTGATGTTTGCCATCTGTACGGCAGTGCAGGGCGAAATCCTGGTGATGGACGAGTGGCTAAGCGCCGGCGACGCCGACTTTGTCGAAAAGGCGCAAGTTCGTTTAGCCAGCGTGCTCGACCAAACGCGTATTGTGGTTCTGTCGAGCCATTCGCTCGATATCATCCGTAAGATGTGCAACGTCGCCTGCTGGATGGAGCAGGGACAGGTCGTCATGATCGGCGATGTGGAACAGGTAATCCCGGCATACCTGCGAGGCATCCAGCGCCCTCAAGCGGTGGATACGCGGATCGCCGGGATTTAAGCCCTTTTTCCCTACGGCCCACCAACGATGAAGTCCGCGCTGGTGAGCGCGAGCCCTGGCGCCAGCGTGGCGAAGAGGATGGCGCTGCCTGCGCCATTGCCGTCGGCGTCGAAGAAGAGCTGGCCGGTGGCGCTGTTGTAGATGATGCGGTCGTCGGCGTCGGCGGCGGCTGCGCCGATGACGAAGGCGTTCGCATCGAGCGCGCCGGCGCTCAAGCCGGTGAACACCGCATTGCTCAACTCGATGGTGTCGTCAGTTACGCTAAAGCCGATGATGGCGTCGACATTGCCGCCGCCGATGGCGGTCGAGAACACATAGGTGTCCGCGTGCAGGCCGCCTTGCAGCGTGTCGGCGCCAAGCCCGCCATCGAGACGGTCATCGCCGTCGAGGCCGTAGAGGGTGTTGGCGCCATCGTTGCCGATGACGACGTTGTTCAAGGCATTGCCGGCGCCGTTGATGTTGGCGGAGCCGGTGAGCGTCAGGTTCTCGAGATTGGCGGTGAGGTTGCGGGTCACCGACGAGATCACCGTATCGATGCCGCCAAGCGCCGAAGTTTCAGAGGTCACGTCGCCGGCATTGTCGACGTAATACGTGTCGTCGCCGTTGCCGCCAAACATCAGGTCAGCGCCTATCCAGCCATCGAGCGTGTCATTGCCGTCAAAGCCGTAGAGCGAGTTGGAGACGTTGTTGCCGACCATTATGTTGTCGAGGACGTTGCCGTACCCGAACTGAGCCGAGCCGGCCAGGACCAGGTTCTCAAGGTTGGCGTTCAGGTTGCGGTTGATCGAGCTTTCGACAGTATCAAAGCCGCCAGCCGGGCCAGCGACGCCTTCGACAGTGATGTCGCCGGCATTGTCGACATAATAATAATCGTTGCCGGATGCGCCGCCGAACATGGTGTCGGCGCCTGCGCCGCCATTCAGAATATCATTGCCGTCGTAGCCATAGAGAATGTTGTTGCCCGAATTGCCGGTGAGCGTGTTGTTCAAGCTATTGCCCGACGCGGTCAGATTGGCTGAGCCGGTCAGCGTCAGGTTTTCGATATGGGCGGTCAGGTTGCGGCTGACCGAGGAGATCACCGTATCGATGCCGCCAAGGGCTGAGACTTCCGTCGTCTGATCGCCGGCAT
>JAWKUZ010000009.1:0-154647 GCA_041398305.1 Hyphomonadaceae bacterium
TCGCTGGACGATCTAAAAGCGAAGGCGGGCGTGCAGTTCGGCGATGCCTACGCGCCGCCGCTGGATGCGGATAGCGCCGACTTGGTGACGATCCACCAGGTGCTGCACTTCCTTTCCGATCCGGGCCGCGCCATCAGTGAGGCAACGCGATTGCTCAAGCGCGGCGGGCGCATGGTCATCATAGACTTCGCGCCTCATGCATTGGAATTCCTTCGCGAAGAGCATGCGCACCGGCGGCTTGGTTTTAGTGACGCGGAAATCACCGAGTGGTGCGAGGCCGCAGGGCTTTCGCGGCCAAAGGTTACCACGCTTGCGCCAAAGAAAACTGAGGCGCTGACCGTGAAGATCTGGTCTGGGGTAAAGGTATGAGCGTCGAGCATCTGCAGGACTTGGTCGCCGAGACGCCGCGCAGCAAGCAAACGCGCGTCTCGTTCGAGTTCTTTCCGCCGAAGTCGGAGAAGCTTGAGGCCGATCTCTGGGCCTCAATCCGCAAGTTGGAGCCGCTGGCGCCGAGCTTTGTGTCAGTGACTTATGGCGCGGGTGGTTCGACGCGCGATCGCACCCACAAGACTGTCGCGCGCATGGTCAGTGAAACAACACTGAAACCGGCGGCGCACTTGACGACGGTGGCGGCGAGCCGGGCCGAAGTTGACGGCGTGTTGCGCGACTATTGGCGCGCGGGCGTGCGGCGCGTGGTTGCGTTGCGCGGTGATCCGCCGGGCGGCGTCGGCATGCCGTATCTCCAGCACCCCAATGGCTATGCAAGCGCGGTGGAGTTGGTCGAAGCCGCAGCGCGGATCGGCGCGTTCGACATTTCAGTCTCGGTGCATCCTGAGAAGCACCCGTCGAGCCCGAACTTCGACCACGACATTGAAAACTTCAAACGTAAGCTGGGCGCTGGCGCCTCGCGCGGGATTTCACAATTCTTCTTTGAGGCTGACATCTTTCTGCGCTTCCGGGATCGACTTGCGCGCGCTGGCGTTTATGCGCCAATCCTGCCGGGAATTATGCCTGTCACTAACGTGAAGGGCTTGCGCAAGATGGTCGAGGCATGCGGGGCGACGCTGCCGCGCTGGATGGTGCGGCTGTTCGAAGGCTTGGACGACGATCCGGAAACGCGCCGGTTGGTGACAGCAGTGACGACGGCGCAATTGTGCGCGCGCCTGGCGGCCGAGGGGGTGGAGGACTTCCACTTCTACACGCTGAACCGCGCCGACCTTACATTCTCGATCTGCCGCATCCTTGGTGTGCGCGCGAAGGAGCAAACGGCATGAACCGCGAAGAGAGATTGGCGGCGCTCAATGCGGAGCTGAGCAATCGCATCCTGATCCTGGATGGATCGATGGGCGCATATCTGCAGGGCTTCGGTCTGAAGGCTGAGGACTTTCATGGCGAGCGCTTTGCTGGTCACCCCAGTTCGCTGAAGGGCAACAATGATCTGTTGTCGCTGACGCGGCCGGAAGTGATCACGCAGGTGCATGACGCGTACCTGAGCGCTGGCGCCGACATCATTGAAACCAATACTTTCAGCGCCACCCGCATAAGCCAGGCCGAGTATGGGCTGGAAGATCTGGCGTATGAGCTGAACCTTGAAGGCTCGCGACTGGCGCGGGCGGCGTGTGACAAGTTCGAGAGAATCGATGGGCGTCCGCGCGCTGTCGCGGGCGCGTTGGGGCCCACAACGAAATTGCTCTCGATGTCGCCGGAGGTGAACGATCCGGGCAGGCGCGATTGTGACTTCGACACGATGGCTGCGAACTATGAAGAACAGGCGCGCGGCTTGATCGAAGGCGGCGCGGACTTGCTGCTGATCGAGACGATCACCGACACGCTGAACTGCAAAGCTGCGCTGTGGGGCGCGTGGGAGGCCTTCGAGAAAACTGGCATCGAGTTGCCGCTATGGATAAGCGGCACCATCACCGATCGCTCGGGGCGCACCCTTTCAGGGCAGACTGTGGAGGCGTTCTACAATTCCGTGCGTCACGCGAAGCCATGGGCGATCGGGCTGAATTGTGCGCTCGGGCCGGCGGACATGCGCGCGTTCCTGTCTGATTTGGCGCGTGTGGCGGAGTGCGCAGTGAGTGCGTATCCGAACGCGGGGCTGCCGAATGCTATGGGCGCCTACGATGAAACGCCGCATTCGATGGAAGCGCACTACGCGGAGTGGGCCAAGGCCGGGTTGCTCAACATTGCCGGCGGCTGTTGCGGCACGACACCGGACCACATCTCGCACCTCAAACACGCGGTTGAAGGCGTGAAGCCACGCGTGGCATCGGCGCATGATGCGCGGCTGAAGCTGGCCGGGCTCGAACCGTTTACGGCGGTGGCATGACTTCCGCTAATCCGTTTGCGAACTTCATCATCGTCGGTGAGCGCACGAACGTCACTGGTTCGGCGAAATTTCGGAAGCTCATTGAGGCTGACGATTATACTGGCGCGCTCACTGTGGCGCGCCAGCAGGTTGAGGGCGGCGCCAACGTTCTCGACGTGAACATGGACGCGGCGCTGATCGATGGGCCCGCGGCGATGCGTCGGTTTCTGAACCTGATCGCGTCGGAGCCGGACATCGCGCGCATTCCGCTGATGATCGATAGCTCCAAATGGGAGGTGATCGAGGCGGGGCTGAAGTGCGCGCAAGGCAAGTCGATCGTGAACTCGATCTCGCTCAAAGAGGGCGAGGAGAAGTTCTCTTACGAAGCGCGGCGCGTGCAGCGCTACGGCGCCGCCGCTGTCGTGATGGCGTTCGACGAGCAGGGGCAGGCAGATACGGCCAAGCGGAAAATCGAGATTTGTACACGGGCGTACCGGTTTTTGACCGACAAGGTCGGGTTCGCGCCGGAAGACATCATCTTCGATCCGAACATCTTCGCCGTGGCCACCGGCATTGAGGAGCACGCCGAGTACGCGAAGGCGTTTTTTGAGGCGACGGCGTACATCCGCTCGGAACTGCCGCACGCGCACGTTTCGGGTGGTGTGTCGAACGTATCGTTCTCGTTCCGTGGCAATGAGCCGGTGCGCGAGGCGATGCACGCCGTGTTTCTCTACCACGCGATCCGCGCAGGTATGGACATGGGCATCGTCAATGCCGGCTCGCTGACGCTCTATGATGACGTTGAGCCGGAATTGCGTGAGCGCGTGGAAGACGTGCTGCTCAATCGGCGCGAGGACGCCACGGAGCGGTTGCTCGAAATTGCCGAGCGCGCGAAGGCCGGCGGGAAGAAGCAGGGCGCCGAGCGCGATCTTTCGTGGCGGCAGAAGCCAGTGAAGGATCGCCTGGCGCATGCGCTGGTGCACGGGATCAATGAGTTCATTGTCGAAGACACCGAAGAAGCGCGCTTGCAGGCTGAGCGGCCGCTGCATGTGATTGAAGGCCGCTGATGGATGGCATGTCCATCGTTGGCGATCTCTTTGGTGCGGGGAAGATGTTCCTGCCGCAAGTTGTGAAGTCGGCGCGGGTGATGAAACAGGCGGTCGCGCATCTCATTCCGTTTATGGATGAGGAGAAGGAGCGGCTTGGGCTTGTCGGCAAGTCCAACGGCAAGATCGTGATGGCGACCGTGAAGGGCGACGTGCACGATATCGGCAAGAATATCGTCGGCGTCGTGCTGCAATGTAACGGCTACGAGATCGACGACCTGGGCGTGATGGTGCCATGCGACCGCATCCTGGAGCGCGCGAAGGAGATTGGCGCTGATGCAATTGGTCTGTCGGGGCTGATTACGCCATCGCTGGACGAGATGGTGTTCGTTGCGAGCGAGATGGAGCGGTTGGGGTTGAAGCTGCCGCTGCTCATTGGCGGCGCGACGACGTCGCGAACGCACACGGCGGTGAAGATCGCGCCGGCGTATTCGGGGCCGATTTTGTATGTGCCGGATGCCTCGAAAGCCGTGCCGGTGGTGCAGAAGCTCCTGGGTGCGGATCGTGATGTGCTCGTGAAGGAAACGCGCGCTGAGTATGATGCGGCGCGCGAGGCGTATTTGTCGGGTCAGGACAAGCGGCCGCGTTTGCCGTTGGCGAAGGCGCGCGAGCGGGCCCCAAAGCTTGAGTTTGCGCCGGTGAAGCCGAGTTTCCTGGGTGTGCGCTCGTTCGAAAATTATCGGCTCGAAGAGCTTGTGCCGTACATCGATTGGACGCCGTTCTTTGCGTCTTGGGACTTGATCGGGCGCTATCCGGCGATCCTTGAGGACGAGATTGTCGGCGAGGCGGCGCGCAATCTGTATCGCGATGCGCGCGCGATGCTGGAGCAACTGGTCGCCGAGAAGTGGGTGAAGGCCTCGGGTGTTGTCGGGTTCTGGCCGGCGGAGCGTGATGGCGATGATGTGGTGCTGTTCGCGGACGAGCAGCGTAACCAAGAAATTGCGCGCCTCCATACGTTGCGCCAGCAGATCGACAAGGGAGAGGGGAAAGCAAACTTCGCGCTCGCGGACTATGTCGCGCCGAAAGGCGACTACGTTGGCGCGTTTGCCGTGACCGCGGGGATTGGCGAGGAAGAGGTTTCGATCCGCTTCAAGCGCGCGAATGACGATTACTCAGCGATCATGGCGCAAGCTTTGTGCGATCGTTTGGCGGAAGCATTTGCTGAGGCGATGCACGCGAAGGTGCGGCGTGAGTTGTGGGGCTACGCGAAGGACGAAGTGCTGACGCCGGAGGATTTGATCGCGGAAAAATATCGCGGCATTCGCCCAGCGCCCGGCTATCCGGCGCAGCCCGATCACACCGAGAAGCAGACGATCTTCGATTTGCTCGAAGCACGTGAGCGCACGGGCATCGATCTCACGGAGAGCATGGCGATGACGCCGCCGTCTTCGGTGAGTGGCCTCTACTTCGCGCATCCCCAGGCGGAGTATTTTGGTACCGGCAAGATCGACCGCGATCAGGTTGCAGACTATGCCGAGCGGAAGGGATGGAGCATTTCCACCGCTGAGCGCTGGTTGGCGCCTATTCTGGCGTATGATCCGCTAATTGCGAAGACGGGTTGAGTCTTCCCGTCTGCGCCCTAGGTCGAACCTTGTGCAACGGCGGAGGATGACCATGAGCGATGCTGCAAAGGGGCAAGTGAACTCATCAGCGGCGCAGGTGTACGAGGAATTTTTCGTACCGGCGCTGTTCGCAGAACCTGCGGCGAAGATCGTCAACGCCGCGGGAGTCAGTAGCGGTCAAAACGTTTTGGATGTGGCGTGTGGTACAGGCGTGTTAACGCGCGCATCAGCCAAGGCAGCGGGTGAAGGCGGCAACGTTATCGGGCTGGACGTGAACGCCGATATGTTGACCGTGGCGCGCGAGCAGGCGCCGGAAATCGACTGGCGCGAGGGGCGCGCGGAAGCCTTGCCGTTTGAAGACGATAAATTCGACGCTGTGCTCAGCCAGTTCGGCCTGATGTTCTTCGAGGATCGGGTGGCGGCTCTTCAGGAGATGGCGCGCGTCGCTAAGCCCAGCGGCATCATAGCAGTGGCGGTTTGGGATTCCCTTGAATCGTCGCCTGGATATGCTGCTATGGCTGGCTTGCTTGAACGGATGTTTGGTCAAGAGGCGGCGAACGCTTTGCGAGCGCCGTTCTGCTTGGGTGATGCTCAGGAGCTTCTTGCATTGTTCCGCGATGCTGGGCTCGGTTCGGCTCGGGTATTCCCGCTCGAGGTGACGGCTCGGTTTCCGTCGCTCGAAGATTGGGTCCGCACCGACGTCCGTGGATGGACGCTATCCGACATGATTGACGATCAGCAGTATGGAGAGTTGTTGGAGGCGGCGGAAGACGCGCTTTCTGGCTTCGTCACGCCTAATGGTTCCGTGGCGTTCTCGTCGCCTGCGCAACTGGTGATGACCCTAAACAACTAGACACCAAGCCATTCATCCGCCGTTCGGGAACAATCGTCGCATCTGGGGTGGCTCCCGTCGCACCCGGGCTGCTAGAACGCCTCGAATCTCCCGGGGACCATCCATGAAACGTCTGATTACGTTCGTCGCTGCGGCGCTGGCGCTTGTCGCCTGCGCGTCGTCGTCCACGCCGCAGGGCGGCTCGCTCGAAGTTGCGCCGTTGGCCTACACGATGCGCACGCTGCCCAACGGACTGCGCGTGTACGCGATGCCGGATCGCAATACCGCGAACGTGTCGGTGCAAGTTTGGTACGACGTTGGCTCGGTGGATGATCCGGCCGGTCGCTCGGGCTTCGCGCACCTGTTTGAACACATCATGTTCAAGTCGACGCGCAACATGCCGGAGCAGTTCTTCGACCGGCTGACGGAGGACGTCGGCGGCTACAACAACGCCTCAACCTACGACGACTTCACCAACTATTACGAAGTGGTGCCAGCGAACCACTTGCAGCGCGTGCTGTGGGCGGAAGCCGATCGCATGGGTTCGCTCGTTGTCAACGAAGAGAGCTTCGATTCAGAGCGCGATGTTGTGAAGGAAGAGCTGCGCCAGCGCGTGCTCGCTTCGCCGTATGGCCGCTTGTTCTACTTCTATCTCCCGCAAGTGAACTATGACGTTCACCCGTATGGTCGCCCGGGCATTGGCTCGATCGAAGATCTCGACGCGGCGACCGTTGCAGACGTGCGCGCGTTCCATGCGCAATATTATCGTCCGGACAACGCGATCCTTGTGGTCTCGGGCAATTTCGATCAGGCGCAGCTTGATGCGTGGGTCGATCAGTATTTCGGCGACATCGCGCGTCCAAACCGCCCGATCCCGCGCGACTATCCGACCGAGCCGGAGCGCACGCAGCCGCGCGAGTACACGGTTTATGCGCCGAACGTGCCGTTGCCGGCGGTGATGATCTCCTATCCGCAACCTGCCTCGACCGATCCCGACATTCCTGTGCTGATGGTGATCGACGGCATCCTGTCGGCCGGTGAGAACTCGCGTCTCTACAACTCGCTGGTCTATGAGCAGCAGATTGCGGCGCAGGTGTTCACCAACCTGGAGGCGACGCAGGATCCGGGTGCTTACGGCGTCTTCGCAATTCTCTCGGACGGCCAATCGGCGGACGCAGGGCAGGCGGCGCTCGCGGCGCAAATCGCGCGCATGCGCGACACGCTGGTGACTCAAGCCGAGTTGGATGAAGCCAAGAACGAGATCGTTACGGGCACGCTGCAGGGTCGTGAAACGGCGGAGGGGCGCGCCGATGAACTTGCGGATTCGGTGATCCGTTATGGCGATGCGGCGTATGCTGATCGTCTGCTGGCAGCGATCCAAGCGACGACGCCGCAAGACATTCAGCGCGTAGCGCGCCGTATCTTCAATGAGAACCGTCGCGCGGTTGTGCGGTACCTGCCTGAGGAAGAGGGCCGCACCGGCGATACGATCCAGACTTCGTCGCGTATCCAAGCGCGCACGATCAACATCCCGGCGTCGGAAATCCCGAATTTCACGTTGGCGCCTGAGGGGCAACGCGAGGCGCCGCCGGCTGCCGGCACGCCGATCGACGCGCGCATTCCGCCCGCGTCGCAGCGCACGCTGGCGAACGGCGTTCGCGTCATCGTCGCGCCGAACCGGGCGTTGCCACTGATCAGCGCTGACTTCCGCATTGCCTCGGGCGGCAGCTCGGACCCAGCCAATCGTGCGGGCCTTGCCAGCATGACCGGCGACTTGCTGACGCGCGGCACCACTTCGCGCGGTGCGACTGAAATCGCGAGCCAAACTGAATCTCTGGGCGCCGCGATCAATTCCGGCGCGGGTGTGGATTCATCGGCGGTCTCGCTGCAAACGCGCAGCGATCGCGTGCAGGAAGCGTTCACGATCTTCGCAGACGTCGTACGCAATCCGGCGTTCGCCGAAGAGGAACTTGATCGTGCAAAGTCGCAGGCGCTTGACGGCCTGCAGGTGGCGTTGAGCCAGCCTGGCAGTATTGCCGGCTTCGCCATGACGCGCGCGATCTATGGCGCGTCGCCATACGGCGCGATCGCTTCGCCAACGAGCATCGGCGCGATCACGCGCGATGACATGGCGGGCTATCATTCCACCTACTGGCGCCCCGACAACGCGGTGCTGGTCATCACCGGCGACGTCTCTGCCGAAGAGGGCTTTGCGCTGGCTGAGCGTTACTTTGGCGATTGGGCGCGCCCAAGCACGCCACTGCCGGCCCGTCCGGATGCGACAGCTTATGCCGCGCCCTCGCGCACGATCGTTGTCGATTTGCCGGATACCGGCCAGGCGGCGGTCTCGATGGGACTGCGCGGCGTCGCGCGGAGCGATGCCGACTACTTCCCGCTGCTGGTTGCGAACAATGTGTTGGGCGGCGGCTACTCCGCGCGCTTGAATAACGAAATCCGCATCCGCCGAGGCCTCTCGTACGGTGCGGGTTCGGGAATGCAGGCGCGCATGGCGCCGGGACCGATCGTCGCTTCAGCGCAAACGCGCAATGATGCGGCGGTGCAGGTGTACGAGCTCATCCGAGCAGAGATCGTGCGCATTGGCGCCGAGCGCGTGCCAGAAGCGGAGCTCACTGCGCGCAAGGCGGTGCTGATCGGTAGCTTCGGCCGGCAGATCGAAACCACGGCTGGGCTCGCCGGCCAAATTTCGACCCTTGCCCTCTACGGTTTGCCGCCGGAACGTCTCGGCACCTATGTGGCTGACGTGACCGCCGTGACGCCGGCGCAAGCGCAAGCGGCGGCGCAAAGATACTTCGACGCCAGCCGCGCTGACGTTGTCGTGGTGGGCGACGCGCAGCACTTCTACGAGGGCTTGCGCCGCCTGCGGCCGAATGCCGAGCGCATTCCGGCTTCGGAACTAAATCTGGACGCGGAATCGCTACGTTGAGTTTAGGGCGGCGTCGCGTGTTCATCCGTGACGCCGCCCGCCGACTCGGTTAACCATGGTGGCCTTGGCTGGCCAGAACATCATACGCATCGCCGCCGTGGCGCTTGGTTTGAGCACGCTCTCGTTTGCTGCGGGCGTGGCCGGCGATCTCTCGATCATCGATCCGCCGCGTTCGGGCCAGCGCGTTGTTGTGCGCATCCCGCCTGAGATCCCGGCAGACGCGCCGCGGGCTGCGCCGATGTTATCCACAGCTGCCGCTGAGGCGGCGCCGGTGCGCTTCCTGCTGGAACGAGAACGCCGGCAGCAGCGTCTCATGATCGTGGAAGAGGTGCAGGCGGCGCATGAGATTGCGTTCGAATCGACGCCAATCGCCTTTGAAACGGCCGCTCTCCCCGAGTTGAAGCCCCAGCGCCTGAGCGGCGTAAAGCCGGTGGTCGAAGCCCCGGTTTCGGCCGATGAGACCAAAGCTGCCTGATTTTGTGCGGCTTTGCCGCAACACTGGCGCCTGGCGCCTGCAACACTGTCAAAAAACTGCCCCGTTCGGAGCGCTCTTCTCGTCGCCTATGAGAGAGGGCATCGGGCCGAGTCTGTACGGGAGGGGCGCAGCGGTGATCGCCGCGGCGCTGACGCTCGCCGTTCCGGGGCTCGCCCAGGCTCAACAAACCGAACAGCGCCAACAGCCCGTGGGCCCGCAGCGCATCGTCCCGGTTACTGCGGGCGCCAACCGCTACGCCACGCCGGATGGCGCCGTGCGCTTCGTGCTCGATCGCTCGGGCGGCCGGGCCGCGTTGGTGCGCTTCGAGGGCGATCCCGAGGTCCACGTGCTGCGGCCAACCATGGGCGCGGGCGGCGATGAGATTTTCCAAACTGAGAATGGCGATGTTCGCCTGCGCATCACCTCGCACGGCGGCATCATCGTTTACACGCGCGCCCATCGCACAGGTGCGGCAGCCTCAGAAGAGGGCCGCGTTGCGCCGCTGACGCCTGAAGAGCTTGCGTTCGCCGAAATGCAGGCGCGCTTTCGTTCAATTCAGAACCGCGCGCGCCGAAGCGTTGGTCAGCCCGTGATGTTCACGGTGCCGGCGCAGATGTCGCCACAGGCGGCTGGCGTCGTGACCGACGCGGCGGAGCGTGCAGCCGAAGGCTTGGCTGAGGCGCCGCTTACCAACGTTCGCCGTGTAGTCATCGGTATAGGCCGTGTACCGGCCGTAGCCCTCCGCGGCGACACGCTTATCATCCAGGTGGCGCCGCAAATGGGCTATGCGGGACGGCCATCCTCCAGCGCCATCCGCAATGTCGTGATGGGGCAGGTGCAGGGGCCAGAACAGTAAGACCAAAGCAGCCGCCGGAAGGCGGCTTTTGCTTAGCCTTTGAAATTGTCCTTGCGCTTGCGGATGTCGGCGAAGGCTTCCCAATCCTCCGCTTCTGGCAGCATCACGGCCGCCTTCAACGCTGGCGCGCGCAGGAACGGATTGGTCGCCTTCTCGACGCCTAGCGTCATCGGCACGGTGGGCTTGTTCGCGGCGCGGAGCTGATCGATCTCGGCGACGCGTGCCTGCAGCGCCCGGTTGGTTGGATCGATGATCATGGCGAAGCGGGCGTTGGACTGAGTGTATTCATGCGCACAATAGAGCGTGGCGTCATCGGGGAGCGCCGCAAGTTTCTGCAGGCTCGCCCACATTTGCTGTGGCGTGCCTTCGAAGATGCGCCCGCAGCCCAGGGCGAAGAGGGCGTCGCCAACAAAGGCAACGTTGTCGGCATCGAACACATAGGCGATGTGGCCGAGCGTGTGGCCGCCGACATTCAGCACGCGCGCCTCGATGGCGCCGAGCTTTACGCGATCTCCTTCGTCGACGATGCGATCTGGGGCCACGCCGATGCGCTCGACCTCGGCGGGACCGGTGACAGTTGCGCCGGTCCTGGCCTTGATCGCAGCGTTGCCGCCGGCGTGGTCGGGATGCCAGTGCGTGTTCCAGATGTCAGTGATGCGCCAGCCCTTGGCGTCTGCCTGGCGCATAATCTCCTCGGCGTCGGGCGTATCGATTGTGGCGGTGGCGCCTGTAGCAGGATCGTGAATGAGGAACCCGTAATTGTCGGAGAGGCAGGGGAATTGATGGATTTGAAGCATATCCTAGCTTAGCCCTTCCTAGGCATGCGCGTCGATGTTCTCGCTCTCCAGCGCTTCTACGCATCGTCTCTAGGCGAAGCGGCGCGCCGTGCTGCTGCGCGGCGGCTGGCGGCGCTATGGCCTCACGCCGACGGTCTGGACGTACTGGGTCTCGGATATCCAGCACCATATCTCGACCGTTTCCGCGCGGGCGCGCGCCGTGTGGTGACGATGATGCCCGCCGCGCAAGGAGCCGAACCGTGGCCCTCGAATGGGCCTGTGGCGACGGTGCTCTCTGAAGAGGCGCGGTTGCCGTTCATGGATGCCGTGTTCGATCGCGTCTTGCTCGTACATGCACTGGAGGAAAGTGACGCCGTGCACGCGATGTTGCGCGAAGTCTGGCGCGTGATGGCGCCGGAGGGGCGTCTTGTGGTGATCGCCTCCAACCGCTGGAGCTTATGGGCGCAATCGGGCGCCTCGCCGTTCGGCTATGGCCGCCCATATTCGCGCACGCAGCTCGCTTCGCTGCTGGGAGATTCGATGTTTGCGCCCGTAGTTTCGGCGCGTGCACTCTATGTGCCGCCTTGGCGCTGGGCTGCAGGCGCGGCTGACGCGTTTGAAAGTGTTGGCGAACTGGTTTGGCCGGCGCAGGGCGGATTGGTGCTGATGGAGGCGGTGAAGCGGCTCTACGCGACTACGGCGCGATCGGAGGGGCGTGTCCTTTTGGCCAAAGCGCCGAAGCGAACGCGTCCTGAGACGAAAGGCGCCTTGCCGGAGAACAATCGCGACTCTTAATAAAATAGGATCGTTCGCGTCCGGGGCTGCCTGTTTTATGAAGCTGATCACCGCCATCATCAAACCCAGCCGGCTCGATCCCGTGCTCGAAGCCTTGAAGGAGGCCGGTTGCGGCGGCTTGACCGTATCGGAAGTCCGCGGATTCGGGCGTCAGAAGGGAAAGACCGAAGTATACCGCGGCGCCGAATACGAAGTGAAATTGCTGCCAAAGGTGAAGATTGAAATCGCCGCAGCGCCAGAAGCGGTGGAGCGCATTGTCGATGCGATCGGCAGCGCCGCCAAAACGGGCAAGATTGGCGATGGCAAGATTTGGGTCGCTGATCTCGATAGCGTGCAGCGTATTCGGACCGGCGAAAACGGACAGGCGGCTGTCGAAGGTTGAGGTTCGTTCGTCGCTTGACGGGACGCCAGCCTTATCAGTGCCGCTAGTGTCCGCCGCGGATATTCTCGCGAGGACCGAAATCATGGATATGAATCGCCGCGCCGTCCTGGGCGCAACCGCCGCTACGCTTGCGCTGTCGGCTGCCTCCTGCAATCGGGCCACAGGCGGCGCGACAGAGCTGCACGCACTGCTCGATCAACTCTCCATCGATACGCTGCGCGAGGCGCCGGAGTTTGCAACGAGCCTTGGCGTTTCCGAAGAGCAGGCAGGCGGGCGTTTCGTCGATCGGCTTGCGGACTACTCCCGCGAAGGCCTGCGTCGTCAGCGCGGCATAGCCGAACGGGCCGTCGCAACACTGAACACGATCGATCGCGCCAAGCTTGAGGGGCAAGATGTCGTTACATACGACGTCGTTCGAACCTCGCTTGAGGATGGCCTTGCGGCCGGTGCGTTCGAGTTCGGCAACGGCGCGCAATCGCCTTACGTGGTGACGCAGCTTGGCGGGGCCTACGTCAACGAGCCCGATTTCCTCTCCAGCCGCCATCCGCTGACGACTCGCGATCAGACCGAAGCCTACCTCACACGACTGCAGCAATACGGGCGCGTTCTCGATCAGGAATCGCAGATGATCGCGGATGACGCCGGCAACGGCATGATCCCGCCGGACTTCTGCATCGATGGCGCGATCGCGCAGTTGCGCGGCTTTGCGCAAACGGCGCCTGCGCAGACGGTTCTGGTGAGTTCTCTGGCGCGGCGAATTCCGGAAGTAACGGAGATTCCGGAAGCTGAACGTGCGGCGTTTCTGACGCGCGCTGACGCGATAGTGCGTGACGACGTATTACCGGCGTATCAGCGCCAGATCCAAGCGCTTGAAGCGATCCGGCCCCGCGCGACGCATGATGCAGGCATTATGCATCGACCGCAGGGCGCGGAAATGTATGCAGCGGCGCTGCGTGCCTATACGACCACGACGATGAGCGCTGACGACATTCATAATATGGGTGTTGAGCTCGTGAATTCGCTTAAGAGCGAAATCGATGCGATCTTCCGCTCGCAAGGCATGACCAGCGGTACGGTGAACGAACGCATTCAAGCGCTCGGCCGCCGTCCGGATCAGATCTATCCGAGCACGGAAGCAGGCCGCACCCGGCTCTTGGCTGATCTGAACGCGCAAGTGGCGGCGATCCGCGCGCGTATGCCGGAAGTGTGCGGGCGCTTGGCGCGCGCCGACCTCGAGATCGTGCGCGTACCGGCCTATATCGAGGCCGGATCGCCGGGAGGGTATTACCAGCAGCCGGCGCTCGATGGCTCCCGTCCGGGCGCGTATTACATCAACTTGCGTAACCCGGCGACGGAGTGGCCCAAATATACGCTGCCGACGCTCACCTACCACGAAGGCATTCCAGGGCATCACTGGCAAATTGCGATCCAACAGGAGAGCGAAGGGCTGCCGTTCTATCGCAGCGCGCTCTCGTTCTTCGGCGCTTTCATCGAAGGCTGGGGTCTCTATGCCGAGCAACTCGCCGACGAGATGGGAATGTATGAAAGCGATCCGTTTGGGCGCATCGGCTATCTCAACTCAGCCGTCTTCCGCGCGTCGCGGCTGGTCGTTGATACCGGCATCCACGCGAAAGGCTGGAGCCGCGAGCAAGCGATCCAATCGATGGCGGACGCCACCGGCGGCGGAGGCTCAGGCACAGTCACCGAGATCGAGCGCTATTGTGTGATCCCCGGCCAAGCGTGCAGCTACATGGTCGGCCGCCAAGCGATCAATCGGATGCGCGAAGGCGCCAGCGAGACGCTCGGTGCGCGCTTCGACCTGCGCGGTTTCCACGACACTTTGCTGGCGAATGGCGCTGTGCCCCTAACGGTCGCGCAGAACCTGGTGAACGATTGGGTGGCTTCGGCGCAGAACGCCTGATGCAAAACGGAATGGTTGGGTTAGGATGACGTCATGAGCCTGACGTTATCCGCGGCTGCGGTGTTTCCGTTGGCGGGCGCGGCCAATGCCGCGGTGCTCAGCTTAGCGCTCGGCCTTCGCGCCGTCGGACGACGCTCGCGCGCCGGATTATATGGCGCGGGATTTCTGGCGAGCGCCGCGGCGGCCACCGTAGTCATAACGCTCGATCATGCGGGGTTCACCGCTGATAGTTGGCTGCAATTCGCAGAGGGGATACTCACGCTGCTGAGCGGCGCGCTTTTCGCGCAGTTTGTTGGCACTCTGATGGATCGCAAACTGCCGCTAGCGGGCTTGTTTTTGCCCGCCATGGTGTTCGTTTGCGCCGCGATCGTGGCGCCGGCCTTCGTGTTGAACCAAGTCCGGGTCGAGGCATTGGTGCTGGTGCAGGGAGCTTTTACTGTACTTGCGGCCTGGATGGCCTTTTCTCCTCAGCGCGAAGGGCGTGCGAATGCGCGACGGCAGCAGATTGCGCGCCTGGCAGTCGGCGCTATGGCCGCTATTCATACGGCGCAGATGGTTCGAACGCTGACGGCTGCGGAAGCCGTGCGGGATGTGGTGCCGTTCGCCATCGCGACAATCTTCTTTGTGCTCGCGGGGATTGTTTATTTCGGTGCACGTGCGACGGCGCTCGACTCTATCTTCGCCGAGCGAACCTCCTCGCCGGAGACCGCGGCGCTTCTGGGTCGCCTTGATGCTGCGATCGGGCCGCTGCTCAAGAGGCCCGATCTCGGAGCGGCCGAAGTTGCGAATGCAATCGGCACAACCTCGGAAGCGCTCTTGAAGGCCATCGCCGGCGAGCGGGGACTTAGCCTCAAGGAATACCTCTTGGAGCAGCGCGTCACGCTGGCGAAGCGGTTGCTCCTCGACCCCCAAGAGGCGCGCACGTCTATGGAGGCCATTGGACTGCTAGCCGGGTTCGGCTCGCGCTCGGCTTTCTACAAGGCGTTCCGGGAGCAGACGGGCGCGAGCCCAGCCGCATATCGCGCCGAGATGTGTCCAGAAAATTGACCCTGGACACGTTCAGCCGCGCTGCGCCGTAATTTTCCGGCGCTCCTCTGCATCCACTCGTGGAGACCACCGCGATGTGCGGTGGCGGAGGAGTATTGAGCATGTGGAGAAGTTTCGTCGGCGTCCTAGGCGCGGCCTTTGTGATCGCGACTCCGGCATGGGCCGAGTGGCCGTCGTGCGGCCGGGTGGCATCGTTTCCTCGGGCGGAATGGAGGGCCGTGGATCCGTCCCGTTATGGGTGGGACGACGCGGCGCTCGCGCGCGCACGCGCGCAGTTCGAATCTACTGAGGGTGCGGCCGTGATGGTCGTCCATCGGGGGAGGCTGATCGCGTCGTGGGGGACAGTGGAGGAACGCTACACCGCGCAATCTGTTCGTAAGGCGTTGCTCAACTCGCTCGTTGGTCAGTTGGTCGGCGAGGGACGCTTGCGTGTCGATCAGACCCTGGCGGAGCTAGGCATCAACGACTCTGATCCGACGCTGACGGAAGCTGAGCGCCAGGCGACGCTCCGCGACCTACTGATGTCGCGATCCGGAATTTTTCATTCGGCGCTCTATGAAGTGGGTGGTTGGACGCGGGCGCGGCGCGCCCTACGCGAAGCGGAGGCTGTAGCGGGGCGCGATCTTTATCCTGCGGGCGCGTACTGGATCTACAACAATTGGGACTTCAATGCTGTTGGAACGATTGTCGAGCGCGCGGCGGGTGAGGAGATCGGTTCGCTGTTCGCTCGGCGCGTCGCCGCACCGATCGGCATGCAGGATTTTCGTGCTGAAGATGTCGAGTATACAACCCGAGACCATGCCGCTGAGCAGCGGTTCAACAATGTCTCCGATCATCGCGCCTACGTGTTCGACATCTCGACGCGCGACCTCGCCCGCTACGGCTTGCTTTATCTCAATTGCGGCAAATGGCGGGGCCGCCAAGTTGTACCCCGCGGCTGGGTGATGGAGAGCTTGAGGGGCCGCGATACACGCGAGGGGCGCGGGCCGGAGGATCAAGATACGGGCTTCGGCGACTATGGTTATCTTTGGCAGATCGACCGCGAAGGATCGCGCCGCATCACGCAATTGCGCACGCGCGAGCCGTTCTACATCGCATCCGGTAATCGCGGACATATGTTGTTTGTGGTGCCGTATCTCGACCTAGTGGTCGTTCATCAAGTCGCGACCGTTGGCGGCGTGAGCGCCGAAGCGCAGACGCGGCGCTTCACTGAGGGGTCGCCCAGTGTGGATGAAAACGCTGTCGGTGACTTACTAGCCGCCGTGATCGCAGCGCATCCCGACGCAGATACAGCACTTCTGCACTGATACGTCAGAAGCGCCGCCATCCGCGCATGGATGGCGGCGCTCACGTCTTATCCGCATGGCGGTTCGTCGCACCCCCGGTGCGGACCTCGTCAGTTGGGCTAGGATCGCCGACGGCAGACAACCCTAATCTCGGAAGGGGAATACTATGGAAATGTCACGGCGCGCTTTAATGAGCGCAACGGCGGCTAGCGTGATGCTGGCGGCGTGTCAGCCTCGCGCTTCGGCGGGCGATCTCACGACCATTCTCGATACCTTGGTGACCGACATCCTGCGCGAGTCGCCGGAGTTCGCGACCTCGCTTTCGGTTTCCGAAGAGCAAGCGGGCGGCCGTTACATCGATCGTTTGGGCGACTATTCACGGGCTGGTGCTGAACGCTTTCTGCAGATCGCTCAGAACGCTCAGACTCAATTGCATGCGTTGAACCGTGACTCGCTCGAAGCGCGCGACGCCGTCACCTACGACGTCGTCATGACCGCGCTTGACGACAATATCGCTGCGGCGGCCTACAAGAGCGGCGGCGGCGCCCAAGCGCCGTACACGGTCACGCAGCTGACCGGCGCTTACACCTTCATTCCGGATTTCCTGGCCAGCCAGCATCCGGTCACCAACCGCGAGCAGGCCGACGCATATCTCGCGCGCCTAACGGCTTATGGCCGCGGACTTGATCAAGAATCCGAGCGCATCGGCCAAGACGCGAGCGAAGGCGTGATCGCGCCGGACTTCGCGCTCGACGGCGCGCTTGATCAGCTCCGTGATTTCCGTGGCACCAACCCGGCGCAGACTGTGCTCGTGACGTCGTTCCAGCAACGCCTCGCCGAAGTCGCTGACATTAGCGACGCCGACAAAGCAACGCTGCTGTCGCAAGCCGAGACTATCGTTCGAGACACGGTGCTGCCGGCTTATCAGCGTCAGATCGATGCGATCACGCAGATCCGTCCGCAAGCGACGAGCGATGCAGGGGTCTGGAAGTTGCCGAATGGCGAAGCACTCTATGCTACGGCGCTGAAGGCTTACACGACGACCTCGATGGCGCCGGACGAGATCCACCAGATGGGACTCGACCTGATTGCGCAGCTGACGGCCGAGATCGACACGATCCTGCGGGCGCAAGGCATGACCCGCGGCTCCGTAGCCGAGCGAGTTCAAGCTTTGGGCCGTCGTCCGGACCAGATTTATCCGAGCACGGATGCTGGGCGCGAGCGTTTGCTGGCTGATCTGAACGCGCAGGTCGCGGCGATCCGCGCACGGATGCCTGAAGTTTGCGGTGTGCAGGCGCAAGCCGCGCTCGAGATCAAGCGCGTGCCTGAATACACGCAGGCCGGTTCGCCGGGCGGCTACTATCAGGGCGCGGCGCTCGATGGCTCGCGCCCGGGCGCCTACTACATCAACCTTCGCGACCCGGCGACCGAGTGGCCGAAGTTCACGCTGCCGACGTTGACCTATCACGAAGGCATTCCGGGGCACCATTGGCAGATCGCGATCCAGCAGGAGTCGGGTTCGATCCCGTTCATCCGCAGCGCGCTGCTTGGGTTCAGCGCGTATGCTGAAGGCTGGGGGCTCTACGCGGAGCAGCTCGCTGACGAGATGGGCATGTATGCGGAAGATCCGTTCGGACGCATCGGCTATCTGCAATCGGCGGCGTTCCGTGCTTCTCGTCTTGTCTGCGATACGGGGCTGCACTCGAAGCGTTGGACGCGCGATCAGGCGATCGACTCGATGATGGCCGCGACCGGCGATCAACGGTCTAACATCAAGACTGAGATCGAACGTTACTGCGTCTGGCCGGGTCAAGCATGCAGCTACATGGTAGGACGTCAGGCGCTCAACCGCATGCGCGAGGGCGCGCGGACGACGCTGGGCGCCAACTTCGATCTGAAAGGCTTCCACGATACAGTGCTGACGAACGGCTCAACACCGCTGTCGGTGACGGAATCGCTTGTGAGCCAGTGGGTCGCGACGGTTTCCGGACCAGCCCAGAACTAGGCGAGAGAGAATAGAGCAGGCAGGCGGCGGCGTGAGCAATCACGCCGCCGCTTTCTTTTCGCGGACGGAGGGGTGGGGGAGTTGTCCGCGTCTGCCGAGGAAGCGCACGCCTTTGAGCCACATGCGAAGCGCTTCCCAATGAATGCCCACGATCACCTTGAAGGTCATGAGCGGATTACCGAGCCAAGCTCGAAGAATCTGTCTGTCGTTGAAATCACGTCGCTCGCCGGCGAACGACGCAGTCAGCGCAATCTCTTCGCCGCGCCGGACGATCATGGCGACCGACGTGCGCTGACCTGGCGGCGTAACGCTGAATTCGTATGTGAGACCGCCCTCCAGGAAGGGCGATACGAAGAATTCCTTGGTGCAGTTCTGAGAGAGGTTGCCGTTCGCCTCGACGCGGGGTGGCAGCACGTAGAAATGCGTTTCCCCGAACGTGTTCGAAACCTCGTGCACAAGCGCCGCCACCGAACCGTCGCGGCGATAGCAGAAATAGACGCTGAGTGGATTGAAGACGTAGTTGAAGAGGCGCGGCATGGTGAGGAGAACGATCCGGCCGCCATCCCACGCGATGCCGGCATCACGCAGTTTGCTTTCGATCTGTGGCTTCAGCGGCGCGTTGATCCGCCCGGCGTGGTCACGGTCAAATAGCGCTAGCAACGCGCCGTGATTGTGTTTGAAGAACTTTAGGTCGCATGGCGGCTCATCGAGATCGAGCGTCAACATGAACACCGGGTAGCGGAGCCGGTGCTTTCCGGGTCGCACGTGCGCGACGTGGCCGGTGTAGATCGCGTTCATGCGGCGAACGCCGGGCGAACCGGTGCGGCGCCAAGATGGATGCGGCCGGATTCATTTTCGACAGTCCACGGCCGGCGGACGCCGCCAAGCTGCTCGGCGACGGCCAAGCCGGATTGGAGGCCGTCTTCGTGGAAGCCTGAGCCAAAGTGTGCGCCGCAGAACCAAGTCCGACGGACACCTTGCAGCGACCACAACTGCTCCTGGGCGCGAATGGCCGACGCATTGAACACAGGGTGGTGGTAATCGGTTTCGTAGAGCACGGTTTCCGCGCGCGGCTCGGTGCGCGGGTTGAGCGTGAGAAAGATCTGCTCGCGGCTCGCGATGTTTTGGAGCTTGTTCATCCAGTAGGTGACAACGCAGCCACCGTCCGGATTGTCACCCACGTAGTTCCAGCTGGCCCAAAGCGGTTCGCGCCGCGGCATGAAGGCAGTGTCGGTGTGCAGGACGGCGCGGTTCTTTGCGTACTGAAATGCGCCCAGTAGCGCGCGTTCTTCGCCGCTCGCATCTTCAAGCATGGCGAGCGCTTCGTCACCGTGCGTTGCGATAACGACGTGATCGAAGCGCTCCACGTGTCCCTTGGCGTCGCGCACCCAAGCGCCGGAAGCGTCGCGGCGCACCGACACGGCGCCAGCGTTGACGCGCGCTTTCTCTTCGTAAGGCGCCGTCAGCTTTTCAACATAAGCGCGGCTTCCGCCTTCAACAGTGCGCCATTTCGGCCGCCCCTTGAGCTTCAAGAGGCCATGATTTTCGAAGAAGCGCACAAAGGCGCAAGCAGGATAGTGGTGGATCTCTCCCATCGAGGCCGACCAGATAGCAGCGGCTTGCGGGAGCAAGTGATCGCGCTGAAATGCGTCGCCATAACCGCGCGCGTTGAGATACTCGCCAAGCGAGATCAGCTGGTCGCGCGTCTTCAGCAGGTCTAGTGGCGCGCTGCGGTAGAAGCGCAGCAAATCCCATGTCATCGACCAAAACCGCGGGCTGATGAGATTGCGGCCACCGCAGAGGAACGCTGAGGTATCGACCGAAGAGTATTCCGTTTCGCCGCCGCGCAGCGACACGCCGAACGACATGTCGGAAATCTTCGTTTCGACGCCCAGATGTTGGAACAGTGCGATCAGGTTCGGATAGGTCGCGTCGTTAAACACGATGAACCCTGTATCGACAGGCGTCGCGCCAAGGCTGGTTTGCACAGTGACGGTGTTAGAGTGGCCGCCCAGGCGGTCATTCTTCTCGTAAACGGTGACGTCGTGCTTTTGGCTAAGCAGCCACGCAGCCGACATTCCAGCTATTCCCGAGCCGATGACAGCTATATTTTGGCGAGGCGCTTCTTTGCTGGAGGTAAAAGCCATCGAACGCTTCCGTTCCAGCGCGCCCCTTGCGGGCTGGTTATTGGGCCGATACGGCCTGCGGCGCCTTCTGGTTCACTGTGATCCAGGGCGGGCGACCGCGCGTATCGGTGCCGATGTGTGCGATGGCTTATGCTCCCGGCGTCGAAGCGGTGGTGCGGCCGCCGCGCAGGAGGTCGCGCGCGGTGCATGACCGGGTAGAAGCCGACGAAGACCTGATCGCCCGGACGGCCCGTGGCGATCGCGAAGCGTTTGCGCGACTGTTTGGCGCCTATTCGGGGAAGTTAAAGGGCTACCTCGTGCGGCTCGGCGCGCCGCCTGCGGCGGCTGAAGACTTAATGCAGGATGCGATGGTTTCGATCTGGCGTCGCGCCGCCTCTTTTGATGCCGCAAAGGCCAAGGCGTCGACTTGGATTTTTGTGATCGCGCGCAACGCTTGGATCGACAAGCTGCGGCGTGAAAAGACCGAACTAGCCTATCGCCAGACCATGCCTCTGAGCGAAGAGAGCGACGACGAAGCGCCCGATGACGCCGTGGCGCGCGGCCAAAGCGAGGAGCAAGTCGCTGCGGCGCTGGCGACGCTCTCGGAGGATCAACGTCGCGTGGTGCAGCTTTCGTTCTTTGAAGACCGCCCACATTCGGAAATCGCGGAGCGCTTGTCGTTGCCGCTCGGCACAGTGAAATCACGCTTGCGGCTTGCGCTCATAAAGCTGCGTGCGGCATTGGGAGAACTAACGTGAGCCTCGTGCATCACCCCTCTGATGATGTTCTTACGGCATACGCCGCCGGCGCGCTTGAACCGGGCTTTGGCCTTGTGGTTGGTGCGCATGTAGAAATGTGCTCCACTTGCCGCGCACGTGTGCGTGGGTTTGAGGCCGTGTCAGGCGCCTCGCTGAAGGATCTGGCGGAAGCTGAGGTCGACGCCGATGCGCTGACCCGCGTCATGAACCGGCTCGATGAAGTCGCGCCTCCCGAGCCTGCCGCAGATACCCGGCCGCTCCTCCAGCGTTTGCCTTTGAAGGCGAAGAAGTGGGTCGCGCCAGGCGTTTGGGTTGCGGGCGTGAAGACGCCTCACGCGCCGCAAAACCGTGTCTATCTGCTCTCCGTGGCGCCGGGTATGCCAACCGCGCGGCACGAGCACTCTGGAGCCGAATTCTGCACCGTTCTCACGGGCGCGTACCGCGACGAACTCGGCCTCTTCAGGGCGGGAGATTTTGCAGCGGCGGACGGCGATCTCAATCACCAGCCGGTCGTGCAGGGCGACGAGCCCTGTGTTTGCCTGTTCGCCACCGAAGGGCGTCTGAAGCCGCAGGGTTTCTTGGGACGCTTGGCCTTCGCTCTGGCCGACGTGTGATCTGGTCGCTTCTGTGTGGCCTCCGGGTGTGACTTAGGCCATAGCTCCGCGTGCTTCAAAGCACGCGGAATACGCGCATGACTGACACAGCTTTGCCGGTGATGCCGGCCCCCGCTTCGACAACGTCCAGCTTGGCCGCTGGTGTACGTATCTCCGAAATCGATATGCTTCGTGGCCTCGTCATCATCCTGAAGGCGCGTCGCCGCGATTGGTGGTTGTCTTACCTCTAGGCCGCTTGTCGCTGGTGCACCGAGCTTGCGATGCGATCAGCGTAAGGCGTCAGCAGTGGCGGCCGGTAACTCTCGTTCGCGGCAAAGCGCAGGCGTGCGGTTTCGTGAATGTCCTCAAAGCGATTGAGGCCCTTGCGCCAGCGTGAGGTGAGTGCACGCATGATCGGGAAGCCTTTGCCGTCCACGTCTGGCGTGATCGGATCAATTTCAGCCAGGCAACCGGAGATGACCGAGCCAGGTTCTCGTGAGATCGCGAGACCAGCCAGTTCGGCGCCTTCGAGTACCCACATCAACGCGCAATTGGAAAGTCCGCGTACACCACCGCCACCGACGCCGCCGTGGTCGCCGGGAAACCATTGTTGCGCGACGCGTGGGCGCGTGCCTGGCGTATTGAACGCGTCGATGTTGCTCCAAAGCGTCGGCGCAAACGGGGCGCGGCGCTCATCTATGGCGACGGCATGGCGCGCATGTTCAACGCAACGCGAGAGCGCTGTGTCGTGAAACTCGTACTGCGCATTGAGTCCGATTGAGATTGGCAAGAGGCGCGGGATGCCGAGTGAGCCGACAGTATCCCAAACCCCGAGATAGCGGATCGAGAGATCGACGGGCGGGGACGTGAACGGGCGGGCGAGGCGCGGCCAAGCGATGGAGTGCGCTGTACGGAAGCGTTCGGCCTCTTCGCTATCTGCGGTGAGTTCACGATTGCGATAAAGCTCGAGCGCCTCACGGAGCTTGTCGACGTGCTCGCGCCGCAGGATGCCGCATTTGCGCAAGAGGCCGGCGAGCGAGCGGACGGTGTAGGCGCCGCGCGAGAAGCCAAATAGGTAAATCTGATCACCCGGCTCGTAGTTCAGATTGATGAAGAGCCAGGCATCCAAAAGGTTGTCGTCCAGATCGCCGCCGGTCATGCCTTGCCAGAGGCTGACTCCATCGACGGAGGCGCCCACGCCGGCAGAATAATAGACGATCTGCAGATTGCCTTTCGCATCGCGCGGGGCGACGGCGCGCGCTGTCAGTGCGACATTGGTGAGGCTATTGCTATAGAGCCTCTGCCAAGTGCCGTCGCAACAGATGATCAGCCGCTTCATATTACGGCGTCAGCAGGAAGACGGCTTCTTCGCAGAACCAGTTTGCCCGCCAGATCGTCTTGGCGAATGGGGCGCCGGCATGGCCGCGCGACAGCGGCACCGCCCGCTCAATTCCAAAATGCATCTCTCGGGCGAGGTCGGCGAAGTCGCGTACGCTGTAGCGCTGCAAATGGTCGGTTGGGCCAAGGCGGCCTTTGGTGAGTAATTGGGTGCGCTTGTCCCATCGGCCCGCATTCTTGATGGAGACAATCACCTGCGAGCCTATGCGGCCGGCTTGCTTCAGCGCCGTCTGTGGCCTGCGAAAGTGCTGCAGTGTGTGTGAGAATACGACGTAGTCGAACGCGCCGCTCGGAAACTCGCTCAGATCGCGCTCGGCGTCTCCCTGCACCACGGAAAGACCGCGCACGACGCAACGGTGCGCCTTGTTCGGATCAATCTCGAGGCCGCGCACCTTGGCGCCGCACTCCTTCACCAACATCTGAATCAGCGCGCCGTCGGCACAGCCGACATCGAGCACGCGTGCGCCATCGCTCACCATCTGTGAGATGACGAAGTGATCGCCGCGCGGCTGTGCATTGGTGAGATCGAGTGGCGCGGGATGAACGAGTTCTAGTTGCGCCATTACACGCCTCCGCCGTGAAGCGCTAACCCACGTGCCGAGGCAGCGGCGTCGATAAAGCCGGTGAGCGCTGCTTCAAAGGCAGGCTCATTGCCGAGATAGGCGTCATGACCATTGGCGCTGGTGATTTCCAGGAAAGATGCTTCCGCGCCAGCGGCGGCCAAAGCGCGTGCGATCTCGCGCCCTTCGTCCGGCGGGTAGCGCCAATCGCTTGAGAACGAGAAGACGCCGTGACGAGTCTCGCTGCTTTGAAAGGCGTTGGCTAGGCGGCCACCAAAATCGGCGCCGAGATCGAAGCCGTCCATGGCGCGGGAAAGGTAGAGGTAGGAGTTGGCGTCGAACCGATCGACAAACCCAGCGCCTTGCTGTTGGCGCATGGTGTCGTTTGCGCCTTCCGCGTTGAAGGCGAAGCGTTCTTGCGTGCGCGCCGACTCAAAGCGCGACCGCACATCTTGCGCCGAGAGCCCAACAAGTTGCGCTGCGGTGCGGGCGACGCTGCCGCCGCGTGTCGGGCGGACACCGTGTTGAAGGTAGGCGCCGTTGCGCCACTCGGGGTCGGCCATGATGGCCTGGCGGCCAAGTTCGGCGATGGCGATGTTCTGCGCCGATTGGCGTGCGCCCGTGGCGACCGTGACGCACGCGAACGTGCGTTTGGGATAGGCGCTCGCCCATTGCAGCGCCTGCATCCCGCCCATGCCGGGACCAATGACGAGAAAGAGGTTCTCAATGCCGAGGGCTTCCACCAGCATGGCTTGTGCGCGCACGGCGTCGGCCAACGTAATCGCTGGAAAGCGCAGAGAGTAGGGCAAGCCGTCAGGCGCGATTGTGCCGGGACCGGTGGAGCCCATCGAGCCGCCGAGCACATTGGAGCACACCACGAAGAAGCGGTTGGTGTCGATGGGGCGGCCTGGCCCGACAATGCGCGGCCACCAGGCTGGCCGGCCGGTGATAGGGTTCGGGCTGGCGACAAACTGATCGCCGGTCAGCGAATGGCAAACCAACACCGCGTTACTGCGCTCGGCGTTGAGTGCGCCATACGTCTCGAACGCGACGCTTAACGGCGCCAGCGCCTCGCCGCTGGAGAGTTGTAGCGGTGTCGTGGCGTCGAACGCGAGCGAACGCACGCCGCCTGCCGCCTGGAGTTTCGCTGCCGCTGCACCTGCATGAATCATGCGCTCCCATATAAACTGCGTCGCCGGGGAAATATCCCCCTGGAACGGGCGGCTGCTGTTGAAGACTCGCGTTGCGCAGCGCCTCGTTGGCGTGGAGCATGAAAGGCCGCTAAGGTTCCGCCAATGAACGACCAGAGCCCCCCGCCCGGTTCGCCACTCGAAACGATCCGCGCCGAGATTGACGGCATCGACAAGACACTCTTGTCGTTGCTCGCCGAGCGTCTGCGGGTGGTTGATAAGCTCAACGGCCTTAAGGCGCCCGAGCAAGGGCTGCCGGTTCGGCCGGGCCGGGAAGTAGCTTTGCTACGGCGGCTCGTTGCGGAAGCGCCCGCGCCGTTAGAGCGCGAATTCGTCGTTGAGATTTGGCGCGCCATGATCGCAGCGTCGCTGCGACGTCAGCGCGTGATCGATGTTGTGGTCGGTGGCGGGCGTGGGGACCCAACGCGCCTGTTTGATATTGCGCGGCGTCATTTCGGCGCCCGAACGCGGATCAAAGATCTGGGCGAGCCGCAGGCGGCGCTGCAGAAGGTCGCGGAAAGCCCGGACTCGATGGTGGCGGTTACGACTTGGCCAGCGGCGCCGGGCGTCGGGGCCTGGTGGCCGGCGCTTTCGGAGCGGCGTTTCCACAACTTACACATCATCGCCGGCCTACCCTTGCTCGGTGCGACCGATGAGCCGGAGGCGGCGGTTTTCGCAGCTTCGCCAACCGAAGAAGCAGGCAACGACGTCACAATGGTGATCGCGTTCGACCCGCATCACCGCTTGCAGCGGGCGCTCAACGAAGTTGGCCTAACGGGTCGTGAGATCGCGCGCGCTGAACCACGCGTGCTGGTGCGCATTGACGGCTTCCTCTCGCTCGACGATCCACGCGCCGCTGCGCTGGCGCGGTCGGGGCTCGATAGTGTCCGCGTGCTCGGCTCATACGCGCGCATCTGATGGCCGTTATCTTTGATCGTATCGCCGTCATTGGCGTTGGCTTGATTGGCGCATCGATTGCGCTGGCCGCGCGCCATCATGGCGCGGCCAACATCGTACAGATTTACGATGCCAATCCGGGCGCCCGCGCACGCGCGCGCGAACTTGCCCTCGGTGAGGTGTTCGACGATGCCGAGTGGGCGGTGGAAAACGCCGATCTTGTCGTGCTTGCGGTGCCCGTCGGCGCAATGGGCGCTGCAGCCGCAGCCTGCAAGGACCGACTGAAGGTAGGCGCGATCGTCACCGATGTGGGTTCGGTGAAGCAGGCCGTTGTCGATGCGCTGAAGTCGACGCTGCCGAAGCACGTCCACTTTGTGCCGGGCCACCCGTTAGCCGGTACAGAACATTCAGGCCCGGATGCCGGCTTCGCGACGCTCTTTCACAATCGTTGGCAGATTCTGACGCCTCTGGCGGATCAAGGCGAGGGCTATGCCGCTGCGGTCGATCAGCTTGAGGCGTTCTGGCGCGCGATCGGCTCTAACGTCGAGCGCATGGACTCCCAGCGTCACGATGTAGTGCTCGCAGTCACCAGCCACCTGCCGCACTTGATCGCGTTCAACATCGTGGCAATGGCGGAAGATCTGGAAAGCGTCACCGAGAGCGAAGTGGTGAAGTACTCAGCGTCGGGTTTTCGCGACTTCACCCGCATCGCCGCGTCCGATCCGACGATGTGGCGCGATGTATTTCTGAACAATCGCGAAGCGGTGCTCGAAGTGTTGGGCCGGTTCTCGGAAGATCTCGCCGCGTTGCAGCGCGCGATCCGCTGGGGTGAAGGCGACACGCTCTACGATCTGTTTGACCGCGCACGCCGCATGCGGCGCGAGGTCATTGAGGCTGGTCAAGATACGCCTGCGCCCAACTGGGGCCGGGACGATCCGCTGGGCTAGTAGATGGGCGGCAACGTCCGCACCGGCAAGCCCTCGATCCGCAAGATGCCGTCGTGTGCGCCGATATCGAGCGTGATGTCGTCGCCTGTGACGATGTAGCCCGCAGCCAGCAAGCTCAGCGCGCGCCTCGCGTCGTTGTCGATGCGCGGGCCGTTGGCGATCGCGGTCAGGATCGGCGCGGGGCGATCCACTGGAAGCACCAATCGGCCATCTAAGCGGCGCTGATCGTCGAGACCGCCTTCGCCTGTGCCTGTGGTTTGCAGTGGTCCCCAGTTCAATTCGATCGCATCGAAGCGCAGGCGACCGCCGCCTGAGCGCCAAGCGCCGAGGGGATCGCCCGGCGTTGTTTGCAAAAGCAATGCGCCATTGGTGACGACGATGGCGGCGCGCATACGCGCGACGTCGAGACCGAACGCTTCAAAGCTGCGCACCGGACGCGGCAAGGTGATGGTTTGTGCGTCGAAGGCGAGCTGATATTCGCCGCGTGCGCGTGGATCGGGGCGAATGTTGGCGACGACCTTTGCAGCGTGCAGCGCGCCTTCTTCTGCCGGGTCATCGAGAACGAGATTGTCAGCCTCAACGCCGGCGACAGCGAGTGCGCCGTTTTGAGTGCGGAGGCTGGCGATGAGCGCGTCGGCGGAAATGTTGGTTGTTGCGCCCCCGGCCCTCGCGACTGCGATAGGCGCTTTTGCTTCGAGAATGACGTGGTGCGGGTTCAGCACCTGGACGTGCAGATCGCCGCGATCGGTTTCGACGCTCCAGCCGCCGCGCGCCGACGCGTACCTTACGCCTTGGAGCTCAAGTCGCATCAGCACCGGAAAGCCGTGGCGCACGATGCGGTCGAACTCGACCGTGGCGCCACCGGCGTTCTGTTCGAACGCCCAGCCGCGCACCTGCCGCTCAACTTCGTTGGCGAGGTAGTGCCAATAGAATACCCAACCGAGCGCTGCCAAAACGAACAGTACCCAGGGAACAGTCAGCCAAAGTCCGCGAACTTTCATTGGCTCACGGTGCGACGCTTATCCGGCGGGAGCAAGGCTTGGCTTTCGGTTTCGAGGACGCGTTCGAGTTCCCGCATGAATTCGTCGCGCGGCAATCCGGCCGGGATCGGAGGCAATACTTTGAACGTGACGTGCCCGGGCGAGCGCATGATGCCCTTGGGTTTCCAGATAAGGCCGGTGTTGAGCGCGACCGGCGTCACCGGCACGTTGAGATCTTTGTACATCGCGGCGATGCCGGGTTTGTAATCGGGCGGCGCATCGAGTTCCTGGCGCGTACCTTCAGGAAAAATCAGAACCTGGCCGCCCTTGGCGACGGCCTCGCGCGCACCACGCATCAGGCTCTTGAGCGCCTTTGCGTGCCCGCTGCGATCGACGCCAATCTGATTGCGCTTCAGATACGCGCCCATCACCGGCACGTTGCCGAGCTCTTTTTTGAAAACATAGACGGGGCGCGGAATGAAGAGCGCCGGGACGACTGTGTCGAGCGTCGACTGATGCTTCATCGCGATCAGCGCGCCGCCTTCGGGAACGTTCTCGATCCCTTCAAACGTCACGCGTGCGCCGATGATCCAGCGCAGCCCCCACAAGGTGGCGCGGCCCCATGAGCGCAGCGCGGTCCAGACGTGACGCTCGTCGAAGACAACGAGTGGCCACAACACCAGGCCCACCACGGCCATCGAAGCATAGAAGAAGATGACGAAGATAAACGAGCGGATCAGTCTCATGCGTCGCCTGGGGCCGTCTCCCGATCATTGTCACCCAGATCGATCAACGCTTCTCGCCCGCGAATGACAAGATATTTAACGTACTCGGCGCCCAGACGCGTCGCTGCGCCGAGATCGCTGCGCCAAAGGGCGGGGTCGGTCCATCGCGTCCGGACTGGGTAGGGATGGATCGTCGCCTCCGGTAGCGCGACAGCCAGTTCGGCCTGGCTACGTGGCATGTGATAATCGTCGGTGACGAGGATGATGTCCGTGTAGCGATGCTGACGCGCCCAGGCAGCGGTTTCGGACGCGTTGCCAATGGTGTCTTCGGCGGAGCGGCCAACGTCGATGCAGCATGCGCCAACGGCGGGGTCGACGTTGAGCGCTTGATAAAGTTCGTCGTCGGTGACGATGCGGTTGACTCCCGAGATCAGCAGGCGCTCGCCCTTGCGCTCTTCCAGCAAACGCACGCCCGTAGTGAGCCGCTGCAGCGAGCCGCCGGTGAGCGCTACGATAGCTTGTGCCTGCGGCGGTTCATCCGCTTCGCGACGGACGTTCTGAGCGAAGCCCCAAAAGCCTGCGACAAACGCCACGAGCGCGATGATCGCCGCCCAAAAGAGCAGTGCGCGCATCAACCGAGCCTTGCCGCTTCGCCGTGGAATTGTCCCGCAGCGGCGCGCGCGCCGGCGCCGGCGACGATGGCTGTGACCAGTGGCGCTGCTGCTATGGGAATGAAGTCAATCGGGAGAATCATGCTCGGCAGAGTGTTCAGCGTTGTGCCCGGAATGGCCAGCAGCAACACGATTACGCCTGCGACAGCTGCGAGGACGCCGCCCGCGAGGCCCGCATAGAGCCCGAGCACAGCAGCCTCGTCAGCAATGCGCCCAGCCGTTTGACTGCGGGTGGCGCCGAGGTCGCACATCACCGTCACCATCTCGCGCCGACGCGCCGCGAGGCCGCGTGCGGCGAGCCACGCAATGACGGCCATGATCGCGCCGAAAACAATCGCGCCCCAGAACGCGGCGTTGCGAACGCGCGGTGCGAGGCCACCGCCGCTGGTGGCATCGGGCGCCTCGATGACCTCGGCTGTGACGCCGCCAGCGGCCAAAGCCGCGACGATGTCACCTGAGACGTCGGCCTGCGGCGAGGCCGGGGCAAGTTCGATTTCAATCAGGCGCAGATCGGGTACGTGGGACGGATCAATCAGTTCGCCGCTTGCCTCGCTAAGAAGCGCCGCGGCTCGCCCTGCGGTCATGGGCGCCGCACTGGTGACGTGGGGGGCGCCAGCGAGGGCGGTCTCCGCCGCGGCCATGCCGGCGGGGCCATCTGGCGCAAGCACTCGGACGATGGCGTAAGCATTACGCGATTGCTCGTAACCAACCGCGAGCCGGTCAGCGCCGCGCGCGGCGAGGCCCGCCGCCGCCGCCGCGAAGGCGGCGAAGGCTAGAGTCCAGAATAGGGCGCGCTCTACGCCCAGGAGGCCGCCGCCTCTCATTCGTACGCCTCCGCATCTGCTGCTTCAGTTTGCTCCGGTTGCGAGAGGCGGCCTCGATCAATGCGCCAGACCCACATCGGCGCGACATCGGCCAGAGTGTCGTCTTGGCTGGCGATGACAACACCGGCCCCGACGCGGCGCATCTCCGAGAGTAATTTCACAATGCGGCGACCATCGGCGGGAGACATCCCGGCGGTAGGATCATCCGCCAAAATCAGGTTGGGCTTCGCCGCGAGCGCGCGCGCTATGGCGGCCCTACGTCGTTCCGCACCCGAAAGTTTTTCCACAGACAACTCAGAGGCGCCGCCGAGGCCGACGAATTCCACAAGTTCTCGCACGTCCTCCGCATACTCGCGCGGTTTCTGTCCGAGCATGCGGAGCGGCATCGCGACGTTGTCGAACGTCGACCATTGCTCAATGAACACTGGATTTTCAGCAACATAGCCGATCCGCCTCTTCGCATCGGCGATATCGCGCGACCGCGCGCGCATTACGTCGACACCAAGTATTACACTTCTGCCAGACCGAGGCGGGAGCGCTAGGCGCAAGAGATGCGTAAATGTAGTCTTTCCGGCAGCAGCGGGACCGGTAATGAGGTTGACCTCGCCGGAGCGGGCTTCGAAGTCGATACCCATCAGAACGGTGGACGCGCCGTATCCGGCGTCAACATTCGAGAGGCGAACCAACACGCCGCGCTCGAATAGATCGGTTTCAATACTAGCGCGGGGTCGGGCCATGACTGGACAAGCTAAATAGAATCAATGCACCGAAGACGGTTATTGGGGCAGCTGAACGTATTAACATGATCCTTACCTGCACGTCTTGTTCGACCCGCTATTACGCGGATGACGCGGCGATCGGTCCGGCTGGCCGAACGGTGCGTTGCGCCGCATGCGGTTTCTCCTGGTTTGCAGAGCCGCAGCTTGAGCTGCGCGCCCCCGCTGAGACGCCAGTTGCGCGGGCTGCTGACGAACCCGCTCGCGAACCACTGACACGTGAACGTGTCGAAAGATTGCGCCGCGCGGCCGAACAGCCAGGCCCCGCGCCTTCGGCCGCCGCAAAATTCCGCCAGCAGCAGGCAGATCGCATGCGCCGTGACCGCACGCGCGCCGCTGTTGTCGTCTGGGGCGCGACGGGGGCTGCCCTTGCGGCAAGCGCGACCGGCATGGTGGCGTTCCGTCAAGACGTCGCCGAGCTGTGGCCGCGTTCGGCCAGTGCGTTCGCCGCGCTTGGTCTCGATGTGAACGTCTATGGCCTCGAATTCTACGACCTCGCGGTCGAGCGCGACTTCGAAGGCGCGACGCCGGTGCTCGTGGTCAGCGGCGAAGTCCGCAACATCGGTCGCGACGACAAGCTTGTGCCGCCGGTTCGTATCTCGCTGCGCGACACGCGCTCACATGAGATTTTCGAGCTCGTGAATGCGATCACGGATCAGCCCGTCGCCGCTGGCGCTGCGGTGCCGTTCCAAATCCGCGTCGAGAACCCGCCGACGGAAGCCGTCGATCTCGAAGCGACGTTCGCGAGCTTCGGCGAGCAATCAATGGCAGGCGGCCCGGCCCACGTCTCGCCGCCGTCTTCAACGCATGACGAATTGCTGCTCGATGAGCCGCTTGAGCCTGGTCATGAACTGTTCGATCCGGCGCATCCGACGACGACGAGCGAGATTGGCCCGGCGAACGGGCTCCGTCTGACCACCGGCTAAGTGCGTATTCTTCTCACTGCGGAAGAGATCAGCCAGCGCGTCAATGCGCTGGCTGATCGCTTTTCGGCGCAAGTGAATGATGGTTGGACGGTCGTTGCTCTGCTGCAGGGCGCAATCCCATTCGCGTCGGATTTGATGCGTGCGCTCGAAGTGCGCGGCTCGCATCCGATCTATGACTCGCTTTGGTTAGAGAGTTATCGCGACGCGCGCGAAAGCAGCGGCAAAGTCGTCGTGCGTGCGGATATTTCGCGTTCCGTGGATGGGCGCGGGGTGTTGATCGTCGATGACGTGTTCGATAGCGGCCGGACCATCGCCTTTGCGCGTGCGCATCTGATGGCCAAGGGCGCAACGCAGACCCTGGCCTGCGCTTTCGTCCGTAAGCCCGAGGCGCTCGGCCAAGATATCGATGCGATTGGCTGGGACGCGCCATCGGAGTTCTTGGTCGGCTACGGCATGGACGATGCCGGACGCTATCGCGGCCTGCCATACATCGCCGCCATAGACTGACTCCACGTCGCAAGAATTGGGACAAGGCTCGGCCATCCGCTTAGAACGGCAGAGGCGGAGGGGTGTCATGCGGTTTTTCGCGGTCGGAATTTTTGCCTTGGTGCTAAGCGCGTGCGCGCCTGAGCCAGGGGCAACTACTGAAGCGCCGTCGCCGACGGCGGCGATGTCCAGCGCCATGACAGCCGCGCGCGAGCACGTAGCGGCCAATGAGGAAGCGATTGTCCGCGAGTTGCGTGATCTCTTGGCGCTGCCGAACGTCGCCTCCAACCCCAGTGACATCCGCCGTAACGCCGATGCGCTCGTTGCGATGCTGGAGCGGCGCGGGATCAGCGCACGGGTGATTGAAACGCCGGGCGCACCCGTGAACGTCTATGGTGAACTCAATGCGCCCGGCGCCACGCGCACCTTGCTCTTCTACGCACACTTCGACGGCCAGCCAGTGGAGCCGCTCGACGAATGGGTGACGCCGCCTTTTGCTCCGACGCTTCGCAGTGGCCGCTTTGAAGATGGTGCGGAGATCGTCCCTTGGGAGCGCGCAAGCTATCCGCTGCCGGACGATGCGCGGATCTACGCGCGCTCCGCCAGCGACGACAAAGCGCCGATCATCGCCATGCTCGCCGCGATCGACGCGATGCGCGCAGCAAACATTCCGCTTTCGGCCAATCTCAAGTTCTTCCTTGAGGGCGAGGAGGAGGCCGGTTCACCCAATCTCGCGCGTTCACTTGAGGTGCATCGCGATTTGCTTGCTTCCGATCTCTGGCTCTTCGGCGATGGCCCCATCGATCCGCGCGGCTTGCCGCGCGTTGCGCTCGGCGCGCGCGGCATAATAAGTTTCCGTCTAACCACCTATGGTCCGGTCACAAGCCTCCACTCTGGGCACTACGGCAATGTAGCAACCAATCCCGCTGCGCAGCTTGCGCACCTCATTGCCTCGATGCGGGACGACGAAGGCCGCATCACCATCGACGGTCTCACTGCCGATCCTCCGTCGCGCGAAGCTCTTGCACTCGCGCGCGATGGTTTCGATACCCAAGGCATGTTGGATGGCCCGCAAATCGCGAGCACAGAATCGGGTCTCAGCTATGGCGAATCCATTCTTCGCCCCGCCCTCAATGTCACGCAGCTTACCTATGGCGGCACGGGCCCACAGCGGAATGTGATTAGCCCGGAAGCCAGCGCTGGTTTCGACATCCGCTTGACGCCCGGCATCTCCAACGAACGGGCGCGGGAATTGGTGGAAGCGCACGTGCAGCGCCAGGGCTATACGCTCCTCGACGCGCCGCCGACCGAAGCTCAGCGCCGCGCCGGCACGCGGCTCGCATGGTTGGAGTTCGGCGATGTTGGCTACAACGCTGCGGTGTCGGACCTCAACAATCCCGCGGTCCATCGCATTATTGAGACCGCACGCGCAGCCACCGCGGGTGAGGTGCGTATCGTGCCAATCATGGGTGGAAGTCTGCCGATCGCGCCGATCGGCGAGGTGCTTCAGACGCCGTTTGTGATCGTGCCGATCGTCAATGCGGACAACAACCAACATGCGCCAAACGAAAATATCCGCATGCGGGAGTTCCGGCGCGGGGTGGAGTTTTACGCGGCGCTACTGGCGGAAGCCGGAAACGGCTGGTGAGGTGGGAGCGCGCGAACCCGCGCTCCCAATAGCGAGGATCACGCGGCGAGCTTGATCGAGATGCGCGTGCCCGAGGCGTCTGAGTCGATGGCAAAGGTCGCGCCGATTTGTAGTGCGCGGGTGCGCATGTTGGTGAGGCCGCGGCCTTGCGCGGGCGCGTCTGTTGAAAATCCGCGTCCATTGTCGGCGAGCGCAATCTCGACGAGGTCACCTTCGCGCTTCAAAGACACGACGATACGCTTGGGTTCACCGTGCTTTAGCGCATTGGTGCAGGCTTCAAGCAAGATGCGATAGATCTGCAGTGTCTTGTCAGGGCCGATGTGGGGCGTTGCGCCGACGTCTTCGATTTGCCAATCGAGCTCAACTCCAGCCGCTTCGCAGCGCGGTTCGATGCGTTCCCGGAATGCGCCTAGCGCGCCAGTCAGCGAGCCTTCTCCTTGCTCTAAAGAATCTACGACGAGGCGCAGGTCATCGAGGCTTTGCTCAAGGCCGCTGACGAGAGCCTCGTCCGAGAGTTTGCGAGTGCGGGCTTGCAGAATGAGCCCGAGCAACTGACCGCCGATGCCGTCGTGCATATCGCGCATGATGCGGCTGCGCTCTTCAAGCAGCATAGCCGCGCGCTCGTTGCGGCGGATTTCTTCGTGGTTGCGCACGATCTCACGCTCACGGTCGGCGACCAGTACGTTTAGCTTTTCTGCGGTTGCCGTCGCCGCTTCGAAGATCCCGCGGGCGCGGAAGGCCAAGGAAAGCAGCAGCGCCAGCGGGAAGAACGTCACGGCCGCGCCGAGGAAGACACCGTAGGTCTTGAAGAAGCGAACCGCCGAAATGTCGGCGATTGCCGCCAGAATGACGAAGACGAAGGCCGACGCTGCGATCGGGTCCTGAGATCCGGGCCGCATGTAGAAGGCGACGATCCGGACAAGGCAGAACGCCATCGCGAAGAGGCCGAGCCAACCGACGACGCGGTTTATCTCCTGTGACGCAATGGCTGGATCGAAGCTCAGGCGCCAGGCAATGAGACCTGCGCCGACCGCGAGCGTCGCAAGCGAGACAACAGCGAGACGCCGTCGCGCCGGCGCGTGCCAAGGATCGAGCACGAACGCCACCCAAGGCTCGCGCTTGGGCATCGCGCGCGCGAACACGGAAGTCCATTCGATGAAGAACCAGGGCAAGCAAACGCAGGCGCCCAGGAAGCCCAGAAAGTAGAGCCCGTTGTTGGCAATTGCGCCCCAAGGCGGGTCGTTCAGATAGAGGCCGATGTGTTGTAACGTCCAGCTTCCGCCGAGCGCCGCGAGCGATAGCATCAACCCGCGCGCACCAAAGAGCGGCGCTGCGCAAAAACAGAAGGCCGCTACGAACGCGCCGATGGCGGCGTTGAAGAGCGGTAAGTCCTGCCGCAAAAATGACAGCGCGCGGAAGCTCGGGTAGAGCGCCGAGTACTCGCCGACATAGAATGGTCGCAGGTGCCCAAAGCCGACGGCGCGTTGCACGGCGATATCGATGACGGCGCCGTCGCGCACCAGGTTTCGCGGCACACGCAACAATTGTGGAAGACGACCCATGTTTGGCGGTGGACCTTCTGCGCGTCCGAAGCCCGCAACCAATTGGCCGTCGACATAGATCAACGCGTTGTCGTAGGCGCTGACGATGAGAATGGCGGGGTCGGTCAAAAGTACGTCTGATGCGGTGAAGGCAGTCCGGAAGACGAGATTGTCGCTTGAACAACAGCCGCCGCGCGGCAACTGGCCTGGTTGGAACGCGCTGTCCGGGAGTTGCGTGTAGGAAGAACCCTGCGCCTCGGCGGCCATGACGTCCACGACGCGGCGACCACGCGCGTCTTCCGCGATCGAGTTGACCGCGAACAAGCCAGCGCTCATCGCCAATTGCAGCGCGATAATGATCGCGGCAATGATCCACGCGCCTCGTGTCGGCGCCCCCAGCGGCTCGGACTTCAGCATCAGCGATCTGTTGCTAGCCATGGCCGCCGTCCAACGCCAGCAAGATCGCTCAGTCTTTGAGTTTGATCAGGCCGGCCTGCACTGCCTCGAACACGGCTTCGCTGCGCGAGTTGACGGCAAGCTTGCGATAGATCGACTTCACGTGATCAGCGACCGTGTGGGGCGAGATGCCGTGCAGGCGCGCCACTTCTTTGTAGCGGAAGCCTTTGGCGAGATCAGTTAGTACGGCGGTTTCCTTTTCGGTGAGCGGTGCGTCGAGTTCGACGCCCTTGGGCGACGATGTGCGTTCACGCATGCGGCTGAGGATGTGACTGGCTACTGCCGGCGAAATCGGGGCGCCGCCGCCGAGGACGCTGCGGATCGCCTCTTCGGCTTGTTGTTCGCCAGCGCCTTTGAGGAGGTAGCCGTCAGCGCCTGCTTCGATGGCGCGGACAACGCTACGCGCGTCACCGAAAATGCTGACGACGATGATCTTGATGTTAGGCAGGCGCTCGCGCGCCTCGCGGATGAGCTCGACGCCGTTGCCGTCGGGCAACGCGAGGTCGATCAGCAGGACGTCGAGATCTGGCTCCACGAGCGCACGGCCTGCGGCCAACGTCTCCGCGACGCCAGCGATATCGAGCCCTTCAGCCCGCGTCACAACGCGTGCCAAATCCTCGCGCAGAATCGCATCGTCTTCGACGATCGCGACTCGTGCGCAAGGTGGAGTTTCGCTCAAATAGGGTGTCCTTCGCGGCGCGCCATACTGGGGGATGACGCGCCGCTTCGCCAGATGCTTACGAATTCACTGGAGGTGGATCGTCGTCGTCCTGGCTCTCTTCGTAGATCCAGTAGGCGGCGCCGACGCCGAGACCGATCCACAGCCAGTTGACCGGCTTGGAGAAGAAGCCGCCTTCGCCGTCGGCGGCATTGAGGGCGAATGGCGTTTCTAAGCGCGGCGGCGCGTCGCCGGTCAGCGAGAACGAGAAAACGTCAATGTTGCGCATCTGGCCTTCGCCATTGCCCTGCTGCAGCGAGAAAGAAAGCCGTGACTCGCGGCGCTCCTCCTGGGCCTGAAACGGGATGGTCAGCCGCATGCGCACGGCTTCGCCTTCGGAGGCGCGGCCGTTGCTGATGGTGTCGTAGTCGCGCCGGAAATCTTGTGCTTCGGCTGAGCCTGCAAAGAGCCCCGCGCCTAACGCGGCGGCCAGGGCGAGATTGGTCGAAGTTTTCATGTGGACCCTCCGCACGCGGCCTCGTCGCCGCGGACAAAGGGATGGAACGCGCCGGGGCGCGCTCACAACCACGCGAATATGGGGTCTAGCTGCGGCGCTGGAATTCCAGCGCGAGTTGGCCTGACGCGCCGTCCTGCAGTCTGAGCTGCAATATATTGTTCTGCGCGGCAAATTGGGCAGCGATTTCGCCGACGCGTCCGCACGTGTAGCTCATGCGTGGCTGGGGCGTTTCGGTGAAGGTGGCCGTCCAGCGATCGGTCTCGCCGCCCGGCTCGGCGCCTGCCCAGTTGAACGTTACGGCGCCGCTCTGATCTTCGCTGACGGAGAGGGCGACGGCGCGTGTGCCATTCCAGCCGGTTGCGCTGCCGACGCGCATGGCGCTGACGAGGTCGTACGTGCCGGGCGTGATGGAGCCGCCACGGAGATCGGAAGCCGCCGCCGCAGTAACGACTTCATCGCTCACCGTTACTTGTCGCGAGGCATTTGGCGCTACGTCGTTGCACGCGATCGTCGTTGGGCCTGGGGGCGTGTCGGGACGATCGGCTTGTTGCGTCGGCGGCGAGCACGCCGCGAGCCCAGCGACAAGAGCAGTTGTAAGCAGAAAAGCGCGCATGCGTGTCCCTCCAGGTGATAAGGGTGAGAGTGGCGCGCGATGCGCCGATTTCAAGGCGCGGCTCAGCTATCGCCGAAGCGATCGAGCAAGCGCCGTAAATACTCACGTTCCGCTTCGGGACGGTTTGGATCTTGGGCGCGACGGCGGATTTCATCGAAGATCTCGCGAGCGCGAACCGGATCCATGCCGTCCGGTACAAAGCCTTCGCCTTCGTCGCCGACACCGCGTCCGAGGGGGTCGCGCCGACCGCCTTCGCCGCTGCCACTTTCCTCGCCGCCTTGGCCGCGTTCGCGGAGTTCTGCGCTCAGCGCATCTGCGCCCTCGCGAAGATTTTCGAGCGCAGCGCTTTGAGCGGCTTCGGCGCCTTCAAGATCGCCGCGGCGTAACGCATCCTCGGCTTGCCGCATGGCTTCACCGGCGGCGTTGAGGTCGTTGCTGGGCGCGGCGCCGGCCTCGTTGGCCATACGCTGCGCTTCGGCGAGGCCGCGGCGGAGTTCGGCTTGGCGTTGAGCGAGTTCATCGCCGCCTTCACCACCTTGCTGATCGCCGCCACTGCCGCCTTGGCCTTGTTGCTGTTGCTGCTGCTGTCGGGTTTCGTCCCGCAGGGCGCGCTGCTCGCCCATAGTTTCGGAGAGTTCGTCGATGCTCTGCTGCATCGCCTGATCGCCTTCGCCCTCCTGGCCGCGTTCGCCTTGGCTGCCTTGGCTCAGCTGCACGTCGAGGTTCGCCAGAATTTGCGAGAGTTGCTGTAGTAACGCCTGCGCTTCGGCGTTGCGGCCTTGCTCGGAGAGTTCTTGCACGCGCCTCAGCATTGCCTGGATGTCGCGCTCGGAGAGCGTCGCTTGGTCCTCGGTGTCATCCATGTTTTGCGCGGTTTCGCCGTTGCGCAGCGCTTCCTGCACCAAAGCTTGCATGTAGTTCTCGGTGGCCCGGCGAAGCGCTTCGAGCAGCTGGTTGATGCGCTCTTGCGGTGCGCCCTGCGCTAGCGCCTCCGCAAGTTGACGTTGCGCTTCTTCGAGGGCGCGGCGCGCGTCGGCTGCGCCGCCATATTCTGCGCGGAGTGCCGTGCGCCAGAGTGTATCTGCCGCAATGTCGGCTTCGGCCGGGTTGCGCGCGACAGACAATTGCGACCGCGCGTTGCGAAACCCGAAATAGACGGCGAGATCGCGGAAGTAGCGATCTTGCGGTTCCATGGTGAGTGCATCGATGAGGCGGGCAGCGCGCTGGATACCCGCAGGCGCGCGCAGCAGAGCCGGGCGGCTGTCGTAGTCGCGAACCTCAACGCGTTGATTGCCGAAAAGGATGTCACCCGACGGCTGAGTGCGGCGCTGAACTGTTGGTCGCCCGCGATAGACGCGGCGCTCCGCCAGAATGTGGCGGCGAATTTCGATGGCGGCGCGCGCCAGCGGCTGCAGGAAGATCTTTTCGGGCATCGTGAAGTGCAGCGCATCACTGACGCCTTCCTGACCCAGCGCGTCGATGGCGACGATGCGCGCTTCGACCTCCATACCCGCATACGGATGAGCAGCGAGATCGACCTCGGTTTCCGCTTCCGCTTCGCGCGGGTCGCCTGCTGGTGCTTCAAGTTCGGTGTCGACAGGATCTGCGCGGACGAGCCCTTCAGGCGGATGAAGCGGGCGGACGCGCAAAACCAGGCGGCGCACGCCGTAATCGTCTCGAGCCTTCCAGGAGAGGCTGGCGCGTTCGTCGGAGAGCGTGGAGATGGGTGCGTCCCAAGATGCGCGGGGCGCTTGATCAACGCCGGGTACGAGCCGCCAGCGCGCGCGCGTGTGGAAGCGCACAATGCGTAAGTCGCCGCGCCCTGGAATATCGAGTTGCGCTTCCCAGGCGCCGTCGGCTGCACGCTCAAAACGCGCGTTGCGCCTTCCGCCTTGGCCGTTGAAACGCAAAACGGGAGCGCCGGCTGGGCCGGTAACGCGGACGGTGACGCGCACAGAAGGCGGCGTCACTACGCGCTCACCGATGAGATCGCTGAGCGAAACTGGTGGCGCATGCGTGTATTCGGCTGGCGCCGCCCAGGCTTCGATCGCCATTTCCTGATCGCCAAGCAGCGGGCCGGGGTCTGGCAAGAACCCGCGCGAGAGCCGATCACCCGATTCCGCGCCAGCTATTACGAAGGCGCCGATGAGCAGCACGAGCAGCGCGTAGCGGAGCTTGTAGGGGTCCAGGTCATCAAGACGCGGGCGGGGCGGGCCGACGTGAACATTGTCTGCGTTCTCGAGCAACCGCTCACGCTCGCGGTTCCAAAGCGCCACAGAGAACGGATCGTAGCGCGTTGGCTGATCACGCAGCGCATCAAAGGCGCCGGCGTCCATACGCGAGTCAGCGGCGAGGCGCGCGCGTGCTTCCTCATCCGTTGGCGCGCGCCACTCGCGACGTGCACGCGCCGCAAGGTACGCGAACAGCAGCAGCGCGAACATCGCGCTCAAGCTTTGGAGCAGCAGCGGCAACCGTTCGTGTCCGCCAACCAGCGCGAATGCCGCCCACACGCCGATGGCGCACATCAGCACGAGCCCGGCGCGCAACAGCCGTTCGAGCGCCAGCTGGCGCCGGGCCCGGGTCGTTTCACGGGCGAGCTGGTTGAGGGCGTCTTGGTGCTTCATTCCGCAGCCTGGACGGTATCAGCCCGTTTTGAGCCAAACCATGACCATCCCTCGCAAAGACGCAGCCGCGGGCGCCGGTTCCCCATGTTGACGGCGGGGGGACCGGGTCTAAGCTCCGCCCGCTCTTGAGGGGGACGTCTCATGAATATTCGGATAGCCGTAGCATTGGTCGTGGCGGCCACGTTGGCAGCCTGCGGCCAGGTGGGCGGCGGGCTCCAGCCCGGCCAGACGGTCAGCGGAACTCTGGAAGCTGCCGAGGCTAAATCCGATCAGGGCGGCGCTGTCGCCGACGTGTTCCAGCTCAACGGCCGCCAGGGTGAGCAATACACGCTCACACTGACGTCGGACGCGTTTGACGCTTATCTCTATGTTCGCGGACCCGGCGCGCTCTCCCAGGACAATGATGACGACGGCAGCGGCAGTTACAATTCGCGCCTCAACATCGTCTTCCCTGAAAACGGCACGGCGCAAGTTTACGTCACCAGCTTCAACCGCAATGCGACGGGCGCTTATCAGCTGCGGGTTGAGCGCACTGGCGAAGGATCGAACGTAGCACAGAATACGACGCCCGGCGAAGCGCCGCCGATCGCGGCACAGCAGCTCTCGGGCGAACTCGCGCAAGGCGATACGCAACTGCAATCAGGAGAATTTATCGACACCTACCCGCTGCAAGGCGTCGCTGGGCAGCGCGTCGAGATCAGCTTGGCTTCGCAGCAGTTCGATACGTACGTTGCGATCAGTGGCCCGAACGGCTTCCAGGAATACAACGACGACGATACCGCGAATAACACCCGCAACAGCCGCCTCGTCGTCACGTTGCCGGCGAACGGTGAGTACACGGTCCATGTGACGTCATACGCGGCGGGCGAAACCGGCGCTTATCAGCTCAACATCGCGCCTGGCCAAGCCAACACGGCGACGGATGCGCTGGCGGGCGGCGGTGGCGAAACGTTCGCTTCGGGCCAGACAATGAACGGCGAGCTGGCACAGGGCGATCAGCAGCTGTCGTCGGGCGAATTCATCGACACCTACAATTTCCAAGGCAGAGCGGGCGAGCGCGTCGTCATCGACATGCGCTCGACTCAGATGGATCCCTACCTGATCCTACTCGCGCCATCCGGCGCTCAGGAAGACAATGACGATGTCGCGCCGGGTTCAGATACGAACGCGCGCATCGACACTGTGCTCGCTGAAACCGGTCAGTATCGGATTGGCGCGACTTCGTATCAGCCTGGTGAGCGTGGCGCGTACGTCGTGACCCTGCAGCAAGGTGCGGCGCCGCAGGTTTCGGCTAACAACAGCGCGCGGCGCGTCTACGCGGTCATGGTCGGCATCTCGGATTACCCCGGCACTGGCAACGATTTGCCGTTGACGGCGGAAGATGCGCGCAAGCTGCAGCAGGCCCTTCAGCGCCAAGGCACACTGGCGCCGGAAAGCCTCACGTTGATCGATGGGCAGGCGACGCGCGCCGGATTGCGGCAGGCATTCCAGCGCGTTGCGGCGGCGGCGGGGCCGGATGACCTCTTCCTCTTCTTCTACTCGGGCCACGGCAACCAAGTGCGCACCCAAGTCAGCGCCACCGAGCCGGACGGCAAGAACGAGACGATCGAGATGGTCGATGGCTCGATTACCGATGACGAACTGAGCGAGATGTTCCAGCAAGTGCGCTCCAACACAGCGCTCGTGATCCTGGACTCCTGCTTCAGTGGCGGTTTCGCACGCGATGTCGTCAGCCGGCCGGGTGTGATGGGGCTCTTCAGCTCCGAAGAAGATCTGACCAGCTCTGTCGCGGAGAAATTCCAGGCGGGCGGCTTCCTATCGCACTTCATCCAAACCGGCTTTGAAGGTGGCGCGGATGAGAATCGCGACGGCGTGATCACGGCTGGTGAATTGGGCGCCTATGTGCGCCGCGAGTTCGCACGCGAGGAGCGTATCCAAGCGTCAACGCAGGAAGGCCAAAGCAATTACCAGTTCCCGGTGGTTGAACGCGGCGCCGTGCAAGTTGACGCGCCAATTCTGGCGACGCGGCGGACTTAGTCCGCGCCCCAGGGCGGCGGCGGTGTGGCAACCGGGCGCGTGAGGTCGAACTCGACACGGAAGTGGCGGTTCGGCCGGCGAAGTTCGTACGCGAACATGCGTCCCGGATGCACTTCAATGGCCCAGACATTCGCTACCGACTGGGGGATGTCGTTCTCCACGAACAGCGTCCGCGAGAACTCATCGGCTGGAAATTCCTGACGCTCGGCTGATCCCTCGTTGGCGGTATCGCCACCGTATTGCGTTAGCGGATCCTCGCTGCCGTCTTCGTGGCGGTGATCATGCTTGAGGCGCAGGCCCGTGCCGGTGCGCGTGACCACCCAGGTGCGAGAGCGGTTCTCGCCAACATGGAACGGCACGCGAATTTCATCATCACTGCATTCGCGCACCTGCATTTCGAGGCGCTGGCTTGCGAAATTGGCGTCTGCAGCATCGGTGGTGACGACGCGGCCTTCAAAGCTCTGGCCGCAGAGCGCGCGCAAGTTGGCGAAGAACTGCTCTTGCGGTGAGGCGGTGGGCGTGGCGGCGCATGCGCTGACGCCAAGTCCAAGAGCCGCGACGACGAGCGCGCGCCTGATCATGACTCCCCCTCGAGCCACGCCGGTAGCTTTTCGAGTTTCAGTTGCTCTGCCACGTCCCAGCGACGGCGCACGATTTCGAACTTGTCACCGCTTACAAGCACTTCAGGGACCAGTGCGCGGGCGTTGTAGGTCGAGGCCATCACCGCGCCATACGCGCCAGCAGTCATGAACGCCACGAGATCGTCCGCCTCCAATGGCGGCAGTGTGCGATTGCGGGTGAAGGTGTCGCCCGTCTCGCAAATCGGTCCGACGACATCGACGGCCCGCCCGGCGCCGGCGGCTTCCTTGAGGGGTTTGATGTCGTGATAGGCGTCGTAGATGGCCGGGCGAATGAGATCGTTCATCGCCGCGTCCAGCACCACGATCGGGCGCGGGCGCTCTTGCAGGCGCACGACACGCGAGAGCAGCACGCCGGCATTGGCGGCGATCATGCGGCCCGGCTCAAACGAGAGGCCGATCTCGAAGCCATCGAAAACGCGCGTCACCATGGCGGCGTAATCCGCCGGCGACGGCGGATCGGGTTCATTGAAGTACGGGACGCCTAGGCCGCCACCGAGATCAAGGCGTTCTATGGCGATGCCTCCGCCGCGAAGCCTTTCGGCCAGCGAACGCATCACGCGGAAGGCTGCTTCGAGCGGGGCGAGGTCGCGGATTTGGCTGCCGATATGCACGGCTAGGCCTTGAGCGTGCAGATGGGGATCGTCCGCCGCGCGGGCGTAGAGGGCGAGCGCTTGCTCGGGTGAAACGCCGAATTTCGCGTCGCCTTTGCCGGTCGATATTTTCTCGTGACCGCCGGCGCCGACGTCGGGGTTCACACGGATGGCGATCGGCGCCTGCTTGCCAAGGCCGCGCGCGATCTCGGAGAGCAGCTCAAGCTCGGCACGGCTTTCGACATTGATTTCATGCACGCCCGCCTTCACGGCGAAGGCCAACTCATCCGCTGTCTTGCCGACGCCGGAGAAAATGATCTTTTCTGCAGGCACGCCGGCCATCAGGGCGCGCTCGATCTCACCCTGGCTCACGGTGTCGGCCCCGGCGCCCTTGCGGGCGAGGGTCGCGATCACCGAGATATTCGCGTTGGCCTTCACTGCAAACGCGACGAGCACGTCGCGCGGCGTAAATGCGCTCTTGAAGACCTCGTAGTGCCGTTCAAGAGTTGCAGTGGAATAGACGTAGCAGGGCGTGCCGACGGCCTCGGCTATGTCTGACAATCTCACGCCTTCGCAGCAGAGCGCGCCGCCGCGATACTCGAAATGGTTCACGGCGTTGTCTGGACGCCGGTTCGCAGCGCTGCGCAGCGCGGGTCTTCCGGCTGGTTACGCGCCGCCTGCTCCGCACACTCGCGGCGGATGGCTTCTTCGTGGTTCCAGAGCGGATCGGGGCGCGCGAGGTCGCCTTTGATCCCGCATGCGGAAAGGAGTGTCAGTGCAACGAGGCCCAGAACGACACGGCTCATTTGAACGTCTCCTTCCACCGCTCGATCTGCTCGCGCACGCGCTGAGGGGCGGTTCCTCCGTAGCTATCCCGGCTCTCGACCGATTTTTCAACCGTCAACAACGCCCTTGCTGCCTCGGTGATGCGCGGATCGATGGATTGGTATTCGCTGAGCGGGAGGTGCGCCAATTCCGCCACGCCCGAATCCTCGGCCCGGCGCACTACCTTGCCTGTGATCTCGTGCGCCTCACGGAACGGCACTTTCAGTTCGCGAACGAGCCAATCGGCGAGGTCAGTAGCTGTGGAGTATCCCTTCGCCGCCGCCGCGCGCATGTTTTCGCGATTGAAGCGCATGGTCTCGATCATGCCGATCATCGCGGTGACCGAGAGCGCGAAACCATCGAACGCCGAGAAGGTCAGAGTCTTATCCTCCTGAAGGTCCTTGGCGTAGGCGAGCGGTAGCTTCTGCACGATGCCATTAAGCGCCGCGAAATCTGCGCCGATGCGCGCGGCTTTGGCGCGGATGAGTTCGGCGGCATCTGGATTGCGCTTCTGCGGCATGATCGAAGAGCCGGTGGACCACGCATCGCTCAGTCGCGCGAAACCGAACTGCGGCGAGGTCCACAGCACGAGCTCTTCGGCCAAGCGCGAGAGATGCGTGATGGCGATGGAGAGGTTGCCGAGCGCTGCGAGGGCGAAGTCGCGTGAGCCGACGGCGTCGAGCGAATTGCCGGCAGGGGCGTGAAAGCCCAGCGCCTGCGCTGTGGATTCGCGATCGATCTTGTAGCCGGTGCCGGCCAGCGCTGCTGAACCGAGCGGGCATTCCCACGCCGCCTCTAGCGCGCCGCTGATGATACGCACGCGGTCGCGCTCAAGCATCGCAACATAAGCGAGCAAGTGATGACCCAGTGTGATCGGCTGCGCCGTCTGGAGGTGGGTGAAGCCGGGCATGATCCACTCAGCATGCGCCTCCGCCTGCTTCATCAGCGCCTTCTGCAGCACACGCAGGCCATCGGCGGCTTCGCGCGAGGCGCGCATCGTCCAGAGCTTGAAATCCGTCGCGACCTGATCGTTGCGCGAGCGGCCGGTGTGGAGGCGCTTTCCGGCTTCACCGATGCGTTCCGTGAGCCGCGCCTCGATATTGAGGTGAATGTCTTCGAGCTCCGCAGAGAAAACAAACGTCCCCTGGACGATTTCCGCGGCAATCTGGTCCAATCCAGCTTGTATCGCGGCGTTGTCTTCCGCCGTAATAATCCCTTGCGCCGCCAGCATGGCCGCATGCGCTTTCGAGCCTTCGATGTCCTCGCGCCACAAGCGTTTGTCGACATCGATCGAAGCGTTGATGGCTTGCATGGCGTCGGCGGGTTGGGCAGCAAAGCGCCCGCCCCACATCTTTTGACCGCCGCCTGAGGATTCTGAATTGGACACGAACGCAAACTCCGCGCCCCCGCAGAAACCCTGGGCGCTGTGGGCTGCACTAACGCTGATCGGAGCGGGGGCGATTGCGCTTGTCTACGTGCTTTTCGTCGCTTCTTCAAAGCCCGAGACGCAACAAGGTCTCAGCCAATTCGCACAGGGCGAAATGTCCCGACTCTACGTCATGGAGGCGCCGCCGCCGATGACGACGAGATCGCTCCGCGATGCGGCTGGCGACGAGACCACGCTCGCGGCCTATCAGGGCGAAGTGGTGGTGTTGAACCTCTGGGCGACATGGTGCGCGCCATGCATGGAGGAGATGCCGTCGCTGGCGCAGCTCCAGTACAATTTCGAGGGCCGGATCCGCGTCGTGCCTATTAGCGTGGACAGCGAAGGCGAGCGGGCGAAGGCGATCAGCGAGTTGCAGCGTCTCTCCGGCGGTGCGCTGCCGTTCCTGCAAGACATGACCCGCGGTGTTCTCTTCGACGCGCAGGCGGCGGGCATGCCTGTCACGATCATCTACAACCGCCAGGGCCAAGAGGTCGCGCGGCTTGCGGGCGGCGCCGACTGGGGCGGCGAGGACGCAAGCCGGCTCATGGAAGCGGTGCTGCAGGAGTAATAATGGTCCCGGTCATCGAAACCGAACGCCTGCGCCTGCGCGGCCACGAGCTAAGTGACTTCGACGCCAGCGCCGCAATGTGGGGCGATCCGGACGTTGCGCGCTTCATCGGCGGCAAGCCCTCGACGCGCGAAGAGAGCTGGGGCCGCTTCCTGCGCTACATCGGCCATTGGCGGGCGCTTGGTCATGGCTTCTGGCTGATCGAGGAGAAGGCCACTGGCGCCTTCGTTGGCGAAGGCGGCATGGGTGCCTTCAAGCGCGAGATTGAGCCGCCACTTGAAGCGCCGGAAGCGGGCTGGGCGCTGGCAACGGCGATGCACGGCAAGGGATATGCGCACGAAGCAATGAGGGCGGCCCTTGGCTGGGCCGAAAAGCACTTCGATCGCACCGATTTCGTTTGCATCATCGCGCCGGAGAACCGCCCTTCGCTTACCCTGGCTGACAAGCTCGGGTTCCGCGAATATGGGCGCGGTCTCTACAAGGGCGAGACTTCGGTGATGTTGCGCCGCGCTTAGAGATACGGCGACAGCGCCAGGCGCACGCGGGAGCCTTGCACCAGTACTTGCTGGTAGGTCGCCGGCGTCGCCGGCGGTTCGCGCGATGGCCACAGAGCTACATAGCGGTTCAACTCGCCGACGGCGCGGCTATAGGCGCCCAGGTTCTCACGCCGCATCGTATCCTGGTGCAATAGAATGGCCTGCTGAGCGGCGAGCGCGGCGCCCATGCTGTGCTGATACTCGATCGGATCAGCTATGCCGTCGATGAGCACGTGCTGATAAATGCCGGACGCGATGTCAATCATGCGCACGATGAGTTGCGCGTCGTCATACTCAAGCACCCCGATCGCGCGCGTAAGTTCTTCTTGTGCGGTGCGGAGTCGCTGCATCATTTGCGCTCGGGTAAAGTCCGTCCCCGCGGCGGCTTCGCGCAACGACGTGACGTCGAGCGTGCCGAATTGATCGGGCGCGGTATCGTACACTTCGAGCAGACCTTGCTGGACCAGCACCGCCGCATCCGCAGGTTCGCCGCTGAACGAGCCGCGATCTTCCACGACCTTCGCCGCCGCCATCACGAAGCCCCGCAAATGCTGGATACGGAGCGCCGTGAGTTGATCGCCTGAAAGGCCAGCGTACGCTGAAACTACGCCTGCTTCGCCGTGCTCGGCGCCGGCTTCGCCACTTGCGGCTTCGCCAGCTTCGCCGCCCGAGGTAGCCGGCGTGGCGCCGCCGCTTTCGCCGATGGCAGCTTCACCAGCTTCGCCGTGACCACCTTCGCCGCCAGCGGCGCCGGTTTCGCCGCCTTCGCCGCACCCGGCGAGGCCCAATGTCGTGGCCGCGACGCCAAGCGTGCGCCAGTGCTTCAGTGTCAGCGTGATCATGGGCAGCCGCCCTCCAAACTTGAGCGGCGCGCACATTGCAACGAGTGAGAATTATTCGCAACTAGGTGCGACCGATAGCCCAGCCGACCGGCGGTAGGGGGAACGCTCGTTTTGGCCTCACGGCCGTACTAAGGGACTATCCATGAGCCTGATCCTTCAAGAGGTGCTTGCGGCGGAAGATCTGGAGCGGGTGCGCACAGAGCTTTCCGAGGTCGCCTGGACTTCAGGCAAGCGCACGGCCGGCGGCGCAGCGCGCAGCGTGAAAGAAAACCTCCAAGCCGACGGTGCCGAACCGCGCGTGAAGGAACTGGAGCGCTTTGTGATTGAGGCGCTTCATCGGCACCCGCTGTTCGAGATTGCCGCCCGCCCGTCCCGCATCTCGCGCCTGCTGTTTTCGCGGTACGAGCCCGGCATGACCTATGGCGAACACACCGATGATGCGCTGATGGGACGAGGTGAAGACAAGCTTCGCACCGATCTCGCCTTCACGATCTTCCTCGCCGATAGCTCCAGCTATGAGGGCGGTGAACTTGTGGTGCACTCGGCGCTCGGCGACCAGGCGATCAAGCTCGAAGCGGGCGATGCAATCCTCTATTCCGCAGGCTCAATCCACCATGTCGCGCCGGTGACGAGCGGCGTCCGGCTCGCAGCAGTGGGCTGGATTCAGAGCTTCGTGCAGGATGTCACCCAGCGCGAGACGTTGTTCGACCTTTCGGTGGCGCGTGCTCGTTTCGCCGAGGCGGGTGTTGCCCGCGAAGAGGTGCTGCGGCTGGACAAAAGCATCTCCAACCTGCTCAGAATGTGGGCGCGTTAGCTCTTCTCTGCGCCCATCTGTTTGGCGTAGCCGCTCGCGACCAGCTGAGCCATCAGGTCGAACAGCTTGTCGGGATCGGCGCGACGCAGGCGCGCGATTTCTGCTTCCATGCCTTCGGCCAGGATAAGTTCGCGCTGGCCGTTGCGCAGCGCGTCAAGGATGCGAGCGGCCGCGACGTCGGGCTCCATGCCATTGTCGATGGCGCTGTCGCTGAAACCGCGCGTTTCGGCGTTCGCGTCGAGCGCATTCTTTGAGACGTTCGTACGCACAGAGCCTGGGGCCACGACCAGAACCCGCATGCCGAGGTGGCTGGTTTCGGCGCGCAAGGTGTCATTGTAGCCGATCAGTCCTGCTTTCGCGGCGCTATAGGCGCTGCGGAGCGGTGGGCCGGCAATGCCTGCAACGCTCGAGATGGCGACAATGTCGCCGCCACCCGCTGCTGTCATGCGCGGCAGCAAGGCCTGGGTGAGTGCGATCGGCGCTAGCAGATCAACGGCGATGACCTTCTGATAGACGTCGAACACGGTGTCGACGGCCAGAGAACGCTGGGAGATTCCGGCATTGTTGATCAAACCATCGACGCGGCCGCCCCACGCCCAAGCCTGCTCGACCAGGGCGGGGATGCGCGCGAAATCGGTCGCCTCAAATGGCAGCAACAAGGGCGCGCCACCAACGCGCGCAGCCACTTCGTTCAGCGCCTCAACATTGCGGCCGGACAGAATGAGCTTCGCGCCTTCCTTGGCCAGCGCCTCAGCCAGCGATGCCCCAATGCCGGACGATGCGCCGGTGATCCACCAAACCTTGCCTGCGAACATGGTCGCTCTCCGCGTTGAAGCAGTCTTGTCGCCAAAAAGCAGAATGGCTTCAACTGTTAGCGAAACGGCTGGACGTCGTGGCGATGGTCGTGCTCACGCGCCGCGACGCCGCGCTTCAGCGCGATCCACGCGAACGCAATCCCGGAAACCAAAACAACAGGCAGCCCAAGCATGACAACGAGCGGGGTCGTGGCGAACGACATCGCCAACGAGAAATTGTCCGCCGCGCCTTCCTCCTGATAGTCGGCGACCAGGGCGAGTAGCCAGGTCAGCGCGAATGGCGCAATGAGCGCGGCAATAGCGCCGGCCGCTACCACGTGCAGCACGACGATGCGCCGCGACTTCGGCGGCCGGCCCATAATCCAGCTCGCACCCAATGTGGTCAGGGCGACCGCGAACACGACGAACAGGGCGGCAATCGCGAGACGCTGTGGCCCCATCTCCTCGAAGAAAAGCGCCGCCGGCCAGCCGATGGCGAGCGCCAGCGCGAGCGGCGTCCAGATGAACGCCGGCTTGCGCCAGGTCAGCGGCGGGATGCGTTGCGGTATAGGTTGGCCGCGCATGCGCGCAGCATACGCGCGAACTTCACGGCGTCACTGAGGCTGAACCCGTTACGCGAGCCATTTCCCCGAAAAGGTTTTCCTTGGCCCGCAAAAATGTTTCATGGCGTTCATGGACGCGCGCCAGCATTCGATCCCCGTCAGCCGCAATCGCGATCCGATCCTGGGCGTGCTGAAGCGTGTGATCGCACCGGGTGCGCGGGTGCTGGAGATCGCGTCCGGTTCCGGCGAGCACGCGATCCACTTTGCGAAGAACCTGAACGCGGTTGTCTGGCAGCCGAGCGACCCTGATTCGAATGCGCGCGTCAGCGTCGCCGCGTGGATCGAGCATGAGGGTGCGAAGAACATCGCCGCGCCGCGCGATCTCAATGTTGAGACGGAGGGGTGGGAGAAGGCGTTTCTGCCTGAGGGTTTTGACGCGATCGTCGCCATCAACATGATTCACATCTCGCCATGGGAAGCGACGGCAGGCCTCATGCGCGGCGCTGGTGCGCTCTTGGCGCATGCCAAGCACGGCCCGGGCATTCTCTACACCTACGGCGCCTATAAGCGCGGCGGCGAGCACACTGCGCCGTCAAACGAAGCGTTCGATGCCTGGCTGAAGGAGCGCGACGACCGTTACGGCGTCCGTGATTTGGAAGAAGTGGAGGCGGCAGCGAACGCCAACGGTCTGCGACTACGCGAGATCATCGACATGCCGGCAAACAATTTATCGCTGGTGTTCGAGCGTTAGGCAGATCGGTTCTGCAGGTCTGCTTGCCTAAATTGGCGGTGGATTTGATCTGCCCTCCGCAGATGCAGGTTGCACGTGTCCGCATAGACACGTGGCAAGAATACAAGCGCCACGCCGCGCGTGCCGACTGTCACCATCATTTAATGTGCGAGCCATTTTCGCGTCGCGAAGCGTGCCTATCTCCCGCGCTGCGAACACACCCGTTCGCGCAACTCAAGGGAATTTCATGCGCACTGCAATTTCGCTGCTCGAACTCGTTATCGGCAGCACCTTCACGATCGCCATTGTGGCGTACGTCGCTGAAGGCGCTGTCTTGATGGCGCAGATCGCGTTGTGAGGCGCATTGCGTTGGGAGCGCGGGCAGAACGCCCGCGCTCCCGCGCACCTTGATTTCTTTTGACCTTACCGCGTCGGCGTCGGCGGATCGGTCCGGTAGTCGTAGAAGCCGCGTTGTGTTTTGCGGCCGAGCCAGCCGGCTTCTACGTACTTCACCAGCAGCGGACACGGGCGATACTTCGAGTCCGCCAAGCCCTCGTACAGCACCTGCATGATCGACAGGCACGTATCGAGGCCGATGAAGTCCGCCAGTTCGAGCGGGCCCATCGGGTGGTGCGCGCCCATGCGCATGGCTTTGTCGATAGCCTCAACCGAGCCTACGCCTTCGTACAGCGTGTAAACCGCCTCGTTGATCATCGGCACGAGGACGCGGTTGACGATGAAGGCCGGGAAGTCTTCCGGCGTTGGCGATGTTCTTGCCGAGGCTTTGATGAAGGCGACCGAGGTGTCGTACGTTTCTTGGCTGGTGCCGAGGCCGCGAATGATCTCGACGACCTCCATCACCGGCGCCGGGTTCGCGAAGTGAAGCCCGATGAACTTGTCAGCGCGATCGGTCGCTGCCGCGAGGCGCGTGATCGAAATGGAAGACGTGTTCGACGCGAGGATCGCGTCGGGCCGCAGCACCGCCTTCAGATCCGAGAAGACTTTGCGCTTGGCTTCGTCCTGCTCGACGATTGACTCGATAACCAGATCGCACGCACCCATGTCGCCCATTTTCGGGGCGCCTTTGATGCGCTTCAGGGCAGCATCCATGTCCGATTGCGCGATCACGTCGCGCTGTACTTGGCGCGACAGGTTCTTGGTGATGGTCTGGATCGCGGCATCGATCTGCGCCGGATTGGCGTCACTCAGCAGCACGTTATAGCCGCCCAGCGCGCACACGTGCGCGATGCCATTGCCCATTTGCCCGGCGCCGATGACGCCGACCGTGGAAATTTTGCTCATCTTGACCGTCATAGGCGCTCACGCGCCCCTGAAATGCAATTGTTGTTGCAGTGCAGCATGACGGCGCGTCGAGCGCAAGACCCCTGCGGATCGCGGACCTCCCCGCCCGCGAACTCGGCCTGAGGAAATCGCGGGCGAGGGCGCCCGCGCTCCTATCAGAGTCCGGCCTTGGTGAGCTCGTCCATCAGTTCTGGGACCGCAGTTTTGTAGTCCGCGACCAGCCCGTAATCGGCGACCTGGAAGATCGGGGCGTCCTCATCCTTGTTGATGGCGACGATTACCTTCGAGTCCTTCATGCCGGCCAAGTGCTGGATGGCGCCCGAAATGCCGATAGCAACGTAGAGCTCTGGCGCGACGACCTTGCCGGTCTGGCCGACTTGGTAGTCGTTCGGCGCGTAGCCGGCGTCGACCGCAGCGCGTGAGGCGCCAACAGCGGCGCCGAGTTTGTCGGCCAACGGATCGAGCACCTTGTGAAACTCTTCGCTCGAGCCAAGCGCACGGCCGCCGGAGACGACGCGCTTCGCAGCGGTCAGTTCCGGGCGATCCGACTTTGCCATTTCTTCGCTCACGAACGCCGACTTGAATGGGCCTGACGGCGCAGCAATGGTTTCAACCGCAGCGCTGCCGTCATCGCCCACCGCCTTGAACGCCGTAGGCTGCACGGTCAGCACCTTCTTCGGCTGCGAGTCCTGAACGGTGATGATGGCGTTGCCGGCATAGATCGGGCGCACGAATGTATCTGCGCCTTCAACGCCGATGACGCCCGAAACCTGCATCACATCGAGCTTGGCGGCGACGCGTGGCGCAGCGTTCTTACCCGTCGTGGAGGCGGGGAAGAGTACGGCGTCATAGTTCGCCATCAGCGGCACGATCAGAGCTTCCAGCGGCTCGGCCATTTGCTTGGCGAGGGTCGCGCCGTCGGCGTGCAGCACCTTGCGAACGCCATCGATCTTGGCGGCAGCGGCCGCAGCGGCGCCAGCGTTCGAGCCAGCGACCAGAACGTCTACATCGCCGCCCATGGCTTGGGCGGCGGCGACGACCTTGTTCGTCGCATCCTTCACGGTCGCATTGTCGTGCTCAGCGATAACGAGAACGGCCATCTTAGATCACTCCCGCTTCTTTGAGTTTGCCGACGAGTTCGCCCGCGGTTTTCACCTTGATGCCGGCCTGGCGTTTGCCCGGCTCCGCTGTCTTCGTGACCTTCAGGCGCGGTGCGGTGTCGACGCCATAATCCGCGGGCGTCTTCGCATCGATCGGCTTTTTCTTCGCCTTCATGATGTTCGGCAGCGATGCATAGCGCGGTTCGTTGAGGCGCAAGTCGGTCGAGATGATCGCCGGCAGTTCGACATCGAGTGTTTGTAGTCCGCCGTCGACTTCGCGCGTCACGGTCGCCTTCGAGCCGGCAAGTACGATCTTCGAAGCGAACGTCGCTTGTGGCCAATCGAGGAGGGCAGCCAGCATTTGCGCGGTGGCGTTGTTGTCGTCGTCGATGGCTTGCTTGCCGAGGATGACGAGATCCGGCTTCTCGGCCTCGATCACGCCCTTCAGAATTTTCGCGACCGCCAGTGGCTCAACTTCGCCGTCAGCTTTCACCAGGATGCCGCGATCGGCGCCGATGGCGAGCGCGTTGCGGAGCGTTTCCTGCGCTTGATCCGGGCCGATCGAAACGGCGACGACTTCCGTCACACTGTCCTTAGCGTGACCACCGCCGCCTTCCTTCATGCGCACCGCTTCTTCGATCGCGATTTCGCAGAACGGATTGATCGACATTTTGAGGTTCGAGAGATCGACGCCCGATCCATCCGGCTTCACTCGGACTTTGAGATTGTAATCGAGCACCCGCTTGACCGGGACGAGGACCTTCATCGTTGAAATCCTTGGAGATTAGCGGCGCGTCGCCCGCGCCCAGTTCGCGGTCGCACATAAAGCCCGTAAGAAATGTCTCGTCAATGCGACTATGGGGTCAGAGGCCAACGCAGGCCCGCATCCATTCTGTGCCGAGGCGGCATCCCAGAGCCAACGCACTCACCGGAGTTGACCCCCATGATGATCACCCGCCGCCCGCTTCTGATGGGCGCCGCTGCGGCAGGCCTGATGGCCGGCAACGCCTACGCGCAAAACGCCGCCGACTTCATGGGCGAATGGCACGGTGCGCTGAACATGGGTTCGCAGACGCTGCGCTTGCGCTTGGTCGTGGGCGAGGGGCCGACCTCGACGCTCTACAGTGTCGATCAAGGAAACTCCGCCATCCCGGTTGGTACCACAACGATTGAGGGCGCGCGTCTTACGCTGGCTATTCCGGTTATCCGCGCCAGCTTTAGCGGTGAGCTTCGCGACGGCCGCATCGAAGGTCAGTTCACGCAGGGCGGCACACTGCCGCTTGTCTTCCAGCGCGGAGAGACCACCGCCGCCGCCGCTGAGGCGCTTACGGAAGCGCGCCTTGAAGCGCTGCGGGCTGGCATCGGTACGCCAGCCATGGCCGCTGCGGCGAACAGGGCCGGCGGACGCAGCATCGCGTTCGCCACTGGCTTGCGTGCGATCGGGCATACCGAGCGCGTCACCACCTCGGACAAGTGGCACCTTGGTTCTATCACCAAGTCGATGACCTCGACGCTCATCGCGCGCTTGGCGGAAGCGGGCAGTATTTCTTGGAACGACACCGTTGGCGGCGTTCTTGGCGGCGCCATTCCCGACATGCGCGACGAATATCGCGACGTGACCTTCCGTCATCTCTGCAGCCATCGCGCCGGTCTGCAAGGCAACATCGAGATGAGCGATCTCCTGGCGTTTCCGCGCGAGAGCGCCGACTCCCGCGCCGATCGTGTCCGCTACGCGACCATAGGGCTCAAACAAGCGCCGCGTGGGCCGAAGGAGTCGACGTTCGAATACTCCAACACCGGCTACGTCATTGCAGGCGCCATGCTCGAAGCGAAGATGAGCGCGCCATGGGAAACGCTCATTCAGGAGCATGTTTTCAATCCGCTGGGCATGGCAAGCGCCGGACAAGGTGCGCCGGGCACGCCTGGCGCCTGGGATCAGCCGTGCGGCCATTCGCCGAACGCGCTCGGCGCGATGGAGCCATATCCGCCGGGTAGCCCCATTACCGATAATCCAGCGGCGCTTGGGCCGGCAGGGCGCGTGCACGCGAACTTCGAGGACGTGCTCAAATATCTCAGCGCGCACTGCGAGATGCGCTCGGGCTTTCTCAATCGCGAAAGCTGGCAGACGCTGCACACGCCGCCGTTCGGCGGGCCTTACGCGATGGGCTTCTCGCGCCAAGGCAATTCGCTGTGGCACAACGGCTCGAACACGCTCTGGTATGCGGAGGTGATGTTCGATCAATCACGCGGCATCGTTGCCGCGGCTGCGGCGAACGATGGCCGTGCGGGCGATCTGCGAGCGCCGGTCGGCACAGCGCTCACTGAAGCAGCGCAGGCGGTTGTTTAACGGCTCAGCACGCTCGGCCAGTTGCTGTTCGCGCTGCGAATGAAGCCCGGGATGTCTTGCTCCCAGCGGGTTTGGATTTCGTCGTTGTAGTTCAGGTAGAGTTTGCCATCGACGATGCGCCAATTGTTTGGGTTGCCGGAGGCTGTGTAGCCTTGGCTGACCGCCCACGCGCAATAGCCGCCATATTGCGGGACGTAGCGCGAAGGATTGGCGCGGAAGGTGGCCAAGTGCTCGGCGCTGGCGAAGCGATACTCGTAGCCCTGGTGGTTGATGCGGAATTGCTCGGAGCCACGCACGGGACGCCCGTCGGTGAAGTAGGCGACTGGATCGTAACCGCTGACGGCAACGCGCGAGAGCAGGCCCGTGTAGACTGGCGCCTGATCGGCAAAGGCGGGCGAGGCGGCGAAGGAAAGCGTGCTCGCGGCGAGCGCGATGGCGACGATGAGCTTGCGCATGTGTATGGACCTCAGGCGTGAGCGGCGGCGCGCATGGGCGACGCGGCGTTTTTCGTAGAAGGGACGAAGGCGCGGGCTAGATCGGCAAGCAGGCCGGCGATCTCGTTGCGGCGGATCAGCAGCAGCACGATCGAGGTGATCCAGATCGTCACTGCAGCCGCGAAGAGCCCGCCGCCATCATTGTTCGGATCGATGCCAAGCGGCGTGAACAGGTGAAAGCTCACCGCGCCCGTCATCACTGCGAGGCCAATGGCGGCGCCGAGCGCGTTCAGTCGCACCAAGCCTGGGAGTAGGCCGACGAGCAGCAGCGTCGAGGCGACGAGTTCGGCCGAGCCGATCACGTATTGGCTGAAGAGGCCGGTGTGGCCGAACAGGCCGGGCGCCCCCAGTGATCCGGCCCAGCCATCGAGGCGGCCGAAGATCTCTTGGGTGTTGGGGTGATCGGTAAATTTGTAGCGCAGCGAATCCAAGAACACGGCGGCGGCGAACACCGAGATTGCCGCGGGCGCGTAACGCCTAATTTGAGCCAACATGACCGGCCCTCCTTGCCGGGAGAGACGTTTGACGGACGGGGCCGGTTACACCTGCCGTTGCGTTGCCGTTGACAGCGCTGCGATTGCGCCCGCCTTTGGCTGACAAACGAGAAGCGGGGCTGGAACTCCGCGCGGGAGGATGCATGCACCCGGCGACGCACGCCAAGACCGATCCCGATCGCGTGGCCTATGTGATGGCCGGCTCCGGCGAGGCCGTCACTTATGGCGAACTTGATGCGCGCTCGAACCAAGGCGCGCAGCTGTTCCGCTCGCTCGGGCTGAAGGTCGGCGATGTGATTGCGATCTTCATGGAGAACAACGCGCGCTATTTCGAGATCACATGGGCAGCGCAGCGCGCCGGGCTTTACTACACCTGCATCTCCTCGAAGCTCACCGCAGGTGAGGCGGCCTACATTATCGGCGATTGCGACGCACAGGTGTTGATCTCGTCGCCGGGAGTTGGGCCGGTGTTTGATGAGCTGCCGGCATTGCTTTCCGGCGTGAAGCTCTTCGCGGTTGGCGGCGCGCGCGGGGCTTATGCGGGCTTCGAAGAGGCGCGTGAGGCCATGCCGGCCGAGCCAATCGCGGATCAGACGTCCGGCTCGGACATGCTTTATTCGTCTGGCACGACGGGCCGGCCCAAGGGCGTGAAACCGGCGTTGCGTAATGTCGACATTGACGTGCCGGATGCCCTGACGATGTTGCCGAAGCTCTTCTTCGGCTTTCCGGACGAGAGCCGATATCTCTCGCCGGCGCCGCTCTATCATGCCGCGCCGCTGCGCTGGTGTATGAGCGTGCAGCGTTTGGGCGGCACGGTTGTTGTGATGGAGAAGTTCGATCCCGAGCAGGCGTTGGCGCTGATCGAGAAGCACAAGATTCAAACCGCGCAATTCGTGCCGACGCATTTCGTGCGCATGCTGAAGCTGCCTGAAGATGTGCGCTCGAAATACGATGTCTCCAGCATGGTGTCGGCTGTGCACGCGGCCGCGCCGTGCCCGATCCCGGTGAAAGAGCAAATGATCGCTTGGTGGGGGCCGGTGACTTACGAGTACTACGCCGGCACGGAGGGAAACGGCTTCTCCGCTATCAGTCCGAACGAATGGCTGGAGCGCAAAGGCTCGGTCGGCAAGGCGAGAATCGGCGAAGTGCGCATCGTCGGAGACGATGGCCAGGAATTGCCGGTGCGGAGCGAGGGCGTTGTCTATTTCGCGAACGGCCCGCCGCTCGCTTATCACAACGATCCCGGCAAGGCGGCGGAGAACACCAACGCGCAAGGCTGGACGACGCTGGGCGATGTCGGCTGGGTCGATGAAGACGGCTACCTTTATCTCACCGACCGCAAGAGCTTCATGATCATCTCCGGCGGCGTGAACATCTATCCGCAGGAGATCGAGAATCTGCTGATCACGCATTCGAAGGTTACGGATGTCGCCGTCGTCGGCGCGCCAGATGAGGAAATGGGGGAGAAGGTCGTCGCTGTCGTGCAGCCTGCGAATTGGGCCGAGGCGGGCGATGCATTGCGTGAGGAGCTGCTGGCGTTCGCGCGCGCAAATCTCAGTCATGTGAAGGCGCCTCGTGTGCTGGACTTCATGCGGGAGTTGCCGCGCCATCCCACGGGCAAGCTCTACAAGCGGCTGATCCGCGATGCGTACTGGGGCAAGACGGACTCGAAGATCGTTTGAGGCGCGGCTGCGCCGCACGGCTCGCGCCGGGACGAGCTTACGCTTTCCCGTTTCAACTTTGCCTCCCGAGTGGGAGAGCGGGGCGCGTGGATTGCGCCAAGATAGTTATTTTCCAGTCTTACGACTGGCGATGCGCGTTCAACGCGCCCCGCGTGACCGTTATTCGACGGGCCGTCACGTGGAGGTCTTTCACTCCCTTGGATCGGTGCCCCGGCGGCGTGCAGAGCTTTGCCTTAGCTCCGGTATGCTCCCGCGATTTTTATCTCGCGGGCTTCGCATCGCGGTCGTTTGCGACGCTTCACACTCAATCACATCCCCCGCTTCTGAATCGCCCGGCTAGCAACGAGACCTCCCGTGCGAGGAATGGGTGGAGTTTAGGCGCGGTGTGAACACCACCGGATTGATTTTATGTGGGGTGTTGAATGCGTGCGGAAAAAGTACGCTGAAGCGTAGGATAGAGCGGCAATCTATCCGCACGTTCTGACCGCTTTTCGCCGGAAGCAGCCATTCGTCAAAATAGCCACGGGCGGTATTTCGCGTCGAATTCGGAGCTTAGAAAGACACTGGCGACGGCCACCGCAGTGCTAACAAAGTTCGCCGCCAGCCAAATCAGCCAACGCCGTGTGTCGAATTTCACTGCGAAGAACCGCTGCAGGGTGGCTCCCTCAATGAGCGTGGAAATGGTCGCGGCGAAAATCAGCGTGGCCGCCCAGCTCACCGGATTGAACGTTCCAACGTCGAACGCGCGATTTACGAGTTGCCCTGGACCAAACTCCCACACCAGACCGGAGAGCGGGATCAACACCGGGCCCAGGAGCGCGGACAATGCATTGGCGATGAGCGCGCGCGTTCCTGCTTGGGGCCATGAATGCTGGAAGAAGACTTTTAGCGCGGCGGCCTCGACAACCAGCCCAAGCATCAGCACCGGCACGCTGAGCAGCCGTGGTGCTGTCACCAGAGCAGGCCATATGACGTCCGCATGCGCATCGACGGTTACGCCGAGCGCCACAAGCAATGCCAACGCGCCAATCGTGGAATTTCTGGTCTTCAACTCTCACCAAGGTCGAAGCCTAGTAGCATCGTTGCCGCTCGCCAATCCGTCCGCAATGGGCCGATAGCGGAAATTACCAGCGCAAAAACCGCGACCCCACCAAGGCCCCCAGCGCCGCACACACGGCGATTGCGAGCGTGTACCATGTCGTGACGAACGCGACGGAGTCCGTGGGGCAGTACATGGCGTAGGCCATCGCGGACACGCCGCCCGAGAGTGCGCCGATCGCTGCGCCTGTGAGCGTGATACGTGTCGGTGCAAACGCGCGCATGAACCAGGTGAGCAGGGCCGCCGCTGGTACAGCCAGGATTGGGATCAGGACAATGCACCAGGGCGCGCTGCCTTGGCCGCCCATCCAGGCTTGCCAGCGTTGTTCGGGCATTTCGCCCATCAGTGCGGTGATGGTGGCGATGGCGCAGACGCCGACAAACAACAGCACCGCGCCGATGCGCCAGCCAAGCGGGCGGCCGGGCTTCATCAGCTGAACCGCGATCGGCAAAATGATCGCCGCCGCCAGCGCCGAGAACATCGCCTTCATCATCACCGGCATGCGGGCTGCGCCGATGTCGGGGCGTACGCCGAGACCGATCGCCACCAGGGCCACGGCCACGATCAGTCCGACGACCAATGTGATCGCCAGATTCATCCGCCAGCGCGGACGCTCTACTGGTTCGACGCCGCGCGAAAGGGCGTTGATGAGATCGTCGGTCTTCACTTCCCCGTCTCCTGGGGCTGTTCCTGGCCCATCAGACGCATCAACGTCTTCAGGCCGCGATGGATGGAGATTTTGATGTCGGATTCTGAAAGCCCCGTCGCTTCTGCGGTTTCCTTCACGCTCTTCTCTTCGAGCTTCACCATGCGGATGGCGGTGCGCTGCTTTTCGGGAAGCTTGTCGAGCAGGGTGGCGACATCGCGCTTGGCGTCGCTGGCTTCGTAGTCAGGATCGGGTTCGCCCACCTCGACGCCATCAAGTGAGGCGTGGTTGCGGTGCTTGGCGCGGCGGAGGAAATCGATCAGGCGATAGCGCGCGATGGCGTAAAGCCACGCCGTCAGCGGGTAATTCGGATCGTAGCTCTCGCGGCGGGTATGGAGCGCCACCAGCGTCTCCTGAACTAGGTCCTCTGCGTCCTCCGGCCGTCCGCGGAGCCGCGCCCGGAAGAAGGCGCGTAAGAGCGCCGCCGCTTCCGTTAGAAACGCACGGTGCGCGGCTTCGTCGCCGGCGAGACCTTTTAGCAACAGGCCCCTGAGTGCGGTTTCGTCGGCCAATTCCCCTCGTTCCTGTCGATACGGGCGGAAGTGTTGCCCGGTTACACCTGGACGCCCCGTAACATCCCGACTAGCAAAATACCGCTGGGTTGCAGGAGAGCCAATGTTCGGCCGACGCAAGAAATGCGCGCTGCTGATCGACTTCGACAATGTGCTCGGCATGACGAGCGGGGAATTCACCACATCCATCGCCAAGTGGATGGAGTGGCTTGAAGACGGCGCCTTCGACGAGGAACGCCACAAGCGGAAATTCCTGGTTAAGCGCGTCTATTGGAACCCGCTCTACGAACGCTACCGCGATGTGTTCGAGGCCGCTGGCTTCGAGGCCTTCGCCTGCGGCGCCATCGCCAAGAGCAAGAAGAGCTCGGCCGATATGGTCATCACGCTCGACGCCGTGGATATCGCGGCCGAGACTAAGGGCCTGCAGGAAATCATCCTGCTGACCTCCGACACTGATTTCGTGCCGGTCGTGAACCGGTTGCAGGATCGCGATCTGGAAGTCGTGGCCATGGGCCACGAGCAGAACCCGACGGCGGAAGTTTACCGCGAATACGCAGACCACGTGGTGCTGCGCAACGCATTCATGGATGCGTTCAAGTATGAGCGCCCGAAGCGGAAGTGGTGGGGCTTGGTGCGGGTGAAGCCGCCAGCGCCGAAAGCGGTGGTTACGGCGGCGCGCCAGCTCAACCCGAACGCCACGCCGCTGGAGCAGGCGGCGGAGCGTATCGTGCAGGCGGCGGAAGGCGTCGGCGGCGCCATGCTGAGCCGCAAGGCCGTGATCTTCGCGCTGCGAGATGTGCCGGGCTTCAACACCGGCGGCACGAGCGCGTGGCTGGGTTACGGCTCTTACCGCAAGATGCTGCAAGTGATCGCCAAGAAGCGGCCGGAGCTGCGGATTTACGCGTATCGCAACGGCGGCGTGGCCGTGGCCTATCGCCCGCCCGAGGCTGCGAGCCGGAAGGCGTCTGCAGGGTAGACGCCGAGAACGGTCAGCGACGTGGAGAAGAATGCCAGCTCTTCGAGCGCCAGCTTCAAGCCGCGCTCATCGGGATGGCCCTCGACTTCGCAGAAAAACATGGCCGCCGAAAACTTGCCGCCTTCGAGGTAGCTCTCAAGCTTGGTCATGTTGACGCCGTTGGTCGCGAAACCGCCGAGCGCTTTGTAGAGCGCGGCGGGCACGTTGCGGACGCGGAAGACGAAGCTTGTCATGCACGGGCCGTTGTTCGCGGGCGCGCGCATTTCGTCCCGCGAGAACACGAGGAAGCGTGTCGTGTTATGTGTCGCGTCGGCGACATCAGCTTTTAGAACTTGAAGGCCGTAGATCTCCGCCGCGAGCGAAGAGGCGAGGGCGCCGACCTTTGCATCGCCCAGCTCAGCAATCTCGCGCGCGGCGCCGGCGGTGTCGGCGGTTTTGACGGCGGTGATGCCAAGGTCGCGCAATTGCTTGCGGCACTGGCCGAGCGCTTGGGGGTGTGAACGCACGTGCGTGAGGCCGGAGAGTGTCGCGCCTTTCAGTCCCAGCAATTGGTGACGGATCGGCACGAAGCGTTCGGCGACGATGTAAAGTCCGCTTTCAGGAATAAGGGTGTGAACGTCGGCCACGCGTCCCGCGACCGAGTTTTCGACCGGGATCATGGCGTAGCGCGCCTGGCCCTCGCTAACCGCCGCAAACGCATCCTCAAAGCTCGGGCACGGCAGCGGCTCGAGTTCTGGATAGGCTTCGTGTGCGGCGATGTGAGAGTTCGCCCCAGGTTCGCCTTGAAAGGAGATACGTTCGCTCATAGGTCGCGAGCGTTAGCGCAAGCCGCGCCGGAAAGGAAAGTGCCCACCCGTCATGAGCATGACGCAAAACGCAGAGCGCGCCATTCTGGAGCAAACGCGACGGGGCTTGCGGACTTTGCTGGCCGTGCCTGCGGCGCGCGCCGCCGGGTTGGCGAAAGTTGAAGACCTGGAGATTGCCGGACCGGCCGGTCAGCTTCGCGCGCGCTACTACGAAGCTGCCGATGCCGGTGATGCGCCGCTGCTCGTTTATATCCACGGCGGCGGCTTCGTGTGCTGCGATATCGACACGCATGACTCAATCTGCTCGTGGCTTGCGAAGTCATCGCGGGGCCGTGTGCTTGCGGTGAGTTATCGCTTGGCGCCGGAGACACCGTTCCCTGGCCAGATCGAAGATGTGCGCGCCGCCTGCGCATGGGCGTTTCAGAATGCGCAGCGTTTGGGTGCAGCGCCGGACAAGCTCGTGGTCGCGGGCGATAGCGCTGGCGCTTACCTGGCTGCGACGATCTCGCTGGAGATCAATCGCGTGACGCCGGGTGCGGTCGCGTTGCAGCTTTTGCTCTACCCACTGGTGCACGTGCAGGATTCGCTCTGGGCCGACGAGGAGCTACGCAACTTCCGTTTCCTTGGCCGCGTCGCCTGCCTTTACATCGCGCGCAGTTTGGGTGCTGAGGCGCTGCCATCGCTCCTGGATGTCGACCTTTCCGCCGCGCCGCCTACCATCGTTGCTGGCGGCGGGCCGATGGACCCGGTGCGCAACGACGCAAAAGCGCTGGTTGATGCTTTGCGGAAAGCCGGCGTGCGCGTCGTGGAGAAGAAATATCCGGTGCTGATGCACGGCGGGTTGAACTTCACCGCCTATTCGAAAACCGCGACGACCGCGCTCAAGGAAGTCGGCGAACTGGTGCGCCAGGAGCTTCAGCGATAGACGGGCAGATGCGGCGCTGTCTCTGGGAGCGCGCCCATGACGCCGTCCAGGCATTGGTTGCACACAAAGCCAGCTTCCGATCCGTCGTGCGTGCCACGATGGAGGTGATCCTCAACGCAGGGCGCGAATGCAAAACGCTCGCGCAGCGCCGGGAGATCGAGCCGGCAGGCGAAGTACACCCACTCGCGGCAATTCTTGCTCCAGGCCTGGCCGCGCGAAGTGACCTCGACGCCGTGGGCGAGCAGTTCGCTTTCCAGCGCACTTAGGTGCTCGCAAACCACTTCAGCGCTTCGCAAGCACGGCGCGCGCCGTTTCAAGATCTGGCGGGCTGTCGACGCCCTTTGGAAAATCCGCGATCGAGTCGGCGCGAATGATCATGCCCATTTCGAGGGCGCGCAATTGCTCCAGCTTCTCGCGCAGCTCAAGCGGCGAGGGCGGCGCTGCAATGAAACGCGCGAGCGCATCGCGCTTGTAGACATAGATTCCGACGTGGCGCTCGATCGCACCGTCGCCGTGAGGCGCCGCGGCGCGCGTGAAATACAAGCAGCGGCCATCGGCAGCGCGCACCGCTTTCACCACGTTCGGGTTGTCGCGTTCCGTTGGATCGGTGGAAGGCGAGACCAGGGTTGCGATGTCGGCGCCGTCGCGTAGCGCTGCCACGGCTCGGGCGACATCCTCCGCACGCATTGTGGGCATATCGCCTTGCAGGTTGACCGCGACGTCGTAATGGCCGGCGGGGTCAAACGCTTCGAGCGCCGCGTGCACCCGGTCGGAGCCGGAGGGCAGATCGGGGGCGGTCAGAGTGACGTTGCCACCGGCTTTCAGCACCGCCTCGGCGACCTCTTCCTCACAGGCCGCCACCAGCACTGGCCCGGCATTGGCGCGCTTTGCCAGGTCGACCATCCAGGCGATCATCGGGCGGCCGTGGATATCCGCGAGCGGTTTGCCGGGGAGCCTTGTGGAGGCCATGCGGGCTGGAATGACGACGACCGGGTTCATGGCGCTCCAGTGCCGTGCGGCGGGTTGACGCGCAAGGGCGCTCCAGGCCGCAGGATTCATCGCCCCCGCTTGGCGAGCGGCGCAACGCACGCCATAAACCGCCCAACTTTTCTGGGCGCCAGCAAGGCAGGGCGATGAGCGATCTCAAGATGAATTCGGTTCTCGGTGCGGGCCTCGCGGCTGTGCTGGGGGTGATGCTTGTTGGTATCGGCGCCGAAACGCTGGTCCCGACGAACTATCCGCATGAGGCGGCGTATCTGCCGGAAGTCACGCTTGAGGGGCCGACGACAGCTGGCCCGTCCGGTCCGCCTGATTTTGGTCGCCTCTTTGCAGATGCGGCGGGCCTGCAAGAACTCATCACGCGTGGCGAGCGCGTGCATGCGCAGTGCGTTGCGTGTCACACGTTCGACGCCGGCGGCGCTAATGGCATCGGACCGAACCTGCACGACGCGTTCGGCCGCGCTGTCGCCAGCCACGGCGGCTATGCGTATTCCGATGCGATGTCTGCGCATGGCGGCTCGTGGGACTACTTGGCGCTCAACGAGTTTCTGACGTCGCCGGCGTCGGTCGTGCGCGGCACCAAGATGGCGTTTGCAGGCCTTCGTAACGACCAGGATCGTGTCGCGGTTATTGCGTATCTGCGGTCGATTTCGCCGAATAACGTGGCCTTGCCTGCGCCGCTGCCGGAAGCCGCCCCGGCTGAAGGCGACGCTGCTGCGACGACGACAGAAGCCGCGGCAGAACCGGCGCACTGAAGCTTTCAGCATTCGCTCAACAAAAACGGCGCCCCGCGTGAGCAGGGCGCCGTACTTGTTTGGCTTGGACGTCTCTTAGGAGACGGCGGCCAGGATCGGGCGTTGTTCGATCACATCGCCTTGCAGGATCGTCGATCCCAGCATGTCGAGGAACGCGTCACCCTTTTCGGTGCGCTCAACGAACACGTTGCGGCCGTCTTTAGGATCGCGGCGGCGCTGGACGAAGCCCAGGCGCGACAGCGTATCGAGGGCGCGCGTGATCGCCGGCTTGCCGACATTCAGCGCCGATGCCAGGCCGCGCACCGGTGCGGGGTAGGCCGCAGACGCACCGTCATGAGAACCGCCATTTGGCGGGCCGTCAGATCCGGCGTGCATCAGAACGAACTGCCGCCGTGACGGTAACCTGTCGCCACAGGTCCAGGGCTTCCACTTGGTTTTGACCGAGTTCCATGCCGACCTCCCAGAATTGAATCGCAAGTGGAAGATCTGCTGATTTGGTGGTCGGTGCAAGCGCGAAACCACAAGATGTTGTGGAATGGCCGAAATGATTAACCAAATCTTGATGCCAGAACCCGAAACGATCCGCTTCCGGCAAGGCTTTTCAGGCACTGAAAATATTTGCCTCCGGATCGAACCGAGCGCCATCCAGGCGCGACTTAGAGGCTGGGAAAGGGCGAGACAGAGTTGCGTCGCGGACTTGAACAAGCGCTCGACGACTACCTCGTCCTGCTGGCCCAAGGCGGTTCGCGTGAAGCGTTCGCCCGGCTGGCCGCACGCTGGACGCCGAAACTCGTGGCATTTGCGTCGCGGACCCTCGGAACGACGGAGGTCGCGAAAGATGTTGTGCAGGATACCTGGGAAAGCGCTGTGCGCGGTCTCGCAAGACTCGACGATCCGGCACGGTTTCGCGCTTGGATATACGCGATCGCCGCACGCAAATGCGCCGACGCGCTACGCGGCAAGTATCGCAGCACGCGCATCGCAGAAAGCGCGCAAGCGATGCTTGAACCCGAAGCGAACGCAGAAGACGGCGCCAACGATCGTCTCGATGTCGCCGCTGCGCTGAAGCGATTGCCGCCGGAACAGCGCGTCGCTGTCAGCTTGTATTTCGGCGAGGAGCTGAGTGTCAGCGAGATCGCCGCCATCACGGGCGCGCCAGAGGGCACCGTGAAGTCTCGTTTGTTTGCTGCGCGAAAAGCGCTGCGTGAAGAATTAGGAGAAGAAAGCCATGATAAATCTTGATCGCGCCATCCGTGATGCGCTCTCGAAGGAAGACGCGGAGTTTCTCGCGCGCTTCGAAGATAGAGGGCCAATCAACGAAGCGCTCGGCACATTCGGCGGACGCTGGGGCGCCATGAATGTGTTCGCCGCCATCATGACCTTCGGCGTCTTTGGCGTGTTGGTCTATTGCGCTTGGAATGTCTGGCCGCATCACCGACGTTCGCGAGACCGTGATCTGGACAGCAGGCGCATTGTGGGCGGCCATCGCTGTAGCGATGCTCAAAATGTACTTCTGGATGGAGATGAACAAGAACGTCGTGTTGCGCGAGGTGAAGCGCCTTGAGCTGCAGATGGCGCGACTGGCGGCGCGCGACGGCCTCTGACGTTCGACCGCACTGCAGCAAAGCTGACGCGCGAAGTGTTCACGGCCGCTTCGCGCGTCAGGCATATATCGATGTCGAAATGAATCGTGACTTACTCACAACCCGGACGTAGCCTCTGCGCGCAAGCGCGGAGGGAGTGTCATGGGCGGACTTATTCGCGGCCTTCTACTTGGGGTGCTGCTGATTGCCGGTGGTTGGATCATCGGTTCGATTTACCCAGCGCCATCGGCGATCACGACACCGATTGCTCAGCGTGTGCCGAGCCTGGCTGCACGGCTCGGATTGAGTGAGGTGTCGCTCGAAAGTTTGCGCAGTATGATGAGCGAGGATGAATTGGCGCGCATTCGTGCCGAAGCGTCCTCGCTGGCAGCGCGTGCGGGCGAGGCTATCGTGATCGAGCGCGATCCTGAAAGTGTCGCTGAGCAGGTCGCGACGCTGCAAACGACGCCGATCAATCTGCCGGTTACGCCAGGGCGTGATGCATTCGAAACGCGCTTGAACCTTTGCCCGGGCATGACGGTGTCGAATGCGCCATCGGCCGATGCGCAACGCCATGTGCGCAATTATGCACCGATCGTGAATGTAGATGGCGTCGCGCTTGCGGCCAATCCAACTATAGGCGCTTGCCTGTCATCGGGTTTCGGACCGCGCGGCAATGGCAACCACAAGGGCGTCGATTATCACTCAGCAAACGGTGGACCGATCGTCGCTGCTGCAGATGGTAGGGTGATCGAAGCGGTCTATCGTGATGATTTCGGCAACATGCTGCTGATCGATCACGGCAATGGCGTCTACACGCGCTATGCGCATCTCTCCAGCTTTGCGCCGGGCGTTGTGCAAGGTGCGCAGGTGACGGCCGGTCAGCAAATTGGCCTGATGGGCAACACGGCGAGTTATCAGATCCCGATTCATCTCCACTACGAAGTGCTCACGGGGGATTACAACAATCCGCGAGCCTCATTCGGGCTCACGCCACATTCGCCGTTCACCTACCCGCCCGCGAACTAGGTTGCGAAGCGTTTCTTGAGCACGGCCCAGCTGGCGCGGAGCGCTTGTGCTTCGCCGCCGGTTGGGCGCGAGGGCTTCTCTTTGGGGGCCCAGGCATAGACGTCGAAGTGCGCCCACGCAGGCACGGTCACGAAGCGACGTAGGAAGAGCGCGCCGTAGATCGCACCGGCCATTGCGCCATCGCCGGTATTTTTGAGATCTGCCATGGGCGTATCCATGTCGCCGTCATAGGCATCCCAGAGCGGCATGCGCCAAACCGGATCGCTGGTTTCGATCGAAGCTTGCGCGTATTCGGCTGCCAGCGTGTCGTCGTTGGTGAAGAAGGGTGGGATGTCGGGCCCAAGCGCGGTGCGCGCCGCGCCTGTGAGCGTCGCGAAATCCAGCAATAGCGCCGGACTATCTTCGCAGGCGCGCGTGATGGCGTCGGCAAGCACCAGGCGGCCCTCGGCATCGGTGTTGTCGATCTCGACGGTGAGGCCTTTGCGGCTTGGAATGATGTCGCCAGGCCGGAAGGCGTTGCTGGAAACGGCGTTCTCGACAACTGAGAGATAGACATCGAGCCGCACGCTTAGCTTCGCGTCCATGATGATCTGCGCAAGACCAAGCGCGTGCGCTGCGCCGCCCATGTCCTTCTTCATCAGGCGCATGCCGGACGAAGGCTTTAGATCCAAGCCGCCCGTGTCGAAGCAAACGCCTTTGCCGATGATGGCGACCCGCGGTGCGTTTGGCTCGCCCCATGAGAGATGCAGGAGCCGCGGCGCTTCCGCAGAAGCGCGGCCCACTGCGTGGATGAGCGGATAATTCTGCGTGAGCAGATCGTCGCCGACCACGGCCTCGAACGAAGCGCCATAGCGCTCGGCCAGTTTCTCGGCGGCCGCATGGAGCGCGATCGGACCCATATCGTTGGTCGGTGTGTTGACGAGATCGCGCGTGAGCCAGCTGGCTTCCACGATCCGCGCGGCTTCGCCCATGTCGGCCCCCTCAGGAGGGGCGAGCAACGGCGCCGGACGCTTGCGCTTCTTATAACGATCGAACGCGTAAGCCCCGAGACCCCAAGCGATGGCCGTCGCGGTCGGGGCAAACTCCCGCGGTGCGAACGCGATGCGGTAGTCACCGGCCGGTAGATGTTGCGCGAGCGCACCGATGACATTGACGTTGGCGCGATCGCCCGCGCCGAAGAGCACGCGCTCGATCGCGCCGTCGGTGGCCGGCACGAGCAGGATGCGCCCGTTCTGCGCCTGAAAGTCGTGTGCGGCCGCCAAGCGGCGCAGCGTCTCCGAATGCCGCTCGATCCACTGACTCCATTCGCCGGAACGAATGACGTGAACTGGGACGGCCGGGGCGTCGGAGTTTTTGAGGAAGGGGAGGTTCGCCATGCTCGGGACTCGGGGGTTGGGGATTAGGGACTGGTGGTTTGAACCAACCGCGAGTGCAAGCGGTTTAGCATTCGACCGATTGGATCGATACTCTCCAGCAGCGGCGTTGTGATTTCGGCGGACAGCAGCTTGGTGCGTTCGGCCAATAGGACGAGAGTTTCGAGTTCTGCCGTCGATCCCCGCGCAATGCTCACGAAGTGCGCGTAGTCCTTTCTCGAAGCCCTCAGGTTGCCTTCGGCGATGTTGGCTGGGATTGAGATCGCGGCACGGATCATCTGCGCGGTGAGGCGATACTCCTCCTGCTTCGGCATGTGTTTCGCGGCAGCGTAGATGGCCTCAGCGAGGTCCATACTCTTCGCCCACACCTCAAGCTGCCGGTAGTTCGTGATCGGCATGGGTTCCATTTCCCAGTCCCAAGTCCCCAATCCCTAGGCGCTTATTAGCCCTTTGTTGAGCATCAGGGCGCAGCATTAGGCGCTTATTAGGATTCGCCCCCATGTCCCGCCAGCTTGCCGCCCTGCCGCTCGCGTTTATTGCCGTATCGTCCCTTGGAGCGTGCGCCACGCTCGGTGGCGGTAGCAACGCCACCGCGGACGCGACGGCTTCCGTGGGCGCTCCGCAAGGCGCGCGCCCGATCGATCGCCGCGCCCGTGAGCAGGTGGCGCGCGAAGACTCGCTAACGCAGATGGCGTTCTGGGCGGGCGAGTATCAGACCTTTCCCAATGATATCGAGGCGGCGCAGCGTTTCTCCGAAGCTCTACGCCGCGGCGGACGCACCGATCGCGCCGCACAGATCGCCGGTGAAGCCTTGGGGCGGTTCCCGGAAGATCGGCAATTGCTGACCACGTTCGGGTATGCCGCGATCACGATTGGCCACCCACAAGAGGCGCTGCGGCCGCTGGCGCTGGTGGCGGCGGCAGAACCCGAGAACTGGCGCGTGCGCTCAGCGCTCGGCGCGGCGCTCGATCAGCTCGGACGCTATCCCGAGGCGCGCCGCGCCTATCAAGAAGCGCTGGCGCTGCAGCCGAACAACGCGCGCATCCTCACCAATATGGGTGTGTCGCACATTATGGCGGGTGAACCAGAGCAAGCCGAGCCGATCCTGCGCCAAGCCGTGCAACAGCCGGGCGCGCCGGCGGAGGCGCGTCAGAACCTGGCGATCTCGCTGGCGCTACAAGGTCGCTTCGACGAAGCAGAGCAAATCGAGCGCGTGGATCTCTCGCCAGAGCAGGCGGCCGAGAACATCCGCTATCTGCGTAGCTTGCTCAGCGACCCGCGCCGCTGGAACGACATGGGCCGCTAGGCCGCAGCGATTACTCTAATTTCGTCGGTAGTTGACGACGCGCATCACGCGAGCGGCGGCTTATTGCCCGCTCATCATGTGGTTCACTTGGATGAGCGCCGGGCCGATGATGACGGCGAAGAGGACCGGCAGGAAGAAGACGATCATCGGCACCGTCAGCTTTGGCGGCAGCGAGGCGGCTTTCTTCTCGGCTTCAGCCAAACGCAAGTCGCGGTTTTCTTTAGCCATGACGCGCAGCGCCTGACCGACGGGCGTGCCGTACTTCTCGGCTTGCGTCAGCGCCATAGCGACGGCCTTCACGCCCGGATGGTTGGTGCGGCGCGCGAGGTTTTCGTAAGCCATGCGGCGTTCGGGCAGGTAGGAGAGCTCAGCCGTCGTGAGCGCAAACTCTTCCGCGAGTTCGACGGAGGCGGTTGCGATTTCCTGACCGACGCGGCCCAGCGCCATTTCGATCGACATGCCGGATTCCACGCAGATCAGCATCATGTCGAGGCTGTCCGGGAACGAGGACATGATCTTGGTGCGGCGGTTGTCGGCGAGGTTCTGCAGATAGATGTTCGGTGCGTAGAAGCCAGCAGCCAAACCTCCGACGACCGCAACGAGCTTCATCTGGAAGCTGAGTTCGTCGCCGAAGAAGATGACGTAGGCGAGGGCGGCGAGCGCAAAGCCAATCGGCAGCGCCGCGCGATAGAAATAGAACATCGTCTGCGCAGCGTTGCCACGAAGACCGGCGCGCACGAGCTTTTCCGCCAGCGTATCGTCGGCCAGCGCCTTTTGCAGGTTCAGCTTGTTGACGAGGCTCTTCGCGAACGAGTTGGCATCTTTGTGCTGCAGCGAGCCTGCGCCCTTGGCCAGTTCGGCGCGCGAGCGCTTGCGCAGCTCTTCGCGCTTCTTGGCCACTTCCTTCAGGCGCGAGCCGAGCTTGTCTTCGGCCAGAGAAGGCGCGGCGATGGTGACGATCGTGGCGAAGCATGCGCCGGCGGCGAGAACGCCTGCGATCAGCAGCGGGTCGGTGAGGGTGTCGACGATATCCATGGCCTGCCCCTCAGAACTTGAAGTTGACCATCTTGTTCATGACGACGATGCCGAGCGTCATCATCGTCGCCGCACCCAAGAGGATGAGGTGGCCTACCGGCTCAATGAACAAGGTCATGATGTAAGAAGGGCGCGTAAAATAGACCATGCACATGACGACGATCGGCAGCGAGCCGATGATCATGGCTGAGGCCTTCGCTTCCGAAGAAAGTGCTTTCACCTTCTCATGCATCAGTTTGCGCGCGCGCAGGACGTTTGAGAGGTTGCCTAGTGATTCAGAAAGGTTGCCGCCCGTCTTCTGTTGGATGACGAGCACGATCGAGAAGAAGTTCACTTCCGGCAACGGCATGTGGTCGTACATGCGCTGCATGCTCTGCTCCAGCGGCACGCCCATGGCTTGGCTGTCGACGAGCGCTTGGAATTCGCTGCGCAGCGGCTCGGGGCTTTCCGCCGAGATGATGCGCAAGCATTGGCCAAGCGGCAGGCCGGACTTCACGCCGCGAACGATGATGTCGATGGCGTCGGCAAGCTGACTGCCGAACTTCTTTTGGCGGCCGGCGACGAGCATGCCGAGAATCCAGCGTGGCAAACCGAGAAAGCCGACAAAGAAGCCCATCGCGCCGGCGGCGTACATGAACATCGGATTGTCGTTGCCGCTTTGGACGATCAAGCCGGCAATACCGAGTACGAGGCCGGCGATGACGGCGCCGACCCAAAACATGGTGGGGGAGATATTGTTGAGACCCGCTTGCGCAAGCTGGCCCTTAACCGAGAAGCGGCGCTGGCGCGACAGGCGTTCGTTGTTTGAAAGTTCTTTCAGCGCCTCTGCAGTCGATTGGCGGCGCTTAAGTGCCGCCATTTCCGTCGCTTGCTTGCGGCGGTCAGTGGGCTTGGCGCCTGCAATCGCCTTCACGCGCTTGTTGTTCGTGGGTGATTGGTTGTTCGAGGTGAGGGCGATGCCCGCGCCGCCGATCGCGACAAACGCAAGCACTGCCGCGATCATTGCGGTATCCATTACGCGGCCTCCGTCTCGTCAAGCGCCTGCGCGAGTTCTTTCTCGAGACCGAAATAGCGCGCGCGCTCCCAGAAGCGCGGACGGCCAACGCCCGTGCCCTTGTGGCGGCCGTTGATGCGCCCGTTTTGGTCTTCGCCTTGAATTTCGTAGAGCAGCAGATCCTGCGTGATGATGGTCTCGCCTTCGAGACCGAGCACTTCAGTGATCTGCGTGATGCGGCGCGAACCGTCGCGCAGACGCTGCGCCTGAATGACGACATCGACGGCGGCAACGATGATTTCGCGGATAGTTTTCGCTGGCAGCGAGAAGCCGCCCATCGTGATCATCGATTCAAGACGGGAGAGGGCTTCGCGCGGCGTGTTGGCGTGCAGCGTGCCCATTGAGCCGTCGTGGCCGGTGTTCATGGCTTGCAGCAAGTCGAACGCCTCGCTGCCCCGGACTTCGCCGACGATGATCCGCTCAGGACGCATACGCAGACAGTTCTTGACCAGATCGCGCATGGTGACCTGGCCGGTGCCCTCGAGGTTCGGCGGCCGCGTTTCGAGACGCACCACGTGCGGCTGTTGCAGCTGCAGTTCGGCCGCGTCTTCGCAGGTGATGACGCGCTCGGTCGGATCGATGAAGGCGGTTAGCGTGTTGAGCGTGACCTTCGTCTTGCCCGAGCCGGTACCGCCGGAGATCAACACGTTGCATCGGCAGGCGCCGATGATCTGGAGAATTTTCGCGCCAGCAGGCGAGATCGAGCCAAATTCAACAAGGTTGCTGAGCTTCAGCTTGTCCTTCTTGAACTTACGAATGGTGAGCGTTGGGCCATCGATCGCCAGTGGCGGCGATGACGTTGACGCGCGAACCGTCAGGCAAGCGCGCGTCGCATATCCGGAGAGCTTTCATCAACGCGGCGGCCGACTTGGCTCACGATGCGTTGGCAGATGTTCATCAGCTGGCCGTTGTCACGGAAGCAGTTGCCAGTCTTAGAAATCTTGCCGTTGACTTCGATGAAGACCGCGTTGAAATACATTGACCATGACGTCGGCGATGTCATCGCGGGCGAGCAGCGGCTCCGGCGGGCCGTAGCCCAGGACGTCGTTGCAGATGTCGTCGAGCGGGGCCTACGCCGGCCCAATCGACATGACGAAACGTTCTTGATCGAAATGATTTCCGCGACGATGTCACGGATTTCATCTCGCGCGGATTCCGGATCGAGCTGCGCCAGCTGCGTCAGGTCGATGGTTTCGATCAGCGCGTTGAAGATCGTGGATTTGACGCGGTAGTACGCCTCTGAGCGGTACTCTCCGTTCTCCGATGCATCACGTTGTGGCGGCGGCGGAGGTGCGGCAGGCGCAGGCGCGCGTTGCGCCTGCCCGGAGGCGGCGGGGCGCGGCGCGGGCGCGGCAGGGCGGGCGGTTGGCGCCGGCGGCGTAGCAGCAACGGGGCGAGGCGCGGCAGCCGCTTGCACGCGTGCAACCGGCGGCGCAGCAGCAGGCGCCGTTGGCGTAGCGTTTGGAGCTTCGCCTGTGCCTCGCTTACCGAACATTCAATCCCCTAGCGCTTCAGGAACGGGATCTTGTCAGTGAGCGACGACTTCTTCGCCTCCACCGGCTTTCTGCCCGTGAGTGTTGCAGCAAGGGCGTCGAGCGCGATCGCAGTTTTCGACTGCGCGGCGACTTCGCCAATCATCTGGCCGTTGTTGGCGGCCATGCCAAAAAGTTGTGGATCGAAGGGGATCGCAGCGACGGGATCAGCGCCCAGTGCTTCCGCGAAGTCCTTGAACGGAATTTCCGGCCGCTTCGGCACGCCGACCATCGAGAGCACCACCGCCGGCGGTGAATCGTAAGGCCGCATCGCCTTCAAGAGGTCGATGATGTTCTTGGTATTGCGCAGCGACGCGAGGTCCGGACCAGCGACGATGATGGCGTCGTCGGCCGACAGCAGCGTCTGCTTCACCCATGACGTCCAGACGTGCGGCAGATCGAGCACCACGAATGGGCTGGTGCGGCGCACGCGCTCGATCACCATCTCGTAGCTTTGCGAATCGAGTTCGAACTCGCGCTCTAGTGTTGCCGGCGCGGTGAGCATCTGCAGGCGTTGCGTCTGCTTTGTGGTCACGCGCTCCAGGAACACGTCGTCAACGCGATCCGGCGCCATCAGCGCATCGGCGATCGATTGCGGCGGGTCTTGGTTGAAGTCGAGCGCGGCGGTGCCGAACGAAAGGTCGAGATCGAGCAGCGTCGCGCTCGATTCTTGGCGCTCAGCGATAGACCAAGCGAGGTTGTGCGCGATCGTCGAGGCGCCAATGCCCCCGCGCGCGCCGATCACGGAGATCACGCGACCGGCGAATGGCTTGTCCGGGTTCACATAGAGGCCGCAGATCGTACGGATGAGATCGAGCGGCTGCATCGGCGGCACAATGTATTCGCTCACGCCGCGCGCCATCAGCTCGCGGAAGAGGGCGATATCGTTGACCGCGCCGATGATGACGACCTTGGTGCCTTCCTCGATGACCTGCGCCAGGCGATCGAGGCAGTGCAGCATCTGCTGGCCCTGCATCAGCGTATCGATGATGAGCAGGTTCGGACTGGCTTGAGCGGCGAAGCGCGTGATCGCGGATTCAATGCCGCCATGCTCGACCGTGATCTCCGCGCGCGCCATGCGGCGATCGGCGGAGACGCCCGAGATGATGTCCGAGATTTCGTGACGATCGCAGGCGGCGTGAATGGTGATCCGCGGCACCGGTTGCTCAGTGCTGCGGGTATCTTCGCGCGGCATGATCGGCATTGCGGCGGTCGCGTGCGCGACGGTCGCCGGGGCGTTCAGGCCGAATGCATCATCGCTCGGCAGATCGTGGGCGCTTTCGTTGGCGGCGAGGGTGGTTTCACCGTCATCGAAAGGCGGCAGGTCTCCGCCTTCGAGATCGCCGACGCCGAAGGTATCGTCGTCCTCGAGCACGAAATCGTCGTCAGAGCCGAGGCTCCAGGCGGGATCGGGGTTGCTCATGTTGCTCAAGCCCTATTGCACCGCGTTGCTGATGGTAATGCGTTCGTCGTTGCTGCGATTGGCATGCGTTTGGTCGCCTTGGCGATAAGCGTCCATGACCGTGTCGCGGCGTTCGGAGTCGCGCGCGGCAATGTCGCGCGGGCGAACGAGGTCAGCCGGGTCTTCGACCATCGCGGCTAGGTTGAAGTTGGTGGCGCAGCCGAAGCTGTCCCAAGCTTGGTTGTTACTTTGGTGTCCGAGATCTTGCTCCCAAAGCGGCGCGCATTCAGGTGGGCGCGCTTCGAAGCGGTTGAAGCTCACAAGCAGCGGACGCGTTTCGCCGCCGGCGTCAGTCGTAGAACCGGCGATGGCCGCGTACGAAACGCCAGCTTCGGCCAGTGTACGCCTTGCATCAGCCGCGAGGATCGAAGCGGATTCTGAGTTGGCGCCGCCGGACGGCGCTTCGAGTACAAGCGGGCCGTGGCCGTAGCGGAGATAATCGCTGGCAAAAGAGCGCAGCTGCGCGCGATCCGCGCCAGTAAGCTCCATCTGGCCAGGCGCCACCGCGATCGGAAGCGTTTGCACAGCGGCTTCGGCCGTTGGCTCATGGCGATCGGCTTGCGACGCCATCGGCGGGCGCGTGAGATCAGGCTTCGGAACGCCGGCGCACGCGGTCGTGAGCGCGCTAACGCCGATCAGAAGAAGCGGCAGGCGGGATTTCATAACGTGCCTCATTCGATCACGTGGCCGTGCGGCCCTTGCAGGGTCTGTTGCTGTTCGCCGGCCTCAGAGCGCGAGGGGCGGTAGATGGAGTTGAGACGGCCCGTGAGCAGGCTTTCGCGCTCGCTCGGGTTGCGGAAGCCGTCAGCCGGCGTGCGCAGATTTTCCGGCGCTGTCGGGCGCACCAGGTACGGCGTCACGATGATGACGAGCTCGGTCTCGTTGTTGATGAAGTCGCGTGAGCGGAAGAGCGAACCGATCACCGGCGTGTTCATGACGCCCGGCAGGCCTTCCATGGCGTGACGCGTGCGCTCCTGAATGAGGCCGGCCATAACAATCGAACTGCCCGAGGACATTTCGACTGTCGTTTCGGCGCGGCGGACCTGTAGAGCGGGGATAGTGATGCCGCGAATAACGGTGGTGGTGCCATCCGCGTTGCGGATCGGCGTGTCGCCGGTCGAGATCGCGCCTTCGCTGGTCAGTTCGCTGACCTCGGTCGCAACCTTCAAGGAGATGTTGCCGCCCGACATGACGACCGGCGTGAACGCAAGGCCGACGCCGAACGGCTTGAACTCAACGGAGATCTGGCCGTCGTCGCTGTTGACCGGCACCGGGAATTCACCGCCCGCCAGGAAGCGCGCGTTTTCGCCGGAGATCGCCGTGAGGTTGGGCTCTGCCAGCACGCGGAGGAGGCCCGCACGCTCGAAAGCTTCGATTGTAGCGTCCGTGCTGCGCGCGCGCTCGACGTGCGCCGGACCCCAGGTTTCTTGGCCCGTGCTTGGATCGAACTCGTAACCGCCGACACCAGCGTCGCCGGTCCCGATGTTGGGATCGACGTTCTGACCGGGGTAGGCGAGGCCATCGGGGCGCAGGATGTTGCTCGCAATGCCGCCGGTAGCACTCAGGCCGCCGAGCAGCGAGCCGTTGACCGAGAAGCCGTTGCGCGTTGCCAGATTGAGGAAGTCGTCTTCGCCGATGAGCTGATTGATCATCTCATCGTAGTTGGCGTTGATGCCGAGCTGGCGAACCAGCGTGCGGCTCATTTCGACCACGCGCACGCGTACGAGCACTTGCTCGCTGCCTTGCACTTGGATGAGGTTGACGACGCGGTCCGGGCCTTGTCCCCCGCCGCTGGCGCCAGCAGCGCCAGTGGTTTGCAGGAATTGCGCGGCGATCTGGCGGGCGCGATCAGCTTCGCCGGCGCTACGCGCGTTGCCCGAAAGCACGATTGATCCGTTGACGGCTTCCGCCGTCACCTGGCTGTCAGCGGAGGTGCGGCGCAGGATTTCGTTGAGCGGCGCAACGTCCGGCTCGACGCGGATTTCGACGTTGGCGATCTGGCGGCCGGCGGCGTCGAAGAAGAAGATGTTGGTTTGACCGAGCTGACGACCGATCACGTAGGCGCGGCGCGCCGTGCGCACGGTGGCGTCGGCGATCGCCGGGTTTGAGATCAGGATGTCGCGTGCGTCTGCCGGCAGGTCGATGATCGCCGATTTGCCGAACGGCAACACCAGCGAAGCGGATTGCGATCCGCCGCCATTGCTAATGCGCACCGTGCGCGCATCCGGCGGCTCAACCTGCGCGACCGCGTAAGTCGGCGTAAGCGCCACTGCCGCGGAGAGGGCAGTGGCGAGCGATACGCGAAAGGACTTTCCGGCGTTCATCAATTGCCCCCGGTCATGACGCCGTACGCATGCACGCGTACGCCGCCTGATGTTTGGCCGATCTGGCGGCCCGAGCTGGGCGCCGTCATGCCGACTGTTTCCGCCTGCACGCCGCGAAGCGCGAGACTGATCGTTCCCATTTCATCCGCGAGCGCCAGGATGCGCGCGTCCTCGGCTGAGAGTTCGAGCACGGCCACACCGGCTTCGACGCTTTCTGGTGCGTCGCCAGACGTTTGCGTGGTGGTGCGGTCGCCCAAGGCAAGCACGCGAACGTCGCGAAGCACGATGTCGCTGCGCACTGCTTCGCCGCTGCTGTCGCGGTTGTTCACGCGCGCCGTCATGATGACGTCGACGTGGTCATTCGGCTGAATGAAACCGCCAACCGCAGTGATCGTTTCAATTTCGACAGCGACAGCGCGGAAGCCTGGCTCAAGCTGGGCCGCGAGGAAGCCGCCGCCATTCGGCTGAACCACCGAAGCGCTGACAATGGGCTCGCCCTGAACGAATGCGCGACGCGTCACGCCGCCGACGAAATCAGCTTGCGCGGAAGGCTGTTGATCGAGGCGCACGAAGCTCGCCGACACTGAACTTGTCGGGAAGAGGGCGACTGCGAGGTCGCTCGGCGCGATCGCGGCGCCCTGCGGAATATCGCGTGCAGCGACAAGCACTTGCTGGCCAGCAATCTGTTCGGCCTCAACCGCCGTTTGCTCAGCCTGGCGCGCGCCAAAGCCACGAATGAGAAGAAGAGCGCCTACGGCCGCGATTGCGGCGATTACCAAGACGATCAGCTGACGGGCTGACATATGTTCAACTCCCCGCGCGTTCGTCCCCGAAGCACTTCAATGGAACAGACCATTGTTGTGGCTAAGGCAGGGTTAACGGGCTTGACAGGTAAGGAAGGGATGGAATCGCCATAAGCGCGCCGATCATGATCGCCACGCCGTAGGGGATGCCGTTTTGCTTTTTCAGAAGGTGATCGACGAATGCCGGATAGGTGCCGGCGGGAATAAGTTGACGAGCCGTTAACAGCGCCAGCGCCATCACACCGCCCGCGATCGCGGTCCAGAGGATCATGGGCATGAAAGCCGTCACGCCGGTCCAGATCGAGGCCGCCGCGAGCAGCTTCGCGTCACCGCCGCCGATAATGTTGAATTGGAAGAGCACGAAGCCGACCGCCAAAACGCCGAAGCCGAACAGAACGTGCAGACCAACGCTCATCAGCGGTGCACCGGTGAGGAGGGCGGCGACTGGGAATATGGTGGCAAGCGCGATCGAAACCCAATTGGGAATGATCAAGCGCGACGCATCGGAAAGCGCTGCGTAGATAAGTAATCCGGCAAAAGCCGCGAGCGCGATCGTTTCGAACATTGCGAAACGAATGTGCAACAGTGCGTCTCAAAGAACTCTTAAGAAACAAAAACGCCGCCCGAGGGGCGGCGTTTCGAGGAGAGAAACAAGGACGCTTTGAGCGCGCCACCCGAGGAGTGGCGCGCTCATCACGTAGTCAGTTATTAGCCGAGTTCGCCGGCAACTTCGTTGAACGTGGCGTTCAGGCCATCGCCAACGGCCGTGACGGCCAGAATGATCGCGACGCCGATCAGAGCGGCAATGAGGCCGTACTCAATCGCGGTGGCGCCGTCTTCGTTCTTCAGGAAACGCTTCAACATAATAATAGCTCCGTTTGTCGAGTGCTTTTTCACCGGCCCGGTCTGATGTCGCACCCGACACCCTTCCCAGACGCTCGCAGACATTACGGGAGCGAAGTTAACATGACGCCCAACGGGGAAGGTAAGGATCGAGTTAACGACGAAAGGCAAACTCAGCGCTTTGCTGCTTTGTCATCTCGCGCGTGCGGATCGATTTCTTAGCGATCCCGAAACCATTGGCGCGTAGCCATTATAAAGTGAGATTAGAAAAGGAAGCGCCAATGCGCGTTCTGCGTCCGCTTGTTGCCGCTGTCGCGGCCTTGTTTGTGTTCGCTGCGCCGGCCTCTGCGCGCGATGTGCGTGTCGCGCTCGATCAAGCTTTCCCAATTAGATTGTCAGAGCCTGCTGAGGGTGTCGCGATCGGCAATCCGGCCATCGCCGGCGTTACCGTTCAGAATGACATGTTCTTGTTCGTGACCGGCCGCTCTTATGGATCAACGAACCTCGTGGTCGTCGGCCAGAACGGGCGCGTGCTTTACTCTGGCCGTGTTGTCGTGACGCCGGACGAAACGGATGTTGTTATGGTCACGCGCGGTGTTGAGACGGCGCGTCTTGAATGCACGCCGCTTTGCCGTCCGCGTCCGGACATCGGCGACGGTGAGACTTCTGCCACTGTGAACGACCAGATCAACAACCGCGCGGCGCAAGCGAGTCGGCGTTAATCGCCATTTACGCTTTCGTTTGACGGAAAATCAGCCACTCCGGGCGTAAGATCGCTTTTCCGGAGGCGATATGTTCGCGCGCACACGACTTAGAATGAGGGCGTTTCGGCGCTTTGCTCGCGCCCGCCGCGGTTCGGCCGCGGTCGAGTTCGCGCTTGTCCTCATGCCTTTCTTCTTGCTGACGTTTGGTCTGGCGGAGGTCGCGATGATCGGCTTCGCGCAAACCAGCCTCGACTTCGGTGTGTCCGAAGTTTCTCGTCAAATCCGCACTGGCCAAGCCCAGATGGGCAATGTGAGCGAGGCGCAGATCCGCAGCGAGCTGTGCGACGAGATCAACAACTTCATCGTTATGGGCTGCGACGGCAATCTCTTCCTCGATGTGCGGCGCTTCACGTCCTTCGTCGACGCCAGCAACAACGCGCAGAGTCCGATTCAGAACAACCAATTCAATGGCGGCGGCATGGGCTATCAGCCTGGCCAGCCGTCGGACATCGTCGTCGTCCGCGCCTACTATCGCTGGAGAGTGATGACGCCGTTGTTCGAGCCGGTCTTCCAGAACGTTTCGGGTGGAGAGCGAATTCTCGTATCCACGATGATGTTCCGCAACGAGCCGTACAGCTGACGCCATGAAGCTAATTCAGAACCTCCGCCGTTTCGTACGCGAAAATAAGGGCGTCGCCGCGCTTGAATTCGCGATCATTGCGCCACTGTTGATGGTCCCGCTGCTGCTCGGCTCGGTCGATCTGATCGACGTCATGGGCGCGAACAAGCGTGCTCAAAACGCCGCCGCGTCGCTGGCCGACGTCGTTGCGCGCGACACTGAAATTTCCAACTCCGAAATGACCAACCTGTGGCGCGGTCTCGACATTCTGATGTACCCGAACGATCCGGGCACCATGGAAATGCGCATCACCAGCATCAGCATCGTCAACGCTTCGACAGCGCGTGTCGTTTGGAGCGAAGGGCACGGCGGCATGAGCGGGCGTCAGGTCGGTTCGAATGTCGCTCTCGACAATCGCATGATGAACGTCGGCACAAGCGTCATCATGGTGGAGGCGGTCTACAAGTATGACGCTCCGCTGGGCTTTCTGTTTCAGAATCAAGTCAGCCTGACCCACGAGGCCTACCGCCGCTCGCGTCTGGTAGATCCGATCCCGCGCGTCCCCTGAGCCAAACCCCTTGACGCGCGCCACCATCGCGGGACACTCCCGCGATGGAAGACCCGAAAACGCCGGCCGAAGCTGTCGACCGTCTCGAATTTCTGCACGACCGCGCCGTCACGTCGCTGATCAGCGCCATTCGCCAATTCGCGGAGGAGGGTAAGCCGCCCTCGATGGAGCAACGCGCGCTTTTCCGATATCCGGAATTGCGCGTCACGTACCATGCGGACGGACCCGCGCCGCGCCTCGCGCGTTCGTTCGGGCAGCTTATGTGGCCCGGCGAATACGCGGTCTCGATCACACAGCCTAAGTATTTTCGTCCCTACCTCATCGAGCAGCTGCAATTGCTGGTCGATGATTACGGTGCAGAACTCAGCGTGCGCGTCAGCGAGAGCGAGTTGCCGTATTCGTTCGTGCTCGATGCTGCGGGCGCCGCGGCGTTTGAGAGTGTCCCGGCCGAAGAGCTCGCACGTTATTTTCCAAGTCCGCGCCTGACGCAGGTGGGCGACGCGGTCGTCGATGGTTTGCGCATTCAGCGCTTGGATGGATCGCGACCGCTCGCTTTGTTTGATGCGCCGCGCACGGACTATTCGCTGAAGCGGCTTGAGCACTATACCGGCGCGCCGTGGAGCGATGTGCAGCCTTGGATATTGTTCACGAACTACCAGCGCTATGTCGACGAATTCGTTCGTTGGGCGGCCGAGGGTGTGAAGAATGGCCCGAAAGGCTGGGCGCTTTCATGTCCCGGTCACGTGCGCATCGAGGCTGGTGATCCCGATGCCGAAGAGAAAGCGCTCAACGCGCCATGGCGCAAATACCAGATGCCGGCGTATCACCTGGCGACGCCGGACACTGATGGCGTGACGCTGGTGAACATTGGAGTTGGTCCGTCGAATGCGAAAACGATCACCGATCACTTGGCGGTGCTGCGTCCGCATTGCTGGCTGATGATCGGCCATTGCGGCGGGTTGCGTCACACGCAACGCATCGGCGACTATGTGCTCGCGCACGCCTATCTGCGTCGCGACAAAATTCTCGATGATCGCGTGCCGCTCGAAGTGCCGATCCCGGCGATCGCCGAGGTGCAGATCGCGCTGCAGCAAGCGGCAACGGCCGTCGCGGGGGGCGACAAAGAAGATCTTCGCCGCCGCCTGCGCACCGGCACCGTCGTCTCGTACGCGGATCGCAACTGGGAGCTGAACTACAATCAGGAACGCCAATTGCTCTCGCAGTCGCGCGCTGTCGCTGTCGATATGGAAAGCGCGTGCATCGCAACGCAGGGCTTCCGCTTGCGTGTGCCGTACGGCGTGCTGCTCTGCATTTCGGACAAGCCCGCGCACGGTGAGATCAAGCTGCCGGGCGTTGCAGATCGTTTCTACGACGCCGCCGTCGGCGCACACCTGCGCATTGGTCTCGAGACCATCGCGCTGCTCAAGAAAAACCGCGATCGCCTGCACTCACGCAAGCTGCGCGCTTTCGACGAGCCGCCGTTCAGATGATGCGAGCTGCTCTTCTGATGCTAGCGCTCGCCGCGTGTTCGCCGCAGTCGGGGCCGCAATCGGCGGTGGGGCAGGCTGTGGCGCCCGAAGAAGTGGAGGAGAGCGGCGCGCCCTGCTGGTACGGCGGCTGTGACGGGCCGTTTTACTCAGCTGCGCCTGCTCGGTTTGGCCGCTTCGAAGTTGGCGATGTCGTCCCTGAAATTCCGGATGATGCCCTAACGCGCAGCGGTGACTGCGCAAGCGATGCGGATGAGTTCCATTGCTCGTTCACGCTTTCTGATGGCGTTGAGTATTTGATCTATCGGCAATGGGTGGCGCGTAAGCGGATCACCCTGTCCAACTCGCGGGTGTTGCCGTTTGGCCTTAGCGGCGATGAAAGTCAGGCACAACTGGTGCGTCGCTTGAGTGAAGTGCTGGGCGTTGAGGCGAGCGTTGTGGTGGTGAGAGAAGGGCGAGCCCTGATCTCACACGAGGGGACACTCGGCACGCTCGAGAGCCCCATGTGGCTCTACTTCGAATTGGATGAGAGCGGCCGCTTGAGTGAAATCACGTGGCAAGGACCACCGACCGTCTAGAGTTATACGCTGCGGCCGCATCCGGTGAGCGTGCGCCCGTCCACGACGACCTCGACTGCTGACGGATATGCCTCGCCGCTCATCGCGTCTTCACATGGTGCGCGGCGATAGGTGATCGAGAGCGTGTGGCCATCGGCTTGCGACTCGAAGCGCGTCGCGCCTTCGGTGGGGTAGGTCGGTTCGCCGCGCGGAAGCTCGATCAGTGTCTCGCCGTAATCGAGCAGCGCGACGATGCGGCCCTCAGTGTAGATGTCGACCATCCATCCCGGCTCCTGGCCTATAGCGCGAAAGTCGACACCGGCGGCGCGCGCGTCCTCCCAGGTTGGCATTTGCACCAACGCGCTTATCTCGGTGGAGGAAGGTGACCCGGGTTCTTCCGGTGGCGCGGTCGAGGTCTGTTCGGTGCAGGCAACCAGCGCCAAAGCCAAGATCAATGCACGCATGAGCGCCTCCATATGAAAACGCCGCCGCGCTGTGGGCGCGACGGCGTCTTCGTTCAGTTCAACAACAGATCAGCCCGTGAAGGCGCTGATGTAGACTTCGACGCGGCGGTTTTGCGCGCGGCCAGAGTCGGTTGCGTTGCTGGCGATCGGATCGCGTTCGCCACGGCCATCGACCAGAATGCGGGAGCTGGCAACGCCGCCGCCTTGCAGGATGGTTGCAACGTTGCCGGCGCGGCGGCGCGACAGGTCGAGATTGTACTCGTCGCTGCCGACAGAGTCCGCGTGGCCAATCACGTCAACCGTGGTTTGCTCGTAAGTGCGGAGGACGTTGCCGGTGTCGCGCAGGGTGCCGACGAACTGGCTCTTCACCGTGTCGCGGTTGAAGTCGAAGGTGAGGTCGGCCGGGAAGATCAACTTGATCTGCGATTGGCTGACGCGCTCAACGCCAACGCCAGTGCCGGCAAGGCGCTCGCGCAAGTTTTGATAGGTGCGGTCCATGTAATTGCCGATCGCGGCGCCGCCGAGCGCACCGATACCGGCGCCGATCATGGCGTTGCGGCGATCATCGCCGCCGGCGAGTGTGCCCGCTGCTGCGCCGACGATGGCGCCGATGATAGCGCCGTTTGCGGTACGGTTTGGTTCGCGTTCGCCGGTGACCGGATCGACCGTGGTGCAGCCGACGGCCAGCAACAACGCGGCCAGAGCTGCAGATGCTTTGCGGAACATAGATTCCCTCCAAAAAAGACGGGCGCGACGTACGGCCCGATCCGGGCGGGAACTTGGCGCCGGAACTGTGAGCCCTGCCTGAACGCCCAACTCAGCCCGGAGTTCCCATAGTACTAAATCGACTTAAGCGCCCGAATTGTTCCATCAATACGTTATCCACAGCCGGGGCGATGGCATCGAGATTCAGACTCGGATCCCCTGATACGCGATAATTCATCGTGAGTTTCGCGCCATTGGGGTGGGGCGCGATCGTGAAGGTCAGCACGCCGTTCACCCCCATGCCCTGCAGCGGCCCCAACCCGCCAACGGTCCGCAACGTGCGCACCCCCTCGTGCTCCATGACCATCACCACCCGCATGTGCTCGATTGATTGCTCGTCGCCCCAACGCTCGCACCAGCAACCGCCGGCCCGCGCATCGAGCCGAAGGCGCGAAGCGTCACCGGAGTATGTGTGCTCCGAGCTCCACCAGCGGCCGATCCGGGTAAGGTCGCGCCAGACTTTGGCCGGCGTCGCCGCCAAGTCTGCCTCCGCCTCGATGACGAAGCTCGATGGCGAGGAGGAGGTGACCCCGGCGTGGGCTTCAGTCGCGGTGGCGATCAATACGGTAGCCAAGGCGGCAATGGCGAACAGGCGCATGCGGCTTCCTCCTTGAATGATCGTTCAAACCGGTTTCGAGCGCGCGTCAAGCGCGATGCGACGTTAACCAAAGTTCAGGCGGCCGTTGTCACAATCTCGACGTTTTGAGGACGGCCGCGCCCCCTGTGCTCGACCGCGCCAAGCGCGCCCGCGCGCTGGCGAATGTCGGGCGTGCGCGCGTCGCCAACACGTGGCTGCGATTGGGCTCATGCGCCATCGTCGCCGCGGTTGCGACTTCGATTGTCGGCACGGCGCTGCCGCTGCTTTGGTACCTCGGCCTCGTGCCGGTTCTGCTCTTCGACCGCTGGATGTTCGGGCGTTTGCTGAGAATGAGCGTCGCCGGCGAGCTGCCCCCACGCTTGCCGCGCCTGTTTGCGTGGACGGTTCTACAAAGCGTCTACAACAACCTGATCGCCGCGATGTTGTGGTTCTCGCCGTACGTACCCGGCGAGACGCTCGCGATCATTTACTTGTTCGGCGGTCTCGCCAACGCGGCGGTGACGTTGCGATCTTCGGTGTCTCTGTCGGTCGCCGGCGCCGGGCCAACGATTGCGTTCCTGCTAGGTCTGCCGCTGGCGGATTACTTGATCAATGGCGCACGCAATCCGCTCGATCTGATGCCGCTCATGGGCGGCTTGTTGCTGATGGCGTTCGGCGTGAACTTGTGGCGGAGTTTGGTAGCATCGGATGCGGCGCAGCTCGAGGCGGAAGCCGCCGTGCTGCGCGAACGCCAAGCCGCCGCCGCCGCTGCCGCCGCCAAGAGCGATATGATTCAACGCATGAACGACGAGTTGCGGACGCCGATGTCGGCGCTGGTCGGCGCGGCTGAACATCTGCGCCGCGCGGCGCAGTCTCCGCAGGCGCGCGCGCATATCGCGACGCTGCTGCAAGCGAGCGAAGTGCTGCGCCTCGTGCTCGACGATCTCTCCGACCTCGATCGCCTTGAGAACGGGCAGATCAGTATTGAAGCCAAGCCGGCGGATCCGCGTGAATTGCTTCGCGGCGTCGTAAGCGCGTTTCGCGCCGCTGCGCACGACAAAGGTCTTGAGCTATTTGTCGACGTCGATCCCGCTTTGCCCGCTCTTGTTGAGATGGATGCGGGGCGGGTGCGCCAGGTCTTGTTCAATCTGCTCGCAAACGCTGTCCGTTACACCAATCACGGCGGCGTGCGCGTGCGCATGAGTGCGCAGCCCATAGACGCCGATCACGTGCGGCTCAATGTGCTTGTGGCCGACACGGGCGCTGGCATGTCACGCTCCCAGCTTGCGCTGATCTTTGGGCGCGAGCGCCTGTCCGCCGATGGCGCCGGCCCCGGCATTGGTCTCGCGATTTCACTCCGGTTAGCCAAGCTTATGGGCGGTTCGATCACTGCTAAGAGCGAATTGGGAGAGGGGTCCGTGTTTTCCTTCACGATCAATGCCCGCCTCGCCACCCGCGTCACCTCCGCCGCCTAAGTAGGGCGCCGTCAGCGCAGAAACCTTCCGAGCTTTCGTGAAAGTGCTGCGCCGTCGCGCGTCTCACACTCCCAGATCACAAGCGCTGACCAATCATCAGCCTTCAGCGCCATGAGGGAAGCAGCATCGCGCGTGACGTTGCGGGCAATCTTAGCGCGCCAATAGGCGGCGTTGTCCTTCGGCTGGCGCGCGCCGCGTTTGCAATCGTGCCCGTGCCAAAAGCAGCCGTGCACAAAAACCACTTTGCGCATCGCGCCGAAAACGAGATCGGGCTTACCCGGCAGCTTCGCGCCATTTAGCCGATAGCGTCTGGCAAAACCCAACTCGCGCGCGGCTGCGCGCACCGCAAGCTCGGGCGCGGTATCGCGCGACTTCACCGCACGCATCACTGCCGAGCGTTTGGCGGGATCGAAAACGTCGGCGCGCACTTAAGCGCTCTTGCGCGCCGTCGCGGCTCCGGCGAGCGGCGCCAGCAATTGTTGCGAGAGCCAGCGCACGACCGGTACGCAAACGGCGTCGCCGACCAAGTGCAGAGCGGCGGTTTGGCTGCTCGGAAGCGGATAATGTTCCGGCACGCCCATCAGCCGTGCCGCTTCACGTGGCGAGAGCAGGCGAGAGCGCAATTCCTTGCCCTCGACAAACAACAAAATTTGCCGGCTTGAACCGCCCGTTGGCGTGCGTAGGCATCCCGCCAACCCATCAAACCGCGCCTCCGCGCGTTGCACGCGCTCGCCGTGTTCGATCCGGATGCGCCGGAAAACAGCGCCAACTTCTCGGCGTCCGCTCGTCTGCAGCGCGTCGAGGCGCGCGCGTTGCAGTGCGCTCATTTGCGAAACGAGCTTGGCTGTCTGCTCTTCGCTGTTCCAGGCGTCACTGTGCTCATCCAGGAGATCGGCGAGGCGCGTGTTGCGCTTCGGCGGCGCATCGAGGCGCCACCACACGAAGCGCTTGCGCAACCCGTCCGGCAAGCGCGCCACGACGTTGCGAAGCGATTGCGTGTGAAATGGTTCGCTGGGACCCGACGCGGTAAGGTGCGCAGGGGCGTTGCGTGCAGCGATGATGAAAAGCCGCGGCCGCGATTGCGGCGTGAACAACGCAGCGTCGATCTCCAGCGCGCCGGCGCGATAGCCCAGATCATCCAATGCGTGGAGCAAGGCAGTGAAGTCCGCGCCACCGTGCGAGCTGAGCAGGCCGCTCACATTCTCAAGCGCCAGCACATCCGGCGCGCGGCCCTCGTCGCCAAGTTTTTCCATGAGCGCGTGGAAGCCCCAGAACGCGCCCGACCGTGGCGCCGCTAAACCTCGGCGGGCGCCCGCGAGCGATAGGTCCTGGCAGGGGAAGGAAGCCCAGGCCAGCGCGGCCCTTCCGGGCAGCTTCGAGGGCGTGAGTTTCCAGATATCGCCTTGATGCATATCGTCGCCCGGCGGAAAGGCGGTTCGGTAGGCCGCCGCCTTGGCCGGTTCGATGTCATTGGCGAAAGTGCAGGCGAAGTCGGGTTCCAGGCCCAGGCGGGCCAGGCCGCCGCCCGCGAAAAACTCCCACAGTGGGGCGCCGGAATCACGCTGCATGGGGCTATACTAACGCCAGAGACGGTGCTGACATCCATCCGGATGGCAGAGCCAAAGGGGGAAAGCCGATGCGGACATTGATCCGCGGTGCGCTATTGGGGCTCGTGCTGAGCGCGACTGCTTTGTCTGCGTGTCAGCGCCAAGCGCCCACGAGCGAAGAGGGTCCCTCGACGCCGACGAACGCCGAACGCGAAGCTGAGATCGCCGCCGAAACGTTGGCTGCTCTAGGTGGACCTGCGAACGCCGAACAACGCGCCGCCTACGAGGGTGAGTTTCAAGCGTCTGGCGGCATCGATGCGCTCGGCAATGCCGAAGGGGCGTGGGAACTGACCTTGCTGGCCGACTACGCGCAATTCACGCGCCCCGGCCTCGGTGAGGATGGCGGCATTCCTGGCGACCGCGATTATCGCGAGCGTGGGATGCGCGTCGTCGCCGGCCCGCTGACGGTCACGATCTCGCAGCAAGCCTGCACCGCCAGCGGCGTTGAGCTTCCCTACACTGCGCAAGTGTTGTTCGAGGGCGTTGCTTACCAAGGTTGCGCCCGCCGGGGCGTGGTGGAAGGTGAGCGCCCGACTTGGGCTTCCGTGCTCCCCGAGCTTATGCCTGCGATCAACACCTGCGCGGCGCGCGCCTCGTCGCGTCCAGTGCGCGTGACATTCGCTTCGGCGTTGGATGAAGGTGAAGTGCTGGTGCGCGTGCGTGAGTCCAATGGCTCACGCCGCGAATGCATCGTCACTGACGGCGCGGTCTCCGTGTATGAGCCGCTCTCCGACAACGATCGCCGTAACGGCGAGGGTGATCCGGAATTTCAACCGGGCGGGTCGCGTCCCGCGGCGCGTAGCTGTCGGTCCGTCGATGCGGCTGTGGATCGCACCGGCGAACAGCTCGGCTGGCTCGTTCGCAGCACTTGCTAAAGGCGTGCGGGGCTGATCACGAGATCAGGTTGCTGATCCACTGGATGGCGTTGTCGATGACGGCAAGTCCAACGCGCGTGCCGACGTAAACCGACGCCACCGAGGCGATCGCGGCGGGGATCGTTAGCAGCATCAGCACGCCGTCGCGTTGCAGCAGCGCCAACGCCGTCATCGCGACAGTCATGCCCGGAGGCCAATTCGCAAACGGAATTGGCAAGATCAGCACCAGCGCCATCAGCAGCGTCTGCAGCCCGACGACGATCGTCACCGGAAACCGTGTCAGCCGCGACCAGCGCGGTTTGATCAAATATTCGACGCGCTTCAGCGGTTTGATCGCAAGTTCGAATGTCCGGCGCAGCGCATCGCCCTTCACCCGCCACTCGCGCACGCGCTTCGGCACCATCAGCCGGCGCGAGCCGAACACCATCTGCAGCGCGGGCGCCAGCATCAGTACGCCGAAGATCGTGGAAATGCCCGGCACGTTGGGCACGCACATCGGCAGCGCCAGCACCAGCAGCAGCATGCCGTGCGCACGCGAATCCAGCCGGTCGATCAATTCGCCGACGCTCACCGTTTCACCTGGAAACGTGTCGATCAGGTCTTCAAGCAGCTCGGACGCGGGCCGGGAGCCATCGATCGCTGCGCCTGGTTGGGGCGTGGGGGAGGGGACCGGCATGTCCATGAAATATACGCGCTGACATGGGGCGCCGGTACGGCTTTGGCGAGTCCTTTAGCGACGTTCAGACAGCATCAACCATACGAGCGTAGCTCAGATGTTCGATGCAGCGCGCCGTGGCGCTCCTTTCTGTGATTTTTCTGGTCTCGGCGTGCGCCGAGCGGTCGCACCCGCCTGCCGAATTGGCGGGGCTTTGGAGTGCGGGGCCGGCGGCGTGCGCAGCAGGCGTCGGCGTGCGCTTCGAGGCGGATGCGATCGAGGTCGTCTATGAGGACGAAGCGCAGTCGCTGTTCGATCACCCACGTTACAATCTGGAAAGCAGTGGCGAAACGTTTCGTGTTCGCATCACTTATGATCTGCCGCGCGTGACTGGCGGGGCGCGGGTCGCGGGATCGCATGGAGTCTTGGTGTTGGCGCGACAGCCGGATGGGCGGATCGCCCCGCTCATGCACTCGATCAGCGATGCACGCACCGGGGCGGCGCGCATGCGCATCGGTGAAGACCCCGTCGCTCAGGCGCTGTCGTTGGAGCCGTGCGGCGCGCATCCGTGGCGCGAGGATCTGCGCGGGCGCGCATAGAGAAACCGCCGGCCATTGCTGACCGGCGGCTCTCAACTCAATCGCTACGAAGCAGTCGATTATTGGCCGGCTTGGCCGTTCGACGCTTGATAGGTTTCGCCGTTGCAGCGCGCGAGTTCGGCCGCGCTCAGCTGGTCGTCGGCCGAGCCATAGGCAGCGATGCGCAGGCCGTTCGATTGGCGGACGAATTGGCGGCAGGAGCGCACGTTGGCGCCGTGGTCGGCGCGGGCGAGGCAGGTGTCGCCGTTGCAGTCCCAAATAGTGTTGAGCGCGATCACGCGGGTTTGCTCGGCAACCGGTTGCGTGAGGCGGATTGTGTAGAGGTCGCGGGCCATGGCTGGGGCGACGAAAGCAGCGCTGAGCACAGCGGCAGCGACGATCGAACGAAGGGCGGACATTCAGTTTCTCTCCTGGACTGGTCGCGCTGCTTGGGGAGGAGCGCACACGCCTTATGACCGGCCCGCTGATCGCTGACAAGAGAAAATTGAAGAAATGAGAAAATATTCACTGGATAGTGATTACGTAGCGTTAGCTACAGCTCAGGTTGGCGGGATGGTTAAAAAAGGCCAACCGGCCCAGCGAGGGATGCGCTAGATAGACAGGAGGCGGGACGCGATCGGGGATGGCGCGTCACAGGCAGACCTGAGGGGACGTTGGGATGACGATCTACAAGTTTTCCGTCGGCGTGGTGCTCGCGGTAGCGATGGTGGCGGTGCTCGGCATGAGCGCGCTCGTGTTCAGCTCGCGCGATTTCCAGTTCGGCGTGGCGCAGATTTCGCCGACCACTAATGGTCTGATCTCGTTTGCGCAACTCGACGCCGCCGACAGGCAAATCCAACAACTCGAGTCCGAAAGCTCCGGCCCGCGTGGCGAGTTGCTTGAGATCGATCAGCAGATCGCGTCGCTCGACGGCCAAGTGCAGGCGGCGCAAACCACAACCAACGAAGCGCGCGCCGCAATGGTCGGCGCGATCGCCGACATCGAAACGCGCGCAAATGTGCAGACGACCGGGAGTTCGGCCGCGGATATGAGCGCGCAGGCTCTTTCGTCGCGCATCAATTCGCTCGCCTCGCGCCCCGGCTTGCCGCCGGCCGATCAGCAAGGCATCGCGAACCTGAGCGTGCAGGTTCAGCAACTCGCGGCGCAGGAAGAGGCTTTGGATGATCGAAGCGCCGAGCGTTCGGCGCTCGTCGCGCGTCAACGTTTGGTAAGCGGCCAAGTGGCGGAAGCCAATCGCCGCGTCTTCGCGCTCCAGCAAAGCGTCGTGCCGGATTACGAGCATTACCAGCGTGTGCGCGGTGAAGCCTATGCGCTCCGCAATCTCAGCCCGCTCGGCGCGAGCGCGTTCCTCGCGCAAGGCCACCCGGCGCTGCTTTCGACCGTGCTCGTGCTGCTGATGGGCGCGCTGGGTTCGCTGCTCTATCTCTTCCCGGCTTATCTCAACCGCCCGGTGCCGGTGACTATGGCCGAGATCGTCGTGCGCTTGATTTTCGGCATGTGCGCCGCGCTAGCGTTCTATGTGCTGGCGAACGCGGCCATCGCCGGCTTCTCGATCGCTTCCTCGGTGCAGCAGGCGACGACCTCGGCGACGCTCAATCCGTTCACGGTGTCGTTGGTCGGCATCGTCGCTGGCGTCTTGTCCGAGGATATAGCCAAGTGGATCCAGGATCGCGGGCGCGGCATCTTCCAGCAGGGCGGTGTCGCGGCCTCCGCGCCCGTGTCACAGGCGCCCGAACCCGCACCCACGGGCGGCTTGGTCAACAACGACGCCATTTCATAATTGCCGGATTTCGCACGCTGACGCCGCGATACGCGCTTTGACGCGCGCGTCGCGGCGCTTAGTGTGCGCGCAACAAAGTTGAGGAGGAGCCTGATGGGCCGCGCAGTTATCGTTTCTTACGCCCGCACGGGGCTCGCGAAGTCTGGCCGCGGTGGCTTTAACGACACCCACGGCGCCACCATGACGGGTCACGCAATCAAGCACGCCGTCGAGCGCGCCGGGATCGAGCCTGCATTGGTTGAGGATGTCGTGATCGGCTGCGGCGCGCCCGAGGGCGCTACCGGCACAAATATCGCTCGCCTCTCGCTCATCCGTGCTGGCCTGCCAGTGACGAGTTCGGGCACGACAGTGAACCGCTTCTGTTCCTCTGGCCTGCAAGCGATCGCGCAGGCTTCCCACTACATCATGAACGAAGGCGCGAAGGCTGCTGTCGGTGGCGGCGTTGAGTCCATTTCTCTGGTGCAGATGAGCGGCCACGCCAACCGCTATCGCGTCACCGAGGAAGAGCTGATGAAGACGAAGCCCGAGCTTTGGATGGCGATGATCGAAACCGCCGACATCGTCGCCAAGCGCTACAACGTGGCGCGCGACTACCAGGATGAATACTCGCTGCGCTCACAACAGCGCATCGCTGCAGCGCAGGCGAACGGTATCTTCAAAGACGAGATCGTGCCGCTGGCGACGAAGATGAAGGTGGTCAACAAGGAGACGAAGGAAGAGAGCTTCGTCGACTACACAGTGACCAAAGACGAGTGCAATCGCGCTGATACGACGCTTGAGGGTCTCGCGAAGCTTGAGCCTGTCCGTGGCCCTGGGAATTTCGTCACCGCCGGCAACGCCAGCCAACTCTCCGATGGCGCGGCCGCCGTCGTGTTGATGGACGAGAAGGAAGCCGAGAAACGTGGGCTGAAGCCGCTCGGCTTGTTCAAGGGCTTCGCGGTTGCAGGTTGCGAGCCGGATGAAATGGGCATTGGCCCAGTGTTTGCGGTGCCGCGTCTTCTCGAGCGGCAAGGCCTCAAGGTGGACGACATCGACCTCTGGGAGCTGAACGAAGCGTTCGCCTCGCAATGTCTCTACTCGCGCGACAAGCTGGGCATCGATCCTGAGAAATACAACGTCAATGGCGGCTCGATCGCGATCGGCCACCCCTTCGGCATGACGGGTGCGCGGCTCGTCGGCCACGTGCTGATGGAAGGCCGTCGGCGCAAGGCCAAGCACGCTGTTGTGACGATGTGCATTGGCGGGGGCATGGGCGCCGCCGGGTTGTTCGAGGTGTTCTCGTGAAACGTTGGATCGTTGTAGCGGCGTTGGCGCTGGCTGCGTGCGGAGAGCCGCAGCAGCGCGAGACGAATGACGCTTTTCCGGTTGTTGCTGCGCCGAATAACAACGTGATGATTGGGCCGGAGAGCGCTGCCGGGATTTCCACGGCGCTTCCGATGAATGTCGAGGCGGTGGCGGCGGCGGCGCCGAATTACGTCGTCGCGGAAGTTGATGATCAAGTGGAGGGCGATGCCTTCAAGGCAATCACGCTTTCAGCGGGTGATGAGGAAGTCTTCCGCATCAATCCGACAGCCGATCGCCAGCGTATTTATTCTATCGTGACGCGCTCGACGCAGGCACGCAGTCCAGCAGGCGAGATTGTCTCGCAGTCGAAGTTCGCGATTGCGCCGCCGGAGCAGGTGACGTTCTGCAACGCTGAGCTTGTCGATAATCAGCCGGGCTTTGCGTGCTCAACGGCAGAGGATGGCGCGTTCTGGCGGGTCTATCGTTTGCCGGAAGGGGCGAGCGTGGTGTCCTCGTTCGAGGAGATCGAGCCGGACCTGCTGCACGACGCAACATTGGTGGAAATGCGCTGGGTGGCGCCGCGAGCTTAAGCTGCGCCCAGCACTTTATGAACGCTGTTCGCGGTAGCGATGCGTTCGCCCGCATCAGTGCGGAACTCGGCGCTCATGAAAACGAGCGTGCGCGTCTTGCGCACGAGGGATGTCTCGATCGTGCCGGCGTCGGCGCGGGCGAGCATGTCGAGGGTGACCGACACTAGCGCAGTTTGGCTGCCGGCCTCGCGATCGGCGGCGGCTTCGAGTGCGTTGACAATGCGGGCGGCGATCGCGGAGTCAGTCATTTCTTGCGCTTGATGGCCTGGTTGATGCGCTCGTGCGCGACCTCCAGCGACGCCCACTCGCCGACGCTGGCGGTCTTGCCGGGCTCTAGATCTTTGTAGTGGCTGAAGAAGTGGGCGATCTGCTGCACCAATAGCGGCGGCAGGTCTTCGTGGGTCTTCACGTCCTTATAGAACGGGTTAAGCGCATCGACGGGCACGGCGAGAATTTTCTCATCGACGCCCTTTTCATCATCCATCAGCAGCGCGCCGACGGGGCGTGAGCGGATGAGACAGCCGGCGACGACGGGCATTGGCGTGACGACAAGAATGTCGATTGGATCGCCGTCCTCGCCGAGCGTGTTCGGGATGAATCCGTAATTGCTCGGATAGAGCATCGAGGTGTGCAGGAAGCGATCGACAAAAAGCGCGCCGCTTCTCTGGTCCAGTTCATACTTTACCGGCAAGCCGCCTTGCGGAATTTCGACGAAGGCGTTGACTTCGTGCGGCGGGTTCGGACCGGGAGAGACAAAACGGATGTCCATCCGCGCTGTCTACATCAATCGTTGGCGTGCATAAACGCCTTAAACACCCGGGCTCCGTTGCCGTAGATACGTATGGAGCGAATTAGTCCTGCCTCATCGAGGTCGACGACATAGGAGCATTGTACGCCTTCAGTGCTGCCATCGTGACAGGTGAACGTGTAGAGCACTTCGCAGGATGACTTTTGGCCATCGCCGAATACGTCGATGATCTCGTAGCTCTTCGCGCGAAACGACGCCACATGACGACGGTAGGCCGCTCTGAGCGCTAGTTTGGAATATGTCGGGATCGCGTTGTTGATCTGCAGCGTGCAGTCGTCGCGGAAGAGCGCAAGATACTGATCGACATCGCGCGCGACGAGGGTGTCGTTGAAGCGCACATGCCAAGCGTTGCTCGCATCATTGATCGTGGTGGTTGCGGGATTCGCCATGCGCGGAACTGGCCTCTCGTAAATCGCTGGGTCAAGTCGGCGGTGTGCTATTTTAGCGTCCGGTGACTGCACCCTGTGCAGTCTTCAGGCTGGAACAGTGGCGGCTGCGGCGTCGAACGCCTCGAACATGCCGACGAACCCCATATAGATGCGCATCGAAATTATGAGGCCGTCGTCGTCGCGCTCGTAGATGGTAACCCCCGGCAGCGTGATCCGCTTGCCCGACGACGCCAACGTGTAGTGACACAGTGTTTCTGCCACTAACTCCGTTTCGGAGCCGTAGGCGTTCAGCACTTCATGCTCGACGTGCTCGAAGTTAGCGAAGTAGCGCTGAAACAAACCGCGAACGGCGGTGTGGCTTTGAACCGGCACGCCATCATTGATCTGCACTATTGCGTTGTCGCGGAAGAGTGAGATCACAGATTCGGGGTCGCGAGCCTCGACGGTGGATAAGTAATGCGAAAGCCAATCAGCCCCCGCAGGCGAGATCTGCTTTATTCGAAGATTCAGGATCATACGTAGCCTTCGCGACAAGCCTCGCTGATCTTACATCTTCTTTCGCAGCGGCGCGAGGTCTGGGAAGTCGGGTTCCCGTTTCTGCGCTTTTGCCGCGAATGCTTCCATCATGTGGGGCGGCGAGAACATGCCGGATTGCCAGGTGGCGATGTAATCGAGGCCATCGGCGATCGAATGATCGCGGGCGTAATTGATCATGCGCTTGGAGCCGGCGACGGCGACCGGCGCCTTCGCCGCGATTTCATGCGCAAGCTCCATGACGTGCGCGAGCATCGCTTCTTGCGTCGCGAAGGTATCGTTGACGAGGCCGATCTCTTTGGCTTTCGCGGCGGGGAGGCGGCGGCCGGCGTACGCGAGCTCGCGGACCCAGCCTTGTGGGATCAGATTGCAGAGACGCGGGAAGGTGCCGACATCGGCGGTCATGCCGATGTTGATTTCTTGAATTTGGAAGAAGGCATCGTCGGTCGCGTAGCGGATGTCGCACGCGGAGACCATGTCGACGCCGCCGCCGATGCAGCCGCCTTGGATCGCGGCGATAACTGGCACGCGCGCATTGTCGAGGCAGGAGAAGCTGCCCTGCAGCGTCAGCACAAATTGGCGGAAGGCCTCGGCGCGCGAGTGCTGATCGCCGCCACTGGCGGAGACGCCGTCGCCGTCGGTGAAGACGGAGAGATCCATGCCGGCGGTGAAGTGTTTGCCGGTGGAGGAGATGACGATGCAGCGCGCTGTGGCGTTGTCGCTGATGTCGTTCACCAGCACCGGAAGCTCGTTCCAGAACGCGCGCGGCATCGAGTTGAACGCCTCCGGCCGCGACAGCTGGATGTGGGCGACTTTGTTTTCGATGCTGAGCTTGAAGCAGGTGGGTTCGGTCATGGGGCGGGATCTTCCGGCTGCGCGAGTAGGTGCTGGATACTCCGGTAAATAAACCAGATGCCGATGCCGATGAACAGCAAAGCCAATAGGGGGTGCCATTCTGGTTCTTGCCCCAATGCTTTTTGCGCTTTGTGCATGGCTTCCGCCGCGTACGCTATCGTTGCGAAATAGCACAATACGGTGGCGGCGATGAGCGCGCCGGCGATCGCAACCAAAGCATCGGGTGGTCGGCCTTCAAATCCATAGAGCAAGACCCCTAGTGGTATGTATACGGCGAAGGCCGCTATTGCGGTCGCGAAGGCCTTTGAGCCGTGGCGATCGCGAAGTGCGGGAGCGGTGCGCGATCGGCTCGCGCTATAGAGAGCGTAGTTCCATGCTAGAAAGCTCACGAAGCTAATGATGCTGAGCGGCGTAAGCGGACCGACTGAAACGCCGTTACGCAAATAACGTGGCATCTCTTGGAATGGGACTTCGAGCCAGGGCGCAAACCAAAGCAGCGTGATTAGCAAGGGCGGCGCGCGAAGTAAGGCGTTGGCGAAAGCGTTCATGTGGCTCTTTCACTAGCGCGTTGTTGCTGCAAGCGCAGCTGCCCGCGCCGGGCTTCATGCCTGGACGGGTGGAGAGCTGGGGACGCGGGTTTGCGCGTCGCAAGAAGATGCGCCGTTGGTTCGGCGCTTTGTAACGCGAAAGCCCGCGTCCCCACAGTCGTTTAGCCCCGGCGCCTCACGTGGAGGTCTTTCACTCCCTTGGATGGCTCGCCGGAGGCGTGCGGGTTGGCGGTGTCGCGCGCCAGTCCCCGGTTTGCTCCCGCGGTTTTGCATTCCCGCGGGCAAGTCACGCTCAACTGCAGCGCTCCGACATTGGTGCGAACAGAGGATCCAACTGCTCTCCGATCGAAGCGATGGTCGCAAGTTTATGGGTGTTGCGGAGGTGTAGGATAGATTTTGGTACGGGCGTTGGTTTTGTTGGGGTTTGCCCGGGTGAGGTGTGGGATAGGGTGGGGCGGAGGGGATTCAGTATGAATGCTGGATTGAGCGACGCCGGTAAACTGTCTGTCACTGAGTTCTTGCGCTCATGCTTTCAGACGGATCTCGATGGGTTTGATTTTTGCTCCTTTCTTGGAGGCGATACCAAACGTGCGCTTGCGTTTGTTGAGCAGTACAGAGACTACCTCAGCAGTCAATCTGACTTCAGAATCCCGACCCGCAAGTCGGGCGAGATCCGCCCCTTCTTCTGGGATGCCGTGTACGGAGGCGGAAATTTTGAGGACGGCGAGCTGTCTCATCCGATCAAGCAATCGCTTCTTCTGTACAATTCGATTCTAACCACTGACCCGCTTGACGTTAAAATGGTGGGCGCGGAGCAAGTTCTGACAAGCTCGGACGGTTATGCCGATGCATGGATAAAGAGCGTTTCTCTGGCGCTAAACTCGATCACCGCTCTGGAGGCTCTGATTGATGCGGGCATCATCGATTTCGTCTCGGATCGAGCAGCGTATAGGTACGTGCGCTCGGGTTCGCCCGCGGGGCGCGCGGGTACCTATAATGGCAATTGGTATGAGAAGTTCATCGATTCAGACATCGAGGCTTATGCCCGGCCGTTGGCGTTAGAAACGTTCGGGGGCGTTTGGGCCGCCAGCGATCATCCCAAAATGCTCGGCTATTTTGAAGTGATGGATTTCTACGATTCTAACATAGCGGCAACGAACGTTCGGAACGATTGGTTGGTGCGCACCTTGTTCGAATATTGGAGCGCTCGCCGCGCTGAGCCCGTGGCTCTACTGCCACTGCAATACTCGATGAATCTCAACTTGAACAAGACATCGGTTGAAGATCTCGTTGCTCTCAGGCAGTCGGAACTGGTGTTCGCCGAATTTCGTTCGGGCCTAAACTCCGCTTTGGTTGCAGCTTCGGAGCAGGAATTTCGAGAGTCACTGCACTTCCTTGTCGTGAACCTGAATAACAAGCCCAATCCTGTTTGGTGGAACGATGCGAAATCCGTAGGATTTGCTGCGCTTGGCGTCGGTATGGATACAATCGCGGCCTACTCAAACGCGCCAATGCCGCCCGGCGTTACCACCGGAGTGGGAACTACGCTGCAGATCATTGAGAATAGGGTTTCTCGAGCTCTCGCGCAGTCGAAGGAGCGTGCACGAACGGCGGTCGTCTCGTTGGCCACCAGCATAATGACCTGACTAGCAGCGCGACGTGGGTCTTATTGACGTTTACGGGCGCGCGCTGTGGGATAGAATGGCCCTGTCACCCGCGAGGGAGGGACACATGAGCGATGCTGTTGGCCCTGGCGATCTGGTTCTCTGTGTGAACGCGGCGCCAAACCACATGACGGGAGAGGCCGTGCCGCTGGTTGCTGGCGAGACCTACACGGTTGGCGCGGTGATGGAGTTTGCGTGCCCGTGCGGGCGCTCTGACGCGCTGCTCGATATCGGTATCGACTTCGCCTGGTGTCAGTCGCGCTTCCGGCTGCTGCCGAAGCCGAAGTTTGAAGCGCGGCCGGTGAGTGTCTCCGTACCGAAGGAGACGGTGCGGTGAATTAGCCGCTATTGCGCAAGCCCGCGGCGATGCCGTTGATCGAGAGGTGGATGCATTCGACGACTCGCGGGTTGGCTTCGCCTGCGCGATGGCGCTGCAAGAGCTCGACCTGGATGTGATGCAACGGATCGACATACGGGAAGCGATTGCGGATCGAGCGCGCGAGCAACGGGTTTCTTTCGAGCAATGTGGTCTGTCCGGCGATGGCGTTCAGGTGTTCGATGCAGCGCGCGTGCTCCTCGCGGATGCGGGTGAAGATCTGCTCGCTCAATGTGCGATCGGTGACGAGGTCAACGTAGCGCGAGGCGATGCGCAGATCGCTCTTGGCGAGGACCATGTCCATGTTCGAGATCATGGTGGCGAAGAACGGCCAGGTTGCATGCATGTCGCGAAGTGTGGCGAGTCCTTGCTCGCCGTGTTTGGCGATGTAGGCGCTTATCGCCGCGCCGAAGCCAAACCAGCCGGGTAACATCAGCCGGCATTGCGACCAGCTGAACACCCAAGGGATCGCGCGTAAGTCTTCGATGCGTGAGGATTTCGAACGCGAGGCAGGGCGGCTGCCGATGTTGAGCGTCGCGATTTCGTTGATGACGGTGGCTTCGCGGAAGAATTTTTCGAAGCCCTTGGTTTCATAGACGAGAGCGCGATAGGCGGCGAACGCCGTTTCCGAAATCTCGTCCATGGCGGCGATGAAGCTCTCGGGCGGCGTGGGCGAAGAGTCCTTGATCAAGGTCGCTTCCAGCGTCGCGGCGGCAAGCGTGTCGAGATTGCGCAGGCCGACTTCGGGGTTCGAGTATTTCGCCGCGATCACTTCGCCCTGTTCGGTAACGCGGATAGCGCCGTTCACAGCGCCCGGTGGCTGGGCAAGGATCGCTTGGTAGCTCGGCCCGCCGCCGCGTCCGACGGAGCCGCCGCGGCCATGGAAGAGGCGTAAGCGCACTTTGTGACGCGCGAAGACTTCAATCAGCGCAAGTTCGGCTTTGTAGAGCTCCCAGGTTGAGGTCGTGTAGCCGCCGTCCTTGTTGCTGTCGGAATAGCCGAGCATCACTTCTTGGGTCTGGCCGCGCGAGGCGAGGAGCTTGCGATAGCCGGGCCGCGAGAAGAGTTGATCCATGATCTGCGGGCAGGCGCGCAGGTCGGCGATGGTCTCGAACAATGGCACGATGTCGAGATCGAGGCGGTGGCTGGCGGCGTCGAGCAGGCCTGCTTCCTTGAGCAGGAGCGCGGTCTCAAGGATGTCGGAGACGCTGCCGGCTTTGGAGATCACATAATGGGGCAGCGCTGCTGCGCCGAACTTGCGCCGTCCTTCAGCGGCTTGGTCGAGGATCGCGAGTTCTGATTTTGTGTCGTCCGAATAAGCCAGGTGCGCGGAGGTGATGGGTCGCGGGGTAGCTAGGGCTTCTTCCAGCAGCGCGACGCGCGCGGCTTCATCCCGCTTCAGATAATCGTCCGCTTCACCGGCGACGGCGAAAATTTCTGCGATCGCGCGCTCGTGGCGGTCTGAGTTTTGCCGCAGGTCGAGCGAGGCGAGGTGGAAGCCGAACATGTCGACCGCGCGGCGCAGGCGCCGCAAGCGTCCGTCGGCAATTTCGGGCGAACCGTGCGTACGCAAAGATGCGTCGAGCATGTCGAGTTCGGCGAGATAATCCGAGGCGCTCGCATAGGGCGGCGCATTGCCGAGCGCATGACGTGCGGACTCGCTTAGGCCCAGCACATGCGCCGTGGCGGCAAGACGTGCGTAGATGCCGCTCACCGCGCGGCGGTAGGGTTCATGCTCGCGGTGGGAGGAGCGATCCGGCGAATGATCGGCGAGTGACTGGACTTCCGAAGTTGCAGTCACAAGGCGCTCGTCGAGCGAGAGTTCGCCGCCGAGCGTGTGCGTTTCCGAAAGGTAGAAGGTGAGCGCCGTGTTGCTCTGCATACGCAACGCCCGCTCCAGCACCTCCGCGGTGACATATGGATTGCCGTCGCGATCGCCGCCTATCCAGCTGCCGAAGCGGAGGAAGGAGGGTATCCGCGCTGATGCCCAGGATGCATCGCGGCCCACGAGTTCGTCTTCGAGGCGCGAGTAGAAACGCGGACCCTGCCTGAGGAAGGTGTGATCGTAGAAGCTTAGGCCGTTGGCGACTTCGTCGATCACGCGCAACCGCGAGTCGCGCAGGATGCGGGTCTGCCAGAGCGTGAGTACGGCGCGGCGCAGCGCGGTGCGATTGGCTTCCAGTTCGTCTGGGGTGAAATTGATCCGGTCGCGCTCATCGAGGAGCGTTGCGATTTCCATCTCGCGATCGATCGTGCTGCGGCGCCGGACTTCTGTCGGGTGCGCAGTCAGGACGGGCGAGCATAAGGCGTTGTCGAAGAAGGCTTGCAGCTCGGCGCGGGTGACGCCGGCGCTCTCGGCGCGTGCGAGCGCGTGGGCTAGATCGCCGGCGCGTGGCCCGGCGCCTGCCTTGGCGTAGGCGCGGCTGCGGCGAATGTGGTGCTGGTCTTCGGCGATGTTGGCGAGGTGCGAGAAATAGCCAAAGGCGCGGATAACAGTGATGGCGTCGTCAAGCGGCAGCGTGCGGGTTAGGTCGCGCAGCACGATGCGGGCGCTATCCTCGCCGTCACGGTGAAACTGCAGCGCCGTGGTGCGGATGCGCTCGACGAGGTCGAACATCTCCGCGCCTTCCTGCGCATTGATCGTGTCGCCCAGGATGCGGCCGAGCAGGCGGATATCGTAGCGCAGCGGTTCGTCTTTGTGGCCGGTCATGGCGCGAGTGCATGCCACAGAGCGCGCGCAAGCCCAACCGTTGTCGGCCCGTTGCGAGCGTGACGTTTGCTCGCCTTGACCGGGCGAGGTCGTGGTGGTGAGTTTGCCGCGTCAGCGATCCTTATGGCCGGACTGGGCGGCCGTAGCGCTGAAACTTGAGGCATTGCATGACCGTTTTCGCGCCAGCGTTTGATGTGTCCGCGGCGGCGCAAACGCTGAAGGCTGTGGGGCGGGTGCATATTCCAAACGCCCTCACCGAAGACGACGCGAGCGCGCTGGTGGCGGACATGGATGACGCCCGCTGGGCGGCGGCGATGATCGATCAGAACCGGCAAGTGCATCGCGTGTTCCCATCGATGGCGGACGCGCTCGACGCGGGCCGGCGAAATCGCATGGTCGAAGAGGTGTACGCTGGCGCGGGCGAGAATTTTCAATATCTCTACGACAAGTTTAGCGTCGATGCGGTGATCGCCGCGGGCCGTCCTTGTCCGCCGCAGCTTGCGGGCTTCTTCAAGGCGATCAATTCACCGCTTTGGCTTGACGTGCTGCGCCAGGTGACAGGTGATGAGCGCGTCGCACGCGTGGATTGTCACGTCTCGAGGTATCGGCCCGGGCACTTCCTCAGCACCCATAACGACGAAGATCCATCTAACGATCGCCTCTATGCTTACGTGCTTAACCTCTCACGCGGGTGGCGTGTGGAGTGGGGTGGGCTGCTCCAGTTTCACGACGAGCACGACAACATCTCGGCGGCGTTCACACCACGCTGGAATGCGCTAAACATGTTCAAAGTCCCGCAGCCGCATTCGGTGAGCATGGTCACGCCAGTGGCGAAGTTCGACCGCTTGTCCGTGACTGGGTGGCTGCTGAAGGCCTAGCTCCGCCTAAGCGAACACGACGCCGGTCAACACAGCAGCGTAATGCACTGCAGCCGCCGCCATGACGAAGCTGTGCCAGATGGCGCGGCGGAAGGGGAGCTTCTCCCAGACGTAAAATGGGATGCCGGCGACATAGAGCAGGCCGCCGACTGAGAGCAGGATCACACCGGCTAGTGGCACGGTTTGCACGAGCGGTCCGAACGCGGCGAAGATCATCGCGCCCAGCGCAACGTAGAAGATGAGCCACAAGCGCTTGCCGATGCCGGGCAAGAAAAGTTTGCCGGCAGCGCCGATGATGGCGAGGCCCCAGACAAGCGTCGTCATCGAGATAGCCCAGGCGCCGTCGAAACGGATGGTGGTGAAGGGCGTGTAGGAGCCGGCGATCATCAGGAAGATGGCGGCGTGATCGAAACGGCGCAGCAGCGCTTTGCGCGCGGGCGTTTCGGTCATGTTGTAGGCCATCGAGCAGCCGATCATGGTCATGACGCAGATGCCGTAGACGGCGATGGCGCTCGCCATGCCGAGGCCGCCTTGCCAGATCGCCAGGCCGAGCGCCGCGCCGACCGCGAAAGTTAGCAGGACGGCCGCGACGCCGTGGACCCATCCGTCGACGATCTTCTCCATATGCGTCGGGTAATGGAGCTTGGGGAGGAGATCGGAAAGCGTCATTGTTTCGGATAATGGCGATTTCAGCGGCATTTGTCAGGCAGGTGTTGCTGACAGTTTGCGACGGAATGTTTCGCTCTGGGTTAAAGTCGACCCATGAAGAATCACTTTGATCGCCGGGTTTTCCTTGCTGCGCTGGTGGTTGCGACGCCCTCGTTTGCACAGCGGCCGCTGCTGGATGGTTTGACGCAGGGCGATGCGAGCCGGGGGATCAAGGAGGCGCTGTCGCTCGCTTCGATGAACGCCACCAACCGCCTCGCGCAACCGAATGGGTTCTGGGGCAACCCCCAGGTGCGGATTCCGCTGCCCGGCGTTCTGGGGCAATCGCAGCGGACGCTCGGACGTTTCGGGGCGTCGGGGCCGCTGGATCGTTTGCAGGAAAATCTGAACCACGCCGCTGAAAGCGTGATGCCGCAGGCAGCGACGATGTTCGTCAACGCCATCCGCGGCATTACCATAGCGGACGCGGTCGATATCGTGCGCGGCGGCGATGACAGCGCGACGCGCTATTTGCGCGGACGCACCGAAACGCGGCTGACGACATTACTGCGTCCGCCGATGACGCGGGCGCTGACGGAGTCCGGTGCGTTCACGCTGTTGCGCGCGGCGCTGCGCGAGGTCGGGCTTGCAAGCATGACCGCCGATTTGCGGACAGAGGTCATCAACTTCTCCACGACCAAGGCTCTCGATGGCTGCTTCTATTTCGTCGCCGAAGAGGAGCGTGCAATTCGGCGTGATCCGTGGCGGCGGACGACGGATATTCTGCGGCGCGTGTTCGGTTAGGGGAGAGAGCGCAGCGGTTTTCCCTATTGCCTTACGCACCTACTCGCTTACTCCCTTTGCGCCGTGACGACTGCTTCTGAAACCTTCCGCCGCGTCTCGTTTGAAGTTCCCGGCGGGCGCATGGCGGGGATTGCGTTCGGCGCCGAGACGGCAACGCCGGATATCGTGTTCATTCACGCAACCGGTTTCAACGCGCGCACCTATCGCACGCTACTTGAGCCGCTGGGCGAGAAGTTTCATGTGCTGGCGCTCGACATGCGCGGGCACGGGCTGACACAACTGCCGCATAAGCTCTTCAGCTACACGTCGTGGAAGCGCCACCGCGATGATCTGATCGCGGTGCTGGAGCACTTCACCGCACCGGTAACGCTTGCCGGGCACTCGATGGGCGCGACGATCAGTTTGCTGACGGCCGGCGTGCGCACAGATCTGGTGAGCGGTCTGGCGTTACTTGAGCCGGTTATTTTGCCGCCGGCGGGCTATGCGTTCGCGCAGCTGCCGCTTGGACCGCAACTGCAGCGCATGACCGTGCCGCTGGCAGTAGGCGCGTCGCGGCGGCGCAATCATTTCGCGAACCGCGAAGAGGCAGTGGCGGCGTTCACCGGTCGTGGAATCTTCAGGGCGTTTCCGCCGGAAGTGATCGCCGATTATGTGGGCGACGGCGTGAGCGAGGACGGCAAGGGCGGCTTCAAGCTTGCGTGCGCGCCGGCATTCGAGGCGGCGACATACACCGCGCAGCGGCATGATCCCTGGGGCGCGCTGCGGCGGCTGACCGATCCGTTGGTGCTGCTGCGTGCTGAGAAAGGTTCGACCATTTCCGAAGCCTCGATGCATCGGGTCGCGGCGATCAAGGCGGACGCGCGGGTCGCAACTGTTGAAGGTGCTGGGCACATGCTGCCGATGGAGCGGCCTGATCGCGCCCGCGCGGCTATTGAAACCGCGACGCTGATGGCGCGGCAGGGGCGGAAGTACCATGACGCTTTGGTGCAATAGCGCTAAGCGCTGAGACCCGGCACGACCAATTTTGAAACGCGCTCGCGTGCTTCGGGGCCTGGCGTCAGCGCTTTGCGCGTTTTGACGTCGAAGGTGAGCGCGACGGCTTCCATGCTGGCCCACGCCGCGCCGGTTTCCGGATCAAGGATCCAGTGGACGAGGCGCAGCGTCTTTTCGCCGATTTCGGCGATGCCGGAATGTACTTCGATCAACTCGCCGGCGCGCGGGAAGCGGCGGATGATCAAGCGCGCTTCGACGACGGCGCCTGCGGGTTGCACGCCGTCACTCGCTGCGGCCTGTCGCCAAGGGGCGAGCAGGTTCGGCACACTGTCCGAGATGCGGCCGGGGAAGTGCTCGCCGCGCAGGCGACCGTGTGCGTCGCATTGATCCGGATAGACAATCGCGCCGCCGATACGTTTGGCGCCGAGGGCCTCTGCGGTCTTGATTGAGGCGTCGGCCGCCGGCTTGGCGAGATCGATGGAGCGTGGTTTTGAGTGCTCGGGCGCCTTGCACTTCAGCCGCTTCGCTGCAGCCCGCGAGCGTTCGGACCAAGGAAAGCTGCGCAGCCCGCGCGTTTCGACGTGATGGACCTTCATCGTGAACGCCGTGCCGGGCGCGCCGTCGTGATGACGCATGTCGAGGCACAAAGTGGCGTCGCTCTCGCCCATCTCGATCACGCCGCCGTGCATCACCAAAGCCGCGCCCGGGCGCGCTTCCTTGATGAAGCGCGCGTGCACTTCTTGCGCGATCAACGTTGAGCCGGCCGATTCAGCGAACGCACGCGGCAATTCCAAAGCCCGCGCCATGTGGGCGAGGCCGACGAAGGCGCGCTCGAAGTGAAAGCGGATATTGAGGTGTCCGCCGTCGTCGCATTCCCAGGTATTGACGCTGCCCTGATAGAGCGGCGCGGGCAGGGGCGCCGGATGCTTCATGCCGCTTGTTGGCATTGGGCGCAAAGGCCGCTCGCTTCGATCATCGTGCGGCGGATGGCGAAGCCGTCCTTCTTGGCGGCCTCACTGAGGTCGACCAGCGCATGGCCAGCGTCGAACTCTTCAGCGCCGCCGCACTTTTCGCAAATGAGAAAAATGGTCGAGCGTTCGCAAGCGCCTACTTCGCAGGCCATGAACGCGTTCAAACTCTCGATGCGATGCGCAAGCCCCATGCGCACGAGAAAATCGAGCGCGCGATAGACGGTCGGCGGCTTCGCGGATTTGTCGGCGTCAATCAGCGGCAAGAGATCGTAGGCCTTCGCCGGGCCGTGCTGATCGAGCAGCAATTCGAGCACGCGTTTGCGCAGCGGCGTCAGGCTTTCGCCGGCGTCGGCGCAGCGCTTTTCCGCTTCAGCGATTTGCGCGGTGTGATCGTGGGCGTGAGCCATCGTCTCGATATTGCAGGGTGCGGGGCTGGCGGAAAGATGGGGAGCGCGCGCGGGGATTTTGAGATCGGAGACGGAATAGAACTTTACAAGAACAAATGAGTCGCGTATCACTTTGGAACATACAGCGAACGATGTAGTCTATTGAACGGGGGCGTCCGATGACCGAAGCAATTTTCCGTGGAATTTCAGGTCGCTTGCACCGCTTCAGCGTGCATCGCCCGCATGAGCAGTTCGCGACGTCGCCGGCTGTCTATTGCTTCGCGCGTCCTGGCCCTGGCGGCCGCGGCTGGACGCCGTTGTTCTTGTCGCGCACTGGCAATTTGTCGAAGCGCCTGGCTAGCCACGAGCAATGGCCGGAAGCGCAGCTCCTAGGCGCGACCCACATCCTGATCCACCAGCACGATGAGCGCGATGCGCGCGAGTACGTTGAAGCTGATCTCGCTACCGCGCTGAAGCCAGCCATGAACGGCCCGTTCCTGGATGCCGAACTGACGGAAGCTGCGGAAGAAGGCGCGGTGAGACTGGTTTGGGCGGCCTAGTTTTCTCACTCACCCCTCCCCCTTGTGGGGAGGGGCAGGGGTGGGGGCGCAAGCTCAAGAAGTTTGCAGGAGAGGCGCATGCGCAGCGACCTGACAGACGAAAACTCATCGGCACATTTCAAAACCGAACGCGCAGTTGTTATCGCGCGCCGACTGCGGCGTTCGATGACGAAAGCTGAGTGCGCGTTGTGGGTTGAGCTTCGGCGATTGCCGTTGAAAGGGACGCACTTTCGGCGCCAAGCGCCGTTCGGTCCCTTTATTGCAGACTTCTTGTGTCACAAGGCGCGATTGATCGTTGAGGTCGATGGTGGCGCGCATGATGCGGAGAGCTGCGCCGCGAACGATCTTGAACGGCAGCAGTGGATTGAAAGCCGGGGCTATCGCGTGCTGCGGTTCTCGAATGCTGAGGTGCTGGCGGATACGCTTCGTGTCGCGCGGGTGATTTTTGCGGAGTCGGATGCGCGGTTGAGGTTAGGGGCGGGCTTTCTGAAAAGTTGCCGCCCGTACCCCCACCCCAGCCCCTCCCCACAAGGGGGAGGGGCGAAGTGGCGTGTGTTAGTTCCTGCCTCCTTGCGCATTCTCGGCAGTTGGCAAGGCGGCGGCGCTTTCGGCGCTGCGGGCGAGTTGGATGAATTCGGCGCGCCAGCCAAATTCATCGCGGCCGCGGGCGGACTGCGCCAGTGAGATGACGTCGTCGTAGCCGTAGCCTTGGCGCAGGAATTGATCGTGCCGCAGCAATTGTCCGTAGCCGGCGACGGCGGCGGCCCAACGGGTGGCCTCCGGCGCGCTGGCGATGTCACGGACCACATCGCGGTTGGTGATCGGACGTTCGATCAGGCGTGATGTGTCCTGGCCTGGCAGTTTGTAGCGAATGCGCAGGAAAGCGATCTCGCTCGCGGTCGAGGGCGCGGCGCTCTCGCGTTGATAGCGCAGCGGATCGTTGAATGTAGCGCCGCCCACCGGGACGATCTCGTAGATGGCGGTGACCGAATGGCCCGCGCCGATCTCGCCGGCGTCGACGCGATCGTTGTTGAAGTCCTCGCGGTTCAACATACGGGTTTCGTAGCCGATCAAGCGATACTCGGCGACGCGGGCTGGATTGAACTCGACCTGGATCTTCACGTCGTTGGCGATCGTGAACATGTTCGAGGCCATCTCATCACGCAGCACGCGGCGGGCTTCGTTGAGCGTGTCGATGTAGGCGGCGACGCCGTTGCCGTTTTGCGCAAGGCGTTGCATCAGCGCGTCGTTATAGTTGCCGCTGCCAAAGCCCAGCACGGAGAGGTAGATGCCGGTGTCGCGCTTGCGCTCGACGAAATCTTCCAGCTCTTGCGGATTGTTGATGCCGACGTTGAAGTCGCCATCGGTGGCGATGATGACGCGGTTGACGCTGTTGCGACGGAAGTTCTGCTCGGTTAGCGCGTAAGCAAGGCGCAAGCCTTCGCCGCCAGCCGTCGAGCCGCCCGCTTGCAAGTTCTCAAGCGCTGCGATGATGCGGCCGTGCTGGTCGCCCGGAGTTGGTTCTAGAACCGCACCGGCGGCGCCGGCGTAAACGACGATGGCGACGCGATCGCGTGCGGTCAGCTGGTCGACCAGCATGCGCATGCTTTGGATGACGAGCGGCAGCTTGTTAGCGGCCGACATCGAGCCGGACACATCAAGCAGTAGCGTGAGGTTCAGCGGTGGGCGCTCGCGCGGCACGAGATTATAGCCCTGCAGGCCGATATGGACGAGTTGGCGTCCTTCGGCCCAAGGCGAGGGCGCGACTGTGACGTTGGTGGAAAAGGGCTGCTCGCGTGAGTCCGGCAGCGGATAGTCGTAGCGGAAATAGTTGATCAGCTCTTCGGTGCGCACGGCGTCCTGCGGCGGCAAGCGACCGGAATTGAGCAAACGGCGCACGTTTGAGTATGAGGCGGTGTCGACATCGATCGAGAAGGTCGAGACCGGATCGGTTGACACTATGCGGATCGGATTGGTGTCGGCGTTCTCGTAGCGATCGCGATCAACCTCTCCAGGCATCGGTTGCGGCACGCTTTGCGCGTAGTTGCCGACAACGCCGCCAATGGCCGCGCGCGATCGACCGTCCGCAGGCGCCATGACGGGCGGCGGCGGCGGCGCAGGCGGCGTTGCGCGCTCTGACAGAACGCGTGAGCCGGTTACGACGATGGATTGTTCTTCGTCTGTTGATTGCGTGCTTGGCGTCTGAGACGCGCACGCGGCGAGGAGTATCGCGCAAGCTAGGAAGCCCGCGCGCCGAGTGTTGCGCAGCATGATATTTCCCTCCCGAGTCGCGCGAACGCGACCACTAACACGGTAAGCGAAGCGCTCCGATCAGGGCCAACATGAGGCATGTGCGGGGCGATTTGCGTACACGGACGCGTGCTTCACGCGGATGTGTGCAAAACGCAGCATTTGCCCACGTGAAGCGGCGATCTAGCGCCGATTGCGCTCGCGTTCTGCGAGGCGGCGCTGTTCGGGAATCCAATCGTGAACCAGCGTGTCGAGCACCGGGAGAGGGACTTCGCCATGCAGCAGCACCGCGTCGTGGAAGCCGCGTAGATCGAAATCGGGGCCGAGTTCGTTGCGCGCTTCTTCGCGCAGACGTGCGATTTCACGGCGGCCGAGTTCGTAGCCACACGCTTGGCCGGGCCAGACGATGTAGCGATCGACTTCGGTTTCGACGAGGCCGCGGAGATCGCCGGTTGTCTGCATGATGTAATTGATCGCTTGCTCGCGGCTCCAATTCTTGGAGTGGAGTCCGGTGTCGACCACGAGGCGCACGGCGCGCCAAAGCTGCCAGCGCAGATAGCCGATGCGGCCGGCGGCGTCGCCATCGTGGAAGCCCTGCTCGTCGGCGAGCTGTTCAGCGTAAAGCGCCCAGCCCTCGCTGTAAGCGTTAAACGAAATCATGCGGCGCAGCAGGGGTGTGTCGGTGAGCTCTTGCGCGAGTGCGATCTGGAAGTGGTGGCCGGGGATGCCTTCGTGGAAATCCTGTGTCGGCAAATCGATGCGCGTCATCTCGGCGAGGCTGCGCATGTTGATGAAATAGACGCCTGGCTGGGAGCCATCGAGGGAGGGCGCGTTGTAATAGGCGCCAGGGGCGCCAGCTTCGGCGAAGGCGGGCACGCGGCGGACTTCGAGGGGCGCGCGCGGCAGGCGGCCAAACCATTGCGGTGCGCGCTCGCGGACGCGCGCCAGGCGAGCTTCAACATCGGCTATCAGCTGGGCGCGGCCTGCGTCGCTGTCCTCGTACTGGTAACGCGGATCGACGGTGATCTGAGCAAGGCGTTGGCCGACGGGGCCTTCGGTTTGGCCGAGGCGGCGCAGCGCAATGTCGAGTTCGCGATTGAGCGCGGCGACGCGCTGGAGGCCGAGTGTGTGAATTTGATTGGGCGTGAGATCGGACGTGGTCTCGATTTTCAGGGCGGCGGCATAATACTCGGCGCCTTGTGGAAGGTTGGAAACGCCCGGCGCATCGGTGGCGCGTGAGCGTTCGGCTCGAACCCAGGCAAGCGCGCGCTGGTGTGCCGGCAAAACGTGTTCGCGCATGGTGGCCTCGGCGCGCGCGAGCAGAACGAGATTCTCTCGCTCGATGACGGCGCGGCGCTCGGCGTCTTGTTCGCGTGCGGCGATGGCGTCGAGCTTGCGGCGAAAGCTGGTGATGTAGATTTGCGTGACCGGCGGATCGCGCAGCACGCTTTCGAGCATGCCGGCAACCGTGTCCAGGATGAAGCCAGGCGGGCGCACGCCGAGTTCGGCGTCGGCGCGGGCGCGTTCGGTTTCTTGATCGATGGCATCAGCGACGGCGCGGAGGCGTGTGAGGTAGGCTTCGGCGGACGCGGTGTCGGTGACGGCGTGACGATCGTCCATGAAAGACGGCAGCGTGATGAAGGCGCTGTCCATCTGGTTGAGCACGTAAGGGTGCGCCCCTCCGAGAGGACTGAAGCCGCCGTAGTTGAAGGCGGCGCCGGCGGCGGCGTTGGCAAACTGATCGCGGAGGACGTTGTAAGTGAGGCGATCTTCTGGGCTGAGACGGCTCACATCAAGCGCGCGCAGCTCCGCGTAGCGGCGAACCGCGGCGCTGCGGCGCGCTTCGAGCGCGACGCCAGAGCGATCATCGAGGCGATTGGAATAGACCCCGCCGGCTGCATCTTCCTGCACCCCGGTTTCGGAGGCGAGTTCCGGACTGTCGGCCAGCATCTCACGCGCCCAATCGGCGAGTTTTCCCTCGAACGCGGTCATCGGTTGCGCTTGGCGCGGGCTGCAGGCGCTCAAGGCGAGCGAAAGGCCCAAAGTCACGGCAATCGCCCAACGAAACGGCTTCATTATCCCTCGCACCCCAGGTTGCGCCGTGGTAAGGCGCGCGGGCCGGGCATAGCATGCGTCGCGACTGAGAAAAGGCCGCCCAGCGCAGTTCATTTGCGCTAACGTGTTGCGGAAACCGCGCATTCGTGGTTTGGACAGCCCCCTAGTGGTAGGGAACTCGCGGAGACACCCATGACGACCGCCCAAGGCGGCCAGCAGACGCTGGGCAAAATCCTTTTTTACAACCAGCTTGAGCCGCTCTCGGTTGAGAAGCACGGCAAGTTGGGTGTGAGCCAAGTCAGCAATCCGTTCGCGTTCCTCGCGGACACGCACTTGGTCCCGCTGACGGTCGACGAGTTTGGTCTCGCCGCCGTTTGCTACCCGATCATTTTCGATACGCAGTCGAAGACGCCACTGGCGGTGATGGGCCTGCGTCCGGGCATGAACGTGTTCTGGGCGCCGATGGTTCGCTCGACCCGGAAGTGTATCTGCCGGCGTTCGCGCGCCGCTATCCGTTCCTGCCGATCCTCACGGGTCAGAATACGCCGTCGAAGGACGATGACCGCGTGCTCGTCTGCATCGATCGCTCGGCGAAGATGTTGTCGTCGACGCCGGAGCTGCCGTTCTTCGAAGGCGACAAGCCCTCGCGTTACACGCAGGAAGCGATCCAGTTCTGCCGCGAGTTCGACATGCTCGGCCGCCGCACGCAGGAATTCGTGAAGCTGATGGATCAGCACGGTCTGTTCGAAGCCACGCCGCTGGCGCTGCCGCGCGCGAAGGCCGATGGCACGCCGGACGAGCCGACCAAGCTCGGTGAGTACCTGCGTATCTCTGAAGCCAAGCTCAACGCGCTGCCGAAGGACACCTATCTCGAGCTGCGCGACAAGGGCGTCACGGCGGTCATGCACGCGCACCTGCTCTCACTCGGCCTCTGGCCGAAGATCCTGAGCCGCGCTGCCCGCATTCAGGCCTCAACGCCGCTGCGCTAAGCTTCGACGAACTGCGAAGTTCCAGAAACGCCCCTCGGCAACGAGGGGCGTTTTTCTTTGAGCGAAACCAGCGGCGTTGGTCGCACGTATGGGGTCACATGCCTCCGGGCCGCATTGGCCTTCCGAGATTGAGCCTGTATGCGCCTAGTCATGGTCCGTTTTGCCGCGTTGGCGGCCCTCATCCTCAGCTTCTTCTCGCTCTCAGTAGCGGCCGCGCAGCCCTTGCCGGGTCCGCGCCAGGTCGATGTGGACCTGCATTCCGCGCGCGCAGCTGTAGCGCCCGGGGAGACGTTTACGATCGTTCTGCGCGAAACGATTAGCGAAGGCTGGCACACCTATTGGCGCAATCCGGGCGATAGCGGAGAGCCGACCGAACTGACGTGGACATTGCCGCAGGGGTGGCGGGCCAGCGAGATTCAGTGGCCGGCGCCGCACGCCGTCCCGTTCTCGATCCTAGTGAACTACGGCTATGAGGGCGAGGTTCTGTTTCCGATCGAGATCACTGTGCCCGCGAATGCGCGGCCAGGATCAACGATGACTTTGACGGCGGAAGCGTATTGGCTCGTTTGCTCCGACATCTGCATTCCGGAGGACGCGACGCTGACGCTTGCCGTGCCGGTCGCTGCGCAGGGACGTGATGATCCGCAATGGTCGACGCGTATCGCTGAGGCAGGTGCGAACATTCCGAGCCGTATAGAGGGTGTCAGCGCGACCATAGGTCAGGGTGATCCGGCGCGGCTGAGTGTGGCGCTGCCGAACGCGAGTACGCTCCGCAACTTGCGCTTCTTCCCATTTGAGCGCGGCGTCATGAAAGCAGCGGAGCCGCAGCGCCCGCGCGTCGGACCCGCTGGTGCAAGCTTCTCATTGACGCCGGATCTGCAACCGCTCGGCAATGCGCCACTCGCTGGTTTGGTTGTCTACGAGACGCAGGAGAACGGCGCCTGGGTGCATCGCGGCATCGAGATCGACGCGACGCCGGGCGAGGTGATCGCGGGCACGGATGCGTCTCCAGCGCAGTTTTCTGATGATTATGCTCTGAGAGAGCTGGACGGCGGCGTTGATGCATTGGCCGGGTCCTCGGCAACAGCTGATCTCACCGGTGTGGCGTTGCTTGCCGCGCTTGGCCTCGCATTCCTTGGCGGCTTGATCCTCAACATCATGCCGTGTGTGTTGCCGGTGCTTTCGGTGAAGGCGCTGCAGTTTGCAGGTGGCGTACAAAGCGGCGAAGCGCGGCGGCATGGGTTGCTCTACTTCGCAGGCGTCATGGTGACGTTCCTGGCGCTCGCCGGCGTGTTGATCGCGTTGCGCGGCGCGGGCGAGGCGGTGGGCTGGGGCTTCCAGCTGCAGGCGCCTTGGGTGACGAGCATCTTGGCGCTGCTCTTCTTCATCATTGGCCTCAATCTGCTTGGCTTGTTTGAGTTTGGCTCCGGCGCGCAAAATGTTGGTTCCGGGTTGGCGTCGCGTGGCGGCGACGCAGGCGCGTTCTTCACTGGCGCGCTTGCCGTTGTGGCGGCGACGCCCTGCACGGCGCCATTCATGGCCGGTGCGATTGGCGCGGCGCTGACGCAATCGGCATTCACGACCTTGCTGATCTTCGCCGCGCTTGGCTTGGGCTTCGCGCTGCCGTTGGTGGCGCTGCACTTCGTGCCGGGCCTGCAGAAGCTCATTCCAAAGCCGGGCGTGTGGATGGATCGCGTGAAAAACGTGCTCGCCTTCCCGATGTTCGCGACGGCGGTGTGGCTGGTGTGGGTGCTAGCGGCGCAAGCAGGCGCCGATGGCGTCGCCGCGTTGTTGTTGATGTTCGTGGCGGTGGGGCTGATCGTGCTCGCGTCGCGCTGGGGGCGTGCTTGGGTGATCGCGGCGGTGCTTGTGCTTGCGGTGACGGGCGCGTTCGTGTGGCGGCCGCTGCTGGGCATGGAGCGGCACGAAGTGCTGGTGTCCGAGCCGTGGAGCGAGGCGCGTGTTATGGAATTGCAGAACGATGGGCGCGCAATTTTTGTGAACTTCACGGCGGCGTGGTGCGTGACGTGTAAGGTCAACGAAGTGGCGGCATTTACGCCCCGTCTGGCGGGCGCCTTCGAGGCGACCGACACGGCGTACCTCGTCGGCGACTGGACCAATCGGGATGAAGCGATTGCTGCCGCGCTTGCCGAGCATGGGCGCGCGGGCGTGCCGCTCTATCTCTATTATCCGGCCGATGGCGGCGAACCGCGCGTGTTGCCACAGGTGCTGACTGAGTCTTTGGTGCTGCAAACGATCGAGGGAGAATGACGATGCTTTCGAAGCGTGAGATTTTGCTGGGTGGCGCGGCAATGGCGGCGCTTGCGGCGTGCAGCGGGCCGCCGGCGGACTTGCAGCATGTCGCCACGGGCGCGGCGGCGCCGGCTTTCTCGGTTATCGACGCGACGGGCGCGACGCGCACGCTGGCGGAGTTCGCCGGCCAGAACGTCATCCTTGAGTGGACGAACAATGGCTGCCCGTACGTGCGCAAACACTATGATGCCGGCAACATGCAAGCCGTGCAGCGCGAGGCGCGCGAGCGCGGCTGGACGTGGCTGCAGGTGATCTCATCGGCGCCGGGCCAGCAAGGTCACCTCGATGGTCCGGGCGCTGTAGCTCAGGTGGAAACCGAACAGGCCACGGTGACGGCGACGTTGCTCGACAGCGACGGGATCATGGGCCGCGCCTATGGCGCGCTCAACACGCCGCAAATGGTGATGATCAATGCCGAAGGACAGATCATCTATCAGGGTGCGATTGACGACCGCCCATCGGCGCGTCCGGAGACGCTGGAAGGCGCCACGAATTATGTGCGCGCAGCCTGGGCTGATCTCGATGCCGGTCGCGCTGTGCAGACCGCACAGACTCAGCCGTACGGCTGCAGCGTTAAGTACGCAGCTTAGCGCCTAACGAATGGCGGCGTGACGATCTTCGGCGCGGTCGGCAGCAGCGGCGGCGGCCATCGGCGCGAGCATGACGGTGTCGTCCATCAGGACGCGCAGGTTCATCAAGGCTGCGTCTTGCTCTTGCGGCGTGTCGGCGGCGGCAAATTCGCCGGCCCGCTCCAGCGCGTCATTGGCGATGCCTTGAAAGATGCACGGCATGTCTTGACCGACGCCGGCACGGCGGAGGGAGACGGAGAATTGCTGCGCGTCAGCTGAGAAGCTTTCGAGGCGCTGCATCAATTCCGGCGAAACGCTGCTCACCGCCGCCAAGGCGCGCGCTTCGGCTTCGATGTCGCTCGACATCTTCGGAATGTCGGCGAGTGCGGTCACGTTAAACGCAACCAAAGCGAGACAAGTGAGCATCGTGGCGTTCCTCTACGCGCTGGCACAGCTGTGACAGCAAGAGCGGCGCCGGGTTACTCGCTCGCGCCTTGGCGATCAGCTGCCGCAGCGGCGGCCATCGGCGCGATCAGGATAGCGTCGTCCAGAAGCACGCGAAGATTGGTGAACGCGGTTTCACGCTCGGCTGAAGTGTCGGCGGCCTGCAATGCAGCGATGTGGACGCGGGCGTCTTCGGCGATGCCGTGGAAAATGCAGGGCAGGTCTTGCTCAACGCCGAGTTCGCGGAGCGAAACAGAGAGGCGCTCAGCGTCGCCCGAGAATTCCTCGATGCCAGCCAGGAAGGCGGGGGTAATTTCGGTCTGGGCGGCAAGCGTGCGGGCCTCGGCCTCGACCTCGGCGGCCAAGGACGGCAATTCGGCAAAGCTAACGCCTAGCACCAAAGCGATACAGGTGAGCATGGGTGGACCTCTTCGCCTCTAGGGGGAGCAAATCAGGCGCCAGACGCTCGCCCCGTGTGGTGGCTTACGCTAGGGATGCGGCTTCGATTCAGGGTTGGTCCATGAGCCGCACAATTACGCTTAAGCATGATGGCGAACTGAGCCTCGGCGACATTGAGGATGTCGCCTACGGGCGCGCCAAGGTGGCGCTGGATGGCGCGACGCAAGAACTGGTGGCGGCGTTCCGCGCGCGCGCGGTGGATCAGCTCAAGGCCAAGCCAGAGAAGCGCGTTTACGGCGTTAATACCGGGTTTGGCAGTAACTATAAGGACTATGTCAGCCCTGAAGATCTGAAGCGGTTACAGCGCAATCTGATCGTGTCGCATTGCGCGGGCGTAGGGGAGCCAGCGCCGGCGCCGGTGGTGCGGGCGACGATGCTGCTGCGCGCAGCGTCACTGGCGCGGGGGCGCAGCGTGGTGCGGCCGCTGGTGATCGAGACTCTGATCGAGATGCTGAACAATGACGTGACGCCTGTTGTGCCGCGTGACGGCAGCGTCTCCGCCAGCGGCGATCTCGCGCCGCTCTCGCACATCGCGGCCGTGGTGATCGGTGAAGGCAAAGTGCTGACCGGTGCCGGGCCGGTGCGGACGGCGGAAGCTGGGCTCAAGTTCACGCCGATCGAACTGGAGATGAAGGAGGGCCTCGCGCTCAACAATGGCTGCCAATACACCAACGCCTGGGGCGCGCTGGCCGCGGTGCAGATGGAGCGTCTGGTTGAAGCGTCAGCGTTGAGCGCGGCGCTGCACGTGCAGGCGATGCGCGGCATGGGGCGGCCGTTCCGGCCTGATCTACATGCGTTGCGCCAGCACCCCGGCTCGGTGGCGTTTGCGCGCTGGGTCTTCGATCTACTGGATGGCTACACGTTCCGCGACGTCGATACCGATACGAAGTTCGCCTACGATGGCGTGATCCAGGATAGCTACAATCTACGCTGCTCAGCGCAGGCGGTGGGTCCGTGCGTTGAGCTGATCGGGCGAGCGCGCCGGACGATGGAGATTGAAGCGTCAAGCGTGACGGACAATCCGATCGATCTGAACAGTGCGGCCGATGCGAGCTACGATGTCGATCTCATCACTTCTGGCGGTCACTTCCATGGGATGCCGTTGGCGGTCGATGTTTATGGATTGCTGCAAGCGGCGGGGATCATGGCGCGCATTTCAAACATGCGCTGCGCGCGGATTGTCGATGCGAACCGCAACAAGGGGCTCGGGCCGCAAGTGCGCGGCGCGTCGTTGGACCCGACAGAGTCCGGCTTGCTGATCGCGGAATATACGACCGCGGGGCTGTGCAATCAGATTTGGGGCCTGGCGATGCCCTCGCACTTGATGTCGATCTCCACGGATTCAGGGCAAGAGGATCACGTCAGTATGGGCGTGAACGTGGCCATGCGCGCCTATGAGGCAGCGCAACGGCTTGCACAGATTCTGGCAATCGAGATGGCGTTCGCGGCGCAGGCGGAGCTTGTGCGCGCTGAAAGCGCCGATGACGCTAAGAAGGCCGTGGCGCTTGGCAGAGCGACCCGCGGCGCCCTAAGTAAGATCAGCGAGGCCTTCCCGCCGTGGGTGCGGGGCGGTGATCGCGAACTGACTTGGGATATCGAGAACTTGGCTAAGCGAGTGCTCTCCGGCGAGATCGCGCAAGCGACAGGGTACAGCTTCGAGCGACATTGACGCTCGGCTGTTCGCGCCGATGCGCGCCCACTTGCATGCCCAAATCTGATTTCCTGGAAAGTCTCTGTCATGAGTTCTGAAACACCTCTCGTCACCGCTGAGAAGCCGCGCGGCTTCAGCGATAAGCTGGGCGAGGCCGCCGGCGCTGAAGAGCGCGTCGTCACCGCCGTCGGCAAAGTCTATGAACAATGGGGATTCGATCGGCTGGAGACGCCGGCGATCGAATACACCGAAGCGCTCGGGAAATTTTTGCCCGACCTCGATCGCCCGAACGAAGGCGTGTTTTCGTTTCAGGACGACGAACGCTGGGTGTCGATGCGCTACGATCTCACCGCGCCGCTGGCGCGCTTCGTGGCTGAGCAACGCGACGCTTTGCCGAAGCCGTTCCGGCGTTGGCAAACGGGCATCGTCTATCGGAACGAAAAGCCAGGGCCAGGGCGCTTTCGCCAGTTCGTGCAATGCGATGCCGATACGGTGGGTTCGGACAATCCGGCGTCAGACGCGGAAATTATCGCCATGGCGGCGCAGGCGCTTGAGGCGGTCGGCGTGCCGCGGGCGGGCTATCAGTTCAAGATCAACTCGCGGCGCATTCTGAACGGGGTGCTGTTGGGCGCCGGCTTGGATGAGAGCGCGACCAAAGCGCGGCTCACTGTGATGCGTGCAATCGACAAGCTCGATCGCGTCGGCGTCGAAGGCGTGGCGGCGCTTCTGGGCAAGGGGCGCAAGGACGAGTCAGGCGATTTCACCGAAGGCGCGCAGCTGGAAGCGGCTGCAGTGCAGAAGGTGATCGATTTCGTGACGCTGCCGACGGACTCGCGGTCAGCTGTCCTTGCGGGTCTGGAGCGGATCGTTGGCGGCAACGATGAGGGCAAGGCTGGTTTGAAAGAACTGGCTGGTATCGATGCCGTGCTGAGCGCGCTTGGCATTGACGATAATCGCGCGCGCATCGACCCCTCGGTTGTGCGCGGGCTCGAATACTATACCGGCGCTGTCTATGAGGCGGAGCTGACGCTTACGGTGAAAGAGAACGGCAAGCCGATCCGGTTCGGTTCTGTGGGCGGCGGTGGTCGCTATGACGATCTGGTTGCTCGCTTCACCGGGCAACGCGTGCCGGCGACTGGCTTTTCGATCGGCGTCAGCCGGCTGGTAGCTGCGCAGGATATTCTGGGTCTTGGGCAACGCGATGTGTCGCCGCCGCCGGTGGTCGTGCTTGCGCTCGATGCAGGGCGGATGGGCGACTACCTGGCGATGGCGGAAGAACTGCGCCGTGCGGGCATTCGCGCCGAGGCCTATCTCGGCGCGGCGGGCATGAAAGCTCAGCTCAAATATGCCGACAAACGCGACGCGCCGATCGCGGTGATCCAAGGCGGAGATGAGCTTGCGAAAGGTGTGGTCACACTTAAGGACCTCAAGCTCGGTTCGAAAATCGCAGCGAGCTTGGGAGAGGATCGCGAGGCCTACGCAAAAGCGCGCGCGCAAGTTCAGCAGGAGGTTCCGCGCGCTCAGCTCGTTGCCGCAGTGCAGCAAATGCTCGCCCGCTAGGGGCGTGCGTGCAACATCGCGCGCATTCATTACGTCAGGCGCTTGACCCGACGCTCGGTGCGGCTCAATTTCGCCGCGATCGTCGGCGTCGCGGACGGTCGCGTTTCGGGGAGGAGACGCCCTCTACAAAGCGACGTTGGGCGGCCGCATCGGGGAACGGTGCGGCCGCCTTTGTTTGTTCAGGGTTGGGGATGCCATCCCATGACGCCCAGCATCACAAAGAAGCCGACGACGTAGGCGCCTGGCACAAACCACGCCATGCGCAGCCACGTGAAGACTGATTTCGCTTCAGGAAACATGTTCGAAACTGCGACGCCGGCGGAAGAGCCAAACCACACCATCGAACCGCCAAAGCCAACCGCATAAGCAAGGACACCCCAATCGTAATTGCCTTGCTGCAACGCCAATGCAGTGAGCGGGATGTTGTCGAATACGGCGGAGATGAAGCCGAGGCTGAATGCTGATCCCATGAAGGCAGTGGCAGGCGATCCACAGGCATCAACGACGCTGCCAGCACGAGCGAGAGCAAGAATGCGGCGCCCTTGATCGTCTCCGGCATCACTTTCCAATCAGGCGCGCGCAACGGCCACGCGAGCAGCAGCCCTCCCCAAAGCGCGACGCCGATCACCGGGATCGCGTGCAGGAGGTCAGGCGCGTAGATGTGGGCGGCGACATTGGCCACGGCTGCAACCAACAGGAAGACGACGATGCCGACGCGGGCCCAATCGACGACAATGCCGCCGACATCGTGCTTCAAAATCTTGGAATAGTGCTGCTGCGCGCGAGCCGCTGGAATTGAGAATACCAAAAACGCGGCGATTGCACCGACGTAGGCGTGGAGAACATCCAGGGGGCTTTTGCCGGCGATCCACATCATCGTGGTGGTGGTGTCGCCGACGACACTGCCGGCGCCGCCAGCGTTTGCTGTGGCGACGATGGCGGCCAGAAATCCGAGTGAACGCGCTTCTTATAAACGTGCGCGGCGATGGTTGCGCCGATCAGCGCTCCTGCGATGTTGTCAAGGAATGCCGAGAGCACGAAAACGATGCCCAATAGCGCGAGGCCGCCGGTCCAATCGTTGGGGAGAATATCAGGTGCCAGATCTGGGAGCTTGCTCTCTTCGAAGTGCCGCGAGAGCAGCGCAAAGCCGAGCAGCAGCAGGCCGAGATTGGCGATTTCGACCCACTGATGCTCCAGGTGGGTGACGAAGCCCTCCAAGCCTGGATGGCCTCCAAAGTCCGAGAAAAGAAACTTGTAGCCGAGGATCACCACAAGGCCGGTCAGCGCAACTGCGAACGTGCGATGGTGAAAGAGCGCTACGCCGAGCAGCGTCAGTGCGAACAGAATGAACTCTATCGGAATTCCAAAAGCCAATTCACTTACTCCGCAGCTCGATGTTGGGCTGTGTTTGGCAGAGTTCGTGCCAGCACCGCAACCCCGGCCGCGCCCGCCAGCAGCGATCCGATCAGCACGCCCAGGCGCGTCGGCGCTGCCATCGGCCCCTCGCCGAACGCCAGCGAGCCAATGAAGAGACTCATCGTGAAGCCAATGCCGGCGATCATGGCGACGCCAAGCAGGCTACTGTCCTGCATGGGCGACGGCAATTTGAGTATGCGTGTGGCGAGCCACACGCCGCCATAGATGCCAAGCGGTTTGCCGAGAGCCAAGCCCATCGTCACGCCGAGCGTCACTGGGTGCGCCAGTGCGCCGAAATCCAATCCGTCAAGAGGTGCGCCCGCGTTCGCCAAAGCAAACACAGGCATCACCAGCAAGAGCACCCAAGGCTTCAACTCGTGTTCGGCCGCGATCAACGGCGAACGATCCTCTGAAGCGCGCATCGGAATGGCTAGAGCTGTCAACACGCCAGCCAGCGTCGCATGCAGGCCCGAGGCAAGCGTGAAGGCCCAGAGCACAAGACCGAGCATCCAATAGAGCCCCAGCCGTTTCAATCCTGCGCGGTTGAGCAGCATCATCGCAAGGAAAGTGATGACGGCCCCGCCGAGCGCCCAACCGGCGATGTCTGTGGAGTAGAAAAGCGCGATGATGAGAATGGCGCCGACATCGTCGATAATCGCAAGCGCGAGCAGGAAGAGCCGCAAACTCGCGGGCACACGCGCCCCGAGCAACGACAGGGCGCCCATTGCAAAGGCGATATCGGTAGCGGCGGGAATGGCCCAGCCGCGAAGATAGGGTTCGGCCGCGCCGGTGACCGCAATATAGATGGCGGCCGGCACGATCATCCCGCCTACGGCGGCGATGGCTGGCATCAGCGCCTCGTCGCGATTGCGGAAGGGGCCTTCTATCGTTTCGCGTTTTAGTTCGAGGCCAACGTAAAGAAAGAAGATGGCCATCAAGCCATCGGCGACGAAGTGACCGACATCCATACGCAGATTGAAGGGACCGATCTGTGCGCCAACGGGCTGATGCAAGAAGGCGTCGAAGGCTTCGCGCGCGTCGCTGTTCTGCAGAACGAAAGATGCGATCGTGGCGAGAACCAACAATATGCTCGGCGTGATCTCTTTTTCCCACCAGTGTTTCGCACCGCCGCTACTTGCCATCATGTCTCTCTTTCAGCGCGCAACCTACGTGCTCGTCACAAGAGTGCAATAAAAACCGGCGTGGCAGGGAAGACACGCGTCACAACGTCCTGGGCGCATCATCTGATCGTCATCAAAACGTAGGCGAACTGTCGGCCAGCGCCTCTATGAGCCCGCCCTCTAAGCGACGCGCGTTTGCGCGCTCGCCCACAAGGGGGTCTCCATGTTCTCTAGGAAGTTGCTGTCGGGCGCGGCCCTCACAGCTTTGTCCATTTCGATGGCCGGCGCAGCACACGCGCAATCCACAGCTTCTCAGATCGAAGAAGAAGAGGTGATCGTCGTCACCGGCCAGCGCACCAGTTTGGAAGGTACAATGCTGGCGGAGCAAGCTCCGCGCGCGCGTGCGACGGTGACTGAGGATTACATTGAGACGCAGCAGTCTGGCCAAACGATCCTGCAGTCTCTCAACCTCATCCCGGGTGTGCAGTTCGACAATAACGACGCCTACGGCTCGTCGGGCGGCAATCTCACCATTCGTGGTTTCGATGGCGCCCGCATCTCGCTGACGTTCGACGGCGTGCCGCTAAACGATACCGGCAACTACGCCATTTATTCGAACCAGCAGCTTGATCCGGAACTGATTACGCGCGCCAACGTCAACATGGGCACGACCGAGGTCGACAGCCCGACGGCTTCGGCGGTTGGCGGCACCGTGAACTATGTCACGGTTCGTCCGGATGATGATTTTGGCGTGATCGCGCAGGGAACGGCAGGCAGCGAGAACTTCGGCCGTCTCTTCTTGCAGCTTGATACTGGCCATCTGCTCGGTGAAACCGGCCCGACCGCGTTCGGCGCGGTTTCGTACACCGAGTACGATCACTTCGTCGGCCCCGGCACGATCCAAAAGGAACAGTACAACGCCCGTATCTACCAAGACCTGGGCGACAACGGCGACTTCCTGAGCCTTTCGTTCCACTACAACGAGAACCGCAACAACTTCTATCGCGGTATCAACCTGGCTCAGTTCAACGCAGGCACGGTTCCGGTTTACAGCGACACGTGCACGACGGTTGCGGGCGGTCCCGGCGCGCAAGCGGCGGCGAACTGCGGCAACTATATCGGTGTTCGCATCAACCCGTCGAACACGGGCAACATCCGCGGCCAAGGCCGCTTCACGCTGAGCGACTCGCTGACGCTGACGGTTGACCCGAACTACCAGTTCGTCCGCGCTAACGGCGGCGGCACGGAAAGCGTGTCGGAAACCAACCGCCGTCTCGGTCCCGGTGGCGTCGACTTGAACGGCGACGGCGACACGCTCGACACTGTGTTGCTCTACTCGCCGTCGAACACGACGACGAACCGCTACGGCATCACGTCATCATTGATCTGGGACATCAACGATAACCAGCGCGTGCGCGTCGGTTACACCTACGACTACGGCCGTCACCGGCAAACCGGCGAATACTCGACGCTCAACGCCATGGGCGATCCGTCGGACGTGTTTGGTGGCCGCGAAGGCTTCGGCCCGCGCTTCATCAACAATTACGGCGACATCTTCCAGAAGCGCGATCGTTCTTCGATCGCAAGCCTCAGCCAGTGGAGCGCCGAGTATCGCGGCGACTTTATGGATGATCGCTTCACGATGGTTGTCGGTGTCCGTATTCCGGAATTCGAACGTGAGTTGCTTCAACGTTGCTTCGCCCAAGCGGGTAGCACGTCGTCTACGCAATTTTGCACAGACTCGACGCCTGATGTAGCGCCGCTCCTTGATCCAAACATTGGTCTCGTCTCTGCCGGCTTCGTTTGGTTCGACCTGGATGGCGACGGTCGTATCGACTCAGGCAGCAGCGACCCCGATCCGCTACGCCGGCAATCGCTAGAAGTGTATGCCGCGCCGTTCACCGCGACGGTGAACTATAGCGACGTTCTGCCGAACGTCGGCTTCGTCTATCGCCCAGCTGAGAACCACCAGTTCTTCCTGAGTTACGCTGAAGGCCTTTCGGCGCCACGTACGGACGATCTCTACGGCGGCAACACAGTTACAGAACTGCAGCGCGTCGAGCCGGAAACCAGCCAAGCCTACGACCTCGGCTATCGCTATCAGGCCGGCAACATGCTGGCGGGCGCGACCCTCTGGTACAACCAGTTCCAGAACCGCATCATCCGCTCGGTCGATCCGGATGATCCGACCTTCGCGATCTCGCGCAACGTCGGCGCTGTCGATCTCTGGGGCGCGGAGATCCAGGCTGGCTGGCAGCCGACCGAAGCTCTGACCCTCTACGGCTCGGCGTCATACGTGATGAGCGAGCTGCAGAATAACCTGCCTGGACAGGTGGTCGGCGCCGGGAACGAACTGCCGGGTCAAGCCAACTGGACGTATGCGGCCCGCGCCGAATACGAAATGGGCCCGTTCACGTTCGGCTTGCAAGGCAAGTACGTAGGCGAGCGTTATGCCAACGACTTCAACTCGGAAGTCGCACCCGATTACACCGTTGTCGATTTCGACGCGCGTTGGGATCTCGGCACCATGCTGCGCAACGAAAACACCTACCTGCAGCTCAACGTCACGAACCTACTCGACGAAGAATATCTCGGAGCGATCACGTTCTTCGGCGTTAACAACGGCACTGGATCTTACGCGCTTGGCGCCCCGCAAACCGTCACGTTGACGCTGCGGGCCCAGTTCTAAGGCTAGCTTCCTCTCCCGAGAGGCACACTACGCGGGGCGGTTCCAGAAGGAGCCGCCCCATTTTTATGGACCGTAGCGCGTCAGAAGCTTTTCCCAGAACGGTTTGGGGGCATCGATGCGCAGATCATTGGCGATGCCTGCGTAGGTGTGGGCCGCGGCATCGTGGTAGCTGTTCAGAGCAGCGACGCGCCCGGTGATGAACATGTAGAGCAGGGTGAGGGTAGGGTCGTTGGGATCGACGCTAATGCCGGCGATCTCTGTCGCTGCGGCTTGCGCGTTGCGATCGAAGTACGCGGCGACGAAGGCGCGCATGAGTGAGCCGAGTTCGTGGGCGTGGCCACGAGAGACGCGGCGGGCGGCGGGTTCGTCGTCCGCGTCCAACGCAGCGAAGAAGGCGAGCAGCGGCGCAGTGGGGGGTCCCCATGGAGTCGCGGCGGCGCGCGCGATGCTCTCACGCATCCAGCGCGGCCATGCGCTTGGCTCGACGCCGTGACCGAGCAGCGCCCACGCCCATGCGACGCCGCTCGTGTCGCTTGCGGGCGGACGAAAAAACAGTGTGTCGAGAATCATGCCCATGTCGTTCGGGCGGCCGCCGCGGCCGCGCATCGGCCAGAGCGTGAGTAAAGCGGAAGACGTGCTGGCGACACCGAACGCCAGCACGGCGCCGAGCAAGCCGGCGCCAGTTGGCGTCTCCAGGCCATCGCGCGGCAACGTGGTGAGCCAGAAGATGAATAGCGGGCCGGTGAGGAGGCTCGCGAGTGGTCCGCCGGCGCTAAAGACGATGCTGCGCCAGCGGCTGTCGTGCGCAATGTCGGGCGGGCTGCCGAGCACGTAACCGCCAACGTCGCGTGTGTACTTCGTGGAGAAGCGCGGTGCGTGGCCCAGGCGCACGACGATGCCGGTCACGCTAATGATCCAAACGCGCCAGCCGACTGCCCATGCGCCGATGGCGTGTCCAAGCTCGTGCACGAGCACGGAGAGAAAACCGCCAGCGAGCAGTCCTGCGAAGAGTAGGCCCGCGCCGAGTGCGTTGTCGGGTGATGACGTGATTGCGGTGATTACGATGACGGCGACTAGGCCGCAGCCGGCCAGGATCCAGCCTGCCGCCTTGGTTTGAAACGATGTGTCACCGCGCATGCACTGCGGAAGCTAAGCGAGGCGCACGCAAACGGAAAGGCGGATGTGCGGCGATAGCGCTACTGTGCGGGCGTACGATGGCGTGCCAGCATTCTAGCGTGGGAACGATCGCACGTTGCGAACTGCCTGACGGAGCTTTGCTCCAGAGCTACGCGGCCAAAGGCGCGTACACGGATTTCTTCGCGGCGGAGGTCGCGGCGCGCGTCTCCTTGGCGAGCTACGTTGAAGCTTTCTACACGAGCGCCGCGTTCAGGCCCGAACGTCTGGTGTTGGCTCTGATTGGCAAGGCGTCGAACGATGCCGACGTGCGCCGTCTCGCGCGTGATGATGCTCGCACGTTTGCAGCGTGGAACGTCGAGGCGCGGGCGCCCGATCAGATACTGCTATGCGACTTTCTGAGCCGAACACGATCTTGGCTGATGGTGGAACAGACCGCCGGCGAAGGGTCGCGGCTTTACTTCGGTTCAGCTGTTGTGCCGGTGGGGATGGGGTCGGGGCGCGCCCGGCTTGGATTTCCGTTCAACGCGATGGTGCCGTTCCATCAGTTCTACTCGCGCGTGCTGCTGAGCGGCGCGCGTGGGCGCGTGCTTAGGCTGGCCGCAGCAGGCGTTCGTAGAAGCCGCCAAACGAACGATCGGGCGCAATGAGGTGCGTTTCGATGATCCAAAAGCGTTTTCGCCCGAGGTGATCTGGGTCGCTTAGCTTGTTTGGGTTGTCGGGGTAGATGCGCGTGTGCTCGCGTTCGCCCGGCCATGTGAGGTGCGGAAACTCGCCCACCGTGTGTCCGGCAATCTTGCCGCCGAAGATGTAGCCTCGTGACTCCGCGGCCTCGCAGGCAAGGGCGTAGAGTTCGGCGCCTGTGATATCCGGATTTGCGTTCGCGTGAGTGCGCGTTTCCTCGAACACTTGGGGTAGTGCCTCGATAAGCGCGTGATGCGTGGGATTGTTTCCGACGGCGTATGTCGCGCCGATATCGGCCTCCCATTCTTCGAAGACGGGGCCGAGATCGAGATAAACCGTGTCATTGACGCCGATCGTGCGTTCTTCTGGGTTGTCGGCGAAGACGCAGAGTGTGTTTGGGCCGGTGCGGACGAGGCGCTTGTGCCAGTGACGTGTGACGCCGAATTCGCATTCGGCGAGGCTGGCGATGTCGCTATCGACTTCACTCTCGCGGCGGCCGGGGGCGACGAAGCCGGCGCGCTCAATCGCGGCGAGCATTTCCAGCGCGCGCTCTTCGGCGGCGATAAGGGCGGTGAGGCGGCTTTGTTCGTCGGGCGTCATGCCGACAACCTAGCGAGGTCAGGTGGGTTTGTAGACACACCATAGTGGCGCGCCGTCGAGGTTGCCTTCGCCGCAGAGCTCAAAGCCGTTGTTGTAATAGAATTGCAGGCTCGCATGATTGGCAGTGTCGAGATAGACGCCGTTCGACTTGGGGTCGGTGCGTGAGCGCTCGCAAAAGTGTTCGAGTAAAGCTTTGCCGGCGCCTTTGCCTTGAAGTGACGGATGCACGCCGATCACGCCGAGGTAGTAGAAGACTTCGCCTGGCTGATGCGCGTCGCAGATTTCCTCGTACGCTTCGAGGCGCGCGCGAAACTCCGGCACGTTCTCTTGGAATTGCAGCCACTCTTGCTTGATGGCCGCGGGCCAAGCCGGCGGCGAGGTGGGGTTCCCCATCACGGCGCCGCGGACGGCGCCCTCGTGCAACAACACATCGGCGGGCGCACTGATCGCGATGCGGGCGCGAAGGAGGATGGAGAAGAAGGTTTCAATGCCGGTGCGGACGCCGTCGGGATGCTTCTCAAAGAGATAGAGCATCAGCGGATCGCGGGCGAAGGCGTCGGCGAGCGCCGAGCTGGCTGTGGTGGTGTCCGCGGACGTCGCTGGTCTGATTGTGGACATGGGCCGATGGTCCCCGTGGCAAAAGGAGGAAAATCACGATGATTGGGGGAGCGTCCAATTGCGTCGGGCGAAAAGCTACGGGGTCTCGGCTGTCGGGGCTTCGATGGTGATTTCGACATAGCGGCTGTAGGGATCAGCGACGTTGCCGGCGGCTTGGTGGGTGAGGGGCGCTTCGCCGGCGCCTTCTGCGACAATGAGGGCGGCGCTGATGCCGCGTGTGACAAGAGCGTCCCTCGCTGCGGCTGCACGCTGTTGCGAGAGCTCAAGGTTGTGCGATGCCGCGCCGACTGTGTCGGTATGGCCGACGACACTGACGCGAGAGACGTTGCAGGCGTCGCCGCGCACTTCTCGAACGGCGTCGTCAACAATTGCCAGTGCTGCCTCGTCGAGGGCTGACGCGTTCGAGGCGAAGAAAACGCGCCTTGAGATTGTCGGGCAGGCGCTTCGCAGCAACCGCGCCCGGGTCACGCGTGAGATCGTGAGATAGTGATTGTAGCATCCGCCCACGCACCCGTAGCGATGGACGGCGGGATCGACGGGCCGCAATTCGCCCTCCACCTCAACCGCAATGGCTGTGTGCATGCTGCCGCGCGGCTGGTAGCCCTCGGGGTACGCCCGAGCGATCTCCTGCATGGCCTCTGGGCTCATGCCGAACGCCCAGGTTTCGGTCTCGCCGTCCGCGCGGAACGATTGTCCCTCGAACCAATAGAGCAACACGCCGGAATAGCTTTGAGGCGTAGGATCTGGCGCTGATGCGCACGATGTGAGCGCCGTTGCAGCGGCCGCAGCCGTTATGAGCTTGAAAATTGTCTTCATCGCCACCGCCTCCCTCGGGAAGCCTAGAGCACGGCGGCAGGTGAGCAACCCCGTTCTCTTAGGCGCCGCCGCATGAATGCTCGGAGTCGATCGCGCTCCATGACTCCCGTGTGCGCAAGTTGGTGGCCTTGTAGGTGCGGCCTCGGTCGTCACCCGGTGGGCAGCCAATCGGAATATCAGTCAGGCACAATCGCACCACATCGCCTCTATGCGAATTGTGGATCCCCTCGATGAAGTTGTAATCGATCTGAACGCGACCGTTGGCGTATTCGATCGCGCTGCCACTGGCGCCCGCGCGAAACCCCACGCTGATGACGCTGGTCTGGGCGCATGTCCCGATAGGCTCTTGTGCAACCGCGTACGTATCCATCGGCGGCGCCCATGTAGCGGCGCAAGCGATGGCGACGAGGGCAAACAGTCTTGATGGTCGCGCCATGCCCCTTTGATCGAGGAGAATCATGGCGACATTAGGCGAGGCGCACTGCGAGCACGCAGTGCGCGGGTACCGGTCGTCACTGAGCTTGCCAGGGTGATCGCTTTGGTTTGGAGGTGCGCCGTTTGGGCTCGCGCCGCAGCATGCGAACGAGTTCAAAAGCGTCGTTGCCTCGACCGGAAGTGAGCTTGAATGGCCAGGACGATAATATGAACGCAGAGAGTGACGTGTAAGCGAAGCCGACGGCGACGCGTCCGGCTGGGCTTTCTCCGAGAAGGTTTGCAAGGCCGATGCAGATCAGGATCGACAACAAATTTGCCGCTGGGCCAGCCGCGGTTATGAGCGCGTCGGTTGTACGCGTGAGATACCGCCGCGGCGTTTCCTCGTAGCGCACGTGCCCGCCCACATCTTGGCCGATCAACTCTTTTGCTGGGCGGAATCGAAGCGGCGCAGTGTGCAGTTCAATCGGCCCCACGGCGATGACGCGCACGTTCATGCCAGAGCGCCACGCGGCGAAGGCATGGCCCAGCTCGTGAATTAGGACAGCGAACCATGGGCCGAGCAGGATCAGCGCGATCGCCCAGACTTGGCCCGACGCCAAGTATGCAAGCAACCCTAAGAAGCCGGCGATCGATGCGACCATGTAGGCCGCGCCCTTGTTAATCGAAGACAACATCAATCCGTCCCGTGAGCGCGCACCACGCTAGCGCGGCGCGCGAAAAACAAAAGGGCGGAGCTTTCGCTCCGCCCTTCGCTTAGTTGACTGCCAGTGGCTGGATTAGAAATCCATGCCGCCCATGCCGCCCATGCCGCCAGGAGGCATGCCGCCGCCGGCGGCTTCCTTCTTCGGGGCTTCGGCGATCGAGGCTTCCGTCGTGATGATGAGGCCAGCGACCGAGGCTGCGTCTTGCAGCGCCGTGCGGACGACCTTCACCGGATCGATGATGCCTTCCTTCACGAGGTCGACGTAGTCTTCGGTTTGCGCGTTGAAGCCGAAATTGTCGTCCTTCGATTCACGCAGCTTGCCGACAACGATCGATCCTTCGACGCCAGCGTTTTCCACGATCTGACGGATCGGGGCTTCCAGCGCCTTCTTGACGATGCCGATGCCGACGTTTTGGTCTTCGTTGTCGCCCTTGATGTTGAGCTTGAAGGCCGCGCGCAGAAGCGCCGTGCCGCCGCCGGGGACGATGCCTTCTTCCACCGCAGCGCGGGTGGCGTTCAGCGCGTCATCAACGCGGTCCTTGCGTTCCTTCACTTCGACTTCTGTCGCGCCGCCGACCTTGATCACCGCAACGCCGCCGGCGAGCTTCGCCAGGCGTTCTTGCAGCTTCTCACGATCGTAGTCCGACGTGGTGTCTTCAATCTGCTTGCGGATCTGACCGACGCGGGCTTCGATGTCCTTCTTGGCGCCCGAGCCGTCGACAACCGTCGTGTCGTCCTTCTTGACGACGACCTTCTTGGCCTTGCCGAGCATGTCGAGCGAGACGTTTTCCAGCTTGATGCCCAGGTCTTCGCTGATGACTTGGCCGCCGGTGAGGATGGCGAGGTCTTCCAGCATGGCCTTGCGGCGATCGCCGAAGCCCGGCGCCTTCACGGCAGCGACCTTCAGGCCACCGCGCAGCTTGTTGACGACGAGCGTGGCGAGAGCTTCGCCTTCGACGTCTTCAGCGATGATGAGCAGCGGGCGCTGCGATTGCACCACGGCTTCGAGAACCGGCAGCATCGGCTGGAGCGAGGAGAGCTTCTTTTCGAAGAGCAAGATCAGCGGGTCTTCGAGGGTCGCTTCCATCTTGTCGGCGTTGGTGATGAAGTACGGCGAGAGATAGCCGCGGTCGAACTGCATGCCTTCGACGACTTCGAGTTCGGTCTCGAGCGACTTGGCTTCTTCAACCGTGATGACGCCTTCGTTGCCGACCTTGGCCATAGCGTCGGCCAGGAACTTGCCGATGTCGGTGTCGCCGTTGGCCGAGATCGTACCGACTTGGGCGATTTCTTCTGAACCGCCGACTTTCTTGGCGCGCTTCTTCAGGTCATCGACGATGGCGACGACGGCCTTGTCGATGCCGCGGCGCAGGTCCATCGGGTTACGGCCCGAAGCGACCGCCTTCATGCCTTCGCGGACGATGGCTTGAGCGAGAACGGTGGCGGTGGTGGTGCCGTCGCCGGCTTCGTCATTGGTCTTCGAAGCAACTTCACGAATGAGCTGGGCGCCCATGTTCATGAACTTATCTTCGAGTTCGATTTCCTTCGCGACGGTGACGCCGTCCTTGGTCGTGCGCGGCGCGCCGAAGGACTTTCGATCACGACGTTGCGGCCCTTCGGGCCGAGCGTGACCTTCACCGCGTTGGCGAGGATGTCGACGCCCTGGAGCATGCGCTCACGGGCATCGGCGCCGAAATTTACAATCTTAGCAGCCATGTGCTGTGTACCTCTGAATTAGGATGGATGGGTTGGAAGCAGACTGCTGGCGCTTAGGCCGCGTCCTTCTTCTTCGCCTTCTTCTCTTCGATGACGCCCATGATGTCGGACTCCTTCATGATCAGGAGTTCTTCGCCATCGACCTTCACTTCCGTGCCCGACCACTTGCCGAACAGGATGCGGTCGCCGACCTTCACGTCGAGCTCGATGCGCTCGCCGTCTTCGTCGCGCGTGCCCGGGCCAACGGCGACGACTTCGCCTTCTTGCGGCTTCTCTTGCGCCGTTTCCGGAATGATGATGCCGCCGCGGGTCTTTTCTTCTTCTTTGACGCGCTTCACGAGAACGCGGTCGTGCAGGGGACGAAAGCTCGCCACTGGTGATACTCCCTTGGTTTGAAAGCCTTTTGAGCGATCTGGCCGCCGCTGGCACTCAGCGTGGCCGGTTGCTAACGCGCGGCATGTAAGGGGCGAACCGACAGGCGTCAACCGGACTGACCGGCCGGTAAGCATGCTTTTTCGAATTGCCATGACAGAGAACTTTGCAATACAAAGTATGGAGGCGATCGAGACGCGCCGCGGAGGCAAACATGAGCCAACAACAGGAGACAGCCGAGGCCCGCGCCGATCAGCGGTTGAGCCGGATGATCTTCGCCGGCTGCTTCCTCGTAATGATCGCGATTTTCGTGTTCACGCCGGGCGCCTGGAACGTGACGATGCCAGAGACGCTCAAGTTCGATCTCGGGCCGCTTCTGGCGCGAGGCTGGCTGGTGCAATTTCACGTCGCGACCGTCGCCGTCGCGCTGTTGTTGGGACCAGTGCAATTCGTTCTGCCCAAAGGAACTGGGCTGCACCGTACGTTCGGCTGGGTCTGGTCGGTGGCAATGTTTTCCACGGCGATCGCGACCTTCTTCATTCGGGAGATGCGCGACGGGCAATTCAGCCCGATCCACATCTTCTCCGTGATGACTTTGCTCGGCGTTCCAATGGCGCTCTGGCTCGCGCGGAATAGGGTGATTGCGCACGCCCGGGCGATGACCGGGCTCTATATCGGCCTGCTGGTCGCGGGCCTAACGGCGATCGCACCCGGGCGGGTGATCTGGAACATGTTCTTCGGATAGGCGCCGAAAGCGCGGTTCGTGCGTTCGTTACCTATGAACCGCCCCGGTCCCAATCAGCCCGAACCCGATCAGCCCGATCCGCCGCCGCAACCCCCGGTAGACGTTCCGGAGCCTCCGGTGGACGAGCCGCTGCCGTCTCCGCGGCCACCGCCGCCAATAGTGGCATGGCCGGCGTGGCGCGTGACATTCCACTAGACTTGCTAGGCCCGCTCCGATCGCCACGGCGCCTCTAACCGTGGCTCCTTGGTGTGTCTGCAATTATTGAGGTTGCAGGGCGCTGTCGCGCCTGCGTGAATGCGCGCCTGGAGAGGGTCTATCATGGTTCGAGCATTCGCATTGGCATTGGCTTTAGCATTGGCGGCATGGACGCCGGCGCACGCGCAGCAGCAATCCGAGCGCCAAAGGCTGGCGCAGGAGCTCGTGCAGTTGATGGATATGGAAAAGACACTCGGCGATTTCTTCGTGACGATGTCTCCGATGGTCGCGTCGAGCATGGCGACGGAGATGCGATTGACTCCTGTGCAAACTGCACGGCTGGGTGAAATCGTCGCTGAAGAATTCCGCGCTGAAACGCCGGTGCTGGTCGGCGAGATGGCCGCGGTTTACGCGCAAAGAATGGATGAACCGCAATTGCGGGAAGTCGTGACGTTTCTGCGCTCGCCTGCGGGCGTTGTGTTCATGCAGTCTCAGAGGGACGCGCAGGCGGAGCTTGAAAATATTGGCCAGCTTGGCGGCATGCGCGTTGGTGTCCGGGCCATCACTCGGCTCCTCCAGGAGAGCCAGCAGCGCTAGACGAGAGCCCAAGACAAAAGAGCCGCCTCGCGTGAACGAGGCGGCTCAATCTATCCCCCTGGCGATGCGTTAGTAGTAGTACATCGCGTCGAGAACCAAGCCGGTGTCGATGACAATCAAGAGAATGTCGCGGCCGACCATGATGTAGCGGCAGCCATAGGGCGCTGGCGGCAGCCGGTAATAGAGATCGTACGGGATCGGATCCCAGTAGATGTCGTAGGGCAGGATGTAGCCCACGCGCCAATCGCGATACGGACGACGCCAGCCGTCATAGCCGTACCAATAATAGTTGTGGCCGAAGAAGCCGGTGAAGATCAGGGCGTAGCCACGGTCGAAGTAGTAGCCGTAGCGAACGCTGCGCCAGTCGCGATAGCGCGGGCGATCCCAATCGTGGTGGTTATGGCGCCAGCGATTGTAGCGATTGCGATCGCTACGACCGTCGCGACCGCGATCCCAATCGTTATGAGCGAAGTTGCGGTTGCGGCCGCCGCGCCAGTTGTTGTCGCCACGATCGCCGCGGTCACGGCCGCCGTTCCAATCACCACGGCCACGGCCGTCGTTATCGCCGCGCCCGCCGTTCCAGTCGCCGCGACCACGACCAGCGCCGCCGGCGTGGTTGTCACCGCGTCCGCGTCCGCCTTGCCACTGGCCGCCGTTGTTGTCACCGCGACCGCGTCCGCCGGCGCCTTGATCGCCACCGCGACCGCCGCCGCCTTGCCACTGGCCACCGTTGTTATCGCCACGGCCGCGTCCGCCGGCGCCTTGATCGCCACCGCGACCGCCGCCGCCTTGCCACTGGCCACCGTTGTTATCGCCACGACCGCGTCCGCGGACGCCTTGATCGCCACCGCGTCCGCCGCCGCCTTGCCATTGGCCGCCGTTGTTATCGCCGCGCCCGCGCCCGCGGACGCCTTGGTCGCCGCCGCGGCCTCGACCGCGATTGTCATTGCCGCCGAGCAGCGGTGGGTTCTGCGGCGCTGCCTGTGGAGGCTGTGCTTGCGGTGGCGCGGGCCGCTGGCCGCCGCGACCGCGTTGGCCGTCGTCACCACGGTCGCCGCGATCACCACGGTTGCCGCGTTCACCGCGATCACCGCGATTGCGATCACCGCCGTCGTCGTGTCGACCTCGGGCGTGCTCGCCCCGTTGAGCGTAAGCGGGCGTCGATGCGACCCACGCTGTCGCGCTCAAGGCGGCCACTGCCGCGATGAGGGCTTTTTTCATGTTGAGGCTCCCAGTTGTGCGTCGTGCACATCCTCGCCAGCTGACGATGGTACGCGGCGCCTGAACCGAACCTGAATCTTGCCTGAAGCGGAAGTCCGTAGGGGATTCAGATTGGAACTCGGGGCTCAGGTCAGCTTCAAACCATTGAGGAAAAAGCGCACCGAGCGGGCGACGTGGGCCTTCAGTTCGGCATCTGAGAGACTGTAGCTCTCGTCCGAAATCGCCTGGAAGTGGTGGCGGCTGCGCAGCAACTCAATAAAGTATTCGATGCTCTCGCTTGCGCGGTCGCCACTGAGGCCAGCCTCCGAGATGAGCTTCAGGAGTTCGTCGAAGATCATGTTCGCGCCGCCGGTGGCGAAATAGTTGCGCATCTGCGGCGACAGCTTGCGTCCTTCGCTGACCATCACACGGAAAAAGGCGAGGCTGTCGCGTTGCAGGAGCCGGCGCAGGAAGTGCTCGCCGACGATCTGGAGGCCTTCTTCAAGAGGCAGCCCTTCCACCTGTTGCGGCGGACGCATCTCCCTGGCGAAACGATCATGCTGATCCTGCATGAACGCCAGGAACAAGCCTTCCTTGTTACCGAACTGTGCGTAGAGGGTCGCAAGCGATCCGCCTGCGAGGCGAACGACGTCGTTCACACTCGCCGCTTCGTAGCCGTGCTCAAGGAAGACCTCCCGCGCGGCTTGCAGAAAGGCCTGACGGCGGGCGACGCCGCGATCGGGCTGTCGCCCTTCCAAGTCGTTCGTCTTGATGGCCGTTGATCCCGCCACTGAAACAACCTTCACGAGTTCGTGACGATAAACACGTCCCGTCAGCGTGCAACATAGCGCGGTTTATGCCTTAGGGCATAGCCGGTTCCCTTGCCGCCAGGGTACCTTGAAGGTGCAGTAGCCGTGGCTACATTCGCTTTGGGCCAAGTTGGGTCCGGGCTTTCTTTTCGTTTCTCACATGCCAGACGACGCCGGATTTCGGCTCGATGCCTCGCGCGCGACCGCTAAAGTGCGCGCTATGGCTCAGATTCTTGGTCGCCGCGGGTTGATGATCGCGGGCGGCTCGATCGCTTTTGTCGTGCTCGCCGTTTGGGGCGGCAACTGGTTCTTCGTCGGCCGCCACATGGTGTCGACGGACAACGCCTATGTGCGCGCCGACATCTCTCTGATCTCGCCGCAGGTCGAAGGCTATGTCCGGGCCATTCCGGTAGCGGAGAACCAAAGCGTTCATGCGGGCGACGTGCTCGTCGAAATCGATCCGACCGACTACCAGGCGCGCGAGTTGCCGGCGTGCGGTTTAGGCTGAGGCTGAGGGCGCGCGCATCTCAGCAGGCGGGACTGCGCTCGCTTCGGCGGATGTAGCTCGATACCGTCCATTGGCCGAGCGCGGGCTGCTGTCGCCTGCAGCGTATGCAGCAGCTCGAAATTCAGGCGCGCCAAGCTGGAGGCGGCGCGGCGGCGGCGGAAGCCAGTGTCGATGCGGCGCGCGCTCAGTTAGCGCAAGCAGAACTGGATCTCTCTCGCACGACCATTCGTGCGCCAATCGATGGTGTTGTCGGCGATCGCCAAGTGCAGCTTGGGCAACTCGTGCGTACGGGCGCGCCGCTCATGTCGGTCGTGCCGCTGCAATCGGTCTATGTGGTCGCGAACTTCAAAGAGACGCAAATCGAGAACTTCCAGCCAGGTCAAACGGTGACCATCCGGCCTGACGTCGCGCACAGTCTGCGCCTGCGCGGCACGATCGATTCATTGGCGCCGGCGAGCGGTAGCGAATTCTCGATCATTCCGACCGACACCGCGACCGGCAACTTCACCAAGATCGTGCAGCGCGTGCCGGTACGCATTCGCCTCGAACCGGGGCAGGCGGGCCTTGAGCTCTTGCGGCCGGGGCTCTCCGCCACGGTCACGGTGGACACGCGCGAGTGAGCGACGCCGCTCTCGCGGCGCCCGCTAAACCGGACGATTCACCGCCGCTCCACATCTGGATCGGCTTCATCGCCATGGTCATTGGCCAATTCATGGCGATCCTGGACATTCAGATCGTCGCCAGCGCGCTTGGATCGATCCAAGCGGGAGTTAGCGCCAGCCGCGATGAGATATCGTGGGTGCAGACCTCGTATCTGATCGCTGAAGTGATCGGAATTCCGCTCTCTGGCTTTCTGGGGCGCGCGCTTGGCACGCGGCTCTTGTTCTGCATCTCGGCGTTGTCGTTTTCGGTCGCGAGCCTGCTCTGCGCGTTTTCGTGGGACATCAACTCGCTGATCTTCTTCCGCGCGCTACAGGGCTTCTCCGGCGCGGCGATGATCCCGACGGTGATGGCGACGCTCTACCTAGTGTTCCCGCAACGGCTGCAGCCGATGACGGGCGCGATGATGGGCATGGTGATCACGCTCGCGCCTTCGCTCGGGCCAACGATTGGCGGTCTTGTTGCTGAGACCTTGGGTTGGCGGGCGTTGTTCTGGGTGAATGTGGTGCCGGGCGTTCTGATCACGGTGGTGATCTGGAACACGATGCAGTCCCTGGACAAGCCGCAGTTCAATCTCCTGAAGAAGATCGATCTCACTGGCCTGCTTGGTCTCGCCATGTTCTTGGGCGCGGCGGAATACACGCTCGAAGAAGGGCCTGGGAACGAGTGGTTTGCTTCGAGCGAAGTGACGATGTGGGCGCTCGTTTCGCTCGCCGGCGCGGTGCTCTTCTTCTACCGCGCGTTCAGAGCTGAAACGCCGATTGTGGATTTGAAACCCTTCAGCTCACCGACGTTCGCGATCGGCGCCGGGCTTGGCTTTGTGCTTGGCCTCGGGCTTTTCACATCCGTGTTCTTGACGCCGCTCTTTCTCAGTTCAGTACGCGGTTACAGTGCGCTGCAGATCGGGCACACGATGTTCGTGCAAGGCGCGGTGATGTTCTTGTTTGCGCCAATTATCGGCCGCTTCGGGCGAACGCTGCCGGATACGCGTCCGCTTGGCATTCTGGGCTTCCTGCTCGTCGGCGCATCGTGTTGGATGCAGGCGCATCTGACGGCAGAGGCTGCCTTCTGGGAATTGGCGTGGCCGCAGGTGTTGCGCGGTCTCGGCCTGATGATGACGTTCAACTCGGTGATGCAGCCGGCGCTGCAATCATTGCCGCCACAAATGGTTCACTCGGGCGCGGGTTTGTTCAACACCATGCGCAATCTTGGTGGCGCGTTCGGCATCGCGGCACTGGCGACAGTGCAGGCGCATTCGTTCGCCCTCCATCGCCAAGAGCTCTACGCCGCCGCCGATCCGAACAACCCCCACGTCGCCGGCATGATCGCTGGCGCGCAAGCCTACTTGGAGCAGGCTGGCGCGGCTGATCCGGAGCGGCAGGCTTTGATGCGCTATGCGGCGCTGCTCGATCGCGAAGCGTTGGTGATGACGTTCAACGATCAGTTCTTGATGCTGGCGGTCGTGATCAGCTTGTCGGCGTTTGCGATGTTGCTATTGCGCCCGCGACCGAGAGTTGGCGTGTCGAGCGCGCCGCCGAAGCTCGACGAAGCATTGGCGCACTAGCGCTTATTGCCCGGCGCAGACGGCGCCTTTGATGGCTTCCAACATATCCGGAGCGAGGGGCGCGGTCTTCGAACCAAAGGCGCCGGCGAGAGCGCCGTCTTTTCCGATCAGATACTTGTGAAAATTCCAGCGCGGCAGTTGGCCTTCGCCAAGTTCTTCCGCGACCCATTGGTAGAATGGGTGACGGCGTTCGCGAGAGGTGATCTCGACTTTCGCCGTCATCGGAAAGGTGACGTGATAGGTGGTGTCGCAGAACTCGCGGATCTCGCGGTCCTCGCCCGGCTCTTGATGGCCGAAATCGTTGCACGGCACGCCGATGATCACGAGACCCTTGTCGGCCTTGGCTTCGTAGAGCGCTTCGAGATCGCGGTATTGCGAGGTGAAGCCGCAGGCGCTGGCGACGTTGACGACCAGAATGGCTTTGCCGGCATAGTCGGCAAGGGTCACCTCACCCGGTTCATCGAGTTTGGCGAAGCTGAAATCGTAGGCGTTAGTCATTGTTTGGCGAGCAAGTTTCATCGGAAGGCGGGGCATGTAAACCTCTGGAGCGCCCTCGGCAATGCATGTGGCCTTCCGCGGGGCGGGGTGATACAGCCCAACACGTGACCGTGAACTGCCGTTCCCCCATAGCCAGCCTCCGAATTTGAGGCCCGGCCCACGTTGAGCCCGAAAAATCGGTGCTCCGCGGGACCGGGACGGCTACATCACATTCGCTTCACTGGAGAATAGACTATGGCCGATGCGCCCCAAAACGCATCGTTGGTCGCGATTACCGCGAGACTGTCTTTTTGCCCGACCTTCCGGGCGATCCGTGCCCGCTGCGCGCGGGGCTGCCGAAGAAGGAGCCCGAGCGTGTGAAGCATTGGGCGGAGATCGGGTTTTTACCATCTGCTGCGCAAAGAAGCGGCAGATCGGCCGAAGGTCGCCCACGATGGCCCTCCGTACGCGAACGGGCCGATCCATATCGGGCACGCGGAAAACAAAATCCTGAAAGACTTCGTCGTGCGGACGAAGCAGATGGCCGGCTTCGGGATTGCGATTACGTGCCGGGCTGGGACTGTCACGGCCTGCCGATCGAATGGAAGGTCGAAGAGGATTTCCGCAAAGCGGGGCGGAAGAAGTCTGAAGTGCCGGCGTTTGAGTTTCGCCGTGCGTGCCGTGAGTACGCGGACAAGTGGATCCCGCTGCAGCGTGATGAGTTTCGACGGTTAGGCATCGAGGCGGACTGGGATCACTACTACACGACGATGAGCTTTGAAGCCGAAGCCGCGATCGCGCGCGAGTTTTTGCGCGTGGTGCGGACGGGGCTTGTGTATCGCGGCAGCAAGCCGGTGATGTGGAGCCCGGTGGAGCGCACGTCGCTGGCGGAAGCGGAAGTGGAGTATCAGGAGAAAACGAGCCCGACGATCTGGGTGAAGTTTCCTGTCAAGAGTGGGGCTGACGTTCGAATACGGAGACGCACCGGCAGATGGCGACGCGACGCACGCTAGGCGGAAGAAGGTGCTCGAGGGCGCTAGCATCGTTATCTGGACGACAACGCCTTGGACCATACCGGGCAATCGCGCGATCTCTTACTCACGAACTATCGATTACGGCGTGTACGAGGTGACGATTCGTTGAAACGGGGCTTGCATTTGAGCCTTGGGTGAAGCCGGGCGACAAGTTGGTAATCGCGGACAAGCTCGCTGGAGATGTGCTCCGGTCGGCGAAGGCGGCTTCCTGGGAGCGTATCGACGAATTTGATCCGCTCGGGGTGGAAGTAGCGCACCCATTTCGCGGCCACGGTTACGACTTCCCTGTGCCCTTGCTCGCGGGCGATCACGTCACTGACGATGCCGGTACAGGTTTCGTGCACACGGCGCCGAGCCATGGTGCGGATGACTTTGTGATCTGGACGAAGCACTTCGGGCAGGAAGGCATCCCGTTCACCGTCGATGAGGATGGCAAGCTCACGAACGAAGCGCCGATGTTCGAGGGGCTGGAAGTCATTCAGCTCGAAGGCAAGAACCTCGGCAAGGATGGGCCCGCGAACAAAGCGGTCATGGATAAGCTGATCGAGGTCGGCGCGCTTTGGCGCGTGGGCAGTTGAAGCAATCAGTATCCCACTCGTGGCGTTCGGGCGCCGCTGATCTCCGCAACACGCCGCGTATCGGTTCATTGCCCTCGATAAGCCGTATCGCGATGGCAAGACGCTGCGCCAGATCGCGCTCGATGAAATCGATCGCGTCGATTGGGGTCAGAAGCGCACCGGCGAGACTAAGGATTACAACCGCATTCGCGGCATGATCGAGGATCGGCCGGATTGGCTGGTGTCGCGTCAGCGCGCGTGGGCGTGCCGCTGCCGATCTTCGTGAAAAAGAGCGACGGCTCGATCCTGCAAGACGATGAGGTCGATGCGCGTATCTTCGCCGCGATGAAGCGAAGGCGGCGATGTGTGGTGGGCGACGCCGGCGCAGGATTTCCTGGGCGCCAAGCACAAGGCCGATGAGTACGAGAAGGTCGAGGACATTTTGGATGTCTGGTTCGACTCGGGCTCAACGCATGCGTTTGTGATCGGCAATCCGGAAGCACCGACGCGGGCTTCGTTCGCGAACCCGGTGTCGACGATCTATCTCGAAGGCTCGGACCAGCATCGCGGCTGGTTTCACTCGTCGCTGCTGGAAAGCTGCGCGACGCGTGGAAGAGCGCCGTACGACGAGGTGATCACGCACGGCTTCACCATGGACGAGAAGGGCATGAAGATGTCCAAGCGCGACGGCAACACCGTCGAGCCGCAGGAGGTCGCCAAGAATAACGGCATCGAAATCTTGCGCCTGCTGATCGCGGCGGCGGAGTACGGCGACGATCTGCGTATGGGTAAGACTATCCTCGATCAGTCGAGTGAGATGTATCGTAAGCTGCGCAATACACTGCGCTATTGCTTGGGTGCTCTACGCGGATTCGAAGAAAGCGAGCGCGTGCCACTCAATCACGATCTGCCGCTGCTAGAGCGGTGGCTGCTGCATCGTCTGCATGAAGTCGATGCGGCGGTGCGCAAGGGCTATGAGACGTATCAGTGGCGCGTGGCGCTGGGTGCGGTGGTCGAGTTCTGCAATGTCGATCTTTCGGCGTTCTACGTCGATGTGCGCAAGGACACGCTCTATTGCGATGCGCCGAACTCGTTCCGCCGCCGCGCGACGCGTACGGTGCTGGATGAAACTTTCTCGCGTCTCACTGCTTGGCTCGCACCGATCATGCCGTTCACTGCCGAAGAAGCGTGGCTGACACGCTTCCCGGATAAGGTCTCCGTGCATCTGCGCACCTTCCCGGAAACGCCGGATGCGTGGCGCGATGATTTCGCGGGCGAGGAAGTGGCGAAGCTGCGTGAAGCGCGGGCGGTCGTCACCGGCGCGCTGGAAGTTGCGCGGCGCGACAAGGTGATCGGTGCGGCGCTTGAAGCGGCGCCGCGTGTGTTCGTGAAGGACGATGCGCTGCGCGCTTCGCTGCAGGCGGTCGACTTCGCCGAACTCTGCATCACCAGCGGCATCACCATTGTTGAAGGCGATGGCCCGGCAGATGCGTTCCGGTTGAACGAGGCGCCGGGGGTTGCGGTCGTGATCGAGAAAGCGCCGGGCGTGAAGTGTGCACGGTCGTGGAAGTATTTCGATCCGGCGACCGCGGACCCTCGCTATCCCGACATCACCCCGCGCGACGCGGAAGCGGTCGCGGCGTGGGATGCGGCGCGCGGCTGATGGCAAGCAGCGGCACGAGGGCGACACGTCGCGTGACGCTCGCTTTTCTTATTGTGCTGATCGTGTGGTGGGCGTTTCTGTTGTTGGCTGCGCTGTGGGGTGCGCCGATGCTGGAAGACGCGGGTCGACTGGCTATGCCTGCCGTGAGTTTCATTGCGCCCTGCCTCGCAATTGGCGCGTCGTGTGGGACGGTCGTCTGGATATATTTGGATCGCCGTTCAACCGAGCCGCTCATCGTCACGGCAGTGCTTTACGTGCTGACTGCGGTTTTTAGCTTCAGCTTTCACTTGTGGTCGCTGCTCGGGCTTTTGATCAACTACATGTCCGTGACTGATCCGCGGGGCCATTAGGCGTCGCGACAAGCGCTTTCCCAGACCCTGCGCGCGCTTAGCGGACGACGTTAGAGAAGCAGCCGCCGGGGCCGGAGAGGCCGTGGTGGGCGAGGCAATACGCGCGCTCACTGCCGTCGACCGAGACGGAAAGGCATTGGCGCAGCTGCAGGCGCTGCATGGTCATGCACTGCTGCGTCAGCGGCTCGTCGAGTAGGCTGGAGACACGGCGGCGTTCGCTGCCGGTCGCGTCGGCGACGACGATGGCGGCGAGCGTCAGCATGTGATCGGTGACACTCGCGTATTCGCGCTCCTCGCGGCTGTTGCGGACGCGCGGCGCCGCGCCTTCACGGCCGCTGAGCGAATCCCAGAAACCGCGACCTCCGAACGCCTCGACCTCATTCATCGGCCGCGCCGAAACCGGCGTGACGCGCAGACGGTCGCGCATGGCCGGCGAGAGTCGCACGCTGCGCTCAAGAGCGCCGTCGCCGCCCCGCGCGCCCGGTGCGCCGGAGGAGCGGGCGAAGCGGTTGTAGCGATCACCGGCCAGATCGATGCGAGCGCTGTCTGCGTTGGCCGCTCCAAGGATGAGGCGCACCGCCTGAGGCGATCCCGCGGCTTCGCGGCGTGCAAAGTAAAGGTCAGTGCGAAGTAGGGTCAACGTTTCGCGCCGCCCACCGCGGCGCAGTGTGCGCTGAACGCCTTCTGCAAATGCAGGCGATTGCGCCGCCGTTAGTGCGCCATAGGCGATCCAGCCGCGCGCTACGCGATCTGGATTGTGCCGCGAAATTCGCGCCAGCGCCGCATCTACATCGCGCGCGCCTTCGATGTCGGCGCTGAGCAAAGCGCTGACGTCGGTTTGATAGAGAGCGTAAGCCTCGAGTGTATCATGTACTTCGTCCGCATGCGCGAACGCAGGGCACATGCAAAGAGCCGCCGCCACGGCCAAAGCTAGATCCCGCATGCCGGTCATCATGCGCGAGTCTGGTTAAGTCTCGGGATGCCAAGCGCAGTTAAACTGCAGTCACCTAAACTGGCGCTAACCTTGTGCCGGCGCGGCGAGCTGCAGGCATTGGCTGGGCGTGCGATAACCGTGTTCGGCGATGCAGAACGCATCTTCGTTTGGGTTGCTGGTCACGGATGCGCACTGCCGTAACTGCAATTGTTGCAGGGCCAGGCACTGTCGCACCGGCTCGTCGGTCAGCGCTGCGCTGACGCGCGAGGTTTCAGTTTCGGTTGCGCCAACGACCATCAGCGCGGCGACCGTGAATATGCGATCGAGCGTTGCGGCGCGCGCGGGAACGACACGCCAGGGCAAGGTCGGTGGCGTTGGCGATGCGCGATCGCCGAGTGCGTCCCAGAAGCGGGCGCCGCCGAATGTATCGGGCTCCGTCAACGGTGTTACTGTCAGCGGCGCCGGATGGAGGCGCACGAGTAGCTCCGGCCCCAATGTGCGCGTGCTCGCGGCGCGGAGAGCAGCTTCACGCTCACTGCTTCGCCGGGACCAAGCGCTGGTGTCGCCGGAATTGCCGAAGCCTTCAAAGCGGATGGCAAGTGCGTTCATGCGTGCGTTGTCTGCGGCGAAGGCGCGGAGCACGAGTTGCGTTGCTTCGTCCGCGCCCGGAGGACGACGGCGCGCGTAAGCCCAGTCGCGGCGCAATTGACGTAGCACCGCAGGTCTTCCCGCGGCTCGGACACGGCTTCGTACGCCCGCCACCCAGGCCGGCGACTGGGCGGCGGTGAGAGCGCCGTAGGCGATCCACCCTTGCGTCAGGCGTTCGGGGTCGTGGCGGGCGACGCGATCCAGGGCGGCGTCCAAAGCCGCGGCGTCGGGAATGTCGGCGTCGAGCATCGCGGTGATGTCGGTTTGGAAGAGCGCGTAGGCGTCGACCGAGCGATGCAGCGGCTCGTCCGCGAGCGCGCTGCCCGCCCACAGGCAAATAAGGGTGGCAAGGACGGCGACGCGCATGGGCGTCTTCATGCCTCTGAACGGGGGCAAAACCAAAGCGCCGCGGCGGCGGCGGCTTGATTGGCGCCGCCTGGCATGTCCATAAGCCGGACCATGCTCCGAATGGGCCTCATCATCGCCGGTGTCGTTTTTGTCGCCGACCAGATCTCGAAATGGGCAATCCTCGGCCCGGGCCGGTTCAGCCCGCCGGGCTGCCTGGAAGCGGGCATCAATTGCCGTTTCATCGAGCTCACCCCGTTTTTTGACCTGCAGATGGTCTGGAACAGAGGGGTCAGCTTCGGCTTGCTCCGCGCCAATGAGGATTTGGCGCGCTGGGGGCTGGTGGCGCTTTCCTTCGTGATTTCAGGCGTCTTCCTATGGTGGTTGCGCTCCGCGGAACGCAAGCCGACGGCCATCGCGCTGGGCCTTGTGGTGGGCGGCGCATTGGGGAACGTCATCGACCGCATTCGTTTCGGCGCCGTGGCGGATTTCCTGGATTTCAACGGCCTTTGGTTCCCCTGGGTGTTCAACGTGGCCGACGCGGCCATCACCTGCGGGGCGATCCTCCTGGCCATCGACATGGTGTTCTTTGCCGAAACCGAGCCTGGGAAGGGTACGGGCTGGAGTCAGTTCAAGGCGTGGCTGAACCGCGATAAGGGCGGGGCCAACGGCTCAGGCGGCTGATATTTGGGTGGATTCGCCCCAGAACGGTCAAACTGCGGGGCGACGCATCTTTGCTGCAGTCCGGCTTGGCGGGGCGGGCGCGGCTCGTCTAGAACCGGGCCAAGAGATTTGAGGGAGGCGGACGTTGTCCAAACCATTAGCACTGGTGGCGATCCTTGCAGCGGCTACGGCCGCCACCGGATGCTCGAGCGTTTCGCGCGCTATTGGCGCGTCGCGCTCGTCGCCGGACGAATTCCGCGTCATGACGCATGCGCCGCTGACGCTGCCGCCGGATTACAATCTGCGTCCGCCGCGTCCAGGTGAAGCGCGTCCGGGTGAGAGCGATCCTTCCACCGAGGCGCGCACGGCGCTCTTCGGCGACAACGTCGGTCAACAGGCGAGCCAAGGCGAGCGCGCGTTCATTTCCGCTGCTGGCGCGGCGACTGCTGACGACGGCATCCGCGAGACCATCGATTACGAAGCGCAAGGCGTCGTGCGCCGCAACGAAGGCTTCGTGAACCGCGTGCTCTCGTTCGGTGGTTCGGGCGCGCCGGCTGCTGCGCCGCTCAATCCTGAGCAGGAAGAAGCGCGTCTCGCGGACGAGGAATCGATCCGCCGCGCGACGGGCGGCGGTCAGGTCACGATCCGGCGTACGCGCAGCGGCTTCCGTCTGCCGGGCACCTGAGCGCCTTGTTCGGCGGGGTGGGCCAACGTTTCATCGCAGCATGTTTGGCGTTGCTGGCGCTAACCGCGTCAGCGCATGCCCGCGAGTTCGTGCGGCCCGAGACGTTCACGCTCAGCAACGGGCTGCAAGTCGTTGTGATCACCGATCGGCGCGCGCCGGTCGTCACCCACATGCTCTGGTATCGGGTCGGCGCCGCCGATGAGCCGCGCGGCTATTCGGGGATCGCGCACTTCTTCGAACACCTGATGTTCAAAGGCACGCGCCAGATCGCGCCGGGTGAATTCTCACGCACCGTCGCGCGCAATGGCGGCGACGACAACGCGTTTACGAACTGGGACTATACCGCCTACTACGAACGCATCGCGCGCGACCGGCTTGATTTGGTGATGCGCATGGAAGCGGATCGCATGCGCAATCTGCAATTCTCGGATGAGACGTTCGCTTCAGAGCGTGACGTGATCGCTGAGGAGCGCCGCCAGCGTGTCGATAACAATCCAGGCGCGGTGCTGGGCGAGCGCATGCGTGCAATGCTCTGGCCACATCATCCCTACGGCACGCCCGTGATCGGCTGGCTTCATGAGATCAATTCGCTCGATCGCGAAACGGCGCTGCAATTCTACCGCACATGGTATGCGCCCAATAATGCGATCCTGGTGGTTGCCGGCGACGTCGATGCGGCGGAGTTGCGGCCGCTGGCGGAGCGCTATTACGGACGTCTCCGGCCGACGCGCAACTTGCCGACCCGGACGTGGACGGTTGATCCGCCTAATGTCGGACCGATGCGCGTGACGCATCGCGACGAGAAAGTGCGCCAGCCATCATTCTCGCGTATCTATCGTTCGATCAGCTATGGCACCGATACGGGCCGCCAGGCGCACTCGCTCGATGTCGCGATGGAAATTCTAGGCGGTTCGGAGACGAGCCGGCTTTACCGCGCGCTGGTGGAAGAACAGCGCATTGCGATCAGCACTGGCGCCAACGCCAATTCGTCGGGGCTCGGCGGCGGCAGTGTTTCGGTGTGGGCGACACCGGCGGAGGGCGTGACGCTCGAACAGGTGGAAGCCGCGGCGGATGCGGTGATCGCGCAATTCCTGCGGGAAGGGCCGACCGACGCGGAACTGACGCGGGCGAAAAATTCAATGACCGCGAACGCCATCTATTCGCGCGACAGCCAAGAGACGCTCGCCAACATCTATGGCGCGTCGTTGGCGCAGGGCGAAAGCATCGATGATGTGGTCAACTGGCCGGCGGATGTGGAAGCGGTCACGCGGGACGACGTGATGGCCATCGCGCAGCAGACGCTCGATATCAACGCTTCGGTGACGGGCTGGCTGTTGCCGGAGGAGGGCCAATGAAGCGCCTCGCGCTTGCCGTGGCGCTAGCGTTTGCCTCGCTCGCGCCGGCCCCGGTGCAGGCGCAGACAGAAAGCGCCGCCTCGCGCCACGATGTCGATGTCGAGCGCATCGTGTCGCCGGGTGGGATCGAAGCGTGGCTGGTTTCCGACTCGACAGTGCCGATGATCGTCATGCGTGCCTACTGGCGTGGCGGCTCGGCGATCGAGCAAGAGAACGTCATCGGCGTCACCAGCGTGATGGCGGACATGCTCACCGAGGGTGCGGGCGCGATGAACGCCAACGCGTTCAAGGAGCGGCTGCAAGATCTCAACATGTCGCTGAGCTTTGGCGCTGGCTGGGATGGCGTCGGCATGAGCCTGACGACGCTCAGCGAGAACAGCGACGCGGCGTTTGAGATGGCGCGTTTGGCGCTGCATGAGCCGCGTTTCGACGCTGAGCCGTTGGCGCGGATCAAACGGCAGATGCTGGTCGGCCTTCGCACGCGCGAGACCAATGCGAGCTATCTGGCGAACCTGGCGCTCGATCAGGCGCTCTATCCAAATCACCCGTACGCGCGGCGCACCAATCGCGAAGGTATCGAGGCGATCAATCGCGCGGCCTTGGCCGAGCGGCGCGCGGCGCTGTTTAACCGCGCCACCATGCAGATCACGATCGTGGGCGATATCAATGCGACCGATGCCGGGCGCGCGATTGACTCGATCTTCGGCGCGCTGCCGCAGGGCGCCCGCCCGCCGGAGCCCCCGGATGTCACGCTCGGCGCGCCGACGCCGCTTATCGTGCGGGAACTGCCGCAACCGCAAAGTCTCGTGCTGTTCGCCGGCCCTGGCATTCAGGATGAGGATCCAGATTGGATCCCGCTGGCGGTGGCCAATTACATTCTAGGCGGCGGCGGGTTTTCGTCGCGGCTCATGGATCAGGTGCGGGAGCAGCGTGGGCTTGTGTACGGCATCGGCACCGGCCCTTCGATCCGCGAGCACGTCGCGATTATTCGCGGCTCGGCGCAGACCGAGAACGGCGATGTGCGCGAGGCGCTCGATGTAACGCGTGCCGAAATGGCGCGGCTTTACCGCGACGGCGCCACGCAGGCGGAGGTGAACGACGCCATCACCTACCTGACCGGCTCGTTCGCGCTCGATCTCGACAGCAACGTCAAGATCGCCAACGTGGTCCATGGCTACCAGGCGGCGGGGCGCGGCATCGACTATGTCAACCGCCGCAATGATCTGATCCGCGCTGTCACGCGGGATGATGTGAACCGCGTCATCCGGCGGCTGTTCAATCCGGAAAACTTCACCTTCGTGGTGGTCGGTCAGCCCGAGGGGCTGGAGGCGAGCGCAGCCCAATAAGCTGACGGAACGGAATAGTGACGTACACCTCTGTATGGTGCTAAGCCGCGCGCGAGGAAACGCGCGATGACAAAAGACCTGGAAGCCTTCCGTGCAGAGACGCGGGCTTGGCTGGAAGAAAACTGCCCACCCTCGATGCGGACGCCGATGACCGGCGAAGACGACGCCGTCTGGGGCGGGCGCAATTACGAGTTCAAGAGCCCGGAGGCGAAGCTCTGGCTTGAGCGCATGGGCGCGAAAGGCTGGACGGCGCCGACGTGGCCGGCCGAATACGGTGGCGGCGGTTTGAGCGCGGATGAAAACCGCGTGCTGCAGAGCGAACTGAAGAAGATAGGTGCGCGGCCACCGCTCTTTTCATTCGGCATCTGGATGCTCGGGCCGGTGTTGCTCGAGTACGCGAACGAAGAGCAGAAGAAAGAACACCTGCCGAAGATCGTGCGCGGTGAGATCCGCTGGTGCCAAGGTTATTCGGAGCCAGGCGCGGGAAGCGATCTCGCTGGCCTGCAAACCAAGTGCGAGGACAAAGGCGATCACTGGCTGATCAACGGCCAGAAGGTTTGGACCTCGTACGCCAACTACGCCGATTGGTGCTTCTGCCTGGTGCGCACCGATACGAGCGTGAAGCACGAAGGCATTTCGTTCGTGCTGATCGACATGACGACAAAGGGTGTCGAGACGCGGCCGATCAAGCTGATCTCAGGCTCCTCGCCATTCTGCGAAACGTTCTTCACCGACGTGAAGATTCCGAAGGGCAACATGGTTGGCCGCCTCAACGGTGGTTGGGAAATCGCCAAGCGGCTCTTGATGTACGAGCGGACCAACATTTCAGGCTTTGGCTCGAACACGCGCGTCGATGTCGTCGATCTGGCCAAGAAGCACGTTGGCGTGGAAGGCGGCGCACTCCAGGACCGCGATCTGCGAGCGCGCATCGCTGCGCATAAGATGACAGAGCGCGCCTACGCGCTCTCGGTGCAGCGCGCGACCGAAGAGGCGAAGGCCGGTGGCAACGTCAGCCATATGGCCTCGATGTTCAAAGTCGCCGGAGCGACGTTGAACCAGGATCGCTGCGAGCTGATGGTGGAGGCAGCCGGCAATCGTGCGCTCGGCTGGTCGGGCGAAGGCTTCTCGCCCGACGACATTGCCGCAACACGCGGTTGGCTGCGGTCGAAGGGCAATTCGATCGAGGGCGGCACCACCGAAATCAATCTCAACGTTGTCGCCAAGCGCGTGCTTGGTCTGCGAGACACACAATGACGTTCACCTTGAATGACGATCAGCGGATGCTGAAGGACACGGCGCGCGATTTCTTTCGCGAGCAGGCGCCGGTGACGCGCCTGCGCAAGCAGCGCGATGCGAAAAAAAACGGCCGCGATCCGGATTTGTGGCGCGAGATGGCGGGACTCGGACTCGCTGGCGTAATCATTCCTGAGGAGTATGGCGGCGCGGGGCTCGGCTACGTGGCGCTGGGCGCGGTGCTTGAAGAGAGCGGGCGCACCTTGGTTGTGTCGCCGCTGCATTCCAGCGCGCTTGCGGGCGCCGCTGCGTTGCTGATTGCGGGTACGGACGCGCAGAAGCAGGAATGGCTGCCGAAGATTGCGTCAGGCGAAGTGGTGGCGGCTTTCGCGATCGATGAAGGCGCCCATCACGCGCCGCGCAAGTCGAAGCTCAAGTTTGAGGGCGGCACGCTCACCGGCGCGAAGCAATACGTGGCTGATGGGCACATTGCTGATCTAATCATCGTGGCAGGCGCTGATGCGCTTTATCTGGTGAAGGCGGACGCGGCGGGGCTCACGCGCCGCGAACTTGCCACCGCCGATAGCCGGGGCGCCGCGGACCTGAAGTTCGAAGCGACGCCAGCCGAGAAAATGAATGGCGGCGCCGATACGATTGACGCGATCCTGGATCGAGCGCGTATCGGCCTTGCGGCCGAGATGGTTGGCTCAGCGAGCGAGGCGTTTGAGATCACCAGCGAATATTTGAAGACGCGGCGCCAGTTCGGCCAGGTGATCGGCGGCTTTCAAGCGCTGCAACATCGCGCGGCGAAGCTGTTCACCGATCTAGAACTGACACGCTCTTGCGTGCTGGCGGCGCTTGATGCGCTGGATCGGAACGCCAACGACGTGGCGGAGTATGCGAGCCTCGCGAAGGCGCGCGCGTCTGAAACGGTGCATCTCGCCTCAAACGAGATGGTGCAACTTCACGGTGGCATCGGCATGACCGATGTTCACGATGCGGGGCTCTATCTGAAACGCGCCCGCGCTACCGAAGCGCTCTATGGCGGCGCGAGCTTCCATCGTGATCGCTACGCGAGCCTGCTGGGCTTCTAGGCGGTCGCGTGAGCCGGTGCGCTGAGTTCTGAATCGAACTCCTTGCGCCAGGTGGTGACGAGGGCGCGGTTGTCGTGATCCCAGGGGTGGAAGCCGGGCTTGAACCACGCAAGGAAGAGCTTCCAGCCGCGGCCAAAGATGCCGGGCTCGCGCCACAGGAAGCGCTTTACCGCTTTCAGCGCGTCTTGCTTCGAATAGCCATCCGCTTGCAGCAGGTGCGCAGCGTAATTCGAGATGTTGCGCGGGAACATCACGCCGATGATCGCCATCACCAGGCAGCGGCGGAAGTAACGCTGAAATGGCGTCCAATCCTTCGTCGCGACCGTGAAGACGTCGAACGCGACAGCCTTATGCTCGGTTTCTTCCATTGCATGCCAACGCCACATGCGCTCGACGCCGGGAGGGGCGCCGTCGAACAGGTGTTGGTTGGCGGCATGAATGTCGGCCATCATAGAGGTGATGTGCTCAAGCGCGATGGTGGACAGCAGCATGCGCATCGGGCCGCGGCTACGCGCAACGGAGACGCGTTCCTTGATGCCGGCTTCGATGAAAGCGACATCATAGAAGTCGCGATCTATGAGTTGGTTCAGCGTGTGATGTTCGCGTGAGTGGATCGATTCTTGGACGATGAAGCCCTTCACATCTTCCGCGAGCTTGCCGTCAACGCGATCGCGATAGGCGCGCACGGCGTCGATGAACATGCGCTCGCCATCGGGGAAGGTGAGCGAGAGCGCGTTGAATACTGCGGTCGCGACCGGATCTCCGCCGAGCCAGTGGCGCGATTTGGCGCCGTCGAAATCGAAGTGGATGTCGCGCGGCGGTATTTTCACTTGGGCCGGCGTGGTCTTCACGGTCGATTGGGCGGTCATGGGGGAGGACCTCGGGTATGATATTGCCTTGAACATGGATTTGGACTTTACTGACAAAAATGTCAATAAGAAAAACTGGTAAGGTTCGCCGTGTGCGCCGCGCGCCGGAGGATGCGCGGGAAAACATCCTTGCGGCTGCCGAGCGATTGCTGGTGGTGGAGGGGCCGCTGGCGCTGAAGCTGGCTGAGGTTGCGACCGCTGCCGGCGTCGCGAACGCCAGCGTGCTTCACCATTTCGGTTCGATCGACGGACTTCACGCGGCGCTGATGGAGCGGATGGTCAGTCAACTCATTGCCGATGTCATGGCGCTTGCGGACGAGGAGCGTGGCCCCGACGACAAGCAGGCGGCTGTGTTCGAGAAGCTGTTTGATGTCTTTGAAAATCGTAACGCAGCGCGATTGGCGGCGTGGCTTGAGCTGACCGGCGAATGGCGGCGGATGACGCACATTCGCGATGCCGTGCGCGAGGTGGTGGCGCGGCGTGCAGCGTTTGGCGACGTGACGCCGAAGCAGGCCGAAGATCTGGTGCTGATCAGCGTGACTTTAGCCATGGGAGCGGGGTTGTTCGGTCACGCGATGGCGGAGCTTGTTGGCAAGCCGCCTGGCCGCACGCGGAAAGTGGCGACGGAAATGCTGCGCGCATTTCACGCGTCGCAGCGCAAGGGCTAGTGGTAGCGCCGACGGGACTCGAACCCGTTTCCCCGCGTTGAAAGCGCAGGATCCTAACCCATAGACGACGGCGCCGTGATGAAACGGGCGCTCATGTCGCTTTGAAAGAATGGTCTGAGCGGCTGGATTTGAACCAACGACCTCCTGCTCCCAAGGCAGGCGCTCTCCGCAGGCTGAGCTACGCTCAGACATTCGGCTAGCGCCACATGAGCGCTAGCGCATCTCTCGGAAGGGTCGCGGTCGAAACATGCTCGTGTACCTAAGTGCTGTTTGTGTTTGTTCAATGACGTGCGTTGGCGTTTCTCTAGCTGGAATCGAACCAGCGTCCTGCCGGGTTAAAGAGCCGACTGCTCTTCCGCTGAGCTACAGAGAAACATAACGCGCGATGATGGCGGAGAGCTTTCGTTCCTCGAGCTGGGTTCGAACCAGCGTCCGGTCGGTCCAGAGCCGACAGCTCTGCCTGCTGAGCTACCGAGGAACGAAAGCAATGTCGTCATCACCGCGTTGTGCGTCAAGTGACATCGAGAATTTGTTGGATCTGATCCAACTTCAACTCTTTGCCGCTGAACGCGCCGAGCTTGCGCAAGAAGTGCGCTAGGTACGGGTTCTCGACTGAGACGCCGTGCACGAGTTCAGGCGTCGGACGAAAATCCGCGATCGCCGTGCGCGCACGCGCAGCCGACCATCCAGACTTGATCGGATCAACGCTGTGGCGCGCACAGACGTTGTCGATCATGTCTTTCGTGCAGACGGCTTTGCCTGCGAGCACCAGCCACGGCTTCGGCAGTTCGCGCCACACCAACGTGTCGGGGTGGACCCCGCCGCCCGTCACGCGGTGCCACAGCGCAACGTCCGCCGCCATCAAGCGCATCACTTTGCCCGGCAACAGCGCGTCGAACGAACGCGTCATGCCGACTGCGGTGACGAGCGCGATCCAGAAATCGCGTGCGCGATTCCAGGCGCCGGCAAACGTGTTCCACGTCGAGGAATCGTTGCCACGCTTGACGACCATCGTCTCGAGATTGATGCCGCTCTTCTCGAAGGCCTCCTCGAGCTTCTGCGCCGTGCGCGTCAGCACGCCGTAACTGCGCCCGAGCAGGGCGCCTTTCTCGGCGTCCGTCAGCCGCGCCAGCACATCTTCCCGCGGAAACACGTGCGCGATCGCGAACCAGTTGGCGTCCTCGCGCTTCTCGCAGCCTTCGAGCAGCTTCGCCGAGAGCTTATCGAACGCGCGTTGTTGGCCCGCGATCGTAAACTCGCTGCGCAGCTTCATGCGCGCCGAGAGGTAAGCGACAAAGCTCGCCGTCCACGGCTTGCCTTCGAGATCGGCCAGCTTCAGATCCGCGACCAGGCCCGTCTTGCTGATCAGCACCAGCTCATGCGTTTGCAGCGACCGCTTGTAGCGGACCAAGCGCTTCTCGAGCCGCGCCGCAAGGCGGAACAGCTTGTCGTAGCGCCGGCGCGACAGTGTCAGCCCCCAATCGGCGCGCGCTTTGCGATCAAGGCGCGCGTAGCGGAAGCTGTTTTGGTCGCGCGATTTGCCGATAAGCGCGTTGAACTGATCGATGAACGCGTCAAGCTCGGCGATGTCATCGGCGCCGGGCAGGTCTTGCTTCAGGAAAAGTTCGGCCAGCTCGCGCGCCTTCGCGACTTGCTTGTCCATGCGGTCAGCGCCGCGGAAGCGGCTCGGCATTGAGCTCCAGCCGAAACGCTTGCGCGTGCCGGCGGCGGCGACGCGCTTTGCTTCGGAGGGTGCTGCGCCGCCTAGTGCGTCGCACACTTTCGCTGCAACCGTTTCCGGCGTGTCGCGCTTGGCAAGCGAGTAGTAGAGCCAGTTGATCGCTTCGGTACTCATCACATCACATTTTCAATCCTACACGTTGGTGGACAGGGTTGGATTCGAACCAACGCGCCCGTTGCCGGGTACGAGATTATGAGTCTCGCGGCTTCGACCGCTCGCCCACCTGTCAGCACTAACTCCAAATCAAGTTGCCCGTCCTCGACTCGAACGAGGATTTCCGGAACCAAACTCCAGCGTCCTACCAATTAGACGAACAGGCAGCATTCAATCCGCGCGGAAGTAGTGGTTCCGCTCGGCGCCGTCGTAGTTGCCGCTCTTCATGCAGCAGCGCTTGAAACAACCTCCGAGAACCGCACGGACACAGATCGTTGCGTCCGAGCTTCTCAATCAGCTCCACATCGCCCGCGCACCTTGCGGTCACCGCGTTTGACGTGTGTCTCCGACGGGTAGCCCTTGCGGCGCTTGGACGAGCGCTCGAAAGGACGGTTGATCGAAGCGTTCTTGATAGCGTGTCATCGTAACCTCCTGTGTTCGAACAAAGTGGCGGCGCCGGCGGGACTCGAACCCGCCTCGCTGCATCGACAGTGCAGCATCTTCACCCATGGACCACGGCGCCGAACTTACGCTTCCCGGACGCAGCTCCGGCGAAAGCCGGAGTGCGATCCGGGACCCAGGGGCAAACGCACTGCGCTTGGTCGTCCCCTGGGTCCCGGCTCGGCGTTCGCTCGCATCTTGCGATGCGGGCTCACTTGGCCGGGAAGCGTGTGTTCGTTCGTGACGAACTAGCCCTTCACGCACACGACTTGGCGCAGCGTGTGCACCACGTCGATCAAGTCCGACTGCGCGGCCATGACGGCGTCGATGTCCTTGTAGGCCATCGGCGTTTCGTCGATCACGCCTTCGTCCTTGCGGCACTCCACGCCTTCGGTCGCCTTGCGGTGATCCGCCAACGTGAAGCGACGCTTCGCTTCGGTGCGCGACATCGCGCGGCCGGCCCCGTGCGAGCAGGTGCAGAACGAATCTTCGTTGCCCTTGCCGCACACGATGAACGACTTTGCGCCCATCGAGCCGGGGATGATGCCAAGCTCACCAACGCCGGCGCGCACGGCGCCCTTACGGGTCACCCACACGTCGGCGCCGAAGTGCCGTTCACGCGCCACGTAATTGTGGTGGCAGTTCACGGCATGCTTCTCGAGCTTGAACTTCG
>JAWKUZ010000010.1:0-144547 GCA_041398305.1 Hyphomonadaceae bacterium
CTCGGTGTAGAGCTTGAAGTGATGGATCAGTGCTTCCATCGATTGCTTCATCTCGGCGCGGCGCGGCGGCGCGTATTTCGACTTCTCCGGCATCACTGGGCCGGGCGTCTGCTTCAGCAGCTTCACGCATTGCTGCATGATCTTCGTCGACTCGTACATTTCCTCGACGCGGCAGAGATAGCGGTCGTAGCAATCGCCGTTCTTGCCGAGCGGAATCTTGAATTCGAGTTCGTTGTAGATTTCGTACGGCTGGTTGCGGCGCAGATCCCAAGCCATGCCTGAGCCGCGCACCATCACGCCGGAGAAGCCCCACTTCAGCGCGTCTTCGCGCGTGACAATGCCGATATCGACGTTGCGCTGCTTGAAGATGCGGTTGTCGGTCAGCAGACCTTCGATGTCGCGGACCTTCTGCGGGAATTGCTCGCACCACTCGCCGATGTCATCGATCAGCTGCGGCGTAAGATCCTGGTGGACGCCGCCCGGGCGCACGTAGTTGGCGTGCATGCGCGAGCCTGAAGCACGCTCATAGAACACCATTAGTTTTTCACGCTCTTCGAAGCCCCAGAGCGGCGGCGTCAGCGCGCCGACATCCATTGCCTGCGTGGTGACGTTTAGGAGGTGGTTCAGGATGCGGCCAATTTCGGAATAGAGCACGCGGATAATCCGCGCCCGGCGCGGCACCTCAATGCCGGCAAGCTTTTCGATCGCCAGGCAAAAGGCATGCTCCTGGTTCATCGGCGCGACGTAATCGAGGCGGTCGAAGTACGGGATCGCCTGCAGGTAGGTCTTGTATTCGATGAGCTTTTCGGTGCCGCGGTGGAGTAGGCCGATATGCGGATCGACGCGCTCGACGATTTCACCATCTAGCTCGAGCACAAGGCGTAACACACCGTGCGCGGCCGGGTGCTGTGGGCCGAAATTGATCGTGAACGTGCGCTTCTCTTCAGCGGGCGCGTTGGAGAGATCGTCAGCCATGGGAAGCACCTGAAATGTCGTGACCGCAGCCAAGGAGATGACCATCCAGGTCTCGGACTTGAAATTCACGCATCATGTAAGGCTGGTCTTCTGGCGGGCAGACGATGTCTGCGCCCTTGGTTTGGAATTCGGAGTGAAGCGCGTCTGCGTCGCTTGTATCGATGTAGATGCTGAAGCGCCCGTCATAGGCGCCGTTCGTACGAAACGTGTCGCCCGCATCCACCTGGTTCAGCATGATCGAAACGCTGTCGCGGCGCGCGATCGCGAACATCGGCGGTTCGCCCCAGAATCGGTCAACCGTAAAGCCCAGCTTGTCCGTGTAATGCGCAGCCGCCTTCACCACGTCTTTGACGAGGAGAACGGGCGTTGCGTCACGGATTTGGGCCGTGCTCATTTTTTTTCGGCCGCCGCTTTTTCATCGCCCGGCAAGGTCATGCCTTCCCACGGGGAGAGGAAGTCGAAGTTGCGGAAGGCTTGGGTGAGTTTCACCGGCTCGTAGATGACCCGCTGCTGTTCAGCGTCGTAGCGAACTTCGACGTGGCCGGAGAGCGGGAAATCCTTGCGTAGCGGATAACCTTGGAAGCCGTAATCCGTCAGCAAGCGGCGCAGGTCTGGGTGATTGGCGAAGAGAATGCCGTACATGTCGAAGGCTTCGCGCTCGAACCAGTCCGCGCACGGGTAAATGGACGCGATGCTGGGGACCGGCGTGTTCTCGTCTGTCTCGACCTTGATGCGAATGCGCTGATTCAAATGCATCGACAGCAGGTGATAAACCACGTCGAACCGGTTCGACCGCTCCGGATAATCAACGCCACAAATATCGATCAAAGTCGTGAAGCGTCCACGCGGATCGTCGCGCAAGAAGGTGATCACCGCATTGATGTGCTCGGCCCGCGCCGTGATCGTGAGTTCGCCAAAGGCGACGCTCACATCTTCGATCGCGTTCGTCATCGAAGATCTGATGTGCGCGCCGATATCTTCGAGGGCCTGACTCATCGAATGATGTTTCCTTCCCGGCGGATCTTACGCTGCAGCTGCAGGATGCCGTACACCAGAGCTTCCGCGGTCGGCGGGCAACCAGGCACGTAGACATCAACCGGCACGACGCGATCGCAACCGCGCACGACAGCATAGCTATAGTGATAATAGCCGCCGCCATTCGCGCATGATCCCATCGAGATCACGTAACGCGGGTTCGGCATCTGGTCGTAAACCTTGCGAAGCGCCGGGGCCATTTTGTTGGTTAGCGTGCCGGCGACGATCATCACGTCGCTCTGACGCGGACTGGCGCGCGGGGCGAAGCCGAAACGCTCGACATCATAACGCGGCATCGACGCCTGCATCATCTCAACGGCGCAGCACGCGAGGCCGAACGTCATCCACATCAACGACCCAGTGCGCGCCCAGGTGACGAGATCGTCGGCTGCCGCAACAAGGAAGCCCTTGTCTGCAAGTTGGTTCGATAGACCCGTGTAGAACGGATCGTCTTCTTTGACCGGATAGCCGCCCTCCACGCCCGAGCGCGCGGCGCTGCCTGCAGGAACGATGGTGCTCATATCATTCCCACTCCAGAGCGCCTTTTTTCCATTCGTAGATGAAGCCCACGGTCAGCACGCCTAGGAACGCCATCATCGACCAAAACGCGAACTGACCGACCTCGGTGGGCATGTCGCCAAGCGTCACCGCCCACGGAAACAGGAACGCGACTTCGAGATCGAAAATGATGAAGAGGATTGAGACGAGATAGAAGCGCACATCGAACTTCATCCGTGCGTCGTCGAACGCATTGAAGCCGCACTCGTAGGCAGAGACCTTTTCCTTGTCGGGCGACTTTGGAGCGATCACGAAAGCCGCGATTAAGAAACCAGCGCCGAGAACAATGGCGACCGCTAAGAAGATGAGAATTGGCGCGTAATCGAGGAGGTCGAGGCCCATGAACGTCCACCTAAGCCGCATCGGGCCGCGCCGCCAGAGATCAGGCGCCGCAGCCGCGAAATCGGCGCGGAAGCTAGTGGGCGTCGCCTAGCGAAGCAACCTACGGCCAGTATTGCAACTGGTTCGCAACTAGGCAGTCAGCGCGGCCAACGCAGCCGCTCATTTGCGGGCCCACGGCAACGCCTCGACCGTTCATTTCCGCAAGCGTGCTGAAGCAAGCGAATGGCGCGAGTGACGGGGCTCGAACCCGCGACCTCCGGCGTGACAGGCCGGCGCTCTAACCAACTGAGCTACACCCGCGTACTCATGTCGCGAGAAGGCGCCGGAGTTAGGCCAAGCCGTTCAGCCGGTCAAGCGCGCGATCAGCCGTTGAGAATGCCCATCCACCGGGACCGGTTAGGGATTTGGCGTTTCGGTAGAGGCGGTCTGTCTGGGCGCCGGATCGTCCCAGGTGCGGGTCGGCGAATTAAGCCGAAGCAGCGCCTCGAGACGGTCATTGGGGGCCATTACATCCGCACCGCCAGCATCCCTCACGGCCACAAACACAGCGCCGGTCGCTGTGTCGATCGCCACCACCGCTCGGCCATCCTCGCAGCCCACCTCGGAGCAACCTCTGAATACCAGAGCTTCAGCACCTCCGCCCTGCTCAAGCCGACCCGGCGCGGCGACTGCCAAAGCCCGCCAAAGCCGCGTCCGATCAACGCTATTGAGACCAATTTGCTCTGGGCTGTAGCGGGCGCCCTCGGCCGCGGCAAAATCAGAAAATACTTCGCCTTCATAAGGGCGGAGGTCGGCGATCGCCTGCGGTACGGGCGCGGGTTCTGCCGGAGCTGAGGCCGCCGGCGGCGGACCGATGCCCAGCGCGCTCAATTGATCGCAGCCCCCCAGCGCCAGGGCGGCCGCCGCGGCAAGTCCAATCCGGAGGAAAATCCGCTGCATGACTCGTAGGTTAGCACTGATTGGAGACGCGCGCGAAGGCGGAAAACAGGGGCTCCGTAGGATGGTGGGCAGTGAGGGGATCGAACCCCCGACCCTCTCCGTGTAAATTTGGCTCATGCCGATTTTCCGGGTTTTTGCCGGAGTTGGCGCGACGTTGATAAAGCAGCGGAAACACTAGTTATTTTGGCATTTCGAAGCCAGCTTCTGTTGGCTCGAAGTGGCCGCGACTTGCTGCGGCGTTGTACCCGCAGTGTACCCGCAAACGTTGCCCCGACCGCCCCGCCCTCTCCTCACCAAGCGTCGCGTCGATGCGCTGAAGCCGCGGCAGGGCCGCTATGATGTGTTCGACGCGCGCCTGCCTGGCTTCATGGTTCGGGTGCATCCGTCGGGGCGGAAGATCTATCGCTTCAAGTACCTGTTTGCCGGTCGCCAGCGGGTGGAGACCTTGGGAGAGCATGGCATTGATTTCACCACCGAGGCCGCGCGCACCCTCGCCGAGGTTCTGCGTGGGCGCCGCGCCGCCGGCGAAGACCCCGCCGCCGACCGCCGGCTGCGCCGTGCCGCGGCCGCGGCCGTCACCGTCGCCGACCTTATTATAGAGTGGCTACGCGACGGACCGGCCGCGGCCCCCAACAAGCGCGCGAAATCGTGGATCAACGACGCCAGTCGCCTCAATCGCCATATCCTGCCGCTCTTAGGCTCGCGCCCCGCAGCCAGCCTCACCATGAGCGACATCGAGCGCGCGCAACGCGCCATCGCGGACGGCGAGACTGCCGCCGACGTCCGCACAGGACCGCGTGGGCGCGCCATTATCACTGGCGGCCGCGCCGCCGCCCGCTCCTCAATCGCTACTTTCTCCGCCTGCCTCGCGTGGGCCGCCGCGCGCGGCAAGATCGCCTCCAATCCAGCAATCGGCGTCCGCAAGATTGCCGGCGTCAAACGCGAGCGCTTTCTGTCTGACACCGAGGCGGCGCGACTGATGGCGACCCTGGAGACGCTGCAAGCAAGAGGCCGGATCACGCCAACCTTCGCCGATGTGGTTCGGGTGCTCCTGCTCACGGGCGCGCGTCGGAGCGAGATCACCAATCTTACGTGGGACGAACTCGACCTCGAACGCGGCCTCATCCGCTTACGCCAATTGAGAGCGAAGAACGGCGACAAGGTTATCGTCCTCAACCCGGCCGCGCGCGCAATCATCGAGGCGCGCCCGCGCACCGGTCGGTTCGTGTTCGCTTCCACGACTAATTCCACCAAGGCCATCGTCAACGTAGCCAAGTGGTGGGATCGGGTGCGGTCAGCAGCGGGCCTACCGGGCCTCCGGCTGCACGACTTGCGTCATTCGTTTGCTTCGTTCGCCGCCGCCGACGGCGCCTCGCTGCCGATGATCGCGAAAGCTTTGGGCCACGCACACACCGCCACAACGGCGCGCTATGCCCACCTCGCTGACGCTGACGCTCAGCGCGTTGCCGACGGCGTCGGCCGCCGTCTCGCCGCGGCGCAGCGTTCTGTCAATGCGCTTGCAACCACCGCCACACCGTCGACTTCGGGACATCCAACCGTATCGCAATCGCTCGGAAGCTAAGGCCCGCGGCGCGCAGCTGTTCTGCATCTCCCAACCAATTCGGCGGCTCACGCGAAACGGTGGGACGCGTCCCACCGGAACGGCGTGTTCCGCACCGGACGCGATGTTCAGCTGATGGTGCGTCGGACAACGCCACCGGTGAAGGCGTGGGCGGCGGGACGCTCATTGTCGCCGGCGTTGCGTATGGCAACGGCGCTGGACGCGCGGCGCCTGGTGCGATCGGCGACCACGCCAACGCCGTCCCGCTCAACAAACCATTCAACACGCCCGCACCCGGCATGGGACGCCGGCGCCGGGACACGCGCGGCCTCGATTGCGACTGCTCTTGGGACTGGGGCTGAAGTTGGGACTGGGACGCCTGGGAGCGAACGTGAGACTGAGACGCCGCCAACACCCAATAGAGGCCGATCTCGCAGAAACTTAGGACCTCAAAGATCCGCTGAAACAGCGCGTCGGTCTCCGACGGCGCTGTCGCTTCTCCGTACCGCGCCCGCGCGTCGGCTTCTCTCGCTTCAGCCGCTTCCAACGCCGCCTGTAACGGCGCCTGCAACACTACTAAGCGTGAGGCGGGAATATCCGTTGGCAAACTAACGAGACGTGCATTCGCCTCGCGGACATCGCGGGTCGCCGCCGCGAGATCGCTCTCAATCGCCGCGGCCGCCTCCGCCCGCAGCATCGCCTGTGCGGTCGTGAACGCGTGATCGACGCCAAAGGCGGTGGCGCCTGCGAACGCTAAACTCAATAATGCGCCTATCATCGCGCTTGCCCAGGCGCCGCGCTGAAACGCATAAAACGCGTGCGCCGCCATGGCATTGGCGATCTGTTGGGCGGTCAGCGTCACCGCCGCCATTGCCAACACACCGAAGTCGCTAAACTGCGGCGGCCACGCACGCACCTCGGCGAACCAGCCCCAGGCGGCGAACGCTGACAATACTAGTGTGAGCCCATTGATGAAGAACCGCGCGCTGGCGCCGATGACTTGCGTATGCATGACGGCAGTCGAACACTGCGTCGGCGCGGCGCGCGTTAATCTCGGCGAAGCCGGTCAAAGTCGGGCCAAAAGCAACGTGCGGTTTTTCTGTGGAGACGCCGTCGCATGCTTTAGTCGAGGCGATTGTTGAGCCACGCGCGGAAATCCGCGAGCCTGTAGTAGCAACGCCGGCGCATTTTTTTCATCGGCGGGCCGTCGCCGCGCCAAGCGTGCTTCGCGAGCGTGCTGACCGCCATCCGCAGGCCGAGAGCGCGGGCGTACGCGGAGGCTTCGGCGCGCGTGAGCCAGCGGTCATCGGGCCAGGTCAATGGGTTTTCTTGGGACATGCTTGGCGCTCCGAGGAAAATGTGGAGCGCGTCATCAACATGAGGCGGAGATCCAGAAAAACTAGCGAGCAAAAATAAACTGGGTCGATTTAGTCGGCCGAATTTTTCTTCGAGCCCCGCGGGCGGCCCGGCTTCCGAGCTTCGGCGTAAGCGGGATCTCGCGTCACCTGAGTCCACACCTCGCGGGCCGCATACCGCGTACCGCAGAGATCGGCGCCGACACCGGCTTCCCACTCGGACCGCTTTGGTCTCGGTCCGTCGCCCCGCCGCCAAGTTTCCAGCTTGTCGCGCAACGCCGGGGCCGCGCGGTTGCGCGCGAGTGTCATGGCGCGCCGGCGGCCGAATTTCTTCATTAGGTCACTTCCGGACAGCCGCACCGCACCGATCCGGTCTGCGGCCGCTTTGGCGCGATACCAATCATCAGAGAGCATTTCTACAATCGGGCTGACGACGTACCGACCTTTGACGATATCGAGCCAGATAGCACTGGCGAAATCTCCGCCATGCAGAATACGACCCGCGTCGGCGGCGTAACTTTCGACGCCGCAAGTTCTCATCTCGATCTCAACCTCGTCGCGCGCCTTATTGAACACGACTTCGGCGGCCAGGATCTCGTTTGCGAGCGCGAGTGTCGCAGGATCGAGCACGACGGCGCCGGCGTCGTGGTCGCACAGCATCAGGTGCACGCGATGGATGCGGTTCAAAAACGCCGCAACGCGATCGGGCTGCCACGCGTCGCCAAAGGTGATCCATGCGGCGGCGGTCGCCGGATGAATGTGTCGCGACGTTACGTCTAACCTGTTCACCGGAGGCGGATTGCCCGGCGGCGCAACGCCCTGACGGAGGAGCCAGGCGTGGAAGCTCGCAACGTCCACGCACACCTCTTTGGCCGAGCTCGCGACTGGCGCCTCAATGACGCCGGCCTCTATCGCTCGCACCACTTCGGGCGCAATGAGCTCATTCAACTCAACCGGCGGTTCGATGCCGTACAATTCCAGCGTCAGCAGATTGCGCCAACGCCGAAAGTGGAAGTCGGCTCGCTGGAGGGTGAGTGTGCGCTGCGCTGTTTTTGTGGTTGTAGTCATTACTAGCTCGCGATGTTCGAGGCGGCTCCCTCCGTACGCTGCCGGCGTCGAAATAATTCTTCGTCAACCGAACGCCACCACCTCTGCGGCGGCGCACTAGTTCGGCCGATCAAACGACCCGGTGCTTCGACTGTCCCGCGGCGCACGCTACGCAAAACCGACTTGTACGAAGCACGTAAGGATAACGGCGAGACTGAACCGGGCGCGTACTCGGTCGTCGTGGACACGCCCACTGCAGGCTAGTGACCGCGCGCCGCCACCGGGCGGCCGGATCTTCGGTGGAGGCCAGAGGGAACTTCGCGCGCGCCAACCGCCGCCGCGTCCGAGTTCGCCTGCCACACGATTAGCGCTTCCGCAGGAACGTTATCTAATTCTAAGAATACAAACTGACTCGGCGAACCTCGCCGGAACTTAGAACGAGCCGAGCCATAAACGTGAACACGCCGCGCCCGCGCAAGAGCGACGACCTGCCCGGAGCGGGGCCCAAGCGCCCCGAAGATCTGCGTCTGTTGCGGATCTTCAAGGACGTCGAGGCCGAGTTGCTGGAGGGCGCCTTCGCGGCGCTCCAACCCCAGCGGGTGAAGGCGCACGCGACGTTGCGTCTCGACCGCGACTTCAAGGACCGGGTCGGGTTTGTCTGGAGCGGCGCCTACCGGTTTTGCGCCGCGACCCCCGCTGGCGAAACCATTACCCTCTATGCAGTCCGACCCCCGCACGCCTTCGGCTTCGCCATGGCAATCGACGGCTTGGGTTTTGGCGACGTGCACCGCTTAGCCGTCGACCGCGGCGGCGTGCTGTTGGCGCTGCCAGTGTCGCACTTCAATCATCTCGCCGCGACGTCTCCCGCCTTCGCGCGCAATCTCAATCGCGCCCTCGCGCACTTGACGCTGATATATGGCGCGCGCGTGTACGAGTTCGCGTCGGCCTCGGTGCGGGTGCGGCTTCAATCTGAGCTGCTACGCCAAGCTGAGCGTGCACCAGCCGAGACAGACCGCCGGCCGCTGATGCCGTCGCCCACCCACGCCAAGCTTGCAGACCTCGTCGGCGCCAGCCGCGAGGCCGTCACACGCCACCTGCAGACCCTCGCCGAGGAGGGGCTCATCGACGTACGCCGCGGTCAGATCACCGTGACCAGCGTCGCGGCGCTGCGGGATCTCGATCGGCGCGCACTCGGTCGCCGGTTCCGGCGGCGTAAGGACAGCTGAACTCGAACTCGCTCAACTCGGGTATGCCCTTTGCGGCGAACAAGAACGCGCGCGTGTGCGCTAAATCACACCGGTGTCGTCAAACTGAAGACACCGCGCCGCCGCTTGTGCTCCGCAGGACCCACTCGCCTTCAAATGCGGCATTTGACGCCCCGGCGTGCGGATGGCGTGCTCAATAATGTTGGCGCCGCCGCCCGATAATATTAGCGTCGCCGCGGGTATGGGAACTGAGGCCGTGGCGCGCCAGATTAGGACCGCTAATAATCTCGCATGCACGATCGCGTGCTCGACGGGGAGAGCCGCCGCCGCCTGTTCCCTGTATCGCCGGAGGCCGCCGGCGATGACGGAGGTCGCAGCCGCGACCACGGCGACGGCCGCCGCCCGACGCGCGTGCGCGCTACTGAGCCGCGCGCCGCAGCATCGTTCAGGCTGCTGTGTTTCGAGGGCAAGGAATTGGCGCGCGCACTCGGTGGGTGCGCTTATCGCGCAGCTCGGCCTGACCCCGGTCAGCAGTTTCGCAGCACTCGCGCAAGCGAACGCCGCATCTGGCGCGTTAGGCGCACGCGACGACGTCCCAGCGCCGCACCACGTCGCCGCCGCGTTCGCTGGCGCCATCACCAATCTCAGACCACTGCGCAAGCACATGGTCGCAAGCGGCTGGGTCGCCTCCGACGCAGACGGCGGCGCGGTGGTCGCGCGCCTGATCGATTTCCATTTGCGCAAAGGCAAGCCGCCAGTGGATGCCGTGCGCGCCGCCCTCCAGAAACTGCAAGGCCGCTTCGCGGTCGGCGCGATCTCTCCGGAGGATCCGGCGACCATCTACGTCGCCGCCAAGGGCGCCAACGCGCTGGTCGGCTTCATCGACGGGGCGGCGTGCGCGGTGAGCGACGCCGGCATGCGCCCACCCGGCGCCGAGCTGACGCCGCTCGAGCCCGATGATGTCGCCATCTTGAGCCCCGCGCGAATTGTGGTGGCCGACCTCGAGGGCATGCAGATCGTCAAGCAGCCGGCCGCGGCGCTCGTTGAAGTATCGCTGCAGACAGCAGCGCCATAACGCGGTCGGCGCTTAAGAGCGCCGCCGCTTCAGCCACGATACCGGCGGATGAAACGACGTTTCACCCGCCGTGCGGTAGCATGGAAAAACCCAATCTCTCGATCGCCGCATCGGCGCTGAAAACCTCCGGCGAACGCTTGCGCGATAGTCGGCGTTATCGCGCGCGCTCCACTCCACTGAACACAAACGAAGCTCATCATTATGCCTGATAACAAAGTCCGCCGCGTCCAATCGCAAAAGCAAGCACTGCGCCCCGCGAAGAGCCGCCGCACCGCGCCAGCGCCAACGCCACGGCTGCCAAACAAGACGCGGCGCGAGCCCCAAGCGGCGAAGCCTCCAGCGGCGAAAGCTCCAGCCACACGCGACACCAGCCCTCAGCGCTTGCTCGAGCGTATCGCCGCCAAAGACATCGTCGTTGGCATTATCGGCATGGGCTATGTTGGTCTGCCGCTTGCAGTGGCGTTCGGCGGCGCCGGCATCAAGGTGCTGGGCTTCGATCTCGATCCGGCGAAGGCGAAGAAGCTCAATGCCGGGCAAAGCTACATCAAACACATCACCAGCGAACGGCTGGCGGGGCTCCGCAAACAGACGCTCATTGAAGCCACCGCCGACATGAAGCGGCTTGGCGAACCGGACGCGCTTTTGATCTGCGTGCCGACGCCGCTGACCAAACATCACGAGCCGGACCTGAGCTACGTCGTCGCCACGACTGAAGCGATCGCGAAGCACCTCCGCCCCGGACAGATCGTTATTCTGGAATCGACCACCTATCCCGGCACAACCAAAGAAGTGATGCAGCCAATCCTCGAGCGCAGCGGACTGAAGGCCGGCGTCGACTTCTTCCTGGCGTACTCGCCGGAGCGCGAAGATCCCGGCAATCTCGATTTCTCGACCGCCAAGATCCCGAAAGTCATCGGCGCCGACGACGCGCATTCGCGCGCTATAGCGGACGCGCTCTACGGCGCATTCGTACCGAAGACCGTGCCGGTGTCGTCGGCGGCGACGGCGGAAGCCGTCAAGCTCACCGAGAACATTTTTCGCGCCGTCAACATCGCGCTCGTCAATGAATTGAAGATCGTCTACGGCGCGATGGGCATCGACATCTGGGAAGTGATCGACGCCGCGAAGACGAAGCCATTCGGCTTCATGCCGTTCTATCCCGGCCCAGGCCTCGGCGGCCACTGCATCCCGATCGACCCCTTCTATCTCACTTGGAAGGCGCGCGAGTACGGCCAGCACACCCGCTTCATCGAACTCGCGGGCCAGATCAACGAAGCAATGCCTGAGCACGTTGTGCGTGTGCTCGCGGAGGCGCTGGATCGACAACAGGGCCGAGGCCTCAACGGCGCCCGTATTCTTGTGCTGGGAGTGGCCTACAAGAAGAACGTCGACGACATCCGCGAAAGCCCCGCACTCAGATTGATCGAGCTGATCGAAGCGCGAGGAGCAGAGACTTCATTCTATGACCCGCTCGCTACACAGATAAACGAGACACGCGAACATCCGACCCTAAACGGTCGTTCAAGTATTGAGTGGGACTTAGACGATATCGCTAGGTACGATGCTGTGCTGATCGCCACAGACCACGATCACGTAGACTATTCGCAACTAACCGCCGCCGCCAAACTGGTCATTGACACTCGCAACGCCTGTTCGCGTGCAGCAGGCGAAACGAGTAGTGTGGTCCGGGCCTAAGTATCCGACACCGTATTCGTCACGCCCGGCGCAGGCGCGCCCTTCACAGCCGAGCGTCGCAGAGGCGTAACCGTACATCTATCGCGATCGCGCCGCTAAGCTGATGCTCATCAAAGTTAAAAATTCCTGCGACGGGATCTTGTTCTCGCTTCGTCGTCACCATCTCCAGGCTCCGCGATGACCAAACCTTCCAAGATTGAACGGGCATTGCTGTTTTCTTTTATACGGCTAAGCGCCCTGCTCGGAGCGCACACCGCCTCAAATGCGATGATCTTTGCCTTTCGACGCTGGGGAATGAAATTTGACGGCACACCGCGCTACTTATCATGGCGTACCAATTTCGATGGCACGGATTATGGCCTCATCGAGATAGGAGAAGGCACGACCGTCTCTAGCTTCTGTCGAATTCTCACTCATGACTGGGCGGCCGACACGATCGCGCGCGGTATGGACATGCACTTCACGCCCCCTCTCGGACGAGTTGCCGGTGTTAAAATCGGCAAATTTAGCTTCATTGGCACCAACAGCGTTGTGATGCCCGGCGCCAAGGTCGGGAATTTCTGCATTGTTGGAGCCGGCTCGGTGGTCCGCGGGACCATACCTGACTACGCTATTTATACGGGCAGCCCTGGGAAAATTGTTGGAGACACGCGTGACCTTGTGAAACGCGTGACCGACGCGCGGACGGCATGATCCGATGGCAGTCCCTCGCGCCCGCCTTGTTCTTTTTTTTCGCTGGAGCAGGCTCGCTTTATCTCGCGGATCTCATCATTTCGAGTCGCCTGGACGCGTCGACCATCGAGCAATGGACTGCCACTAAGGTCTCCATGCTTTTAGTGGGACAGGCAGCTCTCTTCGGATTCGATCAGTTGATCGTGCGAGAGCCGCATGCTCGCGTACCCCTTGCCCGCGTTGCCGCAGCAGCAGCAATCGCTGCAGGAAGTATCGCTGGCTTGTTCGCGTTCCTTGTCGGTCGAACAGATATCATGTGGGCTTTACCCATAGTCGTCCCATGCTACGTGCTGTCGATTCTCTCATTCGCTCGCGCTCGCTCAGCGCACCAATTCGCAGCAGCTCATCTGGTTCGTGATGGTTGGAAAGTGGCTTTTGCGATAGCGATCATCGCATACCTTGTTTGGCCCAACCTCCCGGCGCCCCCATACTTGCTGGCAACCACCATGGCCCTTGCGGTGCTGCCATTGATTGGCCTTCTGAGACTTAGACCTCATGACGCAATACAAAGGCATTCCGATATTTCAGACCTGACTTCGGCCGTTAGGAGTGCAACTCCGTTTTTTATGTCTTCGTTCGCACTGGCTGCCGGGGCCTACGCCGAATTGGCGCTCATGACGTCTATCGCGCCAGCCGCTCAGACTGCTCAATACTTACAACTCGCTGTAGCATTTTCCTACCCTGCGCTCATGCTCAATACGTTTATCAGCGGCGTACTGAGCGCCCACTTTCGAGACAACCTCGGTACTTTTCTTCTGCTGACCGGACGTTGGCATTGGCGCCTTGCGGGGCTGGTCTTCGCCACGGCACTAGTATTCTTCTCTACTGGTTATCTCTTGCATTCGCTGATCATGCCGCCAACAACAGGCAACGCCACCTTTGTTGCAATGATTATGTCGATAACCGGCTCCGTGAGACTAGCACACGCGATAACTGCGAGCGGACTAGGCGTGCTTGCACCGATAAGGCAACTCAACCAACTGGCGATGATGTCTTTCCTTGGGGGGCTATTATTCGTTTCCGGCGTGCTGATCCTCGTCGCGATCGGACTCGATCCCGCCGCTTCTTGTGCACTCGGGACGCTACTCTATTGGAGCTTCCTCCTCACAATCTCGATAAGAGCGTCCCGAGTTGTGGCGCGCGAACTCAACTCTACCGCGCCTGTTCGGACCACCTAACAATGCGCGTCATCTGCATATTCGGCACCCGCCCAGAAGCAATAAAGATGGCTCCAGTTATTGAGGCTCTTCGGGCACGCAGCGAGATAGAGCTCCAGGTTTGCGTAACCGCCCAGCACCGGCAAATGCTGGACTCAGTTCTGGAATTCTTTGACATCCAACCTGACTACGATCTCGACATAATGCGTCCTGGCCAGGACCTCTTCGCACTCACGAGTTCAATTCTTGTTCAGTTACGTGATACACTCTCCTCGGCTCGACCCGACTGGGTGCTAGTTCACGGCGACACTACAACGACTATGGCCGCGTCGCTGGCAGCCTACTACCAGCGTGTACCAGTTGCGCACGTCGAGGCTGGCCTCAGAACTGGCAACATATATTCACCTTGGCCGGAAGAGATCAATCGACGGCTTACGACCGTGATAGCGCAACTTCATTTTGCTCCCACTGAGCTCGCACGCACTAATCTGCTGGCGGAAGGAATCGCTCCTTCGAAGGTAGTCGTAACAGGCAACACGGTCGTAGATGCGGTGATGCGAGCGACTGCCTTGATTGAGTCCAACCACTCCCTTCAGCACGCACTTGATCGGCAACTGCCAGCATTGGAACGCGGAAAGCGAACTATTCTGGTCACAGGTCATCGGCGCGAAAGCTTCGGCGTCGGATTCGAGCAGATTTGCTGCGCGCTGCGGAGGCTCGCACAAAGAGGAGACGTGGATATCGTCTATCCAGTTCACCTCAACCCGAATGTTCGCGAACCTGTTCATCGCATCCTCGGCGATATCCGCAACGTACATCTAATCGATCCCCTCGATTATCTTCCGTTCGTTCGCCTGATGACCAAGGCACACCTCATCCTGACAGACTCTGGCGGCATCCAAGAGGAGGCGCCGTCACTCGGAGTCCCGGTGCTCGTCATGCGTGATACGACCGAGCGTCCGGAGGGGGTTATGGCAGGTACGGTTGCTCTCGTCGGCGTTCAAACAGAGCGGATTGTCGCCAACGCAAATAGATTGCTGGATCACAGGAGCGCGTACGACCAAATGGCACACGCGAATAACCCTTACGGAGATGGTCTTGCGGCCTCACGCATTGCACAAGCACTACTCAACGCGCAAGGCGCGCTCAAGTGCACGGATACTTAGGGCCGTCGCTACTCGATTGTCATGTTGATTACGTGGCAAAGAACCTGACAGTGCGTATACAATCTCATTGACCAACACGTTTGCCCTGGTCGTCACTGTACTTGCAGGTGGCTACGTCTTGTTGGCGACGAGCGGAAAGCGAGGTGAAGCCGTATGGCCCCTTGTTCTTTTCGCCTTCATGTATCTCCTTGTGCATTTCTATGTCCCCGCCGTCAAAGGAGCTACTGATTACTTGAGATATGGCATCGCATTCGAGACGCGCGACTTCGACAGAGCAGGCGCATATGCGCTGCTGTTTCTCATCGTTGTAGTCTCCGCATTCGAGCTTGCCGTTCGAAACAAACCATCTGCACCAGTGCTCTTCTTCTCTTCGCAGACAAAGTCGCTTTTTTTTCGCGTAGGAATCGTCAGCACCGCTTTCGGAGCGTTCTTTGCCGCGTTGCTTATCTTGAACGTCTTTGAAAGCGGGGGGATGCGAGCATACTTCAGCAACCGCATTTATTTCTCTCAGAACCTCGGCTATGCGTCGGGGTTAGCCCTCTTGTTTCCCATAGGGGCGCTGTTGGCTTTCTTTGCTATCTGGGACGGCGCGAGGAGCAAGTGGAGAGCCTATGCGCTTTTCCTATTGCTCGCGGGATACTGGGCCCTCTTCTGCGTAAGTCGCGGAACTCGACTCCAAATGTTTCTGTTGCTCGGGCCGCCTTTGATTGTGTGGGCAGCGGCCTATGCTCGTCGGCCACTTTCTGCGTTATGGCGATGGGGACTCATTGTACTTCCGGTTGCCTTTTGGGCGAGCTTTGCCGCTTCGTATCGTCGCTCCGTGCTGACCGGAGCCGAAGTAACAGTCGACACAAGGAGTATTACAAGCGGGCTCGACGGCGCGTTTGGGAATCATGAGAACCTTGTCTGGCTAATGTATGAAAGCCCCGATCCGGTTGGGGGCGCAACCTACGTTGCCGCTCTCACAAATCTAATCCCACGCGCAATCTGGCCGGAGAAACCGTTGGGTGGCGGACCAACTCTCACCAATTTAATCTTCCCCAACTCCTACGAAATCGGTCGCTTCGGAAACAGCTCTATTACCCCGGGACTTGTTCCGGAGGCCTACATGAACTTCGGGCCTCTAGGCGCACTGATCGTAGCCGCATTATTTGGCATAGTGCTTGCCAAAATCTCAAACGGATTGCGGGGAAGCCGAAGCATGGCGGCTGTCGTGCTATATAGTCTAGCGCTTTTCTTCCTCTGCATACTGTCGGTGTTTTCCGAATTCCTCGGGATTTTTACCATGTGGGTCGTGATGAGCGTCCCATGCTTAGCGATCGTCATCGCAGACCGCCGAAATCGACTCCGCCAGTGAATGCAATGCGCGCACGTCGATCAGCCGATCAGCCCCTCCTCATAATCCTGTACCCAGATTCCGTTGGGAGAGAAGTACGGCTCGCTAAGCTTCTCCCCTGCTTAAAAAAGATTGCAGCCGTTGAGGTTTGGCAATGGGCTCGAAGGCACGCCGACCTCTCCGACGCGGAGCGCATGGCAGAATTGTTTGGCATTGAGATCCGCACCATCAGCGCAGGTGGCGGGCGAGCATCTTCCTCGTCTCGGCTCAATTACCTCGGATTTTTAGCGAAGATCGCCATATGCATTTTCAAAGATAGAAGACCGAACACCTACTATTGGTGTTGGGGGATGCCGCTCTGTTTTGTTTGCTGGATTGCGACTCTTGGAGCGTCCAAACGAATTATTTTTGACGATCCCGACAGGCTTTCTTTGGTAGCTCCCCCATACTTTCGTGCGCCGCTGAGGGCAGCGGAGCAGTATCTGTACAAGCGGGTTCGCCGAGTAATCGTGCCCGGGCCATCCCGGTATGACCGAATGTTGCCCAACTACTCCGTCTTGCGCAACATTCCTTGCTCCGCTGACATTGCGCGCGCACTTAAACTGAAACTCTCGCGACCGCCGGGTTTCGTGGTCTACGTCAACGGTTGGCTCACAAAGAGCCGCGGCGCCGAGATGATTGCTTCAGCCATCGAGCAGCTATCCCACGCGGGTATTTCTTTTGTGATTGCGGCACGAGAGGAAGAGGTCGAGCTTTTTCCTGCCTTTCGCAGTCCGAACTGCGTGGTGTTAGGTAGGATTTCACCGGACCAGTCTTTGGCTTGGTACCGGCACGCTGACGTCGTAACTGCATTCTACGATCCAGAAATACCGATCAATAGACTTGCGGAGCCCAACAAGGTCGGAGACGCGATAGCCATGGGTACTCCTCTGATCATGAACCATGGGGTAGCAATCGCTGAGGAATTAGCGAAGTCGAACTGTGCTCGACTGTGCACATTCAGTGACCCCGCTTCCTTTCGGAACATCCTGATCGAGCTGACTGCACCAGCTGCACTAGATCCGCTCAGGGAAGGCATCGCAAGAATCCGTGGGAATGCCGGTTCATTCGAACAAGCATTCAGTGTGGTCGGCAAGGAACTGGCCCTGTGATTTCTCCTCTCACAGCATCCAATCGCTACGATCGTGTCTGCGCTCCGGAATCCCACTGAGAGCCCTACTGTGAAACAAATTCTTCAAAATCTCGCGAACGGTTCCACCCAGCTCACGAACATTCCTTGTCCACGCCCCGGACAGATCGAACTGCTGATCCACACCTCTACAACACTCATATCCGCGGGCACAGAACGGATGCTCGTGGATTTCGGCAAAGCCAACTGGATCGATAAGGCACGTCAGCAGCCCGACAAAGTCCGGATGGTCATAGAGAAGGCGAGAACGGACGGTGTCGCTGCGACGGTCGACGCCGTTCTGAGCAAGCTCGATCAGCCCTTGGCGCCCGGATACTGTAACGTGGGTCGCGTCGCTCAAGTAGGCGCCGATGTGGCGCGGTTCGTCGTTGGCGACCGCGTAATCAGCAACGGCAAGCATGCAGAAGTCGTGGCTGTGCCACAAAACCTCTGCGCCAAGATCCCTGAGCAAGTAAGCGACGACGAAGCTGCCTTTACCGTGCTAGGCGCCATTGGCCTGCAGGGTATTCGGCTGGCCAACCCCACAATCGGCGAGTGCGTGGTCGTGACGGGTCTAGGCCTCATTGGGTTGATGACCGTGCAGATGCTTCGCGCGAACGGCTGCCGCGTGCTCGGAATCGACTTTGATCCGTCACGGCTTGAACTTGCCCGTCGTTTTGGCGCTGAGGTCGTAAATCCAGGGGCTGGCGGCGATGTGCTTGCAGCGGCCAGCGCTTTCTCGCGCGGCACCGGGGTCGATGCAGTGATCATCACCGCCTCCACCAAGAGCAACGATCCAGTCTCGCAGGCGGCTCGCATGTGCCGCAAGCGCGGACGCATCGTGCTTGTTGGCGTCGTAGGTCTCGAACTCAGCCGTGCGGACTTCTACGAAAAGGAACTGAGTTTCCAGGTCAGCTGCTCTTATGGCCCTGGACGCTATGACACCGCTTACGAGGAAGATGGGCACGATTATCCGATCGGCTTCGTGCGATGGACTGAACAACGCAACTTTGAAGCAGTGCTCGATCTCATGGCTTCGGGCGCCCTCGATGTGGCGCCCCTAATATCTCATCGGGTTCCGTTCGAGAAAGCAGACGAGGCATTTGCACTTCTGACGTCTGACACTCCATCGCTCGGCATTCTTTTGGAGTATCAGCCCGACGCCGCGCCCGAGCGGCTTGCCAAGCGTAGCGTTCCTCTTGGCCCTCCCCCGCAGCCCGGTAAGGCGAGCATAGGCTTTCTTGGAGCGGGCAATTACGCGGGACGGGTGCTTATTCCCGCGTTCAAGGCGGCGGGAGCCAAACTGCGCACCGTGGTCAGTGGCGGTGGCGTGAGCGCGGTACATTTCGGCACGAAGCATGGCTTCGCCGAAGCCAGCACTGATGACGCCCACGTCTTGGATGACGCGAACATCGATACGATCGTCATCGCCACCCGCCACAACGTTCACGCGCGGCAGGTCTTGGGGGCATTGCGTGCGGGGAAACACATCTTTTGCGAAAAACCGCTCTGTCTGACGCTCGAGGAACTCGCCGCTATCGAAGCGGAGAGCCGCGCCCGGCCGAACCAGCAGCTGATGATCGGGTTCAATCGTCGCTTCGCCCCCCAGATCGTGAAAATGAAGGCTCTGCTCGCGCCAATCACGGCGCCGAAGTCGTTCGTAATGACGGTCAATGCAGGCGAGATCCCCCCCGATCACTGGACCCAGGATAGGCTTGTCGGCGGAGGTCGCATTGTCGGCGAAGGATGCCACTTCATCGATCTGCTGCGTCACCTCGCGGATGCGCCAGTCGTGGCTCATCACGCCATCGCGCTTGGAGGTCAGCCCACAGGATCAGCGCGAGACGACAAGGTATCGATCTCCCTGACATTCGCCGATGGTTCGACCGGCGTGATCCATTATCTGGCCAATGGCCACAAAGGTTTCCCCAAAGAGCGGCTTGAAGTGTTCGTTGCGGGCCGCATCCTTCAACTCGACAACTTTCGCAAACTCCGTGGATGGGGCTGGAAGGGTTTTTCCGCGATGAACTCCTGGCGCCAGGACAAAGGTCAATCGGCTTGCGCCGCGGCCTTCGTCGACGCGGTGCGGGAGGGCAAGCCGGCGCCCATCCCGTTGGACGAAGTTCTCGAGGTCAGCCGCGTTACCATTGAGGTCGCTAACTCAATCGCGTGATGACCATCTTGGTCGACATCATCGCTGGCGCGCGTCCCAACTTTATGAAGATCGCGCCGATTGTTCGGGCGATCGAGGCGCGCCAAGCGGCGGGCAGCGCCCTGCGCTATCGTTTGGTCCACACCGGCCAGCATTATGATGCAGCCATGTCGGGTGATTTCTTCACTCAGCTTGGCATCCCCGAACCGCATCTGAACCTTGAGGTCGGTTCGGCGAGCCAAGCTGAACAGACCGCTGCGATCATGGTCCGCTATGAGCGACTGCTCCTCGAAGGGCGAAGCCAACTTTGCCTGGTCGTCGGCGATGTCACCTCGACCATGGCTTGTGCAATCGCCGCGCAGAAATTGTGCGTGCCGGTGGCGCACGTTGAAGCCGGCATTCGTTCGGGTGACTGGACCATGCCAGAAGAAATCAATCGCATGGTGACGGACGCCATCACAAATTGGTTTTTCACCACAAGCGAGATCGCCAATTCCAATTTGCGTCGCGCCGGGATCGAAGACGACCGCATTTTCTTTGTCGGCAACACCATGATCGATACGTTGCTGCATCACCGAGCCCAGTTCCGTAAAGCCAGTTTCTTCGACGATTTCGGACTAGAGCCAGGCCGGTATCTTGTGGTCACGCTGCATAGGCCCGCCAATGTCGATCGCGGCGACGGCTTCACGCGTTTGCTGCAAGCGATTGGTTCGGGCGCTCGCGAGTTGCCGGTTGTGTTTCCCGTGCACCCGCGAACCGCAAAAACACTGCGCGAGATCGGCGACGTACCGGCCAACATCAAGCTCGTGGATCCTCAGCCCTATCTCGAATTCAACTACCTCGTCGAGAACGCCAAGGCAGTGATTACCGATTCCGGCGGCATCACCGAAGAGACGACCGTCATGGGCGTGCCCTGCATCACGCTCCGCGATTCCACCGAGCGGCCTGAAACAGTGACTGTTGGCACGAATGAATTGATCGGAACCGATCCCGCGGCTCTTCCCCCGGTGCTTGAACGCCTCTTTGCGGGCAAATGGAAAAAAGGCGCCATTCCAGAAATGTGGGACGGCAAGACCGCGCCTCGCATCGTCGCGGCATTAGAGACCCTTCTCTGCCAGGATAAGCGTTCCGCCTGATGCAGGCGATCAACACGATCGACCGCTATTGGCAAACCATTAGACGCCTGCGCCCCATCCAAGTTTCGAGCCGCATCGGCCTTCGTCTCAAACGACCGAAAGTCGATCTGCGGCCGGCGCCGCCGCTGCGCGCCGGCAAGCGCACCTGGGTGCGCCCCGCCCAACGCAAACCCAGCCTCCAGGGCGAAGGCGCTTTCTTCTTTTTGAATGAACCCGGCGCCCTCACCGAATGCGGTTGGGATGATCCCAGACGCGAAAAACTCTGGCGTTACAACCAACACTATTTCGACGACCTCAACGCGAGAGACTTCGTCAAGCGGGCGGCCTGGCACGGCGCCTTGATCGCCGATTGGCTCACGCATAACCCGCCAAGCATCGGCACGGGCTGGGAGCCCTATCCAACATCGCTGCGGATCGTGAATTGGATCAAGTGGTCGCTTGGCGGCGGTCAACTCACAACGCGCGCTCATGAGAGCCTCGCAACTCAAGTTCGCTGGCTGACACACAGGCTGGAATATCATCTTCTCGGCAATCACCTCTTCGCGAACGCTAAAGCCCTGGTGTTTGCCGGGCTCTATTTTGACGGCCCGGAGGCTTATTCCTGGCGTCAATTAGGCTTGGCGATCCTGGAAAGAGAATTCGACGAGCAGATCCTAGCAGATGGCGGCCAATTCGAACTCAGCCCGATGTATCATGCGCTGGTGCTCGAAGACGTGCTCGATCTCATCAATATCGCGCGCTGTTATGATACGACGCTCACTACTGAAGAACGTCGCCTGGCCCTTCATTGGCAGATGCGCGTCGCGCCGATGCTGGAATGGCTGGAGGCACTTTCTCATCCTGATGGTCAAATCGCCTTCTTCAACGACGCCGCCTTTAAGATTGCGCCGGACAATCACGAGCTCCACCAATATGCGACGAGGATGGGCTTTGCCACCGACACAGCCAAACGCGCGCTCACTTGGCTTGAAGCCAGCGGTTATGCGAAACTTAGACAGCCCGACGCCGAACTCATCATCGACATGGCACGTGTCGGGCCAGATTATCTTCCAGGTCACGCACACGCGGATACTCTGAGCTTCGAGCTCTCTCTGTTCGACTCGCGTGTCTTTGTGAATTCCGGCACATCGCTCTACGGGCTGAGCGACGAGCGGCTGCGTCAACGCGGCACCAGCGCCCACAATACGGTCCTCGTCGAAGGTCGCAATTCGTCTGACGTTTGGAGCGGCTTTCGCGTCGGCCGCCGCGCGAGATGTTTTGATCAACGCGTCGAACGCACAGAAGAGGCTCTCATAGCCGAGGCCAAGCACGACGGTTATCGTCATCTGCCAGGCCGGCCAATTCATCAACGCCGTTGGGAACTCTCACGTCGATCCTTGCGCGTCATCGATCAATTGAGCGCACCTAGCTTGCGTGCCGCGGCTCGCTTTCACTTTCACCCTCATGTCGACATCGAACAAACCAGCCCAGCTCAGGGCCTCTGCACCCTCCCAGATGGCCGCCTCGTCAATTGGGATGCTGGGACTGCGCCAATCATCCTGGAGCCAACAAGCTGGCATCCGGAATTCGGCAAGAGCGCGCCAACCACTTGCCTGGTGGTACCGCTGATCAACGGACGCGCCGTCTTCGAGCTCTCGTGGGCCTGAGGGCTGCACTCTCTTCATGCACATCCTCTTTTTGACCGATAACTTTCCGCCGGAGGTCAACGCGCCGGCGAGCCGGACCTACGAACACGCGCGCGAATGGGTGAACGCCGGCCACGAGGTTACGGTTATTACCTGCGCGCCCAATTTCCCCAAAGGCCGCGTCTTCGAGGGCTATCGCAACAAGCTCTATCAGCGTGAAGTGATCGACGGCATCAAGGTCGTCCGCGTGTGGACCTACATCACGGCCAACGAGGGGTTCTACAAACGCACGCTCGACTACATGAGCTTTATGGTCGCTGGCGCCCTCGCGGCGTTGGGCGTTCGCAAGGTCGATATTGTCGTCGGCACGTCGCCGCAATTCTTCACCGCATGCGCCGCCTTCGGCGCCGGTCTGCTGAAGTTCAAGCCTTGGGTCTTCGAACTTCGCGACATTTGGCCAGAATCCATCAAAGCCGTCGGCGCGCTGAAAGACGGGCCGGTCCTGTCGATGCTCGAGGGCATCGAAATGTTTCTTTATCGGCGGGCCAACCGGATCGTCACCGTCACGCATTCATTCAAGAGCGTGTTAGCGAAACGCGGCATTCGAGATGAAAAAATCGACGTCATCACCAATGGCGTGGACTTAACCCGCTTCGCGCCACGCGAACGGCCATCCGCATTGACAGAGCGCTTAGGCATCAAGGATTGTTTTGTCGCCGGCTATGTTGGCACACACGGACTTGCGCACGGCCTCGACACGTTGCTTGACGCTGCTGCTCTCCTCGCGACCGAACCTCGGGCCGCCAACATCCGGATACTTCTGCTTGGCCACGGCGCACGCAAGGAGGCGCTCGTCGCCAGAGCGGCGGAAATGGCTCTGACCAATGTCATCTTCGTGGACAGCGTACCCAAAAGCGAAGTCGCAGATTATTGGGCGCTACTCGATGTGTCCGTGATCCACCTCAAGAAGGATCCGCTCTTCACGACCGTCATTCCCTCGAAACTCTTCGAGTGTATGGCCATGGGTCTTCCTGTGCTGCACGGCGTCGAAGGAGAGTCCGCCGCTATCGTCACCAAGGAGAAGGTTGGAGAGGTCTTCGAACCTGAGAATCCCTGGCAGCTCGCTGACGCCCTCATTCGCCTTGCGAAGGACGCTGACGCCTGCGCGCGCTATCGTGCCGCCGGTGTGGCCGCAGCACCACGGTACGACCGCGCCAATCTGGCGGCCTCAATGCTGGAGGTGCTCGAACAAGCCGCGCAGCCTAATCCAGAACCAGTCCCACCAACGCGTTAAGCTTCACCCGGGCACCCAGGATCATCAAACAATACGGCCCAGCTTGCGCTGGGCCCTCGAGTTTCATCCCTGTCGGATCGCTCAGCGGAAGGTGATTGTCACTGCCGTACGGCGGTTCAGCGGCTCACGCACGCCGTCGCGTGTGGCGCGTGCCAGATCGTTTTCGCCGCGTGCCTCGGTGGTGATTGCGGCAGCGGCGATGCCACGAGCGCTCAATGCGTCGCGGACCACGGCGGCACGACGCTCCGACAAGCCCGCATTGTACTGAGCCGATCCGGACGTGTCCGTGTGCCCGACAACGACGACGTTCGCGATATTGCATTCGCGCGCGCGCTGGACCGCTGCGTCGATCGTCTCAAGCGCCGCTTGATTAAGGCTTGAGCGGTCCCACTCGAAATAGACAACGAACTCAGACGTCGGGCAGACCACCACGGGTTGCTCAACCACAGGCGGTTGTGCTGGCGTTTCGGGTTGCTGGACTGGCGCCGGCGCGGGCGAATTGGTAGCGCAGACCAACCGTCACCGCTTGGTGAGTGTAGTCGGCATCGAAGTCAGAGAGGATTTGGGTCCACTCAATATCAACAGATCCTGAGAAAGCCGGCATCGAAGCGCTTTCGAAGTAGCGATAGCCGATATCGAAGGTCGAGCTGCTCACTCAGCGTGACAGCGAAACCAACCGCTCCCTGATAAGCCAAGGAACCGTATCGTCATCGTCGCTGGAATCCAGGCCGTACGGCTTACCCCTTCGCATCAATGCGCGCACCACCGACGCCCACGCCAATATGGGGCGAACGCGACCGCGGTTCGCTGAAATCATAATGAGGTTACTGACCATCGCCGACCACGCGCGCATGTTCAGTCCAAATCTTGGAAGTCGTTGAAGCGATTGGGCGACTTCACCCTCGAGCAGGCCGTTCGGAAAGCGTAGCCGAGCCCCAGATGCTCTGAGAGATCGTGGTCGAAGTCGAGCGAACCGCCATCGACATCCAGTTCGCCATCGACTGACCAACCGAGTCTGCGCGCCCGTACCAGCCCTCGGTACGGCGTACCTTGAGCATCGTCTCACGTTGCGACCGTCACGGCGTCAACAGCTGTGCGTCCGGAGTTGCGGAAGAATTTCAGTTTCATACCCGTTATCACCTTTGAGACATTCTGTCTCTCGGGCGAATTTAAGACTGCGGAAAACTGGTCGTTCCTCTACGCCGCTATTAGGGAAGTACGCGCAGTCATTTCCCCATCGGCGAGGCATTATGAGCTCCCAAGGGCTGAATGGCTTTTTTAAACGCCACTCGTGCAGAGCGAAAGCGGCGATCGATCCGTTGTGCCACGTAGCGAGCTTAGCACGGCCGTCGATTGCTGGCGAACCACCCGCTTGCATGATGGCGACCGTATCGAAGCCTGCAACCAGCCCATGTCTTGGGCGGCGCCCGCGCGGCGTCAGGTGTTCCCGACTGGCGCAGCCCCTGTTATCGTGCAGAGACCGGCGTAGGCGGCGTAGCGATCAAGCGACGGATCGAAGAGGTTGCAGAGACCGTAGCTCGAATACGCGCCCGAGATGGACGACAGCGAAGGCGGGAAGCAGGCCTCCGTGATCGCGGCGGCCACAAGCCACCGCTCTAACAACCCGATCGTCTCGGGCGATAGCCAAGCAACGCGCCCGTCCCCTGCTTGATCGCTCTTAGAGCGTGTAATGAGCACGCTCCATTGCCCATCTGCGTCGCAGCGCAGATGCGTCACGCGCATCGCAGCGAGCTCGGCACTACGGCATAGCGTATCGTAGCCGACGCTGATGAGCGCCGCGTCTCTCAGTCCCGCGGGTGAACTGGGCTGCCCCCGCACGATCTGATCACGGATCGCCGACGTCAGTCCCTTCGATTGAGCCGGCCGCCTGTTCTTACGTCGAACTGCGCGGCGAACGGCGAGTAGCACCTCGCTCCCTGTGGTCGGACTAGGTAGGTCCGACATGCGGTGCGCAAAACCAATTGCTGCGAGCCGGCGCCGCAACGTGGCGGCAGAGAGCGCATCAACTTCGTCGTCAATATAGGCCGCCACTGCTGCCCCGTCGGCGGGCAGCCAATCCAATGTCCGCGCGGCGCACCACGCCTCAAACGCTCGGAGATCCGCTGCATAACCGCGCAACGTGCTCTTCGCGTACGCGCCCTTACAGCGCGCCAAGATGGAAACGATCCCCTGGGTGTTGCACTGGGTGGGCGAACCGTGGTCTGCCTTACAGACGTCAAATCTCATGTGTCGTATTTTACGACACTTCAAGTTTGGTTGCAAATGCCTTCAGCCGCTCAAATTAGAGCCGCGAGAGCGCTCATCGGGATCTCAGCGGCGCAACTAGCGGAGCTGGCCGAAGTGACGCTGCGAACGATACAGCGATTAGAGGCATCGGATGGGGTTCTACAGAGCCGCTCTGATACTTTAGAGCGCGTGGTAGCCGCTCTAAAAGCCGAGGGCATCGAATTCATCGGTGACCCGATCAAGTCACCCGGCGTGCGTCTGCGAGCGACGCGCTAGTATCCGAAGGGATCGCCGCCATGGGATATGTGGAACAGACACTCGGTACGCGGGAGCGAATGATTGCGCGCGGCAAGTGGCCGATGATTTTTTGGCTACGCGCGTGGGCCGCGCTGATTTTCCTTGGCATCATCGGTGTCGGCATCTTCCTGTTCGTGCGCGACACCATCGTCATGCTCACCACCGAGTTCGCGGTAACAGACGCGCGCGTCGTCATGAAGCAAGGCTGGCTCGAGCGCGCACCCAGGAGATCGGCGTTCGTGAGCATCAGAGGATTGGTGCGGCTGGTGCCCGATCAGTCTGGGGAAGTTGTTCGGCTACAGCCTGTCCAGCAGTGTTGGAACGCCGTGAACGCATGGTGTTTTCCGCCGATGGCCGACCCATTGCCTTCAGGCGCGCCGATGAGGCTTCGGCGAAGGCTCTGTTGGGCGGCATGGCGAGTTACGGAATCGGCCAGCGGCGTCTTCGCGCTGGGCGCTGAACGGCATCGGCGGACGAAGGCTCAAACCTGCCGAAGAGCCGCTCACTGGAGGTGCGGCCCATTGGGGCTGGTGACTTAGGTTGCATGGTATGCGCGCTCACTGCGATGGTCGGCAGTGTGCTCAACGGGTTCTTAAATGTCACTTCGTCTCTTGGTTCTTGGAATAGCGCTGGCCGCGGCCGCGGTGTGCAACCACCACACAACCGCGTGTTCCCGATGCGCCCACTCCATCCGTCATAGAGCCATTGTGGGCGACGGCGGCTGTAGACGCGCTTATCGCTGCATCTCTGCCGCTGCACGGTCCGAGAGGGTCACTTCGTACGAAACTTCTGTGACTGAAATCGCGGACCTGCAGGCCGCTCGCGGAATAGCAGCCACCGCCGCAGGCTGAATCGCGCGGTCGCGCACGCTCTGCTGTCAGCCCGGCGCGAAGCCTTCGCAAGGGCGTCGCTCCTGCGCGCGCCGATCCTCCAGTAACATACCGCGTCCTCCAGCGCCCGACGTATCTTCATCGCTTGCAGCAGCGCGCGCCGATCCTGCGGCCGTGCGTCGCGCCCCAGCGCTGCTACCCCAGACCAGGGTATGCAGCCCTTCGTACTTGAGCTTGGGCAGGCGCGCACCGGGCCGCCGGGAACGATCGACGCGTTCGGCCGTGTCCGCGGAAAGAACGGATCACTCAAGCCTGCGCGCGGGAGCATCGCGAGGCTCGGAACAGGCGGAAACAACTGGTTCCACGCGCCAAATACCGAGCCTGTGCGTTAGAGTGTGGATCAGCAGTACCAGGTCCTTGCTGCATACCAGGCATCTGCGCCACCAGCGCACCACGATCTCGCGATTGTCGAGCGCCCGCGGGAGACCAGGACGCTGCGTCCTTCTTGGCAGAGATCCAGTACCAGTCGCTGGTGTGGGCCCGTGGACGCCGCCTCGCAGCATCTGAGCGGCGAGCTACTGCCGCAATTTGCCGGCCAGCCCGAGCGCGCGATCGCGTGGTGGCTACGATGGCACTCGGTGTGCGAAGGCGAGGCGATCGTCAGATCCCCGCCGACGTCGGTTGGGCTGCGCGGCCGATTCCCACTATCGGTTGGCAACGTCCCGGGCGGTCATCAATGCCGTTGGGGACGAAGGCCAGAGTTCGAGATGCTGCAATCGCGCCTTATGACATCTATCTTCATGACACACCCAACCACGATCTGTTCGCACGCCAACAACGCGCGCTCAGCCACGGCTGCGTCCGCGTGGACGATGCGCTCGACCTCGCCGCGGCAGTTTTGGCGCCCGCTTTCTCAACCTCGTCACTTCAGGAGGCAGTAGCTTCCGGCCAGACACGATTGTTGCCGCTTGCAGCGCCGCTTCCCGTCTATGTTCTCTATATGACGGCCTCCGGCGCGGACGGCGCAGTTGAATATGCCGAAGACATCTACGGGCGGGACGCCGCCCTAGTCGCGGCCCTGGATGCGCCAGCTTCTTACCCGGTTGCAGCAGGATTTGCGTCTACGACCAGTGAATGTGGAAGCGGCCGCTAAGACCGGGCCGCGTTCGAGCGACCGCGCCAGCGCCTTGCGTTGGCTCAATTGGTGCGGATCGAGTGCATCTAGATTGGATGACCTTGGAGGTCCACTCATGGCCGCTCAGAACCAGTCCAGCACCGACATTCGGATAGCGACACGCGACGACATTCGCCACGTCCTCGGCGCCATCGACGACACCCTGGTGGTCAAGATCTTGTCCCAGAAACCATCGTTCGCGGACCTAAGCGATGCGGCAATTTGGGTGCGCGGCGACGGCGACTTGATCGCGCGGGACCAACTGGAACTCAGCGCCACGGCGCTCGCAATTGCCGAAATACTCGCCCGCGATGCTGAGAGTGAGCCGGCTGACGAAGCATCTGTTTGAGGTCTCTCAACTTTGATCTTGCGCAAGGCGCCAAGCCGCGACCGGGTAATCGTGCCGGAGTGAAAATGAGGAGCGCGCAATGAGCCAAGCAGTCATCGACTTTTGTGAAGGCTTGAAGACGACGTTGCTCGGTATCGAAGATCGCCTCGGCAAGGCCAAGCTGAGCCTAGAGAGCGGGGCTGTCCAAGTCAGCGGCGAAGCCAAGAAACACATCGATGAAGCGGCTGAACAACTGGAGGCGTTCAAAGCCCACGCGGGATTGATGGCGCAGGCGATCCGCTCCGATCTTCCAGCGCAGACGTCCGCGATCCAGGAGAAGCTGAAGGAGTTTGGTCAGGAAGCCCAGGTAGCGATGAAACACGCTGTCGTATTCCTCGCCGAAACCGCCTCCAAGGGGGCTGAAGGATCAGCGGAGGCGCTCCTCGCCGGCGCCAAGAAGGCCCACGCGGTCGCACAAGAGCTTCGCAAGGATACGGCGCTGAGTGTGACCGAACCGACGAAGCCGCCGGCCTGACCGATGAGGGAGCGCGCTGCGCTTCAACGCAACGAGGTAACGTTCGACCATCGGCTTGAGCCCTTCGTACGCGTGCACCACACGATGCGAGGCCGGACACGGCTCAGGCTCGACCCCTTGCGCGGTCGCCCCGATCTGCTCGGCGCCCTCGCCCGGCGTATTGCCGCACGCGAGGGCGTGACAGATGTGCGCGAGAGCCCATGGTCGGGCGCCCTACTCATCGAGCACGACGCTGCACTTTCCGCGGAAACCATCGCGCAAATTGCGCGCGACATCTGGCGCGATGGCCTCGCCGCGCCCGCTCAGGAAGCCTCAGAAGAGCTCGCGGGCAAACCCGGCACGCCATGACCGCGAGCGCCGTCTCAGCGTCTGCCACCGCAGACAATGGCCTCAGCGACAGCGAAGCCCGGGCAGCGGCTCCATAGGATCGGAGAAAACTGTCTTGCCGAGCTGGCAGCCGCTGCCTGCGCTCAGCCGTATTTGTCGATCAATTCAAATCGGCGCCGGTGGCTCCGCTGGGTGGCTTCGCCTCCTGTCGCTGGCGACAGGAGGCGTCATCGACGCTGCGGCATCAACGCTCGGCGTGATTGCGCCAACGCCGGGATCGGCATCAACGACCAGAGCTGGACCGCCAACCTGATACGCCGGCTGGCGGCAAACCGATCCCGATGCCATCGTGTTGCGCGATGGGGGCCGAGAACGCGGTGCCAGCTCGCGCGTCGCTCCTGGCGATTGCATCGTTCTCAAACCCGGCGCGCCGCTCCTGGCAGACGGCGTTTGATCAGCGCTTCAGCGCTGCTCATCGACGAGCACTTACCGGCGAGAGCTACCTGAGCGAAAAGTCGGTGCGACGTTGCTCTCGCCAGCACTACGCTGGCGGCTCGGCGCACGATGGTTCACCGCGGCGGTGCGTGGACAACGGCGCTGGTGTCGCTGTCGCGCCGGCGACGGGCGCAGCGACAGAGATCGGTCGCGTGCGCCACTTGCTGGAGAACGCTGGAAGCTCCGAAGCTGCCGATGGAGCGCGTCGATGATCTGGCGCTCGGCTGATTGATTTCGGTGCCTGGGCGCGTCTGGCTGCTGGCGGCGCTGCCTGGCTGCTGCGCGGCGCACCCTGGTCGGTACGTGAAGAGCGCAGTGGCGCTCGCTGTCTCAGCCATCCCCGAAGGCCTACCAGCGCTCGCAGCTCTACCTCGCCAAAGCGATGCCGGCTGCGCGCGACGTCGCGAGAGGGCGCTTCTACGTGCGCAACGTCAATGTCTTGGAGACTGCGGCCAATATCGATGTCCTGTGCCTCGATAAGACCGGCACGTCACCAAAACCGCATGCACGCGGCAGCTGTCCAAACCCTGCTGAAACACCACACCGTGCCGGAGCACCGCCCAGCCGCCCGGTCAGCTTGAGCTGGCGAAGATCGTCAGCTCTGCAACGACGCCTCGCTTTCTTGAGGACCAATCGACCGGATCGGGTACCTGAACTTCGCACTCCTTCATCCGCCGCCGCGCCGGGCCTTTTCTAGACGCCGAGGCGCAGCGCGCCGCCCACCCGCGCAGGCGTGTGCTGCTGCGCACTGAATCGCGGCTCTACATGGCCACCGAACACGCCGCAGGCGAGGCCACGCTGGTGGCGGTGAAAGGCGCACCAGATCAAGTCCTGGGCTTGTGCGCGTTCGTGCGAGCCGGCCCAAGCGTGCGGCCATTGGATGAAACGACGCGCGCGACAATCCTGGCGCAGAATGAGGCTCTGGCGCGCGCCGGTCTGCGCGTGTTGGGCGTGGCAAGAGGCTCAAACCTTAGTCTTGCTGAAGGCGAGCCGCGCGAATTGGAGTGGCTGGGGCTCGTAGGCTTGCGCGACCCTTTGCGACCGGGTGCTGCTAAAACCGTGCAAACACTCCAGCGCGCCGGTTTGCGCACGATCATACTGACGGGCGACCAGGCCGGCACCGCGCGAAGGCTCGCCGAAGATCTGGGCTTCTCCAACGACGGCGCACTTGATGTCGTGGACGCCAGCGTCCTTAGCGACATGTCGCCAGACATGCTCGTGCGTGCGGCGCGCACAACCGAAGTGTTTGCCCGGGTCAGTCCAAGCGACAAACTCACAATCATTCGCGCGCTTCAAGCCGATGGGCGCATCGTCGCCATGACCGGTGACGGCGTCAACGACGGGCCGGCGTTGCGTGCGGCCGATATCGGTGTCGCTATGGGTAAGTCCGGCGCCGACGTTGCGCGCGACGTGGCCGACATCGTCATCGCCGATGACGATCTAACGAGCCTCGCCTCGGCTCTTGCGCGCGGCCGGGCGGCTGATGAGAACCTGCGCCGCGCCGTGCGTTTCTTGCTTGCAACCAATGCGAGCGAAGTCGCCCTGCTATTGGCGGAAGGCCTGCATGGCCCCGACGCACTGGAGACACCCGCTCAACTTTTTTGGCTAAATCTCATGACCGACGTGTTTCCGGCTTTGGGCTTGGCGATGGCGCGTCCGGCAGCCGACATCCTGCAGCGTTCGCCGCGAAACCTGCAGGAGGGTCCATTCGGCCGGCGTGAAATTAGTTCGATTGCCGCTGAAGCGCTCCGCATGGCCGGCCCCGCAATCGTCATGCATTTGATCGGCACTCTGCGCCACGGCTCTGGACCTCGCACGCGCGGCCTCACCTTCCTTTCGCTGGCGAGCCATCAACTCGCGCACGCGCTGCGTTTGCGGCCAGGCCGTCCAGCCAGTGACATTCTAGATCGTCCGATCGAGCTTGGCGTCGCGGCCTCCTACCTGCTGCTGGCCGCACCCTTCACTATCGCACCGCTACGGTCTCTCCTGCGCATTGCGGCGCCTCGACCGCTTGAGGCCGCGACCATCGTCGGGTTTTCGCTAGCGCCGTTGGCGACGCGACTGATCGGAGCGCTCGCTCGACCTAGGCCTGCTTGAGATCGGTTGGCTTTGCCTCGGGTGTCTGAGACTGCCCGCCGGAGACGTCGGCGCGCACCTCAGCGACGAGGTCCTCGACGTCATCGACAAATTCCGCCGCCGCCGCGCGCGCACGCTCATAGAGCCCAAATCCGCGACGCAGACTCTCTCGAACCGCAGGCCGCACCGCTCTCAGAACGCGGGGCGCAACCACGACCGCGCCGATCGCCGCCGCTCCGGCGCCAATGAGCAACGCCGTCCCCAGGACCCTGCCGCCGAACCCCATCACGTGCTCCAAACATCTGGTCTCAGACGCCTGATAGCCTGGGAATCCGCGCCGACGCTTGCCTTCGATCAACTCGCAGTCCGGCTTCGCGCAGGATCATGCCGCAAATGACAGATCAAACTAACGATCGTGTTCACCCGGCTGCAACCGAGGCCAAGGCATTGTCCTTGCCGGTAATGCGCATGGTGGCGGGCGGCCTGCTCATTCTCATGGGCCTGCTCTACCTCCTGGCGGTATGGCGCCACGACGACGGCGGCGGTTGGGGCTATGCGCGCGCCTTCGCGGAAGCTGCACTTGTCGGGGGTCTTGCCGACTGGTTTGCAGTAACAGCGATCTTCCGCCATCCGCTCGGTCTGCCCATTCCTCACACGGCCGTCATCCCACGCAGCAAAGAGCGCATCGCTAACGCGCTTGGCGAGTTCGTCGCCGTCAACTTCCTGGCGCCAGATGTGATTAGCCTGCGGCTGCGCGATCAAGACCTCGCCACCTCTCTCGGCCGGCAATTGGCGGATCCAATCACAGCGCGCCGCGTCGCAGATGGCATTATGGACGCGCTGCCAGCCATTTCCGACCTCCTCGACGACGAAATCGTGAGCGACTTCATGCGTCGCCAAATTAGTGACTTCAGCCGCGATGAACGCTTGTCCGCCGCGGTCGGACGCGGTCTCCAATTGCTCACCGAACACGGCCGCCACCAACCTGTCCTCGACGCGGCGTTGAACGAAGGGTGGCGCGCGCTGGAAGCTAACGAGGCAGCAATCCGCGCGCAGGTGCGGGCTCGCACCTCTTGGGTTTGGCGGTTGATCTCACTCGACGCGCGCGCTTCAGACGCCCTGATCTCAGCTATTGAGGACACGTTGCGGCAGATCGCGGACGCGCCAGATCACCCGGCCCGCAAACGCATCACTGAACTGCTGCAGAAATTCTCCGAGGACTTACAGACCTCGCCACACTTGCGCCTGCAGATCGAGAACATGGTTGGCGACATCCTGGCGCACCCGGCGGTCGCCACATACTTCGCAGACGTCTGGCGGGCGCTCAAAGTGGCGCTGCATTCGGGTGCGGAAGCGCCGCAATCGTCAGCGCGATTGGCGCTGGCTGAGGGCATTGAAGGATTTGGCGCAGCATTGCTCGACGATGCTGCAGTGTTGGAGACACTGAACCGGCGGCTGCGCGCGTTGCTGACGGAGATATCTGGACGTCACGGCGGCGATGTCGGCGCATTGATTTCCGAAACAATCCGCACTTGGGACACACAAACGGTGGTGGAAAAGCTAGAACAGAATGTCGGTCCAGACCTGCAGTACATAAGGATCAACGGCACGGTCATTGGCGGTCTTGTCGGTCTTGCCATCCACCAAGTTACCCAATGGCTCACGCTCTAGTGCGCAAGCCAGAGCGCGGTCTTGGATTCGGCCAGAGCGTCTCGAGTGACGCCGCCAAGCACGAACTCGCGCGCGCGGGAGTGGCCGTAGGCGCCCATAACGACGAGGTCGGCGTCGAAATCTAGAGCGGCGTCGGCGATCGCTCGGGCATGCTCCCGGCCCAGGCCGTCAAGGTTGCTGACTTCGGCATCCACGCCGTGACCGGCAAGATACGCGGCCAAATCGCGCCCCGGGACCTCACCGCGCCAACCAGTGCTTGGCGTGACATCGACGGTCACAATGCGCACGCCGCTCGCCCGCTGCAGCAATGGCATCGCGCCCGCGATCGAGCGAACCACCTCAGGCCTTGCGTTCCAGGCGATGAGTATGCGCTCCCACTTCTGCTTAGCGCGCGCTGACGATGGCATAAGCAGCATCGGACGTCCCGATTTGAACAGCACGTCCTCCAGCAACTCGCGCCGGGCGCGGGCATGCTGGCAGGCGCGCGCCAAAATGATGAGGTCAGCGACACGCGCGTGGCTGACAATCTCGTCGCGCCCCAAAGCGGCTTCGGCGGTGACGTCTTGGACGTCGAACCGATGCGCTGCGTTCTCCAACCAAGCCACGATCTTTCCGCGCTCGACCGCGGCCGAAGATTGTGCGCCCTTGACGATATCCATCAAGGCCTCCGAGAGCGGGCTCTGCGCATTCGCGAATTCAGGGCCACGCCAGATCGACAAGATCAGCGCCGTCGCCCGCCCCCCGAAACGCACGGCGAGATCGGCGCCAGCCTCTAAAGCCGCCCGATCGTCCTCGATGGTGATGACGGGAACCAGTAATTGCTTCAGACCCATGGCGCGCACGCGCAACAACTGAAGGGCTGCCGCGCGCTCGCCGCCTCGAATAAATGCGCGCCCCGAAGCGCTGGCCGGACGGTCATCGCGATCTCCCTGGGGACCTCTTCTTAGCCGTTCGGCGCCTTGGCGTTTGACCGGGGGGGCGGGCCTATTGCGTCAAGGCGCCGACGCGGACGCTGCAGGAGACAGCGCAGCGTACTTTAACCAGCCACGCATCGGACCGACTTGATCACGCGCAATACGGCTTGCGGGAGGGCGTGCATGGAGCGCCGCACCCCGCAATGACCTCCGACTAGACGCCCTCGTGCACCACTCGAACCTCCACTGCCGCACCCGCCAGCCGCAGATACAATTGCCGTCGCCGCGCCAACGGCCACCAATCGTAGAGAAAGATTTCAATCGGGCGCCAATTGGCCACCCAACCGAGGATAATCAAACCCTCAGCGAAGAAGCTTGAGATATCGCCGGGCCCGAGAAGGCTGCTCATCAGCCGCCCCCCGAGGACGCAGCCCCCCAAGACAGCCAATCCGATAAGCAGCGACTGGCGTCCAATGCGAAACATTTCGTGGAGGTCGCCAGCCACTCGCTCGGCGCGATAGCTGAAATGACGCCTTAATGCGTCCGCAAGCCCCGCGGCGGATGAGCTTGAGGCCTCGCGCTCCGATAAGTGAACGACGATGCGTAAGCTTTTGTCCTTCGGCAACTCACGCGCCCAACCGACGATGAAATCTTCCGCGCTCTTGGCAAGATCGCGGCTCGGGATCGGGAATGGGTCGAATGGATCGAACAGCCGGCTGAGCTCCTCAAGCCGCAGCTCGATCGCCGCACCGCCCTGCAGTTCTGCACCCGCCTCACTCATGGTCGTTTCCCACCAACGCTTTCTTGATTGTCGCGCTGCCCATGAGATCACGCTAGCTTTCGATCGATCTCGCTAGCGTGTCCACGACGCAAATCGCGTTGGAAGGGTGGGCAATCGTGTCCGTGGTCACCACAGCCTCAGTCACGCGGGTAAGATCCTCAAAGGCGCCCGAAGCGAAAACGGCATGGATGGCCAGACAATACGGCTTCGCCATTCCGCGGGCCGCCAGCAGACGCGATGCTTCAATCATCGTCCGCCCAGAAGATATTATGTCGTCGGCTAGAACCGGCCGCCGGCCACTCCAAGGCGTGAGGTCAGGCAGCTCGACGCGTACCCGTTGATCGGCGACCCTCTGTTTGCGCGCGACCACATATGGTGCGCGCGCACGGCGTGCGACCTCTGCCACCCACTGTTCGCTTTCTTGATCTGGTCCAATAACGAGGGGCGCATCGACGTTGTGAGCAATCCACTCACCAAGCAACGGTGCGGCGGCCCCTACGCGCGTCGGGATCGAGAATATCTCACCCAGATTGGCAATCCGATGAAGATGCGGATCGACCGTCACCAAACTGTCGAAGCTCTGTGAGAGCAGGCGCGCAAAGTGCGTCGCTGAAACCGCCTCGCCGGGCCTAAAGCGGTGGTCCTGGCGCATATAGGCGAGGTAGGGGGCAATCAGATGCACGCTCTCGGCCCCGCAGTCGCGCGCCGCAGCCGCAGTGAAGATAAGCGTCAACACTTGTGGGTCGGGGTTTGCGAGTGTGCACACGATATGCACGCGCTTGCCCCCCACTTCGCTGGCAATGCGCACATAGGCTTCAGCATCGGGAAAGCGGCGCCAATCGAGCACACCCAACTCAGCATCGAGGCGCTCCGCAAGCGCTGACGCCATCACCTCATTGCCCGGCATCGGCAAGATCACATGCATCGCACTCAAGCCTCGATCTCGAACATGTCCATATTGGCGGTGGCAAACGCTAATGCGTAATCCAGTTCACCCGGCGCGTCGGCGTGCACGATCACGAGCGGGGCTCCGGCTGTCACCTGATCGCCAAGACGCGCCAGGAGCTCCACCCCCGCCGCCTTGTCGTCGGGTGCGCCCGCCAATTTGGCGAGACGCGAGATTTTTCGGTTGTTGATGTGGGTGACGATGCCCGAGTGCGGCGCCGCCAGCGCCCGCGTCAATGGCGCGACCGGCGGCTCGCGCATGCCGCCTTGGGCTGCGCAGATACGCTGGAATTTTGTCCATGCGCGCCCGCTCGTGAGCGCCTCCTCCGCGAGATCGGCTGCTTTCGCCTGGGGCGCGGCGCCCGCCAGCTCGAGCACTGCAGCAGCGATCGCAAGGGCGCGCTTGCGCAAGTCTTGCGGCGCATCGCGGTCACCCCTCAGCACAGCTAGAACGTCGCGCGCTTCCAGTGCGGGGCCGATGCCGCGCCCTACCGGCTGCGAGCCGTCAGTTCGCAGGACGCGCGTCTTCAAACCGAACGACGAGGCGACTGAGGAAATGTCCGCGGTAAGTCTATCCGCCGCGTTTTCGGTGCGCACCTTCGCGGTCGGCCCGACCGGGAGATCCAGAACGACGTGAGTTGCGCCGGCGGCGATTTTTTTTGACAACACCGAGGCGATCAATTGGCCCTCGGTGTCGATCTCAAGCGCCCGCTCTACACGGATCAGAACATCATCTGCGGGCGACAGTCTTACCGCGCCGCCCCACGCGATGCATCCGCCTTCTGCTTCCACCACGCGACGCATGGCGGCCACATCAAGATCGACGGGCGCCAGCGTCTCCATGGCGTCGGCGGTGCCTGACGGCGAGGTGATGGCGCGAGAGGATGTCTTGGGCATGACGAGCCCGCAGCTCGCAGCGATCGCTACAACGATCGGCGTCGTGCGATTTCCCGGCAAGCCGCCAACGCAGTGCTTGTCGCTCACCACAGGCGCGCCCCAGGAGAGGCGATCACCGGCGCTGGCCATCGCCCCGGTCAGGTGTTTGATTTCATCCACGTCGAGCGGGAAGGCAGAGCAGGCTGCAACGAAGGTGGCGAGGTGGATATCGGCATAGCGGCCAGCAACGATGTCCGTAATGATCCCACCAAAGGCGCGCGCATCGAGCCGACCTCCGTAAATTCTTCGACGAACATCGGCCAACGACTCCACGGTTGGCGCATTCTCGACTTCGATGACGTCACCCGCAGACAGACCAAGCCGCTGCCACGCCGCCTCGGAGAGACCAACCTCGTCGGGATGCAGCCACTCATTCTCGATTTGATAGAGCGTCGCGATGACTTCGCGCGAGCCGGCCCTCACCAATACCCGCGCGCGAGCCGCAAGCCCCTCCGATTTACACACGTGGCAATCGGTCCGCATCAGGACGATCGCCTCATGCTGGGTCAGGAGCAGCAGCCGCCGTGCGCGGAGCGGATGCGCATCCCTGCTCATCGGCGCTCGCCTCTAAGAGGCCGATCGATCGCGTTGACTTTCCACTTCAACTCACGCTCCACGCGCGTACACAGCGCGAAGTGCGCGTGCATCGCCGTCGAGCTCGCTATTCGCGCCGGCGAACTGACCGTCCTTTGGGGCAAGTCAGGAACGGACAAGTTTACACTCCTCGCTATTCTGTGTGGCGATCACCTGTCCGATAAGAGCTGGTGGTTCTGGGCCACGCTATTGATCCAGCTCGTCGTGACTGAAGCTCGGACTAGGTAGCCACACCAGACCGTCAAAGCACTGTCCGCCTACCTATGAGGATGGCTCAGTGAAATGCCGACTGACAACCTCTTTGACCTCGCGCAGGTGCGCTTCAATGCGAATTGCAGGCGTGTGCGCCGCCACCCGCCCGAAGTGGCGCCGGTCGATCACGGTCAAACCGCAGACCTCGGAAAGGTGTTCGTCGAAAAGATTTTGGATCGCGCTCCAGCTACCCTCGGTGCGCAACCATTCCGCCGCGCTCGCCGACGAGCTAAAGCTTATCATTTGGCGCCCAAACAGCAGTCGTTGCGCCGGCCCCTCCTTCATGGCCGCGTACCCAAAGCCAAGACCGAAGACGCGCTGCACGTATCCGGTAACGATGGCTGGCGGCACGTTAAACCAGAGTGGATAGACAAAAACAAAAACGTCCGCGTCGCCAATGAGGGCCCGCTCGGCCTGGACGTCGGGTGCAGCCTCGAATCCTGCTGAGCGCGGAATTTCGCCATCCTTGAGGCACGGGTCAAAGCCGCTGCGATAAAGATCGCGCAAAACAACTTCGTACCCCAACGCAATCGCGGCCTCCTGGTAGGCTCTTGCGACAGACAGATTGAAGCTGTCCACATTGGGGTGCCCGACAACAATCGCATGCTTCATGACCTCTGCCTCCTCGGTGCACAACACTCCACCTCGCAGCGATAACATCGAGAAGCTTGTGTCGGTCTTTCGGGACCTCTCACTGCCGCGCCGCCATCATGCCAGCGCATGCTCGCCCTCAGTGCGACATGAACACCGGAACCTGCGCCTCTTCGATGATGGCCCGCGTGACGCCGCCGAAGATCCATTCCTGCAGCCGCGCACGACCGTAGCCGCCCATAACGATGAGGTCGGCGCCGATACGTGCTGCGCCCTCCATCAGAATGTCGCTGTGGTCGCGGTCCAGGCTGTCGAGATTGCGGACTTCCACTTTGAGGCCGCGACGCGCGAGGTGCGCGGCGATGTCTACACCAGGCGCCGGCCCCACGCCGTCGTCGCTGGGTTGCGCGTCGACGGTGAGGATGGTGACGAGGTCGGCCTTATCAAGCAATGGCGCCGCGTCGGCCAACGCGCGAGCGGCCTCGCGTCCGCCGTTCCAGGCGACAACGACATTGCGTCCGAGCCCCTGTGTCTTCCAGCTTGGCGGCACTAGCAACACTGGCCGCCCCGAACCGAACAGCACGCCTTCAAAGACAGCTACGCGCCGATAGTCGTCGCCGGGACGCATCATCACAGTGAGGTCAGCATGACGAGCCTGAACCGCCATCTCTCGCGCGGCGAACCCAGAGGTGACAGGCAGCTCGCGCACCGCAATTGCGCGCGCCGAACGCTTAACGCGAGCATCGAGGAGGGCGCGCTCCTTCGCAAAGCCTTCGCGCGCCACAGCAAGAACCTCAGCCCACAGAGTCGGCGCCATGGCGGCTTCTGCTGTGTAAATGGGCTCCGGCTCGAATTCGAGAAGCACAGCCGTCAAATCCGCGTCTGATAGCGACGCCAGCGTTTCGGCCGCCGCGAGTGCGGGTTCGTCCTCGCTTACCGAAAAAAGCGAGACCGCGATATCTTTGAACATCTGCCTATCCTTCGAGTTGGCGCTTGCGCCAGTATTTCGGGTTTCGGTTTTTTTGGAGCGAGATTGACGCCGTCACCGCAATGCGGCTCGAACTTCCTCGGCGCTTCTGCCAATCAGCTCTTTGTGCTCCTCCCCCAAGAGGGCAGCCTGCAATTGCTTGTCGTAACGCAGTCTCATCTCACCCAAGGTTCTCGGCGCAGCGACGATAACCAAATGCGTGATCTCGCCGGCCATAACCTGCCGATTGAGCCAATCAACGACTGCGGCTGCGTGCGCGTCTTCACGCAGCAGGTGTCCCGGGTTGGCCGCGCTGGTGACGTGACGGGTGCCTGAACTCTTGTTGTGCGCGTCGAGCTTCGGGGACTGCATTCGAGCCAAATCTACCGCAATTTCGTCACCAACATTGCGATAGAGCTCAAGCTTCTCGCCATCGACGACAGCGACGACTAAGCCATGCGGCAACAACATGCCCCTCTCCTATTCCAAAGCCGGCCGGACGCGCGCCGCGACCAGCCGTGGTCCGCTCGCCAAGCATAGCAGCTAGATTGGAGCGTCGTTGAGCTGCATCAAACCGTTCAGGGTCGCAAGGCAAAGAATGCGTCGCGCGTCACGCCAAGTCATAACTGAAGAGCGGGTCAACGACGCTCGCCTTCCATTTCAATTCGCGCTCCACGCGGGTCCGTAACGCCTCTGATGCGGCAGACTCGCCATGGACGATGAACAGGCGGCGAGGAGCCTCCTCGAAGTAAGAAAGCCACTGCATGATTTCATCTGCGTCGGCATGCGCCGACAACTCGGGCAAGCTCGCTATCTCGGCGCGGACAGGGATCCATTCGCCGAACATCTTGAGCTCCTTCTCGCCAGCCAACAGCCTGGCGCCGCGGGTGCCCACAGCTTGAAAACCCGCAAACAAAATTGTGTTCCGAGGGTCGGACACGCAGGCGCGGAGGTGATGCACCACCCGCCCGCCGGTCGCCATACCGCTGCCCGCGATCACTACCTTAGGCATGGGATTTGATGTAATCGCCTTCGAAGCCTCCACATCGCGTGTATACGTAGCAACCGCACACGAACCCTCGATCGCCTTGGCGTCGAGCCTGTGGTCCTCGGGATACGCGCGCAGCAAGTCAGTTGCGCTAATCGCCATGGGGCTATCCAAGAATACCGGCGTCGCGCCAAGTCGGCCCGCGCTCTTGAGCAGCCACAAATAGTACAAGAGAGTCTGCGCACGCCCCACGGCGAACGCTGGAATGACCACTGTGCCGCCGCGTTGGACAGTGCGTTCAACGATCTCACCGAGCTCCGCCATAGGGTCGGTTTTGGCATGCATTCGGTCGCCGTATGTCGATTCAACAATCAAGTAGTCTGCGCGCTGGATCGGTTCCGGGTCGTACATCACCGGGGCGTTGTAGCGACCCAGATCGCCCGAAAAGACAATCGTCTTCCCGGCCACCTTCAGCTCCGCGGTCGCCGCCCCCAAGATGTGGCCGGCCCGCCGCAACGTAAGACCAACATCAGCGCCAACCTCGAACTCGGTATGAAAAGGCTGTGGCCTCAGGCGCCTTATGGCGCGCTCGGCGTCTCGCACGGTATAGAGCGGCAAAGCGGGCGTATGCTTCGAGAAGCCCTTCCGATTGGCGTATTCGGCGTCATTCTCACCGATGTGCGCGCTATCCTTCAGCAGGATGTCACACAGAGCCATGGTTGCCGCAGTACAATGGGCGACGCCTCGAAACCCATCACGCACCAATTTTGGAAGATAGCCGCTGTGATCCAGATGCGCGTGCGTGAGGACAACGGCATCTATTGATTGAGGCGCCACAGCCAGCGGCGCCCAGTTGCGCTCGCGCAGATGCTTCAAGCCCTGAAACAAACCACAATCCACGAGGACGCGCGTGCCGCTCGTCTCGACCAAGTGTTTTGACCCAGTGACAGTTCCAGCGCCGCCGAGGCTCCTCAACATCAGCGTCACTTACGTCTCCTCCGAGCCCAGGCGCAGCGCCCGCGGCTTCTGCTTCGGCAGAGCGGCTCGACTACCTGCGAGCGGCGCCCGCTAACACGGCTCCTACTCACCCTCATGCGCACGTGACGCAGCATGCAGTGCGCCGCGCAGGCTGTGGATCTGATCAACAAGATGAAGAATAATGTCGACGCCTTCGGCGTTTACGCCAAGGTCCTTCATCAAGTCTTTGATGAGACGCGCGCGCGCGAGATCACCTTCACCAAAAGCGCCAGAACCTTGATCAGGAATAAGCCACCCTTCAGTAACCCAGACCTCAAGCGTCGCTTCGTCGAGTTCGGCGCGAGCAAGAAATTCGCTGATTGCGAGTGTCATGGCCAATCCTTGCGCGGTTGATAGTCGGCCCTGCCGCTCCAGCTGTTGGCAAAGGCTTCGAGTTCGGCGTCAGGTGTCGGTGGCAAAACCAGTTTGAGCTTGACGAGTTGGTCGCCGAAACTGCCATCGCTCCGGCGAACGCCTTTACCCCTGAGACGCAGCACTGCGCCACTACTCGAGTTCTTGGGCACAGCGAGCATGACCGCGCCGTGAACAGTCGGGGTCTTGACCTTTGCGCCAGCAACCGCCTCCGCCAGCGTGATCGGCAATTCGAGCACGATGTCATGGCCACGGCGCTCGAACAGCGGATGAGCTGCAACTGACAATTCAATCAGCGCATCGCCCGCCTCCCCTTGCTGAGGAGCCGCTTCTCCTTGGCCCCTGAGCCGCAGAACTTGTCCTTCTTCGGCGCCGGGCGGGATTGTAATGTCCACCGTTCGCCCATCCGGCAGAGTGACACGCTCCTTGCCTCCGTTCACGGCATCAAGGAAATTCACACGCAGGCGAAAATGCAGATCGCCGCCCCGTCGACGCCGCCCGGCACGCGCAAACAATTCTGCGAGGACATCGTCAGCATCGCCGAAATCCGCGAACCCTGACGCCGTGTAATAGCGTGGATCGGCGTTCGCCCCGCCCGCAAAGTCGCGATAATAGTGTTCGCGCTGTCGTTCAGCGCCTTGCTCGTCGATCTCTCCGGCGTCAAAGCGCCTTCGCTTTTCAGAATCCGATAATAGATCGTAGGCGGCTGAGGCCTCTTTGAAACGGCTCTCCGCATCCTTATCGCCCGGATTGAGGTCTGGATGCGATTGTTTGGCCAACTTCCTGTAGGCCTTACGAATGTCGTCGGCCGACGCTGAGCGCGAAACCCCGAGGATGTCGTATGGATCTTTCACGCTCACTCCTGGAGCTGATACTCGTCTGCGAAGACTGAGGCTGCCTAAGACCCCAGCTACCGCGAACTCTTCAGCGACTGTTAATTCCTGCGCCCCGGTCGCTCCATCTAGTTAGGCTCGTCTCGGCGCAACCGGATCAATGCCTCGCTGCCTTGCGCCGCCTGCAGCAGTTCTAGTGAGTGGCCGTGGCGTACATAGCGCTGCACAGCTGGCAACACATGTAGGAAACGCGCTTCATCGACCTCAGCGGCCGGGGTTGCGCACGCGCCGGCGGCCTCCTCCAGCTCCCCAAAAGCGACATTTGTTCCGAACACAGAGGCACTCGTTGTGAAATCATTACAGCCGGTGAAACCGTGCACCGCCTCGCCGGTCCCATCGAATTCGATCCAAATGTCGACATCTTCGCCCAAGGAGGCGCCGGCAATCTGTTGTACATTCCACCGCCCCGCCAGCTCATGCGGCGTCGAGGCGCTGCACGCCACGAGGGCAAGAACCGCGCCCAACAAGAACAGCCACTTTTTCACTACGCCCTCCAACACAATCTTACTCAGGTTTGAATTTGCGCCGTGGTCTCGAACTTGGTTGATCGCTTCTTCAGAACCTCGCTCGCGCGTTCACGCTCCGAGCACATTGATCTAGATCAGCCTTTGCCATCGCGCAGACACCACACCTCAGTTCGATGCGGCCACTGCAGCAGTTGCATGTCTCTCGGTGAGGCTAGGGCACCCAGCATGCGGCCTGCAGAATGCCCAACGAGAGCGCGATGCCCGCCTGGACGATTGCTGCCGAGAATTTTCCAGCGACAATGGCTGTGGTTAGGCCTGGGAAGAGGAGCCGCGCGCCGAATTGACCAATGGTCTGCACCAGGAGCGCTCCCGCGCCCCAAAGCGTCACTTGCATCAACGACCCACTCACACTGATGACAAGCGCGAGGGGAATGACAAACCCGATGAGCGCGCCGGTTAGGCCGAGCGCGGCCGCGCCGTTACCCTCGCGCATGAGCTTGAACTCGTTGTGTGGCGTCGTCCAAACGTAGATGAGAACGAACACAACCGTGAGAGCGACGGCGGCGCCGAAATAGGTCGCGAAAGCGAGGAAGGAGCCCACCAAAGAAGGATCATAGTCGGTCATGTTGTTGATCATCAAACGCCACGAGCGCACGTTCGATTGGCCTACGCTCTCCTAGGCCGTCAATCGCCTTTCCCGCTTAGCGTTTGCTCCGGTTGTATGGGCTCTGATTTGGTGGGGCGAGACTAATGCCCTCGCGAGCCGCTTTCTGATAGATAGCGGCAGCCGTTCGGCCGAGTTTCAAGCCAATTACCCGCGTGGGCGTATTGCCCTTCGCAAGACGCTTCAGTTCGCCAACTTCCGCTCGCGTCCATGGCGCGCCGGCATTGCGGGTGGACCTGCTCATGACTTCAAGCCTCCATCGCAAACATGGACAGCAGCGGTCGCGAAGGCGTTGATCGACCTCAATCCTAAGCGAAAATCGGCGCGGGCGCGGTCCCGGTGGGTGGTGAACACTCGTCTTGATGCGGGTCAAAAAGTGAGCCCCGGCTTGCTCCTATCAAGCCACCATGGGCTCTCTAAAACTCAACATCGCATTCACGCTGTTTTTGCTGGCGCTTTCGGCATGCGCCACACGTGTCTCCCCGCAACAGTCCGCGCATCGAGACGTACACGATCGGCTACTCTACGAAATTTCGGTCACCGCACCCGGCACGCGGAGCCAAGGTTGGCGCGGCACGCTTTACGCTCCGGACGGCGCACCAATTGTCCTGCAACCTGGCGCAACCATAGACACGAATGTGGGCGTCTTTGTCGGCGTCCCCTGTCAGAATCTTTGGGATGTCTGCGGTTCGGTTCACGAAGAGACCCTCCGTTGGGCGCAAGAACACGACGCCAATGTCATTCTTGGCCAAGAGCCTTGGACCTACCGCGTGTTTGTTCGCGCAGAGTGTACGCGCAGCGAGGCGTGGTTAGGACAGCTTGTCCGCGCGGACCAACAGATCGCGCCTATCGGCGATGATCTGACGACGGCCATGGGTCCGTTCGTGGCGAAGGGCGGCGCTCTTGCATTCGGCCAACATGGTTGGTTTCCTGTGTCGTGGCCATCACCCGACCCAGGCGCGGGGCACTGGCCGTGTCAGGAGCGACAGGGGTTATCATCAACTGACAACCCAAGAATTGGGTATCACGCGTCGGGGTTTGATCCCGATTTCACTCTCCAGTTCGTTGGCGCCGACATCATCAGGCTCGTCTGGAACGACAGCCGCGACCGAGCGGACTTTCCGAGACCGGCTCCCATTCTGCCAGCTTGGAACGGTGAGATTTACAATACCCGAAACACTGACCACACGCTTCGGATTGAAATCCGCCACGTCCCTTGTCGAAGCTCCGCCCAAGCCAGCGCGCGCTCCGACAGTGTGGTCGTGACAATCGATGGACGACGCCTGCAGGGCTGCGGTGCTCCAACCTGAGATATGCTCCGCCAATGGCGCAGGAGCCCAAGATCTACCGCTCGGGTCAGTGCGAAGAAGCTCCCGCCCTCGCCGATGGGCGTCGCTCGCTCGTCTCTGCAACGCGCGGCTGAGCCGATGCATCACTTCGGTGAACGCGTTTTGCGCACAACTTTGCACATTACGCGGCTCAATTCGCGGCGTACGCCGAGAGGCGGAGCGGGTTTTATCGACCTCACGTGGTTCGAGCAGAGTTCGACGCCAGCTTGGGCTGTTGTTGATCGTGATCAACCACCACACCGAGGGCGCCGCTAGCTTCTCGTTGGGCGCAGGCGATCTGGACTAAGCCCCCTTGATGAATGCGCCTGGAAGCGGCCTGCAGCGCAGTGGGCCGCTTTCGTTTTCGTCACGAGCGCCGCCGGGCGCCGAACCGCGCGCTGGCACTGAGCGCGCCCGCCGCACGCGGTCCGAAGCTCGCAACGAAGAAGTCCGACGTAACCATTCTCCCTTGGTTCCCGGCGGAAGTGAAACACCGCGCTCCGCGTTGACCCCGCTCATTTATGCGGTCTTGGCGAGAGCGGGCGCCGCGGTCCTGGATGGCTCGTCCTCTTCGTCCCGGCCATCGTCGCGCATCACAATATAGATGGCGGGGATCACAAGCACGGTCAGCAGCGTCGAGGAGGCCAGGCCGAACAGCAGCGAGATCGCCAGCCCCTGGAAGATGGGATCAAACAGAATGACGCTCGCGCCGATCATGGCAGCGAGTGCAGTCAGGAGGATCGGTTTGAAACGAATGGCGCCCGCTTCAAGCAAGACGGCGCGCAACGGGCGATCCGCGGTCTTGGCGTGGCGGATGAAGTCCACGAGCAGAATCGAGTTGCGTACGATGATGCCCGCGAGCGCAATGAACCCGATCATCGAAGTGGCGGTGAACGGCGCGTTGAACACCAGGTGCCCGATCACGATGCCAATCAATGTCAGGGGTATCGGCGTCAGGATCACCAAAGGCAGCTTGAAGCTGCGGAATTGCGCAACCACCAGAATGTAGATACCCAAGATCGCAACCATAAACGCGGCGCCCATATCGCGGAAGGTGACGTATGTGATCTCCCACTCTCCGTCCCACAGGAGGCTAGGCGCGCTTTCATCGGTCGGCTGACCGTGCATGATGATTTCGGGGCGCGGCAGCGCCCCCCAATCGTGGTCGCGCACCAATTGCTGGACATCGAGCATGCCGTAGATCGGCGCTTCATATTGTCCGGCCAGTTCCGCCATAACCATCTCGGCGTAGCGTCCGTTGCGGCGGAAAATCGGATAAGACCCCGCTTCAGTCTCGGCGACCACAAGCTCTCCCAGTTCGACCAGGCGCGCGCCATCTTGGGTCGCCGCCACCGGCATGGCGGCGAGGTTTTGCGTCCAAGCGCGCGCCGATTGCGGCAGTCGTACTGCGATCTCGATCGGATTGCGCCCCTCGCCGCGGTGCGAATAGCCCAGGACCTGCCCGCCTAATGCAACAGCGACAGAGTCCAGCATGTCGCGCTCGGAAACGCCAAAGAACTCCACCTGCTCGCGATTGGGCGTGAGACGCAATCGTGGGCGCTGCTCGCCGTAGCTGTCGTCGACATCTACGAGGTAGGGAACGTCATTGAAGATCTGACGCATTTCACCCGCCACCGCCCGGCGTGTCTCCGCGTCAGGACCGTAGATCTCCGCGAGCAATGTCGAGATAACGGGTGGGCCTGGCGGGACTTCGACGACGCGCACCACCGTTCCCTCCGGAGTGCTCAGATCCTGCAACCTCCGGCGTAAATCCAGCGCGATGGCGTGGCTGGCGCGGCTGCGCTCGTCCTTCGGCTCAAGGGTCAGCTGCAGGTCGCCGAGTTCGGGACGCTGACGCATGTAGTAGTGACGGACGAGACCGTTGAAATTGAATGGGGCGGCAGTGCCGGCGTAGGCGTCGACCGACAAGACCTCGTCGACGCCGCCGGCGACAGCCGCCGCTTCGATGAGCACGCGCTCGGTGGCTTCGAGCGATGAGCCTTCGGGCAAATCGATTACGACTTGCAGTTCGGATTTGTTGTCGAAGGGCAAGAGCTTCACGCGCACCGTGCGAGTTGCGAACAGACTGCAAGCGACGATGGTTGCCACACCGACAATGACGAGAAAGCGCCGCGCACTCTTGCGCGAACGGATGATGGGTGCGGCGACGCGGCGGTAGGTTCGACCGAAGAAGCCTTCCGCCTCGTGCTGGGCGTGCGCGCCAGTGTGTGCAGCTTCCTTCTTCGGCGCAAACCGCAGCATCAACCACGGCGCGATCACTACGGCGACGAAAAAAGAAAACAGCATCGCCGCCGACGCGTTAGCCGGTATGGGCGCCATATAGGGGCCCATCAGGCCGGAGACGAACATCATCGGCAAGAGCGCCGCCACCACCGTGAGCGTGGCGACAATGGTCGGGTTGCCGACTTCCGCCACCGCTTCCACGGCCGCATTCAGCTTGGGGCGTCCGTCCTTCATCACCCAATGGCGCGCGATGTTCTCGATGATGACGATGGCGTCATCAACCAGAATGCCGATCGAGAAAATGAGGGCGAAAAGACTGACGCGGTTGATGGTGTAACCCATCAGATTTGAGGCGAAGAGTGTTAGCAGGATCGTGGTAGGGATCACCACGGCCGTGACCATCGCCTCGCGGCGGCCCACCGCGAACCAGATCAGCGCAACGATGGAAATCGTGGCGAGGCCAAGATGGAACAGGAGTTCATTCGCCTTCTCATTGGCGGTTTCGCCGTAGTTGCGGGTGATGGCGACTTCGACGCCTTCGGGGATCAGCCGCCCTTCGAGATTGTGCAGCCGCGCCTCAACGGCTTGCGAGACGACGACGGCATTGGCGCCGTCCCGTTTTGCGATCGCGAGACTAACCGCGGGCGCCATACGCTGAGCGTCGCCGTCGCGTGTGAAGCGCCAGACGCGCGCCTGGTCTTCGCGCGGGCCAAGCGTCACGTCGGCCACATCACGAATATACACTGTGCGCCCATCAGCGGCCCGCACAGTCAACAAGCCAATCTCTGCAGGATCGTCGAGCGTTTGACCAATGACAGTCGATGTCGTCCCCTCCCGCCCACGCAAGTCGCCGCCGGGGAACGCGCGATTGGCGTTGCGCACGGCTTCAATGACCCCGCCGAGCGGCACCCCGTAAAGCGCAAGCCGCCCAGGATCGGGCGCTACCCGAATTTCCTGCGGTCGACCGCCAACGATGAATGTGAGGCCCACGTCCTCAACCTTCATCAGTTCGTTCTGCAATTCGTCGGCGACGCGATAGAGCGCCGCGTCGTCCCAACGATCCGCCGCTTCCCCACTGGGCGCGAGCGTAATCACCATGATCGGAACGTCAGCGACGCCGCGCGCCACGATCTGTGGCTCGGGCACGCCGACCGGGATGCGATCGTAGTTGGCGCGGATTTCCTGCTGAATGCGCACGATCGCGTCGTCGGGATCGGTGCCGACCAGGAAGCGCGCCGTCACCAGAACGCGGTCGTCTTCGGTTTGGCTGTAAACGTGCTCGACGCCTTCGACGCCTTTGACGATGGTCTCAAGTGGCTTGGTAATCAGCTCCACCGCATCCGGTGCACGCAAACCATCCGCGCGCACGCTGATGTCGACAAGCGGCACGCTGATCTGCGGTTCTTCTTCACGAGGGATCGTGAAGAGCGCCATCAGCCCAAGCGCCAACGCCGTCATCAGGAAGAGCGGCGTCAGGGGCGATCGGATCGTCCCTTGAGTGAGCCAGCCGGAGAAGCCTAGCTTCATGATTGCGCCGGTTCCGGCGGCAGAATGACATCGCCGACGCGCAATCCGGAGAGGATCTCAATCCCGTCCGGCATCGTACTGGTGGGGATCGCCGCGCCACGCTGCACGGGCGCGTCGATCACTGCGCCACCTTCGCGCGCCAGGCGGACATAGTCGGCGCCGAAGCGCGTCACGATATAGGCCGACGGCACAACGATTGCGAGCCGCTCGCCGGCCGGGATGAGTACCCGAACCCGCGCCCCAACGAATTCACCGGGCAATTCGGCGGCGTCGAGATCTGCCGTGACAAGGCCATGCTCAATCGCCGGATACACTTGTCGTACCTGCGCGGTTGCTGGAGTTACGCCGTCACTCGCACTCAGAATGCGGATCTCCTGCCCTTGACTGAGGAACCTCGCCTGCGCTTCGGGCAATTCGAGGCGGAGTACGCGCGCACCAGTGGCGATCGCCACCACCACTTCGCCGGGCATCACGACCGCCCCCTGCGGGATTGGTGCGCGCGTCACGCGCCCGTCTGCCGGCGCCAACACTCGGCCCTGCGCATTGAGTTCAGTAAGTGCGCCACGCTGTGCCCGCGCCGCGCGCAGTTGCGCTTCCGCAGCACGCGTCTCCGCCATGATTTGATCCATCCGCGCTTGTGAGAGGAAGCCGCGCTCGAACAGGGTGCGATAGCGTCCTTCATCAGCTCGCGCGCGCTCGGCGGCGGCCTCGGCGGCCGCAACACCAGCGGCGCCGGCTTGGGCTTCGAGGGCCAGACGTTGATCGCTTATGACCGCGACGAGTTGGCCGCGGCGCACCACCTCGCCCTCACGCACCAAAAGCCTAGTCAATGTGCCGCCAATGCGCGCGCGCGCGTCGCCGACATCGCGGCTAGTGAGCACAGCCGACACTGTCTTGTAGTCGGGCGCCATGCTCTCCTCGACCACAAGACGCCCCTCCGCTGTCGCTTCCGCGCGCGGAGCCGGCGCCTCAGGCTGCGAGCATGCCGCCAGCGCGGCCGCCAAAATAAAAGCGCGCAGGCGCATAGTCTCCTCCTCGCGACTAGTCTGCGGCCACCGGGGACGGTCACCTTGCGTCAAATCAAAGCAAGGCAGCGCGGCCGGACTAACCTTCAATCAATTCCTCGGCTCGTACTTGCGCATATACGCATGTACTAATATCTATGCAATGACGGGATCGAGAAAAGGGCGAAGCGCCGGGAGGAAGAAACATGGCGACCATAGCAATTCTTGGCGCTGGGCTAGGCGGAGTTCTGGCCGCCTACGAGGTGAAGGCGCAGGTACGCGGGCGCGACAAGGTCATCCTCATCTCCAAGGGCGACACCTATCACTTCGTGCCATCGAACCCTTGGGTGGCGGTGGGTTGGCGCAAGCGCAAAACGATCGAAGTAAAGCTGCCGGCGATCATGCGCCGCAAAGGCATCGACTTTGTGCCCACCGGCGCTAAGCGCGTTCACGCGCACGAAAATCGCATTGAGCTCGAAGACGGCGCTTCTATCAACTACGACTACCTAGTCGTCGCCACAGGACCAGAGCTCGCTTTCGACGAGATAGAAGGGCTCGGTCCCACTGGTTTCACGCAATCAATTTGCCACGTCGACCACGCCGAACAAGCTGCCGCGGCATTCGAGCAATTCGCCCAGAACCCCGGCCCGATCGTCGTCGGGGCCGTGCATGGCGCCTCCTGTTTCGGTCCGGCGTATGAATTCGCGATGATCCTGGACACCGAACTTAAACGCCGGCGCATTCGCGATCGCGTGCCTATGACTTTCGTGACCTCGGAGCCCTATATAGGCCATCTCGGCCTTGACGGCGTCGGCGACACCAAAGGCCTCCTCGAAAGCGAAATGCGTGACCGCCACATTAAGTGGATCACCAATGCGCGGATCAACAAGGTTGAGCAAGGCAAGCTCTTCGCCGAAGAACTGAACGAAGACGGCTCGGTTAAGACGAGCCACGAACTACCCTTCGCCTACTCGATGATGCTGCCCGCCTTCCGCGGCGTTTCAGCAATCATGGGCGTCGAGGGGCTCGTTAACCCGCGCGGTTTCGTTATCGTCGACAAGCACCAGCGCAACCCGACCTATCCCAATGTGTTTGGCATCGGCGTCGCCGTAGCCATTGCGCCCACAGGGAAGACGCCTGTGCCGGTCGGGGTGCCAAAGACGGGCTTCATGATCGAATCCATGGTGACGGCCACTGCCAAGAATATCGGCGCGTTGCTGCGCGGTCGCGAAGCAGTCGAGCAAGCGACTTGGAACGCCGTCTGCCTTGCCGATTTCGGCGATAGTGGCGTTGCCTTTGTTGCGCAGCCGCAGATTCCGCCGCGCAATGTTAATTGGGCGGCGGAAGGCAAGTGGGTGCATCTGGCCAAAGAGCAGTTCGAGAAATTCTTCCTGGCCAAAATGCGCCGCGGCAAGAGTGAAACATTCTACGAGAAATGGGCGCTGCAGATCCTGGGCATCGATAAACTCAAGGAGACAACGCATTGAAACAGGCCGCCTGCCCTCAATGCGGCACAGGCAATCGTTTCGGCGAGAGAGATCCAGCCGAGGCGAAGTGCGGAAGCTGCGGCGCGAAGATATTCACAGGCGCACCGCTCGAGGTCGACGACACCGCGCTCGCCAGACACCTGAAGCTTACGCTCGGACCCGTCTTGCTAGACGTATGGGCTCCATGGTGCGGCCCGTGCAAAGCTATGGCCCCGCACTTCGCTGAGGCCGCGCGCCATCTTGAGCCAAACGTGCGCTTTCTGAAGCTGAACGCCGATAACAATGCCTCGGCGCGTACGCTCGGCGTACGAGGCATTCCTGCGCTTATTCTCTTCGACGATGGGGAGGAGATTGCGCGCCATGCCGGCCTGATGACGGCTGCTCAATTGATCGAGTGGATCAACTCGCAGGTGACAGCAGTTTCGATGGAGAGAACGTGATGACCATTGACCGCGCCGTATTCGCTTTCGCTGGAATCGTGGTGCTGCTTGGCCTCGCGCTGGCGACGTGGGTTCATCCCTATTGGGTCTTGCTCTCGGCCTTCGCGGGCTTGAATATGTTTCAGGCCGCGTTCACCGGCTTTTGCCCAGCGGCGATGGTGTTTAAACGGCTTGGCCTAAAGCCTGGCATTCTCTTCAAGTAGCCGTCACCTGCCGCCGTAGAGTTCGCATAGAGCGCCAACAAGTTTGCCAGCGGTCTCGCTGGCAAGGCGATAGTGAACGTTTTGACCTTCGCGTCGCGTTGCGACAAGCCGCTGCGCTCGTAACTTGGCAAGATGCTGAGACAAGGCTGATTGGGCGAGATTGACGTGCTTTGCCAATTCGGAAACGGACATCTCGCTTTCGCTCAATCGGCAGAGAATGATCAGGCGCTGGTCGTTGGCCAGAAGCTTCAGCAACTCGGCCGCTTCGCCAGCACGCGTTTCCAAGTCGCGGGTTGCTCGCTTTCGCTTCTTAGCCGCGGCCATCACTCATCCGATAACGTTACATAAGAATATGCGACTATAAGCAGATATAGGCAAGTAGTCCGGTCCACCCCAGCCTTCTACAATTGAGCGGCCGCAACGGTGTGGCGCGTGCGAGGCGTACCTGAGATTGGCCGAGGGCGGCGAGTTACAGCCGCAGTCGGAACACAGGACTACAGAAATTCGCTAAGATTGTGCATCCGCGGCCTTGATCGAACTCAGTCAAGCGACCGTTCAGCCTCTTCCAGAGCCTAGTCTCAGCGCGTTCATCATTTCTTGTCGCGAGCTTCGTGCGTGATTAAGGACTCTCTTCAGCGTTTGGACAATTCTTCTACGTCCCGTGCCACGTGCACCACCTCTGCTTCGCGCAGTCTTGCGCGCGCCGCGTGGACCAATCCAGGCCACAGCGCGAAACCAATCGCAACTGTGTCGACGAGCCAATCGACGACATCACGATCGCGATCGACGCCCGGTAGGCCCTGCACCACCTCAATCCCGGCGCCCAACGCCGACAGCGCGACGCCGATGGCGACGAGTGGCGTCCGCGGAAACGACAACGCCGCCAGGACCGCCAGCGTGAAGAACGCGGCGAAGTGCGCCGCCTTGTCCCACGGCAAAATATCCGGCGCCTCCGGCGATGGCGCGAACGCCGCATAGAGCGTGAAGAGGAGCGCGCCCGCCAATGCGAGGCGCAGCATCACCACCAGGGTCTTAAACACCATCAAACCTCAAGCTGACCTTCACCAACCCGAAGCTTCGTTGCAGGCGAACTCTAGCACGCACTGACCTGTTGCCCGCGCGCTCAAGACCCGAACACGTGAGCCGCCACCGGCTCGGCGCAGAATTTTTGCTCCACCTCCGGCGCCGTGAGGCCGAGAGACCCTATCCCCGGCGCACTCGCAAGCGAACACGTCGTATCGATCCGCCCGTCTCGTTCCTCGCCATGGACATCGACGCTCGCCAACAAATGCAGACCGTCGGTGTCGAGCCGATAGAAGGCCACACTCCAGTCGGCGGCAGTCGAGCGGGCCGGCACCGCGATCAATCCTTCACGAGTGCGCTCGATGACGACGCCGGAAACCTCGCCCGCGCGCTCAAAACGCCCGGCTCGGCTGCTGTAAACCCACACTGCGCTCACAGTGTTCACGACGCCTCGGTCGATCGCGACGACAATGTCTCCGCGCCCGTCGCCGTCCACGTCTTGAACGTCGACGCCGAGATAATAAGGGATATCTCTTTCGGTCATCGTCTGGAGCACACCGCCGCGCTCATCGAGCACATCAACAGAGACGACGCCCGTGCCGTCGTCCGCGGCCGGCTCGGTGTGTCGCACAATCAGCGTGTGGTCGCCCGCATGCAAACGGCACTCCGCTGGACCGAGGTCGGGGTTCATCGCACCATCGCCGCACGCGCGAATGCCGGCGCCTGGACTGGGCTGCGTCGTCTGCGCCGCGCAAGCAGCAAACACCAGCGCCGCCAATGCAATTATCCCCCTCATGGACGCCCCCCGGATATGGGGGAAAAAACCCAGCCGAGAATTTCCAAGAATTTTTGCTCGCGGTCCGATCTCCGCATATCTTGCCCGTCTGTCTGTTCTTGATCAGTCATCTCGCCCCCGTCGAACAACTACTCTTCCAGAGCAGGCGACGTAGTCAAACCCTTCCAGTGACAACGCCAGTGAGCCCTACTCCACGGTGTCTTGGCCGCGCTCAATACAAAGCGGCCGCAATTGGTCCATTCCACCCGGCCGCACCAAACCCCGTCGCAACCACTCCCGCGTCGTAGCATCGTAGGGTTGGAGCAGCCGCCAGATTCTGATGGCCGCGGGATCGGCCGGCGCACCCTTCAACTCGGCGGCGCGCGAAGACGCCAAAACAAAGTGGATGCGGCGCGCCGTGTCGAGATCGTCGCGCTTAGTTTCCCGCGCCGCCCTTCGTTTTGCCGTCTCTTCCAGGGTCGCGATCCGCCGTTCAATCACCTTAGCCACGAGCCGCCTCCAACGCTTCAATGCGGACCATCAAGTCCGTAGTTTCGATCGTGCGCCGATAGCCGTCGATCAGACGTGCAACACTCTCGGCTTCGCTTGTCGAAAGCTCGCCTCGGAGCGTTGCATCAACTACGCATCGCATGATCTCTGCAAGGTCCTTGGGTTCAGTGAGCTCAGGAAGCTCCACGCTAATCGGTCGGCTTCGCCTCGGCGGCGCCACACGCTCCAACACCAGCTTGATCGCCGTCATGTCGCCCGCGAGCGCGGCGTCGACTAGCTTTTGCGTGATGGCTTCAACTTGACCATCAAGCAGCGCCTCCGCGGCGAGCGTCGCTTTGTTACGCGCGCCGGGCGGGCGCCCGGCATTGCCGGGCGCGAACGGACGCCCGCGGGACTTCGGTATTGGATGTTCATCTAATGACATGGACTTGTCCCCCTGATCACTTTCGTCGCGCTTGATGATTCTCTGCGCGACATGGGGGGAGTCTAGCTGAGCGCTGTGAACTCGGGAGGAACGCGCACCGCAGCTGAAATTAGAGCTGCTTATGCCTCTTAATTGCAGGTGAGTCGCGTATTTTCTGCGTATTTTCGCGGCTCGAGTGGATCGAGCCACTAGCTTTCATTTCACGCAACTTAACGAGGCGGTCATCAGGCGCCGCCAACGTGTTGTACAAAGATTGAAGGTCAGCTTCGCCCGTCGGCTGGCGCGCGTCTCAGACTTCGCTTTCGAGCTTACGAGTTGCTGACCTCATTATCGCGCGTGCGCGATAAAGCTTGTGATCGCGCGCGCGGCGTTGTGAGGCTCTCGCTATCTAGTTCCGGCCGTGCACGCGAGGCCGCCAGCGCGATCGCGCAGCTCTACTTCCAGTAACCACCGACGCACCGCGAGGCTTACTCATCGCCGACCGGCCTACTCGCCCATTAGCGGTCGGTCATCTAGCACTCGCAGAATGTCGCGATTTCGCCGAAGGCAGACATCGGCAATGTCACGCATTCCTGATCCTTGAACGCAGAAATAGGAGCAGCGATCCCACCAACGCCAGATAGCCCAGGATCACGGCAAGGGCGCTCGATCGGCTACGACACGTCAGCACTGTTGCGGTCGCGGTGCCGTCGTATTCCTCTAGCGTTGGCTGATCGTACGGTTGGACAGCGCCGGGAAGACAACCTTCCAGTGTGAAATTCGGTCTTCCGGGCAGCGTTGCCTCAATCAGCGCAGGGTTGTTCGGATCAGCATTGTCCCAGCCTCTGAGATCGTGAATCGCGTACAGCCAGCCGACGATCAGCAGAAAGCCAATCGCGGAAAAGATCAACATTACCGAAAACGAAGAGAGGCGTCCCTTGGGCATGCTTCTCGACATCTCACATTTCCGGCCAATGGTGAAACCTCCGGATTGGGCCATCCTGCGTCATGGCCGAGATTTTCGCGACCGGCCTACTCTCTCGACTTCGGTCAGTGGCTTAGCGCCCGCAGCAATGACGTGTTGTCGCCGAACGCCGCCGTTCGCCTATGGCCCACCGACGATGAAGTCCGCGCTTGTGAGCGCGAGCCCTGGGGCCAGCGTGGCGAAGAGGATTGCCGCACCTGCGCCAGTGCCGTCGGCGTCGAAGAAGAGCTGGCCGGTGGCGCTGTTGTAGATGATGCGGTCGTCGGCGTCGGCGGCGGCTGCGCCGATGACGAAGGCGTTGGCATCGAGCGCGCCGGTGCTCAGGCCGGTGTACACCGCATTGCTCAACTCGATGGTGTCGTCGGCGACGTTAAAGCCGATGATGGCGTCGACATTGCCGCCGCCGATGGCGGTCGAGAACACATAGGTGTCGGCGTGCAGACCGCCTTGCAGCGTGTCAGCGCCAAGCCCGCCATCGAGACGGTCGTCGCCGTCGAGGCCGTAGAGGGTGTTGGCGCCATCGTTGCCGATGACGATGTTGTTCAAGGCATTGCCGGCGCCGTTGATGTTGGCGCCGCCGGTGAGCGTCAGGTTCTCGAGATTGGCGGTGAGGTTGCGGGTCACCGACGAGATCACCGTATCGATGCCGCCAAGCGCCGAAGTTTCAGACGTCACGTCGCCGGCATTGTCGACGATGTAGGTGTCATTGCCATTGCCGCCGAACATCTGGTCGGCGCCTGCGCCGCCATCCAAGATATCGGCGCCGTCAAAGCCATAGAGGCGATTGGCGGCGGCGTTGCCGGTCAAGGCGTTGTCGAGGATGTTGCCATAGGCATTGGCGGCTGACCCCATCAGGATCAGGTTTTCGAAATTGGCGTTCAGATTGCGGCTGATCCAGCTCTCGACCGTATCGATGCCGCCGGCGGGACCGGCCGCACCTTCGACGGTGATGTCGCCGGCATTGTCGACGACATAATAATCGTTGCCGGCTGCGCCGAACATGGTGTCGGCGCCTGCGCCGCCATTCAGAATATCATTGCCGTCGTAGCCATAGAGAATGTTGTTGCCCGCATTGCCGGTGATGGTGTTGTTCAAGCTGTTGCCCGACGCGGTCAGATTGGCGGAGCCGGTCAGCGTCAGGTTTTCGATATGGGCGGTCAGATTGCGGCTGACCGAGGAGATCACCGTATCGATGCCGCCAAGGGCTGAGACTTCCGTCGTCTGATCGCCGGCATGGTCAACATAGTAGGTGTCGTCGCCATTGCCGCCGAACATGTTGTCGGCGCCTGCGCCGCCATCGAGAATGTCGTTGCCGTCAAAGCCGTTCAGCTGATTGGCGGCGCTATTGCCGGTGATGGTGTTGTTCAACACATTGCCGAAGCCATTGATCGCTGCGACGCCGGTCAGGATGAGGTTTTCGATATTAGCGTTGAGCGTGCGCGTCACCGACGATTGCACCGTATCCGTGCCGCCAAGCGCCGAGGTCTCACTCGTCACATCGCCAGCGTTGTCGACAATGTATATATCGTCACCATCGCCGCCGATCATCGTGTCAGCGCCAGCCCCGCCATCGAGAATGTCATTGCCCGCGCCGCCATTGAGATAATCGCCGCCCTCAAAGCCATAGAGAAGATTTGCGCCCGAATTACCAGTGATGGTGTTGTTCAGCGCGTTGCCGTAGCCGGCAATGCTGGCGCTACCCGTCAGCGTCAGATTCTCGATGTTGGCGGTGAGATTACGCGCAATCGAGGATATCACCGTATCGACGCCGCCGAGCGACGAAACTTCAATCGTCTGATCGCCGACATTGTCGACATAATAAGTGTCGTCGCCGTTGCCGCCGAACATATTGTCCTCGCCGGCCCCGCCATCAAGAATGTCGTTGCCATCGAAGCCGTAGAGAGAGTTGGAGGCGCTGTTGCCGGTGAGCGTGTTGTTTAGGATGTTGCCATAGCCGGTGATCGCGGCAGCGCCGGTTAGGATCAGGTTTTCGATATTTGCGGTGAGCGTGCGCGTCACAGACGATTGCACGGTATCGGACCCGCCAAGCGCCGAAGTCTCGGTGGTTACATCACCGTCATTGTCGACAATGTAGATGTCGTCGCCGTCGCCGCCGATCATGGTGTCCGCGCCCGCGCCGCCATCTAAGGTATCGTCTCCGCCACCACCTGTTAGCGTGTTCGCCCCATCATCTCCGACGATCCAGTCCGGGCCACTTCCCCCAACAATGTTCTCGATGCCAATCAGCTGATCGACGCCAATCTCAACCCCACTAGCTTGATCTTGCATAAACTGCAGATTCACCGTGACGCCGAGACTTGTCGACTCATAGGAGATTGTGTCGGCGTCGGGACCGCCGTCGTAAGTGTCAGACCCACCGCCGGCGCCGCCTACAATCCAATCCCGACCAGCACCGCCGTAAACAAAGTCATCGCCATCCCCGGCGTATAGGAAATCATCGCCACCGAGTCCCCAAAGGGTATCAGACTGCCCGCCCGAGCGAAGGAAGTCGTTGAAGATATCCGAACCATATGTGGTCCCATTTGGGAGGCTAACATACCAAGCGCCAGGACCACCGCTGATAACCGCCGTCAGATGTGTCGACTGATGTAGAGTGACATTAGAGGATCTGAGAGTGGCTATTGCCCAGTACAAATCCGGATCATGCAGATCGACACCTGAGTAGGGGTACTGAATGTGCGCCACGGCGCCTGCAGGCGCATTCGGCTGAGGTGCCTCGACCAGGACTTGGGCTCCCCGTATTCCCGAGAAGAAATCGGTATTAAGGATAACATCACCGTCGACGTAGATGTTCGTTATGCGAGTGTCCGCACTATCTCCTGTGAACGGAATACCCGGATTGGCGAATGTAACTGCCGTGTACGCCGCCGATGGATGATCGATCATGAATTGCTGCGCCATTGCGCCGCCAAGACTGTGCCCGGTTACATAGATGTGGCTGACGCCGTTCGCCGGGTTGTCAATGTATGCTTCAATTGCCGCCACAAAGGGCCTAAGCAAATCATAGTGGGCGAGAACGTCGCGCCATTGATCGGTGTCGGGGGTCCCATAAGGGAGACCTGTGAAATCATTCGTCCCTCGGAAGGCGATAAATAGCGCGCCGCCCGCTTGTCCCACCAAGACCGCAGCATTCTGATTCGTAAACACTCCCTCGTTTATGCCCCATGTTCCGTAGGCATCATTTGTGTTCAGAGGGGAAAGAGATGGGAGCTCCACTGCGGTCAAAAGACGTAGGTAATCCGACACGATTGAATACGCTGAGGCCGCGCCGTCCCCAGTTCCGTTGTTGACTCCTGCCCCTACCTGCTCAGCGCCATGCAGCCGATACGCAGCCAACGCGAGCATACCGAAAAAGCCGACAAAACCTTCTTCGGCGAAGATATCCGCTGGATTTGCCGTTTGATGCGAGGGAGTACCCGCATCATCATTCTCTATAGTGAAAACTGTACCTGCCAAGCGCACATTGACGGGGTCATCGGCAGATTGCTGCACGATGATCCCGAAGGTCTCGTCATCTTCTTGTACACTGTCGTTGTTAAGCACTACGGTGACAGTCCGGGTGGTTTGACCTTCGGCAAATGTCACTCCTTGATTCAGGAGCCCAGTATAGTCGGCCACGTTGTGACTGCCCTGGTCCTGCGTGGTGCTGACGTAGACCGTTTGCGCCGGCAGACCGTTGGGACGCGTTATCGTGAATGTGATCAGTCCCGCTGCCTCAAGGACTGAAGTCGCTGCGGGCGCGATCGACCAGCCCGCACTGTCGTCATTCAGTATGGTAAAGGTTGTGTTCGCCAGTGACGTCGTGACGGGGTCGGTACTGTTACGCTGAACTATCAGTCCGAATGTCTCATTTCCCTCGACCACGCTGTCATTGCTGATTGTAAGAGTGACTGTTTGAGAGACTTGTCCGGCCGCGAAGGTCACGAGCTGATTCAACAATCCTACGTAGTCGCCAACATTGACCGATCCGTGGTCTTGCGTCGTGCTTACGAACAGGTTTTCGGCACCGAGAAGACCAGCCCGCGTAATGGTAAAAGTTATGGATCCCGCGCCCTCGCTCACGCTCGTTGTAGTGGGCGTGATCACATAGCTGGTCGATGCTGAGTCGTTGTCCTGGATTGTGAACAACGCACTCGCAAGGAATGTATCAACCGAATCCGATGCATTCCGCTGAATAACTACTCCGAAGGTTTCGTCGCTCTCCGCTAGCGCATCATTTGCAATTACGATTGTGACACTGCGCGTGGTCTGCCCTGAGCTAAAGGTGATCGCCTGATTCAGGAGACCCGTGTAGTCGCCATTGTTCGACGAACCCTGGTTCGTCGTCGTGCTGGCGTAGATCGTCTCCGCTGGCAAATCGCCGCTTCGGGTCACCGTAAACGTGATCGTGCCTACGCCCTCGCTGACAGTCGTCGACACAGGCGTAAGCGAATAGCTCGTGGCGACGGTGTCATTGTCTTGGATCGTGAATGTGGAGCTGTCGAGGAACGTCGAGACTGGGTCGGACGTATTGCGCTGAATGATCACGCCAAACGTCTCGTTGACTCCACCACCAGAGTCATCGGTGACCGACACCGTGAAGGTCCGCGTGGTTTGCCCTGAGCTAAGGTGATCGCCTGATCCAGGAGACCCGTGTAGTCGCCATTGTTCGACGAACCCTGGTTCGTCGTCGTGCTGGCGTAGATCGTCTCCGCTGGCAAACCGCCGCTTCGGGTCACCGTAAACGTGATCGTGCCTACGCCCTCGCTGACAGTCGTCGACACAGGCGTAAGCGAATAGCTCGTGGCGACGGTGTCATTGTCTTGGATCGTGAATGTGGAGCTGTCGAGGAACGTCGAGACTGGGTCGGACGTATTGCGCTGAATGATCACGCCAAACGTCTCGTTGGACTCCACCACAGAGTCATCGGTGACCGACACCGTGAAGGTCCGCGTGGTTTGCCCTGAGCTAAAGGTGATCGCCTGATTCAGGAGACCCGTGTAGTCGCCATTGTTCGACGAACCCTGGTTCGTCGTCGTGCTGGCGTAGATCGTCTCCGCTGGCAAACCGCCGCTTCGGGTCACCGTCGAACGTGATCGTGCCTACGCCCTCGCTGACAGTCGTCGACACAGGCGTAAGCGAATAGCTCGTGGCGACAGTGTCATTGTCTTGGATCGTGAATGTGGAGCTGTCGAGGAACGTCGAGACTGGGTCGGACGTATTGCGCTGAATGATCACGCCAAACGTCTCGTTGGACTCCACCACAGAGTCATCGGTGACCGACACCGTGAAGGTCCGCGTGGTTTGCCCTGAGCTAAAGGTGATCGCCTGATTCAGGAGACCCGTGTAGTCGCCATTGTTCGACGAACCCTGGTTCGTCGTCGTGCTGGCGTAGATCGTCTCCGCTGGCAAACCGCCGCTTCGGGTCACCGTAAACGTGATCGTGCCTACGCCCTCGCTGACAGTCGTCGACACAGGCGTAAGCGAATAGCTCGTGGCGACGGTGTCATTGTCTTGGATCGTGAATGTGGAGCTGTCGAGGAACGTCGAGACTGGGTCGGACGTATTGCGCTGAATGATCACGCCAAACGTCTCGTTGGACTCCACCACAGAGTCATCGGTGACCGACACCGTGAAGGTCCGCGTGGTTTGCCCTGAGCTAAAGGTGATCGCCTGATTCAGGAGACCCGTGTAGTCGCCATTGTTCGACGAACCCTGGTTCGTCGTCGTCTGGCGTAGATCGTCTCCGCTGGCAAATCGCCGCTTCGGGTCACCGTAAACGTGATCGTGCCTACGCCCTCGCTGACAGTCGTCGACACAGGCGTAAGCGAATAAGAGGTCGGCATGACAAACTTCGCAGCTAAGATTGCTCTTGTACAACCGGGGCGCACTGCCCGCAGCGCTGTCGCACAACATCCGCTCGTTGACGCTATTCACATACCGGCAAACGAAGCAAGCGTTACTTTCGCTCGTGATGGGCTGTACCCGAAGTGCAATGAGCGTTTTCAGCAACAAGCAGCCCCTCAGCGACAAGCGACGATGACTGGATTGGGCCAAGGCACGCCTTCGGATCACATTTCGCGACTGGCTGCCTGTCTCAATAGCCGCCGGTGGCAAGGAGGCGTAGCTTGCCCTCCCCGCCCGTATGGTGCGGGCGGGTGAGCAGAAGGCTCACGAACATGACCCTCGAATTGATCACTGAGGTCCCCCTGCGAACAGGTGGCCGCCACCGTCGCATTACGGGTGGAAAGCTGACAGGCCAGAAACCAGCGCTGAAGATGAAAGAAGTTTGGTCGATCCGCGCTCGTCTCGAATTGAAGAAGCGCGTCCGAGATTTGGCGCTGTTCAATCTCGCCATCGACAGCAAATTGCGCGCCTGTGACCTTACACGGCTCAAAGTGGATGATGTCGCGGCCGGCGGTGAAGTGAAAACCCGCGGCATCATCGTGCAGAAGAAAACCGGCCGCCCGGTTCAATTCGAGATCACCGAGCAGACACGCAGAGCCGTGCTCAACCTCATGCGCCGCCACTATCTGCGTTCAGGCGACTATCTCTTCCCCAGTCGGATCGCCAAGTCGCCTCACCTCTCGACGAGGCAATATGCTCGCATCGTTCAGGGCTGGGTGGCTTCTATCGGATTGAACCCCGCCACCTACGCCACCCACTCCCTGCGGCGGACCAAAGCGGCGCTGATCTATCGCAAGACCGGCAACCTCCGAGCGGTTCAACTCTTGCTCGGTCACACAAAACTCGAAAGCACGGTTCGTTACCTCGGCGTTGAGGTAGATGACGCAATAGCCATTTCCGAAGGCGTCGATCTCTGAACTCTCCAATGGCCGGTCCCGCCAGAGCCGGCCATTGCTTCCACCCAAAGAACAATGACCACTTCTCACGGCGCGCGTTGTCGCTGCGGACGAGAATGTAACGGTCACTTCAATCCATCCTTAACACCGCATTATCTCTTGCCGCAGAAGGTTCGCCCCGAACCAACCGCTTAAGCGCAGTACCTCGGGAACAATGCTGATGAGCGATGCAATGGAGCGCTATCGCGGCCCAGTGGGACGCGCACTCGCCACGGAAACGCTGGCGCTCATGGCAACGCACGATATCCCCGTGACCGCCGCAAACTACGAGATCTGGCTAGCCCATCAAACCGGAACTCTTCCCGATCTCAGCCGCGAAATTGGTGCGCAGATTGCCCGTGGCGAGAGTTTCAATGACGACGCCAACGCTGCACTGCACGAACGGTTCTTTGCCAGCACACGCGTATCGCAGCAGATGGTGCAGACCGGCGAGAGCATCGCGCGCGAGTTGGCCGACGTCGTTGCAACGTTGCGCGACGCCGGCGCACAATCAGGATCGTATGCCAGCGCCCTGCAATCGGCCGCCGCTAGCATCGACGGCGATGCGGAGCTGAGCAACGTTCGCGCCGTCATTGCGGATTTGGCTACGGCCACGCGCGAGATGGCCGATAAGAACCGCCGCCTCTCGGCGCAGATGGAGACGTCGTCGCGTCAAGTAGAGACACTCCAGAGCACCCTTCAAAATGTGAAACTTGAGGCGTCCACAGACAGCCTCACGGGCCTCGCCAACCGCCGTCTGTTCGATGAAACGCTGCGCTTGCGATTAGCCGAAGCTGAGACGGACAAAACAGGCCTCTGTCTCATTATGTGCGACATTGATCACTTCAAGCGCTTCAACGACACCTGGGGCCATTTAGTGGGCGACCAGGTCATCCGCTTCATCGCCGCCGTCATCCGCCATCACACCAAGGACAACATGCTCGCAGCCCGTTATGGCGGAGAAGAGTTCGCAATTGTGGTTCCGCAATCCAAGCTGCACGAAGCCATGTCGCTTGCCGCTTCGATCCGCCAAACCGTCAAATCCAAACGGTTGTCACGACGCTCTTCGGGGGAATCCCTCGGGTCGGTCACCATCTCGATCGGCGTAGCTGAATTCCAGAACGGAGAACCCGCCAGCAGTTTGATAGGCCGCGCTGACGCATGTCTCTATGCATCAAAACGTCATGGGCGCGACCGCGTCACCTCCGATATCGAACTCGTACAATCGTCAGCCGCGTAGGCCACGCTCGCCCGAGCGCGACCTACTCTGACCGCCACACACATTCAGAGTTCCGCCACAGTTCGACGTGAGCTTCCTCGGCAAATATCTTTGCAGCATCGATTGCTTCGTTTTCCGTCCGGCACGAGACAAGCAGCTCACTGAAACCGGCAGGCTCGGTGAAGAAGACAAATCGGTAAGCTGTCGCCTCAACCATGACACCCCTGCTAGTTGCGGGCGCGGGGTAGCGCGACCAAACCGCTTAACTTTGCGGAAACCTACGTCGCCTGATACAGAATGGCGAGTTGCAAATGCCCTCTGTCAAGGAATCACGCTTCGCGCAGCTCATCGAGCTTGCGTCGGCGCGGACCAGCGATGAGCGCCGCGAAGTGCTGCGTCTCGCTACCGAAATGTTTTTCGAGGTACGAGCTGAACGGACAGCCGAACAATGCGGCATGCTCGACACCCTCCTCTGCACGATCGCCAACGGCATGCAGGAAGGCGTACTCATCGAACTGGCCGAACGTTTTGCCGACGCCTCAGACGCACCTCTTCAGTTGATGCGCGACCTCGCAACCCACGCGCTGCCGATCGCCGAGCCGATCCTTCGCCGCTCACCCAGGCTTAACGATGAAGACCTGATCCGCCTCGTTCGAACGCACAGCGCGACACATGCGCGTGTCATTGCACAACGCCCACGCGTCAGCGTCGGAGTGAGTGACGCCATCGTTGAAGCTGGTGACGACGATGCTGTTGGCGACCTGGTAGGCAACGCGGGCGCCGATATCTCAAGGGAAGCGTTCGAAGAGATTGTCGAACGGGCGCGGCTGAACCAGGATCTGCACGCGAACGTGGTGGCACATGCCGCTCGACCTGCTAAACGAGCTCTACTTCCTGGTCGAACAACGGCTGCGCGCTGCCATCCTTGCCAGAAACGCCTCTGTCGATTCCAAAGCAATAGATCAAGCCATCAAGACCACGCGCCGGCGTCTTCAGGGCGACGCTGCCCACGAGGGAGAGGAAATTCGTGCCGCAAAGCAAGCCGTCGAGCGCGCTCGCTCTTCTGGCGGACTAAAGCCGAGCGCCCTCATCTCGTGGTGGCGCAACGGACAAAAGTATCACTTCCTATGCGGCCTTGCCGAACTCACCAGCCTTGACCTGGAAACGACCCAAGCCGTCATTCAACGGCGCGACATCGACGGCCTCGCTATGATCTGCCGCGCCGCTGACATCGAACGCGCGCTCTTTGTGACGATGGCCACCTTGGTCGAGAGCTCCAGGGATGGCGTCGCCCACGCCGAGGAGTTTGGCCGCATCTACGCCGCAGTGCCTCGTGACGCTGCTCAGCGTGCTATGCGCTTCTATCATGCACGCCGCGCGTCCGAGACCGCACCATCTGCGGGCGCAGCGCTGTCGTGAATTCGTCTAGGGAAGTGGTGGGGCGCGGCTAGCGCCATGCCGGCAATTTCTTGCCACAGATCACGACTGGTTTGGGCTGACCTCGCCTGTCTCAATCGGAGGGAATTGGTCAACCGAGGACAATTCGCCGAGCTTTCGGAGTACACGCTCTGCAACCGACAATTCTTCGGTTTCAGCCAACAAGACGCCTCGCATTCGGTCAAGCGCAAGAAGCTCAGCCTCAAGCGCCTCCCGGCGGGCGATTACTGCCAATATGTCAGGGCGGTCCATGGATCACAGATGAACAGATGACCATGCTCATGGGAACGGGAAGCTTCGCGGAGGCGAAGTTCGGCGACTTCCGTTCGCCTCACCAACGCCCTCTATCTCGCCTCAAGAGAGAACTCAGCCGCCCAAGTCCCTTGATGGTAAGCGACCGGATGGACGCATCAGTGGTTGCAGGCGTTTCAATAATTGCGCTCGCTCCAGAAGGGATCGTGCGGCTGGTCTGCTGCAACCGACCCAGCACCCGCTCGGTTGTGCGCAGGTCTTCTACGTCCGACAGAAGCTGTCGCTCCGCCTGCTGCAACTCGTCGAGCTTGCGGTCTATGGCGGCACGGCGCGCTACAACTGAAACAAGATCAGTCTCAAGCATGCGCGAACCCTACCTGTCCCTGGCGTTCCCCGACAACGGAGACATCCGGTACGCAGACAAGTCAGCGAAATTTCTCCCGTCGCGGGACCGCGCGTCAGGTGACGACCCTAAGGTCGATATGGCGAGCGTGACCACAGCGGGCCCACGAAACAATGACAAGGTCCGTGCCGAATTGGCCGCGAAAGCCGACGTGGCACCCTGCTCGTTGAAACGGCTCACCTGATCGAGGACGACCAATCCATCTCGAGGAACGTCCAACGATGAGGCCTGCCTTTTCGCCAGACACTGGCCCATTTCATCCCAACACGCGTTGTCTTTCAGCGCCGTTAGTTTTCGCTTCCCTCGCATTCGTTGGCGCGGCAAATTTGCGCAAACCAAGCCTCGCCATGCGGGCGTGTGCTGGAACTCAGGGGCGATCCTAGTGACGACAACAGCTTGTCCACGCTGCAACGCTGCTTTGACGGCGGGCGCGCAATTCTGTGGCTCATGCGGCGCCCCGGTCGGCGCAGCGCCTACGCCGCCTCCGCCGCCCATTCCTCATCCACCGCCCTACCAGCCCCCGCCGCCGATGCCGAACGTCCCGCAAATGGCCCGCGGATTTAGCGGCGGTGGCGGCGGCGCTAGCCAGCAGGCAACCTTCAACGGCGAACCGGGTGACGCCTACAGCCAAGCAATCAGTGCGATCAATGCGATGGGCGGCCAAGTGTTGTGGCAACAACCTCCAACGAGCGCGAAATTCTTCCTGCCGAAGAAAGACACCTGGACCACCGGCGGCTTCACCATGAAGTACGACGGCGATCTGCAGGTTCAGAGGTCGTCGCCCTCACAAACGACGGCGCGCGTTTCACTCAAACTGCAGTGGGGCAGCTTTCTGCCGCTGGCGCTGACCACGCTCGCGTTCGTGTTCGTCATGGGCATGTTCAACCTCTACTTCGCTGTCTATGGCCTCTTCATCATGGCCATTCTGGTGGCGTACTCCGCCTGGCAGATGTCAAGCCAGTTGCCGGATAAGGTGCTTGCGCAGTTTTTCCAAACCTTGAGTGGCGCGCCAGCCGCGCCGCAGGCGAATACGTTCCGGCCACAACCGCAACCCGCACCTCCGACAGCGCCTGTCCCGACATCCGCGCCTGCTCCTGCGCCTGCGCCTGCTCCGGCTGGCGGCGACGCAGCCGCGATCATGGAGCAGATAAAGCAGCTCGGCGCCTTGCGCGACGCTGGCGTGCTCACAGCCGATGAGTTTGAGGCAAAAAAAGCCGAATTGCTGAAGCGCATCTGATGAACGTCGCTGTCGTGACCTGCCCGCGCTGCAACGCGCCGTCCGACGGCACAGCACGCTTCTGCACGCAGTGCGGCACCCCGTTCGGCGCAGCCGCCGGTGCACCAGCGACGCCCTACTACAACATAGGCTGCACCACGTGTGGCAGCGATGGTTCGCGGTTGTCTGCAGACAAGGTGTTTTGCCCTACATGCCGCTGGCTACGCCCGCTTGGGCCGAATTATCAGATGCCGGTCGAAGCATTTCTTTGGCGCCTTGACGCTGACGCTATGAACACACTCGCCGGCATCGGTCCCCTCAATTCGGCGGCGCACGGGATCTCAGAGAGAGTGGGACGCCCATGGTTCGAGGCGGCCGTAAACGGCGTGCGGCTTTCAGAACAACAATTGCCGGACATTTTCGAACTGGCCGTGAAAGCGGCCCGCATCGTCGGGCTCGAACACCTACCGGAAATCTACATTTCGGGCGAACAGATGTGGGATTCGGTGACGATGGGGTCGCAGACCTCGTCATTCATTGCGCTGGGCTCAGTGCTCACCAATTTTCGCGGAAATGATTTGCTCTTCCTGATTGGCCGCGAAATGGGCCACGCGAAGGCAGGGCACGCGCTCTGGAACACAGTGGTGAACCTGCTCGCCGGCCGTCAGCCCGGCAATCGCTCGCTAATGTCGGACGGGGTGCTGAGCTTTCTGTCGCCCACTAAACTTATCGAGAGCGGCATCAATGCGCCGCTGATGGCTTGGCAACGGCACTCGGCCATCACCGCCGATCGCGCCGGGTTGCTGTGCGTTGGCGATCTGGAGACCGCGCGGCGCGTCACGCTGCAATGGACGCTACACTCGTTCCCGCTGGCGGCGCGGATCAATCGCGAAGCTTGGATGGCGCAGGAAGACGCCTCGGACGATAGCGCCATGCAAGCGTCCGAATTTGCCATGACCTCGACGCCCTACGCGGCCCGGCGCTTGAAGCTGGCGCGTGATTTTCACGGCAGCGCTGAGTTTCAGGGTTGGCGGCGCGTTATCGAACACTGGGCGCCGAAGAAGTCGGACGCGCCGACGGTGCAGGCAGCGCCAGTTGCGGCGAGGGCAGCCCCGCAACAGGACATGGAAAAGCTCACCTGCATTGCTTGCAAGACGGTGATGCGCGTACCGAAGGCCAAGCTCGTGGGAACCGCACCAGTGAACGTTCGCTGCCCAAATCCGGACTGCAACAAAGTCCTAAAGATAACGCCGAAGAAGCCCAAGCCACCCAAACCTGACCAGGTAAGTGATTGAGCAAACCTCCGCCTCCGGAGCACCCGCAATTCGAGGTTGCGATTGAGCCCACGCCGCGGAGCGACGTGGTAGAGGTCGAAGAAGATGAGGAGTCCAAGCGCGCGCGTCACGCAGCGCTCGCCTCCACCTTCGACCCCGCGCTCGCGCATAATGGGAAAACGGACCAGGAAATGATCGAGGAGCGCCAAGATGAGGCGCGCGCGCTTGTGGATGCGGCGATTGTGGTGGGCATCGCGGTCGCGGTGGCGGAGAACGAAGCTCTGGACGCGGAGGACGTCGCCCCTCCGGACGACGATGGCGACAGTGGCGAATAGATAAGGTGATGGATCATGGCTGACCCAATGACGCTCGAAGAGTTCTGGCAGACCGAAACCGGTCAACAGCTGCAGATCGATATGGCTGGCATGTCGCAAGCCGAGACCGCGACGATGCTCAATCAATTGCAGCAAGCCGCCGATAGCGGCGGTCTGACCGCCGACTTCAATCCCGATGACATGTTCCTCGATTCCCAGATCGCGGAAGAGAAGCGTGAAGAGGCCGAGCAGTTCCAGGCTGAACAGGCCAAGGCGGTCGAACAAGGCGACTGGGAAAAGGCTGAGGAGATGGCGGAAAACGCCGAGTACGCGATGGAAGAGGTCAAGGAGCACGGCGGTGACGTCGCGGATTCTGAGATCCTCGAAGCACAGTACGACCAGATGGAACTGGAGAACGCCGACTATCACCAGGAAATCGCGGACGACAACGCGGACACAGCTGCGGCGTACGCTGCCGAAGGTGACCTCGATACGGCATCGATTTACGCCGACAACGCCGCGAGCGAAGCCACCATGGCGGCAGACTCCGGCGCCATGGCCGATCAAGGCGGCACTTACGCCGATCAGACCGTCGATACGTCGTCAACGTTCGATGCAACGGCGACCGTCGACACAAGCGCCAGCACGATCGACACGACGACCACCGAGTAAACGAGCGCCACGCGCGCCCAAGACACGCCACCCTGCTTCCTCGCCAGGGCCGCGGGCGAAGACATCGCGTGAGCGTGCGGGTGAGCGACCGCAATGGGCCAATAATAGCTCCTCCGACATAACCTTACGAACGACCGCATGCGCGTCTGTTGCGGCCGTTGGCGCAAGCGCGTGCGGCTGCTGGGTCATGTTATCGGCGTGCGCGATAAAGCTAATGATCGCGCGTGCGAAGTCCGGCGAGTCAGTGCGGCTTGGGTCTAGAGCCGCGTGCGTGCAGTGTAAGCGATTGCTTTGGCGAGCGGCATGAAAGAAAAGTCCTGGCGTGTAAAACGCAGCCGCCCATCGGCCGCGCGCGCGTAGGCAAAGAGCGCACCAACGCGGGCGTAAGACGGCGGCTCATCTGGAAAGGCATTGCGATCGAGGGCGGCCCAATTTCGCGCCATGCTTCCGTCGCCCGTGAGGTCGTCCGGCGGCATCACCCACACGGTTTTCTCTAGCCCCCTGCTGGCTGCGATCTGCTCGATTTCCCAACTGCATCCCGGGCCCGGTCCGGGCACGAATATGATGAGTTCGGCGCGCGCCATCAGGTCGCCGACGACGGTACGCCATGAGTTATCGTCGCTTCGGATCGCATCTACGCCATATTGCCCCGCGACTGGTCCTACCGACTTAATTCCCAGACCAACCTCTAAACACATCGCGCCGAGCGCCTCTTCGAACGGCGTGCCCGGTGTGATGGGACCCTTATGCCCTCGCCGCCGCAGCGACACGTCGGTCTTCATGTCGAACGTGAATGGACGCAGATAAAGAACAAAGCGTTCTCGTTGCCGGAGCTCCTCCTGTTGACCTTGTTTCGAGCGTCGCGAGAGCAATCCCAATCCCCATGCGCCGAGCAGCAAGGCCATTGGGATCAACACGATCAGGATGCCGCCTAATCCAGTATTCACCAGCACCACCGCGACGAGCGCGAGGAAAAAGAGGCCGAGCACAATAACGAACCACCGCTCGCCGGTGCTCACGCCGAACCCTTTCAGTGCGGCACTATCTTCAACCGGCTCATCGCGCGACAGATCAAGAATTGGCGCGCCGGCGCCTTCAGGGGATGCAATCTTTGCCGCATCGCGCGCGTCTGCGGCGTTGGGCTTCGCGAGCAGCCCTAGGCCCAGCAGTAACACCACGATCAACGGGGCCGCAGACCAAATCGTCATGGCGCGCCTTAGACCGACAACACTATCTAAACTGAACGTGTCGCTCCCCGTTGCGGCGAGCGCATCACTCATCGCGCCAAGCGCCAGTGGACCAACAAGGACCGAAACGGTGGCGGCGACCACGATCGCCGCTATCGGGAAGCTGGCGCGTCCGGCTGGCGCGAGCGCCGAAACGCACGCGTAGGCGACCCCAAACCATCCCCCGCTGGTAAGCGAGAATACGATAGAGAAAACTGCAGCGTTTGCCGCGTTGGCAGTATTTGCCAACGCAAAAAGGCCAGCGCCCGACAGTAGGCTCACTGCACCGAACACTGCCAGGTGGCGCGCGACGCTTGCCTGGCCGGCCGCCGCAACAAGGCCGGCAATCAACGCCCCCGCGGCGGCGGCTAGGGTCGCGAATGCTTGCGTGTCGATGACATCGCTGATCGCGAGATCGAATGCCCGAACGAAGTAACTGACGATGAAAGAGTTAGCCCCGTAGAGAAACCCCGTGTGCGCCACACACGCCGCGACTACGAGCGCAATCGCCGCCCCCGTCGCCAGCCGGGTAGTGCGTTGACGCGGAAGCCGCGGATCGCGCGCGACGATAAGCACCACAACGCTCATCCCAATCGCTGCCAAGCCAAGCGCTACAAAAACAGTGCGCCAGGAAAACGCTTGCAGAGCTGCCCCGCTCTGCGTCGCGGTGAACCAGGCGCCCAATGCGACGCCGAGGCCAATCAAGCTCATGGCGACGGCTCGCCCTCGGGCGGTCGTGATGCTACCCGCCAGGCTCAGCGAACCCGTGAGTGTCAGCGCCCACCCAGCGCCGCCGCAAAACCGCGCAACAGCGAGCGCCGGCAATGACTGCGCCGTCGCGGTGACCAAGAGCGCCGCGGCGCCGAGCACCAAGCCGAGACCAACCATCAGACCACGCACGCCGCTGCGCCAATCAGCCAGCACCCCAATTGCGATCGCCACAACGATGAAGCTTAGCCGAGGCAAGTTCAGCACCGCGCCGAGTTGGCTGTCGCTGAGCGCGAGTTCGTGCTTGATCGGCATAATCGCGACGTTGAGGACCAAATTCATCATTTGGCCAACAAGAACCGCGACCACGAGCAAAGCAATTGTCGCCCTCGTGGCTCCGCTTGTGCGCGCCGCTGTTGTGCTACTCACAGTGTCACCGACGCCATTGCACGCCACATCCGCCGCAGGATACGCTCCGCAACGCTGAGCGCGGCCCCTAGCCAGGTGTGAACGCCCCAGCTTAGCCGGGGCGCCTGCTCGTTAAGCACGGATGAGAAGCACGCCTCTTCGCGTTTCAATTGGCAGACGCCGGAACCACGCCCTCGAACGAAGCCGACGCAAATCTCGCCGTGTCGTCCTGGACCACGACAAAACTGCCGCTGAGGTTCATAGAACGCGCGCCGTCTGACAAAGATTCGCAGTACTTCTTTTGGAAGATGAGCGTCACCGTAACCGACTGGCCCGATGCTACTGGCGTGTAGTTCGCCAAATTGATCGGCGGATTGCCGAAGGCGGTGGGCAGCGTTCCGAAGTTTTCGTTAGCTGCACGGCGCAACGGACACGAGGCGCCGACTACGTCGCTCAGAGTGAAGTCGCCGGCATAGAAGTTCCCGCGCGCGCGCGCCGCAATCACCACGCCAGCGTCGCTGTTGTTGCTGATCCGCAAATTCGCGACGATCGTGTCTCTGGTGTTGGCGAGGCTTAGCAACGACGCCGAGACGCCGCCCTCCAGCGACTGCGCCGGAATTGCCGGCGGCGCGTCGGCGACTTGGGTCGCAGTCGGTAGAACCTCCACCGGACGCTCTTCGGCTTGTGCCCGCTCGATCACGCGCTCGAGCGTCGTCACCGGCACCACGACGGTGACGAGGTCGGGTTTGGCCATGAACAGACCCGCTACCGCGGCCGCGCCGCCGACGAAGCTGCCGATCGCCCCAATCCAGCCTGCCGCACCACCTTCAGCCATTTTTGACCTCCCGATACTCTAGACAACTGAGCCGGAACTCTCGCCCCAAGACGTCGTTCGCCGCCTGGCGCGGTCCGATGCGTGGCTCGCTCCCTACTCAACCGACGACCACCATTGCCCCCACACGCGCGCGCAAATCTTCCATCCGTTTGAACTCGCGCTTTGGTCCGGCGGCGAGCTGATTGAACGAAAGGTAGCTCAGCAGAGCAAACGGCAACGCGATCACGATCACCCCGATATGAACATTCAAAGCCACCGCAAACATGAGTAGCGCAACGAGACCAGTACCGAGGCCCGCCCATACAAAAACTGCTTGCGCAGCATTGGCTGAGCCTGAACCGGCGACGGCGTTGAGAGATTCTCCGAGCACCCAGCTCTGGCGAAATGTCTTGTTGAGCACCGCAACTGTTGCTTCGAAGTGGCCGCCGCCGGAGTCGCGCCGCGCCCAGACGATCTTCAGCTGATGCTCGGGGTCGACCACGACGCCGCCAGCGTGATTTAGGATCGCCTCAAACCGGTCGCCTGCATCATCTTCGAGCCAAACGCGTTTCACTGTGTTGGTATCGACGCGCGTGGCGCCGCCGCCGACGCGGGTTTCATCTTGCACCCGAACAACCCTCCCCTCGCGCTCACGCAAACTAACGGTCATCTGGATCCCCATTCCCACTCTTGCGTTCGCCCGCTCCAGTAGCGGCAGCGAGCTGTCGGCGGCTCAATCTACGGCGCGGCAATCACACATCGCGCGCTCATCGGCGGACGAGTGTCGACGACGTAGTCCGCGCTTGATCCCGCGGGCACCGAATGAAAAACGAAGGACATGCCATACATCGCGAGTTGCGACGGCCCGCGGACGGCGCAAGCAATACGCCCATTCGCATCCGGTCGAGCGCATGTTGTGGTCCCCGGCGTCGCGTCGATCGCGGGCTCGCCGTTCCAAACACGCGCCAAGTGTTCGCTGTCGACAGCCGCGAGTGTCTCGCAGGGTCGCCCGGTCGTAGTCTGAGCCCCGGGCTCGGCCGATCGAACGTCGGCGTCGTCAAGTGCAGAGGCTGATGCGGCTTCGAGCGGTCGCTCCTGGCTCACGCCGGCGTCGGCGCCGCTGTCTGTCGGAGGCGAAATTGGGCCGCATCCACTCATAGCAGCGCCCGCAAGGGCGACGAGAAACGCCGCGTTCTTGTACATCCTGCCCCTGCCACGTTTTGAGCGGCGCCACTGCACGAATGTTATCGGCCGCTAAGTATTTGACAACATAATTCTGGCCGCCCGTCGGAAGACGGCAGGCAATCTGCGCGAGGATCTGTTGTGCAGTTGTACAGAACTCACCCCAACACCCGACCCCGATAATCGCGGCTGGCAGCAAGTCCCCAGCAGAGTTGGACGCCGCCGGCCGCCCCAGTGAGCGCCAATGCCGGGCCGAGTGCTGGTTGCTGGCGCGCGCGACCACCAAAACCTCCGGAGCACCGTCGTTATCTGCAACAGTCAGGCGTGTGTACCGCTCCGCACGACGCCGCTCAGGACGCCTGCGTCCCACAGCTCAGCTGGCGTCTTCAATGATGCCTTCACAGACGTTGCGCTCGGGATCGCGCCACTGCGCCCGCAGCAGCGGGTCAGACGCGATCGCTTCAACTCTAAGCGTACGCCACGCCTGAGACAGGACAGTCGAGCAAGCGCGCTGGGCGAGCGCCCGGTAGTCTAGAGAAAACAGACTGACATCGATGAACCACGCATCATACGGCCCCCAGTGCGCCAACTCGCGGCCATCCGGCGAAAACGACAGATCGAAAAAACTCTCGCCGGCATCGAACTGCATCGACCCCATTTGCCGCCCGCTACGCGCGCTCCACAGTCTGATCGTTCCGTCCATGCTCGCTGTGGCGACGGTGCGACCGTCTGGCGAGAAGCGCGCCGCACCCAGCGGCCCGCGGTGGCCCGCCAGAGTCAGCAGTAAATCTCCGGAACCCGCATCCCAGATCCGCGCGGTTTGGTCGACGCTGGCCGAGACGATCCTGCCGCCGTCCCGAGAATATTGAACATCGAGAGCAGGCAGACCGTGGCCGTCGATTTGTCGGAGCGTGCGCCCACTGGCAAGCTCAGAGATAAGGATCAAATTGTCGTCGCCCGTGCTGACCAGTTCGCGGCCGTCGGGGGAGATGTCGACCGAGAGGGTCTGCGTTCGATCGCGACGCGCTCCACTTTCCTCGACCAAACGCCTCGGCACAAACGCGCGCCGCTCCCGCCCGTCCGAGACATTCAGCACCACCACCTGGCCGCCGGGCCCCGCGAGGACCAAGCTCGATTCATCGGGGGTGAACGCGAAGCTGGCGCGGCTAACACCGACGAGATTGCGGCTGAAAACCAGCACCCCGGTGCGCGCTTCCCACACCGACAGGCGATTGCTGTTGGCGGCGGCGACATATGTCGCTTGTGCCGAGAACCGCAGCACATGGATATCATCCGAATTGAGACCGACGAATGGCGGGTCGCGCCGGGTCACATCGGGCGCGAAGGTTTGCACCCGGCCATCCGCCCAAGCGATGGTAACGCGCCGATCCACGACATAGATGCGGTCGCCGGCGGCGCTGTAGGCTGTGCCGACGCCGCTATTGTCTTCGACACGAATGAGCGGCCACTCAAGCGATTGCCAAAACTGAGGGTCGCTGCCGTCGAGCGCAGCAGAAACCAGTGCGGCGCCATCTGGTGCGAAGTCCAACGCCGTTATCAGGCCCTCGTGCGCACGCCGGGTACGACGGGTTTCGCTTCTGATCGCCATCGCCGAGCACTAGAGACCTCGGCGCTGGCATCACGCCGTTTCCTGCGCCGGCGGCGACGCGCCGCCCGTTGGGCGCCCCAACGCGCGCGGGTCACTGCGCCGCTCTCCAACAGAATATCTGGCTGCTGCAGCGGCAAGACGAAGCGGGCGACACCGAAAGCGGCTCCGTTGCTGACAAACAGCGCCGAGCACGTCGCGTTGCACGCTTGAAATGCGCTTAGATTGGCTTGCACGGGCGGCCTCGAAGAGGCGCCCTCCCAAACGAGCGACCCACCAGAATCCGCGACAATCGCAGTGACCCCGACGCTCACCGGGAAGCGGATGGGTACAAACTGCGCCACCAGCCCGCCATCCGGAAGCGTCCGCTCAACGCCGGTGGCGACATCGATCAACATCAGCCGCGGGCCGTGTGGAGACGTCCAGAACGCTCCTATCCCGGCAGGAACGCTGGGCAAGTTGCCTGGGCCACGCAGGCTTTCGCGTTCGCGCCGCTCGGCCGCCTCGTCGCGCGCCAGCGTCGCAGCCAGCACCATCGAATTCGGTGAGAAGTCGATGCGCATTACTTGTCTGTTGGTCTCGCGTTGAAACCGGACGCGGCGCTGCTGCAAATTCCAAACAGTGAACCCCGTCGCGTGCGCGTACGCTAAGGATTGTCCGTCGGGCGAGAAGGCCACTTGAGACGACACGCTCTGCGCTTGAGTGAACTCATGCGTGAGCTCACCGGACGCCAGATCAAACACACGAAGCCGGCCATCGTCTGTGCTGACGGCGAGCATCCGGCTACTAGCCGATATTGCGAGCGCCGAGACGGCCGCGTCCCAGCGCGGCAGTTCATAAATCAGCGCCCCCGTTCGATCCCACACCCGGACCGAGGCTTGCGCCAGCTCCCCGGTGACGCGCGCAGTCGCGGTGACGATCCGGCGTCCGTCTGGCGAAAACAATGCCGACACGGCGCCGACATGCGGGAGCGGGACGCCGCCGCCTAGCTCGAACAGCGTCGCCGCCAACACTTCGCTCGCCTCGTCTTCCTGCTCCGGCAGCAAACGCGCGCCGATGAGGGCGCGTTGAGCGGCGCCGCGGATACTGCCGCCGTCGAACTCACGCCAAGCCTCGGCAATGAAGAAGCGCCGCAATGTGCTTTCAGCGAGATACTCTTGTTGCTTCGCGATGATGCCGAAGAATGTCGCCGCGACCGCCAAGCCGAGGAAGCAGGTCGCAGCGACAGCCATCGCCATCATAACGACGCGCGCCCGCCGGCGCTCGCGCTGCACCAGCGCGTCCAGCGGCACCCCCAATAGACCAGCGATCAGTTTCAGCCGGCCGATTTCACGGCCGTCGCCAATGAGCTGGCCACTAGCTTGCTTGATCTCTCGAAGATCCGCAGCGAGCAGACCTCTGCCTTGGAGTGCACGCGGGAAACACTCGGTTTCGGGATCGCCGCTATCGGGGACGCCGTCTGCAATGACTGGAAAGATGCGCTCGGCCCGCCCCAACCGAATGAAGGTCTCGCACTCATGATTGACCCACTGGCTCTTGGCGCTTGTCGGCGTACACAGCACCACCAGGCACTCGCTGTCTTCAAGCGACTGCTGGAGCGACTGATCGAGGTGGCCGCCGGCTTGCAGGTCGGTGCGATCGCGGAAAATGGGATGGAGCTTGGCCGGCGCCGGCCCCAGCGCGCCCTCTGTTCCCACCAAAGACTTAGGCGTTCTGTAGTTGTCGAGCTGGCGATGAAGCCAATTCGCGATTTTGTCGTCAGCGCGCGCGTAGCTGAAAAACGCTCGGTAGCCCATCTCGTCCCCCGCAGCGAGATTACTAACGCCGCAGCGACCTGGCCAGGGGCGAGGCGCGCGCGATAACGCCCCAGATCGCGCACGCAGACGACGGCGGCTAAAGGCGCCCCGCGCGCCGGCGCAACAAGACACTCGCGATAGACCAATCCACCAAACACGCGCGCGTGGACGCCGACGGGATCAGTCGCCGGCGGCGGGGATGGACTTACGCGGGAGGCCGTTCTTCATCGAGCTGCGTATATCGAAACGGACGCCGCGCATCGCGTCTTGGAAGCCGGCGGAGACCAAAAATACGTCGACGTGTGCGCCCCGGGCGCGCCAAAACGCTTCTATGACGCCCTTCAACGCGAGCGCCCGCGCGCGACTGGACAGCCGATCTGTTGGCGCATCTCTGCGCGGACACTGATGCATAAAGTGGCCCCGCCTCTCGACCGTGTGATCCCAGGCGGTGTGATCTATATCACAATTGGAATCGCCGGCTAGATATGCCGGACGGGCTAGGGCCGCGCGCGCGTACGGCGCGGCGCGCCAGCGCGTCTGGGGTGAAGACCCGCTCGTGATGATCGTCCGCGAGCGCCTACTTGGACGCCGGCGTCCGGCAGTTAGCGCCCTAAGGCGACCGGGGTTGGGGAACAGAATTAGACAAACGGAGGCGCGAGTTCACAGCGCCGCGAGGTCCGCCCGCATAACATCTACCGGGACGCTCTGGTTCATAATTGAGAGCAGCACGCGGACACGATCGTTCGCGGTCATGTGCTGAACAGTGGCCAGCTGGTCTGCAAACGGCCCGCGGATGATCCGCACACTCTCGCCTTCGCGCAGAACGCCGCCCACCAAGTCCAGCACGCCATCTTCGCCGGTGGCTTCAATCAGCGTTTCGACCAGCCCAGACGGCGCCAAGCTGGGGCGCCCGTCAGCCTTGACAAGCCGCACCACACCGACCGTGCCGTCAATCGCGCGCCAACGGTCGCGCTCGAGGTCCATCGCCACAAACAAGTAGCCAGGAAAGAAGGCGGTGCGCTCGTTACGAATCTGGCGGGCGTGCCGGATCGTGCGCCACGTGGTTGGCAGGAATGACCGGAACCCCTGGCGGCTCAAGTGTTGCGCCGCCAGCGTCTCACGACCGTTCTGCGCATTGACCAAAAACCAACGCTCGCCGCCAGACAAGCGAGGTCGACGATCGGCGGCGGCGGTCAAATGAAACCCCGACCTGAGACCAGAACCGTCAGCGTCCGAGCAAAGATTTCAAGATCAAACGGGCCGGAGCGCACCCGCGCATAGAGCGCGTCCAAGCGCGCCTTGCGTCTCGGCGACACCAGGTTGCGGCCGCGCACTTGCGCCAATCCGCTGAGACCCGGCCGCACGCTTAGGGCGTCGGGAAACTCCTCGCGCGCCACTTGTGCCGGATCTTCCGGCAGCAGCGGACGGGGTCCGATGAAGCTCATCTCGCCCTTCAAGATGCAAATCAGCTGCGGAAGTTCATCCATGCTCCAGCGCCGCAGCACCCGACCAATCGCTGTCACCTGCGCTTCGGGATCGGTCATCAGTTCACGCGGCACCGACGGCGCTTCGAGCCGCATGGTTCGGAACTTCGGCATCAAGAACACGCGTCCGCCGCGCCCGGCGCGCGCCGACCAATAGAGGCCCGGTCCCGGACTGCTGAGCCGAATGGCGATCCAAATACCAGCCATCACTGGCGCTAAGCCGACGAACAACACCGACGCCACTACGAAGTCGAAACTCCGCTTGCGCCAATGCGATAGACGCGGGCGGCCTCTCGTTGTGGACGCATCGTTGGCTGGCGCACGGGCCTGTTCAGCCACGGCGCGCACCGGCGACTTGTACGAAACAGAACCAGACGCCGACGAAATGTCTGCGCGCGTGGTCGGCTTCAGTGAGCCGTGCCCATCAGCCATCTTCTCCCACCCTCCAGAGGGGAAAATTAGCCACGCCGGTAATGATTAGCAAACAAATAACGTTCTAACGCACGCGCCTCGCCGATCTGCGCTCAACAATGTTGCGCGACGCGCGTGATCGCGATCACAAGCTTCGTCGAAGTGTGACGGAGCGCACGCTCAGCTATGATAATAGGAGCGGCCGTAGCTGTAGTAGAGACTGTCGCCGTAGGTGCCGCGGCCAGGACGGCGCGGATCGATCATGTTGATCGCTACGCCTGCGACGTCGGCGCCCGCGTGCTGCAACTCGCCAATCGCGGTGCGCGTGGCGCCCGCTGGCGTCTTGGTGCTTCGAACAACGACAAGCGTCAAATCTGCGTGCGCCGCAATCGTGCGCGTTTCTGCGACCGCCAGCACCGGCGCGGAATCCAAAATGACGAGGTCATAAGCGTTGCGCAGCTCCTCGACGAGCCGCTGCATCGCTTGTGAATCGAAGACGTCTTGCGGCGTGAACCGCGTCGCCAGCGCTGGAATGATGTCGGCGGAGGTTTCACGATCGCGCGCTACGGCGTCGCGCCAATTACGGTCGCCCGAAAGGACGTCCAACAAACCGACGCGCGCGTCGCGAGCGACGTTTGAGCTCAAGGAATGGCGCCTGAGATCGCAATCAACCACAGCCACGCGCTGGCCTGACATAGCGCTAATCCGCGTCAGGCAGAGCGACATCGTCGTCTTGCCCTCCTCTGGAACGGCGGAGGTAATGGCGATCACTTTGGCGCGCCGATCGACCCGGGCGTGCGTCAGCGACGTCTTGAGAACCCGGAGAGCCTCGGCAAATGCAGACGCCGGCTTGTCGACCAAGTACTCCTCCGGCGTGCGCCGATGGGGCGCCGAGCCTTTCAGATCGTTCGGCCGCAAAATTGGCACCGACGCGATGGCCGGAACGCCCAATTTGCGTTCGGCGTCTTCCGCCGACGACACCGACGCGTCGAGGGTCTCAAGCAGAAGCGCAATGCCGGCGCCCGAGAGACCCGCTAAGAGCAACGCCATCAGCAGTCCGCTGGTCAAATTGGGCTTCGACGGCGCACCAGGCGGTGTCGCCCGCGAGACGATGCGCGAACTGGCGACCGGCAACTCGCCTTGGTTGGCGAGTTCGTGCGAGCGGGTCATGAAGTCTTCCTGCACCGCCCGCGCGGCCGCGGCGTCGCGCAGCAACTCTCGATAGTGGATAACCGCTTCGTTGTTCTCGTCGCTGGCGCCGGTGGCGCCGCCAAAACTTCCCTGCAAGGAATAAAGCCGCGATCGCGCCACCTCGACTTCGTTCTGAAGACTACTTGTGATGCGGCGGATTTCATCGTCGATGCGCTGACGCACGTTGCCGAGCTCGGTCTCTGCTGCGAGCACCGTCGGGTGTTCGGCAGAATAACGCTGCCGGTACTCCGCGACCCGTTGCGTAAGGTCGGACTCGCGGGTCCGCAATTCGCGGATGGTTTCTGAGGTCAGCGTGTTGGCCAGCGTGTCGGCAGACCCGCCGGAGCGCAGCAATTGCTGAACCTGCCGTAGCCGCGCTTCCTTTTCCGCCAAATCTGCGCGCGCTTGCACCAGCATCGTCTGCACTTCCGCCGATTGTGGCGCGACGTTGGCGACGTTGCCGCCGGCGGCGAGCGACAAGCCGTTCTCGACACGATATTGTTCGGCGGCGCGTTCTTTCGCCTGCACTTCCTGGCGCAACTCGGTCAGCCGCTGCCCGAGCCAAGTATTTGCGCGCGCCGAGGCGTCAAATCGTGCCTCAGTCTGCGTCTCCAGGTATAACTCTACATAGCGGTTCACGAGTTCGGCGGCGCGGCGGGGACTGCGCGCATCCATTGCGACTTCGATGCCGTAGCTCAGTCCACGCCGGCGGACCGACACCGCTCCGCGCACCGCGCGCGCCACGCCCAGTTCCTCATCACTGCCCTCAACATTGGCGGTGGTGGTGTCGCCCGGGGTCACCGGAGCAGAAAATACACGCAGTGGTGCAAGGATCGCCTGCAGCGGACCAGGTTCTCGCAGCGCGCCGTTCCACTCCGGATCCTCGACGAGGTTCATGGACTGGACGAGACGAAGGCTCATCATCTCCGAACGCAGCACCTCGATTTCGGAATCGACCGCGGCAGACGACGGCGCCGCATCCTCCATCATCTGCTCTTGCGAGAGGATTTGTTCGCGACCCGGATTGACCATGACCAGCGCAGTGGCGCTGTAGATGCGCGGGCTCAGCAGCGTATACGCCATCACCGCGGCGAAGACGGCGATCCCGACGGCCACAATCAAGCGCCAGCGCCGCAGGAACAACCCGTAAAGACGCCGCAATTGCGCGCCGTCTTCCTCCATCATCGGCGCCGCCTCGCGCAATTCCTCGGTGCTGCCGCGTCGAATCGAGATCACGTTCATAAACCAGGCCCTTCGAGCGCAGATGTCGCCCTAGCGGCGTAGCTTAATCCCAATAACGGCGCGATTTGTGTCGTAGTCGCGGCCTTCCTGCAGTCCGTCTGATTGCTGCTCGTAGTGACCGACTTGGAAGAAGAGCGCCGCGCCGCGGTTCATCAGGTAGTCCGCCGACACTTCAGCCGACCAGCGGGTATCTTCGCGATCGATGCCGTTGTAGTCATCGAAACTATAGCCGGTCGAAACACCAAAGATCACGTTGCGTCGCCACTCGTAGTCGATGGCGAAGCTTGCATTGTTTGCGATGTAGCTCGACGCGCCGAACGCGCCGGCGTCACCCACTTCGCGCGATGCGCCGAATGAGACTGTCACCAATTCATCCGGGTACCACTCAATATTGGTGCGGACCGCAAGCCCCGAACTCTCACCGACACCCGGCTCATCGTAGGTCTGATTGAGGTAGCCGACGCCAATCTCGCCGCGCATCAGGTGACTGACGTCGAAATTCGCGCCAACCAGCGCTTCGTAGCCTTCTGAGTCGCGGTTGACGATAACCGCCGGCGGATCGAGGTCGTAGTCACGGCTATTTGCGCCGACAGCGAAGAAAAGCGCCGTGCCGGGGCTCACCGCGTAATCGAAGCGGATCCCACCCTCTATCACATCGCGGTCGCGGTCATCCTGATCGACCGGGGTCAAATTGAACAATAGGCCGTCGTCGTAGTCGTAGCTCGCATATCCCGCCTCGCCGGAGACGCGCAGCCGGTTGAACGCCTTCACGAAGCCGACGCTGCCGTTTGTAGTCGTGTATTCGATTGGCTCCGCGAGCGGCAGATTTGTTGGTGAACTCGACAGCGGTTCTGAACGGTCGCCGTAGCCGAGGCTGCCGTGAATGTAGAAATCGCGGTAGATGTCGAGGCGCCCGTTCGCCTCGGCGATGAGATCGGTCGTGTCGGATTGATCGAAGTCGTTGTAGTAGCGCATCGGCGCAGCGAGCGAGAAGTTGAGTTCGTGCGTGCTCCAGCGCGAGCGCAATTCGACACTCGGGTCGACGTGCCAAATTAGATCCTCTTCGGTGTTGGTGTCGGTTCCGAAGACGTTGTCTGTATATTCCGCCCCCACGAGCAACTCGGGATAGAGCACAAACCCGTTCATCGGGATGCCCCGCGCGTCGTATTCGGGGCGCGGTCGGTCTCGGACGCTGACATTGCGGTCGCGCTCGAAATTGTCGCCGTCTTGTGCGAGCGCTGGCTCGCTCGCGCCCCACCAGCCGAGAGCGGCGGCCATAATGGCGAGCGACGTTTCAAGCCTCTTCATTTTGCCCCACCTCTCCCGCGCCGCGACGCGCAGCCCATGCGCGTCGCCGACGACCAAGTCGATTAGTTCGTGTAGCCGCTGCCGCCGCCGCCGCCCGGAGCGCCGACACCACCTGTGCCAAACGCCTGCCCGGGCGCGCCGCCTGCCGACACGCCGCCGGTGGCGCCGTACGAGGCGAGCGCCAGTTGTGCGATCTGGCAAGTCTCCGAGATGCCCTGGCGCACGTCCTGACGGGCCAGCGTCGATTGCGCCTGTGAAATCGCAGCCTGGTCTTCGCCGTAGATGCCGCGCAGATTGGCGCGCTCAAGCGGACAAACTGCGTCAACGATGATTTGGAGCGGCGCGCCGCGGGTCGCGCGCGTTATTGCGGCAAGCACCGCATCTGTATCTCCAGCCGGGACCCCGGCCAATTCCGCGAGCACCGCGCCCTGTAGATGCGGAACCGGCGCCTCTTCGGCGCTGGGGATAGCTGCAACCGCCGGGCTCGCGAACGCAACCGCGCACACCGCCAAAGCCGCCAAAATCCTGCGATAGGCCATACTTGCCCCCTCTAACTTGTCGCTAATCTTAGCGATAACGAGCAGGCCTGCAATGTCGAGCCAATCTTTTGTGCGTTAGCTCACAAGGCGAGTTTTGAAGCGCCGGTGCGGCGCCTCTGACACGGCGAGCGTCACCGAAGACGCGCCCGAGCTAGAAGCGCCGCTCGGCGATGCGAACGGTATCTCCCGGCATGACCGGGGTGGTGCTGGTCAGCACGTACTCACGCTCGGCCACCTCATTGGCGTGCTTGATGAATACCCGCCGAGTGTCGGCTCGATATGAAAACCCGCCTGCAGTAGCCACCGCATTCATAACATTTAGCCCCGCCGCGTACGGGTAGGTGCCAGGGTCTTGAACCTCGCCCAGAATGAAAAACGGTCGATAATTCAGGACTTCGACGCTCATGTTCGGATGCAGCACATAGCGCGTGAGCGCCGTCCGCAACGAGTCCGTGAATTGGGCTACAGTCTTGCCCTCCGCCTGGTGGTCACCGATCAGCGGGTAAGAAATGACGCCGTTAGCCGCGACAACGAACTCACCCGTGAGCTCAGGCTCGCCGTAGACACTGATCCGCAATCGGTCGGCGGGGCCCAATCGGTATTCGGTGACCGAGATTTGCGGCAATTCGGTTCCCGAGGGCATGCTGCCGGAACTGCCGCAACCGGCGCAGAAGCCGCCCGCCAGAAGACCAAGCACCGAGCGGCGCGCCACGTGATCCAATGCCATAAAGCGGCCCCCGTCCTAATTGCGTGCACTTATGTTAGCGCGGCGCGCCGCGCGCTTCCAAGCCTCTAACGTCGCGAATTTAGGTTCACCGCGTCAACGTACTTCTAGAAAGCTCACGGATTCGCCCTCGAGGCGCACGGCCGTCAGCGTCCCCGAAAAGTAGGCGCCGGTGTCGATGCCAATGCGGCGCTCATCCTCAAACGGCGCTTTCGCTGGCGTGTGCCCGTGTACGACCCTGAACGGCAGAGGTTTCTTGTCTTCCAAGAAACGTCGCCGAATCCAGAAGAGGTCGTCGTCGCGTTGATGTTCGAGCGCGCGCTTCGGATCGACCCCAGCATGCACAAAACAATAGTCGCCCATCACGACGTATCGTTCGAGTGTGCGCAGAAACACCCGATGCGCGTCCGGCATCAACGTATTGAGTTGCGCGGCCGCCTCGCTGATCTCACGCGCCCCGGCTGCAGCACTCGGCAGAGGATGCACCGCGTACGACGCCAAGGTTTGTAGTCCGCCATGATCAAGCCACGCCCGCCCCGCCACCGGGTCGTCAAGAAATTTCAGCATGGCGGCTTCGTGGTTGCCGCTCAAGAAGCGCCGCTCAAACCCGTGCGGCCGTCCGGCGGCGAGGAGATCCAACACCTGCTTGCTATCGGGCCCGCGATCGACGTAGTCGCCCACAAAGATCACGATTGGCGCCGGCGCATCGATAGCACGGAATTGCTGCTCGAGGCGCTCGAGCATGCGGCTAAGCAAGTCGGCGCGGCCATGTATGTCGCCAATTGCGAAACCGACGCGCCCATCTAAAAAGCGCGGGCCAGACAGTTTCTTTTCGCCCCATATCGGCATGCGGGGCGACTTATGGCCCGGCGCACGACCTGAGGCAATCGCGTGCCCATCAGAATGAGGGCGCACCCACTGCCGGTGGAAACGCCTCGACGACTGGCGCCCAGGTTGTAGTCTGAAGCGCGCGGGAGGCGAGCAATGCGAGCGTTGTTGAACTGGCTGAGCGAGATCAACGCCGGCGCTTTCGTGGTCTTGAGCATTATCCTTCTGGGGCTTCTGCTCAACGGCGCCAATAGCGGCGCGAGCGCCGCACTCCTATCCTTGGCTTTGCTCGTCGTGTTGTTGGCGACGATCACGTTTAGTCGGGCAGGCCGCCTGTGGCGGACGCTGAGCGCCAATATGGTGAGCGTGCTCGCGGCTCTCCTATTCTTGGCGCTCGCGATCAACACGGCTTTCGTAACACCGCATTCGATCGCGGGCCCTCCTCTTTGGGCACTCGTCGGCGACCGCGGCGCGCCTCTTTCATTGTCGCCCTATCGCTCTCTTGAGGGCGTCGTCGCGTTGTTCGGGCCGCTTGCGGCATTCATGTTGGGCGCACTTTTTGCGCGCGATAGACGGACGCGCGACTGGGCGGGCCGTTGGGCGACGGCGATGGCGGCCGCCTATTGCCTTGCTGGGCTCTATCTCTTCTATGCCGTCGCCGGCGCCCCGCGACTGGATGTTGAAGTGGGTTCGGCGAATGCGGCGGCCGCGCTCTTCGGTGTGCTGATGGTGATCGCCGCAACAATGATTATTCGCGGCGCTCGCGGACGTCTGGGTGAGCCTCGCCGACCGCTCGGCGGCTACGGCCGGTTCGTGCTGAGCGCGCCGGTTTCTTTCGCTGTGTTGCTGGCGCTGTTTGCCTGCCTCCTGCTGACAGCTTCGCGCGGCGGTTTGGTGGCGACTGCGGTCGCCTTCATTATTTTGGTCAGCGCCTTGTGGGCCCAATCCCTCAAGCACGACAGCACCCGCGGCGTCGCCACGCTCACGCCGGCGGCGCTGGTGATGATCATTCTCGCTGTCTTATTCGCGCGCGGCAGCGAAGATGTTCTCGCCCGCTTCGCGTTGGCGGGCGAAGACTGGGAAGTGCGGCGCGTGCTGGCGGATACGCACTACGCACTATTCCTCGAACGGCCGCTGCTGGGACACGGGCTCAACACCTATCACGAACTCAATACCCTCGCGGCGACGCCGGACAATTGGCGTATGCTCGCCTCCCCCGGGTCCGCGCACAACATTTTCATCCAGGTGCTAGAGGAGACGGGCCTCGTTGGTCTAGGACTTTGGGTGATGATATTGGCGCCAATTTTGGCGCGCGCATTGATGCGTCTGGTGCGCGGAGAAGGTGGCGTCGAATGGGCCGCGGCCGCCCTCGCCATCAGCGCGCTGCTGCTGCTGCACGGCGTCGTCGACTTCGCGCTGCAGGTGCCAGCGATCGCTGCCTTCTACGCTTTCATGTTGGGCTCAAGCGTGGGCGCGCCGCAGCGTTAGCAGCGCGAGCACCTCACAGCCTAGGGCGCCACGTGCTGGATATTGGAGCGTGCGCTCGAGCAGCCGCCGAACGCTGCAAGACACGGCGCCCCCAGCTTCGCGGGTTGGGTTGGCGTGCCCGGCGCATTGGCCGGGTTGGAACTTAAGGCGGCGATCGTGGGCGCGGGTGTCGGCGTCGTCGAGCTGTTGAGGCGCTCCTGCATCAGCCGCGCGAACCGCGCTTCGGCGCTAGCATCAGCGTATAGGTGCGCCGCTTGAGACACGCCTTCGGCGCGCGCGGCTGCCCAATTGGAAAGCGTCGGACCGACTTGACGCGAGATCCAAACGTAATCGAGGCTGACGAGCCGCCGCGGCTCACCATAAAGATTATCCAACACGACGTCGCCGCGGTCGGTTTGCACAATCAACACCGCGTGCAGGCCGACGCCGGGTGCAATAGCGACAGCCATCGCGATCGAATCCGGCGCATACCCCAACGCTAGCAGGCGCGCGCGCTTCTCAAGGACGTAGTCTTCACAATCTCCGCGCGCGCCGGCGGCGCCGACAAGCAGCGGACGCTGCCAATATTCCTCCACGCCATAGAGTGCGCGATCGGTTGTCGGGCGAATAGCGCGATTGATCTCCCGATTAACGCGGCGTAGCTCACGCCAACGCTCTTCAGTGAGCGTCACCACACTCGAACTGGCGACCGCTGGCTGTTGATGCCCGCGCGACAGACGCGCTGCCATCATCGCCGCAAACACCGTATCGTCGCGACGACGAGAAGACGCATTTTGCCACGTGGCGGCGCCTGTTGCCGGCAACAGACCCCGTAGGTCACTTGTCGTGGCGGCCCCGCAATCTTGGGGACGACGCGCACAATAATCGAGCAGCCCATCTGGCGGCGCGACCTCCGCGCCCGGCGTCAGGCGAGAAGCCGCACTCAGGCGCTCATTCCCCACCGGCGACGCACAGGCCGCCAGCAGCAAGCAGATAGCAAGAGTCCGCACTGTATAGCCCCGGATTACATCCATACCCGGCGCTAATATTAGCAATAAGGACTTTAGCCTTACGTAATAATCATAACTAAAGGCGGTTAAGTCTCAAATGGTTACTGCGCGATAACGATGTACTCTCCCGCGTTCTACCCGGGGACTTTTACGCGGAATCAAGCCACCCTCAGCTATACTTGAACGATGAGCGTTATCGACCCCACCGAGGCTCGCTTTCATGCCGACGACCCACCGGGCGTAATCTTGCCGCCCGGCTGGCTGCTGCTCGCTGCTTTTCTGATCGGCGTGACCGCTTGGTTCGCAGTCGGCGCGCTCGCAGCGCGCCTCCTAGGTTGGGCGTAACCAAGATAGAGCCGCGCCAAATAGGGCTGCGCTGGCGAGGCCCAGTGTCAAACCGCCCAGGCTGGCGAGCGCGTCGCTCAAGTGCGCCTCGCGGGTCAACGTGAGCGTTTCCTGCAGCGCTTCAACCGAAAATGCGACGCCAGTCAAAGCCAGCGCGGTGGCGACGAAACCGACCACAGACGCGCGCCAGCTGAACAAGAACCCGAGCGTCGCGAACGCCAGGACGTGTTCGACCCGGTCCTGGCGGGCGACGAATTCTGGCCTGGAGAAATCGTCGGACAGCGCAAACGAGAACATGAGCACGAGCGCCAAACACCCTGCTGCGCGCACGGTCCACACCGACCACGGCACGCTCGGGACCTGCGCCTGCTCATCTGAGTTCGCCATTCTGGCCCTTCGTTAGCCCGCCAGCGTCCGTCGCGTTCGCCTGACGCGTGAATTTTGTAGGATTCGATCGTGAGGCCAATGTGACCAAGGTTCCCTGAACCACTAAGAACGGTGTTAGAAGATTAGGGCGCGTCGGGCGGCGGGCGACCAATCCACCCGGGCGCGAGCTTCAGGGTGCGCGTCTTATGTCTGAGCAGCCAGAAACCGAGATCGTGACCACGGCGCGGATTTGTCTCGACTTCGGCACCGCGTTCTCGAAGGCGAGCGTCTTCTCTGATGCGCCGGGGCCCGCGCGCGAAGCCGTGCGGGCGTTGGCGATCGGCGCAGCCGCCGGCAGCGAACACCCGCTGCTGACGCCCTCGGTCATGTTTGTCGAGGACGGCCGCATCATGTTCGGACCGCCGGCGCTTGAACGCGCGCGCGCGTGTGTGGGCGCCGACCGCGACCCGATCCTCTCTTTCAAGCTCATTCTGGCCGCGCGCGACATCGAACAAGCACTGAGCCTCAAAGTTCGCCGCAGCGTCGATCCGACAGATACGCTACGCTACCGCGACGCCCTGGTGCTCTATCTCGCCTATCTTGATCAATTGATCTTGGCGGCGATCCGCAACGACGACACCCTGCCCCCGGCTCTCATTTCAGCCCCACGGCGCTACACGAGTCCGATTTGGCGCACGCGCGAGGAAGGCGACCGGGCAATGGCGCGCCTCTTCGACGAAGGCGCCATCGTGTCCGCGCGGCTGGGCGCGATGCTGCTCGACGCGGACGGCGCCTCCATCGCCCAGTGCAAAGACGCCCTCGATAAGGCGCAGCAGGCGCTCGGCATTGGCCAGTTGGAGGCGGGCGTCTTCGAGGCGCACGCTGCTGCGGCGGCGTACGGCGCCTTCTCACGCGCAGCCCGCAACGCCCTACTCGTTATCGACATGGGCGCAGGGACCACCGACATCGCCGGGTTCGCGTGCGAAACCAGCGACGCGGGGCCAATTCTCGCCGAAATTGTCGGCGCACGACAGAGTTGCGGCCTCGCGGGCGACGAGATCGACCAAATCATTGTTGGCCTCCTCATCGATAAATTCCGCCTCAAGCAACGCGACGCGCAAGCTACGCTGTGGCGGCTGCTGGGTCTGTCGGCGCGCGCCCTGAAGCGCGACATTTTTCTCAACGGCAAATGCAGTTTTGCGCATGGGGGCGCGTCACGAACCCTGCATCTGAAGGAGTTATTGCGTGCGCCGCGCTTCAAGGAATTTTGTCTCGCTTTGGCGAGCGCCTGCGCCGTCAGCATGCGCGCGCTGGCGGCGCGAGCGCGCCCGCAAGACGGAGAGCGACTGAGCATCTTACTTGCCGGCGGCGGCGCGCACTTGTCGTTCTTGCGAACGGTCGCGAGCGACGCCGCAACTCAAGCCGGCCTACGGTCCCTGGTCGATATCGAAGTCTTCGGAGAGAATTGGTATTTGCCCAACGGCTACGATCCCAATTTGGCGGCAGCATTCCCGCAAGTCGCGATCGCCTTGGGTGGCGCGCTAGCCAATCTGACCGACGAACCCGCCGCCGACACGCCAGTGACGGCGTGACCCAGACGACGCCACGTCCGCGGATTGGTGACGAAGATCACACAGATTCCGACGCGAAATTAGCGAAGTTTAGGGTCGCCGCCGCTGATACCCTCCGCTTGCTGTTTGTGATGGGGCGGACTTAATGCGCTGGGTTCAAGTCAAGTCGTATGCCGGACCAGATCGTCGCCGCGGATTTCGTTTCCGCTTGTTTGATCGACGCAAAAACGACGCCGCCATCGACATGCCGGCGGTTCAGGTCTTGCTGAGGCAACTCCATCTGCGTGTGCTTGACGTGCAAACTGCAAGAGAGGCCCTGCTCGACTTTCAAGTGCGTCTGCAACTGACGCGAAAGCGGCTGTGTGAGGCGGGTCAAACCGAAGCGGCGGCTCACATTGGTGTCATAGAGAGTAAACTCGCGCGAGGCATTGCTGCGGGGCGGCTCGACGATAAAGATGCTGAACATATCCAAGATCGCGCGGCGGCGGCCGTGTGCGCGCTCCGCTAGGGCTTTCCGGCACCTTCAGCATCCGGCGTCTTGGACGCCGCGACACGATCTTGCTGATCATCCTGAGACGTAGAACCGGTCTTGTTGATCAGATCCTCAATCCGGTCAAAACGCCGAATGCGATGCGCTCGGCGAAGCGTCAGACTGGCCGCCGGATATTGCCTCATCGCAAGCCCTCCTTTGACAAATAACATTAGAGGCGAAAATTAGAGCCGCCAGGGGGCACGCCTGATAGGGTTGCCGCCGGGCGCGTTGAGCGAAAGGGGGCCGCTGCAATGCTGGTTCGCGCACTCTCTACCGTAGCGCTTGTGTGCGCCACGCTGGGCGCCGCCATCGTGTTTGAAGCGGCGTCAAAGACCGCCGGCGCGCTCGACATGATTGTCAGCGCCAAGGCGAGCCAGTCGCCCGTGGTTCAGGGCCAACTCCTCGCGCGCGCCGAGGCGTCGCTGCGCGACAGCTGGGCCCACCCAACACTCTGGCACGCAGGCGCCGCCGAAGCGTTGTCGGGCGTCTACTTGTTAGACGCTCAGATCACGTCGGATCCCCAGCTCTACGCCGAAAGCGTCCGTTGGGCCGAAGCTTCGATACGACGAGCGCCAGTCCAGCCGCACGCGTGGACACGCTTGGCGTTGCTGTCAGATGCTGGCTACCCCAACACACTCTGCGACGTGGCTGACTGCCTGACCAACAGTTGGCACGTGGCCGCAATGATGGATCCCGAGACCGAGTGCCTGCGTCTGCAACTCGCCCACCGTCACCAATTGTTGCTACCGCGAGATCCGCGCATCGGGGCATTCTTGCGGTCGGGCGTGTCACGGCGTCGGGCGGCGCAGTGCCTTTCGTTCCTGCCGCCGCAAGACCTCTACGAGCTGATGATGGATGCCGCCGCGAGATAACGTCCGCCACCTGTCGGGCGCAGCGCGAAGCGACAATGTCAGGGGATAAACGCCGCCGCTTCGCGCCTGACCAAAACGGTCGGCCCGCCCCCGATGGAGCAAACCGGGGAACCAACCACGCAGGAGGTTATCGACACTAATATTCTAATATAATTTCGCGCAAGCCGGATTGGGTCGGATTTGCCGGCTAGCCGGACGCGCGCCGGTGAGGATCCGCCGCCCCGCTTCGAGCGCGATGGCGTATGGCAACCAATCGACCGCGGCGCTCGATTAGGCGTTGGTTCTTCATCATGGTGAGTAGCGGTCGGAGGCTCTTTTCTGGGATCACCACGGCCCAGCGCTTCCGAGCCATCGCGATGATTTCCTTGGCCTTCAACCACGGCTCTGGAGAGGTCTCCAGGGCATCAAGCACGAATTCACGCTGGCTGCGCGGTGCATTGGCCGCTTGAGGCGTAGGTTGGGGACGCCGCGGCCGAGGTTCAGCGCCGCTTAGGCGCTCCAGCACCTGCTCAGCGATCGCCAACTCCTCATCTTCGAGACGCAGACGCTCGATCTCGCGCGCGATCTCATCGCGACGCGCCTGAATGTCGGCGAGCGTTATCGTCATGATCGCATGCAAACACTCCTCCAAGTGTAATGCAATGCTTTTACCTACTTTATCGGTAACATTACTTCGAGGAGGCTAGAATTAACGGCAGCTAACCTCAACAGTGATCGCAGGCGCGATCAAGTATAACTGGCGCACAACTACCGCTCTCTTTGCTGTATTCTTATGTCTAGCTGAGTGTTGCGGCCAAATTACGCTTATCTGTGATAAATATCACAAGTTACTGCGCGCCATTCAACTTGCTCGCGGGCAGTATTCACCCCAACACTATACCTAATTTGGATGATGTCGACGCTCGGTTGCCCTTCGGCGACCCAATTTGGGTGGGCGCGATTACGATAAGAATTGAGGCGCCACTGAGAATTCAGGCTGACACTCCGAGTAACGCTTTGATCGACGAGGGACGCATGCGCGCGGCGTTGAGTGAGGCGGCCTTCAGTCCGCGGGATTGGCCGAAGGCCCTCGAAGTCTGCCGCGCCGAACTCGGGGCCACTCTGTTCAGTGTCATTAGGATCTATGAAGATGGTGGCGACCTTCTAGGTTCTCCGGAGCGCACGCAGTCGCACCTCGAAGCCTATCGGTCCGGCGGATGGTTCGCGCACGACCCGCGCGCTTCGGCGCTTACGAACCTAGAGCCGGGGCGCATCTACACGGATGCGTGCCTCGTATCCGCGGAAGCGAGAGCCACATCCCCGTTCTATCGCGACTTCGCGGCGAGCCATGGCGTTTCACACATGGCGTGTTGGCGCGCGGACGATCCTAATGGCGATCCTCTCTTTGTCAGCGTCACATTTGACGCCACACACGGGCCACTCCGCCCACACGAACGCGCGGTGCTGCAGACGCTTATGGAGCCCGCGGCGGCCGCTCTATCTCTGTCGCGCGCCATTCAGGTGACAGAGGAGCGAGGCGCACTGAACGGGCTCGATCTGCTTGAAGCTGCCGCAATCGGTCTTGATCAGAGAGGCCGCGTGGTTGAAGCGACGCCCTTGGGGGCTCTGCTCATCGGCGACTGTTTTGACTTCGACCGCGAGGGACGCCTAACCTCAAACGCTCCTGAAACGGCGGCGTCCCTCGCCCAACTGCACGCGCAACTCGCGCGATGCACATCGCCAAGCGAACCACTCGCCAGCTTTCAACTACGGCAGTCTGACAGTCGCCACTTGGTCTGCACACCGATACTTACGCGCGGCTTGGGACAAGACATGTTTCGACGCACCCGCGCGATATTGCTGCTCCGAAGCTTGCACGACCACCGCTCGGCCAGTGCAGCGCTGCTCCGAGATTTGTTCGATCTAACGCCGACGGAGACGATCGTGGCCAACCGCATTGCAGCGGGCGACGCGCCGGCGCGCGTCGCCCTGGAACGCAGGGTATCAACCGCCACGGTTCGTACGATCCTGAGGAACGTATTTCGTAAGACCGGGGTGACGCGGCAGAGCGAACTGGCGGCGCTGCTTGCGCAACTTCGCCACTAGCCGCACTCAACGTCGGGCGCCGGAGTCGTACGGCGGTGGCGGCCCCCTTGGTGGTGGACAAAGGAGACCGCCGCCGCCGGGCCCCAGCCCCGGGCGCAAACATCAAAACAGTAGCGTGGGGCCGCTGCTAGATCGCCGCGGCGCCAGCATCGCAAAATACTAAAACTGTGCTCACTCGACGTGATCTAGCGCACAGATCGCAAGTCGCGCGGCCGGCGAACGCCCTTGGAGGGTCCCTGCAAACAAACGCCCCGTGCGTTTGTTTGCCCGCTTCGTTAGAATGTCCGGATGACGGCCAAGCTTCCCGACATACCCGCCTCACCCGCCGCGGCGCGCGAGTTGCTGCGGCGCGTCGGCCTCCTCGCGGCGCTGAGCGACGCCGAACTCGACGCGATGGCGCGCAACCTCGCTTGGCGACGGGTGGCCGCGCGCGAAGAAATCTTCTCTCACCTCAGCACCGGCAACAGCATCTACTTCGTTTGCGCGGGAACCTATACGTTGTCGATGACCACGAGCTTCGGAGAAGCCATCGGAATTCGGCGCCTCGGTGCGGGTGATCATTTTGGGGAAATTGCCGCCCTGATCGGTACGCCTCGCAGTGTTGCAGTGCGCGCCGCAACACCGGGCCTGCTTGCCGAGGCGCCCGCGTCCGCATTCCGAACGGCGATGGCGACAAACGCGCTGTTCGCTGCCGATGTCGCCTCCAATCTAGCGCGCACGGTTGTCATTTTGACTGATCGTCTGTTTGAGTTGGCCGCGCTTGAAGTCAGATTTCGGCTGTATTCGGAGTTGCTACGCTTCGCCGGCCGGGGAAAACAAGTTGCAAACGGGATCGCGATCGCGCCTGCGCCGACCCACGCCGCGTTGGCGGCGTCGATTGGCGCCACGCGCGAATCTGTGAGCCGCGAGCTTACGCAGCTGACCAGCGAAGGGGTGCTTTCACGTGGTCGCGGCCAACTCGTCCTCCATCGCCCCGCGCATCTCGCCGAACAAATCCAAAAGCGTGCCGGAACGACCGTGAGCCAGACGTTGGAGTGGCCGAAGTGAGACGAATTCGGCACAAAGTGTGATGGGGATCACAAGGACGCGGACGCAAAGCTTGCTAGCTTTCGCGCCGGTTCGCTTCTCATGCCTGACGCCAAACATCGCTCCTCGCCCCGCAAGACACCGAATGCCTCTCGGCCACGCGGCCGAGAGGCATTCGAGGCACAGGAATTGTGCGCCATTGCGCCCTTCTCAGCGCTGCCGCCAAACGCAATCGCCGAATTCAGCGACTTCGCCCAGCGGCTCACGATGCGCGCGCGCGCAACCCTGCAGTTGAGCCGAGACTTTTCTGATCGCATCGGTGTTGTTTCGAGTGGGCGTATTCGGCTTGTCGCCATCAGCGCCAACGCTGGGCACGTTTGTCTCAACGAACTCGACGCCGGCGACGTGCTTGGCCTTTGCACCAATCTGTTGGGCCTCACCGCCGGCGCCAACCTCCGCCTGTGCGCCGATCGGCCTGCAGAAATCGTGTCCGTCTCCAAAATGCATTTCTTGCGTCTCATGCGCGCCCACGCCGACTTCAACAGCGCCGTGGTGCACGGCCTCTCACAGACGGTGGTCGATCTACACACCCGACTTTTCGAAGTCGCCGCACTCGATGTGCGCACCCGCCTAGCCGGCCGGCTCTTGGCGCTGGCGGCAAAGCGAACGCTGCTCCGGCCGATCCTCATCGCGAACGCACCGACGCACGCGATCCTCGCGGCCGAGATCGGAGCGTCGCGCGAAGCAGTGAGCCGTCACTTGGCGGATCTGGAGAAGGAGCGCATGATCGTAAGTCGTCGGCGCGTCATCGAGATCGTTGATTGGCCGGCGCTCGAGGCGCTTTATGCGCGTGGGGCGGGAGGACGCCTCTTCCGTAGGGCGACGGAGGTCTAGGACCTAGACCGAACGCGTTGCCGCTTCTGTCATTAGGGATTCAAGCAACTTTACGCGCGCCGGCGCCAGCCGCAGCTTTCGCCCGGGCGGCGCGTCTTCGTCGGTCTCTAAGGCCGCCCCGCGCGTACGGGCGCAGCATTCGGGAGACGCGCACACTCGCAGCGCGCAACAATTGGGCCTAGAAGCGGCGCCGATGACACCGGCGTCGAACGACAGATTTCTTGAAGCTCTCGATGTGACCCCCCTTGGTCCGGCGCACCGGCGTTTGTTCGTAATCGTCGGCGCTGGCCTACTCGTCGATTCCCTCGACATCTTCATCGTTTCTGGCATCTCCAGCGCGCTCCTTCATCAGGGCCTGGCTAGCCTCACCCAACTCAGCCATCTCGCAGCGGCGAGCGCGTTTGGAATGGCTTTGGGGGCGCTCTGCGGTGGGGTCCTCGGCGATCGCTTCGGGCGGCGCCTCATCATTCTTGTCGGATCCGCGGTCATTATGGCGGGGGCAGCAGCATGCGCGGCGGCGCCGAGCATTGAGACGCTCATCGCCGCGCGTTTCGTCACCGCGTTGGGGCTTGGCGTCGAGAACGTTCTCGCCTACGGCATCTTGATCGAGTTTCTCCCCTTGCGGGCGCGTGGAACGTGGATGACAGCGCTCGCGTTGATCGCGACATGCGCCGCACCCCTCGCACTGATCATGAACTACTTCGTGGCGCCGCTGCCTGGAGGTTGGCGTTTATTGTTTGCGACCGTCGCGGCGTTGTCGGCCGTCGCGCTGACGCTTCGCTTCGCTTTACCAGAATCCGCGAGGTGGCTTGCCGCGCGCGGATACTTCGACCGGGCAAAGGATGTCGTCACCAGATTTGCGCCGCAAATGCCGATCTCCGACGCTGCGGGTGAGCCTTCCGAAAAAGGCGCCGCCGCGCCCGCGCATTTTGGTTCAGAGACTATTGTGAGGCTCGGCGTAGCTGGTCTGCTCAATGTCGGTCTCGTCGTCGCCACCTTCGGCTTCGTTTCTTGGTTGCCGACATTCTTTGCGGAGGAAGGTCGCGAGCTGCCGTCGGCGCTCTTGAAGACGACGATCATCACTCTCGGCGCGCCGGTGGGCGTCGTGATTGGCCTCATCGTGGCCGATCGCAGCGAACGCAAGTGGACCACTGTCGTGAGCGCAGTCGCGGCGGCAGCCGCTGGCGTTACCTATGCACTCGCGCCCGCCCCCGCGCTGGTTCCACTAGGTTTCCTTGTCGTCGTCACGATTTATGCTTTTGGCGCCGTCGGCGTCACCGCCTACATGCCCGAACTGTTTGCGACCCCCATCCGCATGCGCGCGGTCGGCTTCGCCATTAGCATGGGTCGCTTTGCCGCCATCGTGATCCCGATAGCCACCGTATCCATCTTTCAGAGGAGCGGCCAAGCGGGCGTGGTGATGGCGTTGGCGGTTGCTCTCCTGATTGTGGCGTTTGTTGTTGCCTACTTCGGCGTTCGCACGCGCGATAAGCCGCTGGATGCCATTTAGTTCACTTCGGGTTCACAGAGCCGCCGAAGTCGATCAAGCAACGCATTCGCCTGCGTGAGCCGCCCCTGATCGCGCAGCGCAAAAAGCAAAACTTCTGCGTCGTCAGAGGTAATGTCTCCGGACGCTTGCCACATCACATAGCCTAGGCCTTCCACTTCAAGTTCCCGGATGCCGCCAGGCTGCGGGGCCTCCGCCAATCCCAAACACAATTCAACAAAAGCGAGCGACGTCCCTGCGCTGGTCGCAAGCAGGCGGGGCTGGCCATTTTGGGCGCGGTAGGTTGCGGCCAGCGACTTGGCGCCCGTTGCCGCCAAGTCAGCAGTGAGCAAGTTCGAAAGCCGACTATAGGACTCATCATGAAAACCGTATGGCACCGACGGATCCTCCGTCGCGCAGTGTCGTCGCAACTGCCGCCGCCCGCTATGTGATATTTCTCACGCCAGCTCCGCCGGGTGCTTCCTAGGCATTCGCAGACTCCAAGGCGAGCACCTCAATACGTTGCCAAACGCTAATCCGGCTAGGTCGAGGCGACACGTCGACCTTCGCTTCGGCCAAGTCTGCCGCGTACTCCAACAACGGCACCGCATCGAGGTCTCGCGCTGCTGCGAATAGAGCGCCCGCAACATCTTGCCGCCCCTCACCGGCTTCAAAGCGTGCAGCCTCCAACAGCGCTTGCGAAGCATCGATCGGGTTTCGCGTATCGAGGCTTCCTCGTAGAGCCTGCGAGAACAAATTGCGCCGCTCGTTCGAAGCCGCGTCCCGCAAGCTCGCCAATCCAGTTAGAGCCCGAACGCGTATGCGCAGATCGCCGGCGCCCGTGGCGATCTCGAATGCGTCGTCGAAACACGCGCGCGCCGCTTGGACATCGCCTAAGCGGCGTTGAATGTGACCCATCTTGACATAGGCCACGCCAAGCTCGCTGTCGTTGGAGATCGCGGCCTTCAGCGCCATTGCGCCGCGGTAGGCCGCAAGCGCGCTCGCGTAGTCACCCCGCCTCGCGGTCACATCGCCCTTGCACGTGCGCAGCACAAAGAGCCCGAACATGAAGCCTATCTCTGCGCAAGTGACTTCGCTCTCTTCCACCCACGACATTGCTGCTGACAAATCACCGCGCTGCAATTCCAGCCAAGCAAGCGACATCGTCGTATACGCGCGCCCAAGCAGCTCATCGTCCCTCAGGGCAAGGGCAGAACGATAGTGACCCTCGGCATCAGCCCACGCCGCGCGCCTATGATATACATTCGCCAACCCCTGGTGCGCGTGGGCCAAGATTTTTGCGTCGTCAGGGTGTGCTAACTCCAGCGCCATGCGGCAAGCCACTTCGGCCTCATCCGCGCGCCCGAGTTGAATTAGGCAATTTCCACGGAACGATAGAAATGCGGCCTGCAGTCGGCGATCCGAAGGCGTCGCTTCGAAAATATCTAGCGCCTCTGCGAACAAGCCGCTGATCACATAGAGGTAGAACGTCGTTTCGGCGACCTCGACTGTAGGGGCATTCGTCGCGTCATTCACCACCCAATGCCAGGCCGCTCGAAAATTGCCCAGATCTAAGCGAAGACGCTCACTCATCTTTGCTTGTCCCGGACCCAGCATCTCGAGCGCGAGATTCTCTAACTCCTGCATGAAGAATTTCGCATGCTGTTCAGCCAGCGCCTCGCGCTGCTGCGACGCCGCCAATTGTTCGACCGCAAACCCCTTGGTGAGTGGGTGAAGTGCGAAGCGGTGATTGCCGCGGCGCTCCAGCAGGCTCTTTCGCTCCAACGTCATCATCACTTTCGACATCACCCCGGCGACCTGATGCGCAGCGACATTGTCGAAATCCGCGGGAAAGATTGAAACCGCAGCCAATCCGCGACGATGGTCAACGTCAAGCAGGCTCCAGGATGCGTCGAAAATCGCGCGCAAGGGGTTGGCGCCGGCGTCAAAGTCGGCCAACGCAATCGCGTTACTCGCCAATTTCTCTGCAATCTCTTGCAGCGTCCAGATCGACAACCATTGCGCAACGAGTTGCAGCGCCAGAGGCGCGCCGCGTACCGCCTCGCAAATTGTACGCAGATTTCCGCCATCTGCTTCTTCGAAAGCAAAATCAGGATTGAGGGAGCGCGCGGCCTGGGCGAAAAGCATTGCAGCAGGAGACGACGTGAAGTCGGCATCACCGCTCGACGTGTCGAGCCCATCGAGCTTGTAGACCACTTCGCCGGGCCACACCATAACCGCGCGACTGGTCAACACGAATGACGACGTCCCGCACGCATCGAGAATTGCGCCGATCACCTGCTTGTCGTCCGATACGCCCTCCGCGTTATCCAGCACGATCAAGATGTCGCGGCTGCGCAAATAGGCAAGCAGGCGTTCGATCGTGGCTTCTCCGGCAGATTGGGGCAACCGCAATGCGGTTGCCAACGCCGCCGCCAGCTGATCTGAGCTGCAGGCGCCTGCCGGCAGTGTCACGAAGCAAACTTCGCGCTCCGCCGAGACGCCGCGCGCGAGTTCAATTGCCAGGCGCGTCTTCCCCATCCCACCGGCCGCAACGATCGAAACAAGCCGGCGCCCTTCTCGGATCCAAGTTTTCAGCTGCTGCAGATCGCGTCGACGCCCAAAGATTGGAGTCGACCTCGCCGGCAAATCCGGCGTCTGCCTGTCAACGCCGCGAAGCGGCGGGAAAGTGTCTTCGATCCAATCACCACCTGTGAGGCTCAATAGCTGCATGGGAGCTGCTATGCCGCGCAGGTGCACGCTCCCTAGATCACTCAGACGGCCCTTCAATGGAGCCTGGTAAGCCGCAACGGCAAAAGCGGAGACGACGATCTGGCCTCCCCAAGCAGCATCAACCATCCGTGCGGCGCGATTGATCGCTGGCTGCATATGTCCATCGTCACCGCCTTGGAACGCATGCACACTCACCCGCAGCGACAACCCGCCGATGTCGGACCAATCCTGCTGACGGAATGCGTCCTGCAGATCGAGGGCGCACTCCAATGGATTGCCCACTGGGAACCGCACAGAAGCACCGTCACCCACTCGATCATGGATGACGCCTCTATGCTTGGCGACGATAGAGGCAACCAATTGGTTGTGCCGCTCAAGCGCAGCCGACATCTCGTCAGGAAGCATCTCCCATTTGGCGACGCTCCCCTCGATATCAGTAAACAGAATTCCGGTGATGCCCTTGCTCACCCCAGTCCCCTCGGCTTCACGCTGAGACTACATGGTCAGCCCTCGTGACGACCATACCCAACAGGCTAGAGGATACCGAAACCGGTCACAGGATTGCGCCTGCTGAGCGCGTCAGTTGCCGCCTTCGGTTACGCCGGCTGCACGCATGAGGTCACCGACGCGCCGACCTCCCAACCTGCAGACCGCATGCGTGCGGTCGTAGGAAGTCGTGGTCCCTCTGCGCCCAGGAGTAACAACACAATCAACACGCCGACCAAAAACTAAGCGCCGGAGCGTTTGACGAGCCTCTTCACCGCCGGGCTGGCGCAGCTCCGGTGCGTCAAAATCCATCAACCGAACCTCGATCCAGGTTGCGCCGCCACCACTAGCGGGACCAACGCAAAGTCCATCACCGTCGACGACATAGCGCACGACGCCTGAGAACTCGGCCCCCGCTTGCGATGGGAGAGGCGCTTCGCAGGGATCCGCGAATGCTGGCCCCGCCACCGCAGTTACTAGCAGACCCAAGACCGCGGCGAATATCTTGATCGTCGAGCGCATCCCTATTCCCCTGCTCGGCCGGTACTCTACTTCGATAGCGGCTTCGTGCGACAGCTGAGACACGCTTGAGGTGAAGGCGCATCGTGTGACTTTTTTCACATCCAAAGATTGCGCGCGGTTTCGAATAGCGACCACAGCACCAGCGCGACCACCGTCCAAAACATCAGCCGCAACCACGGCCGCCAAGCATCCAGACGCTTGCGCTCGGTTTCACGCTCATCTCGCGGCGGCCAATATTCCGGCATTCGTCTAACTCCGACCCGACGCGGTCGCGCCTCAGCTCGTGCGTAAAGCTTCGCCCTCTGCAAAGCTCCGCCCTTTCCGCCTCCCGGTCTGGGTTTGAAGCCCACCGGAAGCTGCTGACCAAACAGAGCGCATGCGCGCCGCGTACTTATTCCCTTTCCGGCTCACGCCGCCGATCGTTGTCCCCGACCGTCGCCCGCGAGCTTTTTTCGGCGCTCGCCGCGACTGGCGCCGGTTCAGGTGGTCAACCTCAATGACGACGCCAGTGCTCCTCGACCGTTGACCCGGTTTTGCCAGGTAACCGTACAGGCTCCGGGAAGGAATGGGCACACCTGAACCCGGAATTTGGTTTCGCGTTTTTAAGTTCGGAACGCGCAACGAGGGGTGACACAACACGACATCAACCGAGGCGCTTAGAACTGATCACTGACGACGATCCGTTGCAGCAAACCTTGCATCGATATCGGCGGCGGGGACCGTCACCGCAGACCCGCCGCTCATGTCTGATAGTATCGCGTCAGCCAGCTGCGCGAGCTTCAGCGCAAGGTGTCAGCGACACGCGTGGCGCTAGACACGTTGCAGCCTCCTTGGCGCGGCGCGTGCGCGCCACCAGAGACAACACCAACAGCTACAAAGATTGAGCGATGAACGCCGCGTCCGCGCGATAAGGCGTAGAGTGTCTGTAGATTTCGGCAATTACAGGCGGCCCGATGCGCCCAGTGCTTGAACAGTGTTTGAAGATCGATCTCGCGGAGCCCGCGATCAGGCGCATCTTCAGACATGCAAACCACGGCGAGTTGCACTGGGGCCTCGGCGACACGGAGGTTGCCTCGATCGCATACGTCTGGACCGGCGGCGTGCTGATCCTACGCTTTAACACCGGCGGCGCTGTGCACGAGCAGCGGGTGGGCATCGAAAAAACCACGCCAAACTTCGGTGGCGCCCGCCGTTGGTTTCGATGCCCTATCACCAACACCCGCGTGCGGGCGCTCATCTTGCCACCGAACGCGACCCGCTGGGCCGGACGGCGCGCTCACCACGCCTGCTACGCCAGCCAAAATGATCATCGCAGCACCCGCGGGGCCTGGGGGCGGCTGCTCAACGATATCCACAGAAGCGACGCGCGCGCGCGTCGTAGTGGTGTTCGGCGCTTACGCCGGCTCGAACGCACCTGCGGCGGACGCGTCTCAAAGTGAGCGAACAGGAGCCGGTCGGCCTACCCACGGCCCTCAGCGGCCTACGGAGCCGGCCCAGCCCGCCTCGACGGCCCTCGGGGGCCAAATGAGGCAACTAGGCTGTACGGCCGCCCCAACCCGCCGAGGCGCCACCGCGTCGGCCTGGGCAGCCCGCGACATTTTGACGTCGGGCGCTGGCGACCACCCTCGCGAAACCCGCGACCATTGTACCCCGATTGTACCCCAGCTCGGCCCCCCGGCCGCACCACGGGGCAAAAACTTCAATGAAATCTGGTGGGCAGTGAGGGGATCGAACCCCCGACCCTCTCCGTGTAAAGGAGACGCTCTACCGCTGAGCTAACTGCCCTCGCCCTGATTTGGCGGCTCCCGTCTGGCCCTCCTCGCGCGTCGGCGCAAGGGCCAGCAAAGACCTCATGTGCGCTGGTGGCTCTGCATCTTCGCGAAGAACTCAGCCGCCTTCGGGTCTTCGCCTGTTTGCTCGGAAGGCGTCTCCTCGCAAAATCTTACCCACTCGATGCGGCTCTCCGCGCCGTACTGGATAACGATCGGAGCGGCGTTCGGATCGTCGAGCGATCCGATGGTTACGTAGAAGCGCGCCTCGGGCAAATCGTACGCGAAGGAAAGCGGCGTCCCGCAATCGCGGCAATAGGCCCGCTTGGCGAGGTTCGAGCTGGCGAAGAAAGCGGGCTCGCCCGCTGTCCACGCGAACTCACTGCGGGGCGCGCCCGCTAATGCTGCAAACAACCCACCCGTCGCGCGCTGGCACATACGGCAATGACAGACGTGAGAGTTCTGCGGGGCGACGTAGAGCGCATAGCGCACTTTGCCGCACTGGCAGCCGCCTGTGGCGACTGGCGTTTTGACTTCGCTCATGGCGCCGCTCTACCACCGCCGCAGACCAGCGCAAGCGACAGACGGCGGATCACAATGTCAGAAACGAAAGCTGCCCTAGCGGGTGTGCGCGTGCTCGATCTATCACGAGTGCTGGCCGGACCATGGGCGACGCAGATCCTCGGAGATTTCGGCGCTGATGTGATCAAGGTCGAAAAGCCCGGCGCCGGTGACGACACGCGCTCATGGGGCCCACCCTTCATCGAAAACGGCGAAGGCGACGCGGCGTATTATCTGGCAGCCAATCGCAACAAGCGTTCAGTTGCGATCGACTTCGCAAACCCGGCTGGCGCCGACATGGTTCGCAAGCTTGCACCGCACTGCCAGATCTTGGTTGAGAACTTCCGACCCGGTGGCTTGAAAAAGTACGGCCTCGACTATGCTTCGATGAAGGCGATCAACCCGAGCATTGTTTACTGCTCGATCACCGGCTTCGGCCAAACTGGACCGTACGCGAAACGCCCAGGCTACGATTACATTATCCAAGGCATGGGCGGCTTGATGAGCCTAACCGGCGAGCCGGAAGGCGAGCCGATGAAGAGCGCCGTCGCTGTCGCTGATCTCTTCACTGGCATGTATGCGGTGACCTCAATCCTCGCAGCGCTGCGCCACGTCGAGCGCACCGGTGAAGGACAGCAGCTCGACGTCTCGCTCCTTGATTGCCAGATCGCGATGCTCGCCAATCTGGGTTCGAGCTACCTTGTCTCCGGCGAACATCCCGAACGCCTCGGCAATCAACACGCCGCGATCGCGCCCTATCAAGTGCTGGCGACCAAGGACGGCCACATCATCTTAGCTGTCGGCAATGACGGCCAATTCCGCGACTTCTGCCGCGCCTCCGGGGTCGCGCTCGCCGACGAAGAACGCTTCCGTACAAACGAAGCGCGCGTCATACATCGCCAAGCGCTGACTGAAGCGCTTGCGGCCATCATGCGTATGCGCACAACAACGGAATGGGTCGCAGCACTTGAAGCGGCCGACGTTCCATGCGGCCCCATCAACACACTCGAGCAAGTGTACGCCGATCCTCAAGTGGTCGCCCGTGGCGCGGTGGAAACCGCGACCCGTCCAAACGGCGTCAGCATGAGGCTCGCCGCCAATCCGGTTCGCATGAGCGCGACACCACCGATCACGCGCGCTGCACCGCCAGCGCTTGGTGCAGACACCCACGACGTCCTGAGGGAACTTCTCAGTTTGGGAGAAAAGGAACTCCTTCAGCTGCAGAGCTCAGGCGCGATTGGCGGTTAATAGCGGAACAGCCCCATGCGCACTGCGTTTCAGAGCCTTGAGGCTTTGAAGGAGATCGCTCCATGCGCATGGCGCTACTTGGACCTATGGCTGCCGCAGCACTACTCGCCGCGGCATGTACCCAAACTGGCAATGTTGAACGCGGCGCCGCCACCGGCGCAGTGCTTGGGGGCGTCGCAGGCGCCGTGATCGGCAACAACACCGGCGACGGAGACGCGAGCCAAGGCGCGGCCATCGGCGCGGCGATTGGCGCGATTGGCGGTGCATACGCTGGTTGCGTGCGCGACGGCGGCTGTGGCGCTGGCCAAGACCGCGTGAACACCCGCCAATATTACGATCGCAACTCTGGCCGTTACTATTTCCGGGATCCGCAATCGGGTCGGTATTTCTACGAAAACGGCCAACCTTATCCGTAAGGCTTGAACGAACGTAGTTGGAGAACGGCGTGTCTCTTTAGGGAGGCGCGCCGCTCTTCTTTCAAGTGGTGCGTTTGGCTCGATCTTGGTCGTTCGCGCCTTTGATCGCGTCGCGTGCAGCTTCCCACTCCGCGTCGCCCCACTGAGAGAGACGCCCGTAGAAGCCGCCTTCATTGAGCAGGTGCTGGCCGCCATCGATCGCGATGGTCTGGCCATTAATGTATTCAGCACCCGGCCCCATCAGCAGGACGGCGAGATTGCAGAGTTCGTGCATCTCGCCGATGCGGCCGTGAATCGACGGATTGTCGAGCCCACGCTTGTCAGATGCTGCGTCAACGCCCGGCGAGAGCCGCTCCCAGGCGCCCTTCGTTGGGAAGGGTCCAGGTGCGATTGCGTTAAGCCGAATGCCGTAGCGGCCCCACTCGATGGCGAGCGACTTGGTCATGACATCGATGCCGGCCTTCGACATCGCGGACGGCACCGTAAATGGCCCGCCATCCCAAACCCAAGTCACGACGATCGAGCAAACGTTACCCCTCTTGCCCTCCTCAATCCAACGCTTGCCGATGTTGTGTGTGACGTAGAATGAGCCGCGGAAGACGATGTTCGAAATCGCGTCGAAGCCCTTAGGTGTGAGGTCCTCGGTGCGGGAGATGAAATTGCCGGCGGCGTTGTTCATCAGACCCGTGAGCGCGCCACCTGTGGCCCAAATTTGATCCACCATTTCATTGATGGCCTCAGCGTTACGGATATCGCAGGCGATCGGCCAAACCTTGCCGCCGTACTTGCCCATGATCTCATCGGCGGCGCCTTGCAGCACGTCCCCACGGCGTCCGCAGATGTAGACCTCGGCGCCGAGCTTCACGAACGCCTCGGTCATCTCCTTCCCGAGACCGGTGCCGCCACCGGTGACGAGGATCCGTTCGCCGGCCATTAGGCCGTCTTTGAACATGAGCTTGGAAGCATCCATCGCGCATCCCTCCTTTTGGGAAGAAACTACGCGCGCGAGATCAGAGCTTGTCTAGGCGCCGCTCCGGCAGGACACGAAAGAATGGTCGGGGCAGAGGGATTCGAACTCTCGACATCCAGCTCCCAAAGCTGGCGCTCTACCAGGCTGAGCTATACCCCGACTTTGGCCGCGCTCCATGCCACGCGAAAAGCCGCGCGGCAACGCCGCTAGCTGGGAAAGATACGGTGCCGCACCCGGTCGCCGGGGCGGATGCCCAATTCTTCAGCGCGCCCGGCGCGAAGCTCCAACACGCCGCGCGTCAGGCCAGAGGCCGGCACCGGCGCATCCGAGTACGGTGTGGTGTGATCGGCGATATTCAGAATGCGGCCGTCCACCCCGATGAAGATGATGTCCAGCGAGGATGGCGTGTTGTGCATCCAGAAACTCGCGTGCTCTGGTGTCTGGAAGTGGAATAGCATGCCACGGTCATCCGGCAGCGGATCGCGATACATGAGACCGCGGTTGCGCTCCGCTTCATCGTCCGCGATTTCGACGTTCAGCTGGACTTGGCCCTGATCGGTCTCGATCGTGAGCACCTCCGTGGGCGCGTTGGGGCCAATGCTCGCCCCACTGGTGGTCGGCGCGACCTCCGCCGCCTGCTGCGCACAGGCGCTCAGCGCGATGAGCATGGAAAAGGCGGCGGTGCGAAGCGTTTTTATCATCGTGCTGACCCCTAAAGCGGGGGCTTCTTTATCACGCGGCGCCGGGCAGGAAAGTGGCAGGCCCTAGGGGAGTCGAACCCCTCTTTTCAGGTTGAAAACCTGACGTCCTAACCGATAGACGAAGGGCCCGCGGAACCCGGTGTTTCGCGGGGAAGCGGCCATATAGAGGCGCCCGCCCGGGCTGGCAAGCGGGGGTTGGAATGGTTGGCGTTCTGGGACTGCTGACGGGTTGGGCGCTGCTCATGCCGGGCTTTTTGGTGCTCTATCGGGTGCTTGGGTTCCCCTACGCCCCGTGGATGGCCTTCTTCTTGGGTATCGCCACATCGTTTCCGCTGTTGCTACTCTGCACCTTAGCGGGGTTGGGCGCGATCTTCTTTTCCGTGCGCACCCTCACCCGACCCGCAGATTAACCCTTAGCCTCAGCCAGATCGACAATCTCGATTTCGGCGCGGACGGTATCGTTCCACTCGTTTTTCTTCACGCGCACGGCTGCGTGGTAAAGCGCGTCCTTCTTCATCAGCGCCTCGCCCAACGGGCTTTTCATCGCACGAAAAGCAATGCCGCCGACGCGTGCGCCGCGCGAATCTTCCAGCGTGAAGCGAACGTGATCCTCCTTCACCAACTTGGCGAAAGCGACACGCACGTCTGTTAATACAAACACAGGCTCAGGGTGCCCCTGCCCGTAGGGACCGATCCGCTCGAGCGCATCGATCAAACCTACGTCGACGACGCCAACGCCGCCGATGGCGTCAACCGTCAGCGCGCGCGCTTCGCCGGCAGCAGCCGCCATTTCCGGCTCGAGTCGGGCCGAGAGAAATTCCTTCAACTCCTCAACCCTGCCCCACTCGACAGTAAGGCCCGCTGCCGCCGCATGTCCGCCGCCATTAATCAACAAACCAGCTTCCTTCGCCGCAGCGACGGCAGCGCCAAGGTTCACACCCGGCGTCGAGCGGCCCGAGCCCTTCGCGGGTTCATGCTCAGTTACACCACCAAGCACGATCGTCGGCTTGTGCAGACGATCTTTCAGTCGCCCGGCCGCGATACCGATGACGCCGGGATGCCAACGGTGCGAGCCAACGATGACCACTGAGCGCTGCTGAGCTTCCGCGATCGCCGCCGTTTCCGCCTCCGCCAGCATCTCGGCCTCGCGCTGACGCCGCTCAGCGTTCAACGCCTCAAGCGTGGCCGCGAGTTCGCGTGCTTCTCCTTCGTCCTCGGTGGAAAGCAGACGCGTCGCGAGCGAAGCATCCCCCACGCGCCCGCCCGCATTGATGCGCGGTCCGAGAATGAAGCCGAAGTCATAGACAGTGGCGGAGCCCTTTCGGCCTGCGTTTTCCGCCAGAGCCACCATGCCGATATTCTTGCCGTTGCGCAGAACTTTCAGGCCCTGCGAAACAATAGCGCGATTGAAGCCGGTCAGCGGCGCGACATCACAGACCGTGCCGATCGCCGCCAGATCCAGCATCTGCATCAGGTCAGGCAGGTGGTTCGATCCCGGCGATCCTCGCCGCCGCGCTTCGCGGTTCACTGCCGCGAGAGTCACCAGCACAACACCAGCCGCCGTGAGGTGTCCCTGGCCCGACGTATCATCGAGCCTGTTGGGATTGACCACCGCGCGCGCCTTGGGTGGCGGCCCCGCCATCAAATGGTGATCGAGAACGACCACATCGACGCCAAGGTCGGCCGCAGCATTTAAGGGCCCCTCCGCAGCAGCGCCGCAATCTACGGTGATGACCAATTCGACGCCTTCAGCCTTCAACCGCTCGAACGCAACCACTGACGGCCCATATCCCTCCGTCATCCGATCCGGCACGTAGATTTTCAGCTCGCGTCCGCGTGCACGAAAATAGCGCACGAGCTGAGCGCCGCTTGAGCCACCATCAACGTCATAGTCGGCAAGCACCGCACAGGAACGACCTGAGACAATCGCGTCCTCAATTACACGCGCTGCTTCGTCCATGTCTGTGAAGCTGGAAGGATCAGGGAAGTGTGTTTTCAGCGTCGGCGCTAGGAAAGTTTCCGCGTCGTCGAGCGCCACACCACGAACCGCCATCAAGCGCGCTGCAATCTCCGGCAGCGAAAAGCGCCGCCGGAATGCCTCCACAAGCGCCAGATCCGGCTCGCGCATGCGCCAACGGCGCCCCGTGATCGAGCGTTCCACACCAAGAAAAGCGCCGCCGGTTTCTAGCTTCCTAGCCGCGCTCATGCTTTCGGGTCCGAATCGAGTCTCATGACCACAGCATCGCACAGGATGTGGCGACGAGGAGGCAGTCGTCCCCAGGTTAGGCGGGCTGCCGCATCCGCAATTCCGACACCGTCCCGGTGGCCGCATTGAGGATCATGCTGTGTGTGTGCAGGGCGCCGCCGGCCAAGCGGACGCCGTCGAGGAGCGAGCCGGAGGTGACGCCCGTGGCTATGAACACGGCAGCGCCCGAAACCAGATCATTCAGCGCGTAACGGCGCTTCAAATCTTCGATGCCTGCATCCTGCGCCCGCACGCGCTCTTCGTCGTTGCGGATCACGAGCCGGCCTTGGAACTGTCCGCCAACGCATTTGAGCGCCGCCGCAGCCAGTACGCCCTCCGGCGCGCCGCCGGAGCCGACGTAGAGATCGATGCCGGTCTCGGGTTTGGCGCAATGAATGACACCGGCAATGTCACCGTCGCCGATGAGGTGCACGCGGGCGCCAGCGGTGCGCAACGCTTCAATGATGGCGCCATGACGCGGTCGATCGAGCACGCACACGCCGATCTCCTGGGGCCGCACACCTTTCGCCTTCGCGAGCGCCTTCACATTGTGAGCGGCATCTTCATCCAAATCGACCACCCCTTCTGGGTAGCCTGGGCCGATGGCGATCTTGTCCATGTACGTATCGGGCGCATGCAGAAGACCGCCCTTGGGCGCGACCGCAATCACCGAAAGCGCATTGGGCTTGGCTTTGGCGGCTAGCGTCGTGCCTTCGAGCGGATCGAGCGCGATATCGAGTTCGATGCCTTTGCCTGCGCCCACCGCCTCGCCGACATATAGCATGGGCGCGTCGTCACGTTCGCCTTCGCCAATGACGACACGGCCGCGAATAGCCAGCGCGTTCAACGCATCGCGCATGGCGTCGACGGCGGCTTGATCAGCGGCACGCTCATCGCCTCGACCCACGAGCCGCGCCGCGGCGATGGCTGCATTTATTGGCGCGCGCGCGACGGCTAGCGCCAGTTCGTCGGTGATGACGTTTGTGGTCATGAGCGGCTCCAGTGGGGTCCCGGCTGCTCGACCGGCATCACGAACGGCGCCTCCGCGGTCACGTCAAGCGCTTCGATGGCGCGAACGGCTGTTTCCATCTTCGCACGCGCACACATCTGCGTCGTGAGCACGATCGGGACAGCAGGCCCGTCATGTACAGGCATCTGCAGGAAGCTCTCGATTGAGATTTCCTCATGCGCGAGGCGGTCTGAAATTGCTGCGACGACACCTGGGCGATCGCGCACCAGCAAGCGCAAATAGTACCGGCCTCGCTCGGCCGGCGTTGCGCGCGGCGCGGCTGAGAGCTGTGCCAGTGGCTTACCGAACGCAAAGCCCGCACGGCCTTCGGCAAGGTCGATGAGATCGGACGCAACTGACGCGGCCGTCGGCCCCTCGCCGGCGCCACGACCAATGAAAGTGAGCTGGCCAGCCGGCTCCGCATCCACCACCAGCGCATTGAGCGAACTACTGACGTTCGCGAGTGCATGATCGTACGGCAGGCACGCCGGTCGTACATGCATCTCGACAGCGCCGTCGGCCAACGCCCCCTTGGCGATGAGCTTGATCCGATAGCCAAGCTTTCCGGCCAAGCGGATGTCAGTGAGAGTCACGCGCTCAATACCCTCGATGCGGACGTGTTCGTAATCCGGGCGGGTGCCGAAGGCGATTGCAGAGAGAATGGTCAACTTATGCGCCGCGTCGAATCCACCGACATCGGTGGTCGGGTCCGCCTCGGCGTAACCTAGGCTTTGCGCTTCCGAGAGGACGGCTTCGAACGACCGGCCAGAATTCTCCATTTCAGTGAGGATGTAGTTGCAAGTTCCGTTCAGGATGCCGGCGACGCTGCTGGCGCGCGATCCGGCCACGCTTTCCTTCAGCGCTTTGACCATAGGCACGCCGCCGCCAACAGCCGCTTCAAATAGCAATTTCGCGCCGTTGCGTTCGCCCAACTCGGCCAGCCGCGCGCCGTGCACCGCAACCAAAGCTTTGTTGGCCGTCACCACATGCGCGCCGCGCCCGAGCGCCGCTTCGACCGCAGCTTTGGCAACGCCTTCGGAGCCGCCGATCAGCTCGACAAACACATCAACGCTGGGATCACTCGCGAGCGCGACGGCATCATCGAACCAACGGTACGCCCTAAGATCGACGCCGCGATCTTGGTTTTGTGTGCGCGCCGTTACGGCGACTAGCTGCATGTTCTGATTCAGGCGCGACGCGCCGTCGGCAAACAGCTTCGCCACACCGCGCCCGACAGTGCCTAGGCCGGCTATCCCGACGCGAAGTTTGCTCATCTGCTCACTCGGCCGCTGCAGAGGTTGCGTTGGACTGCAGAAACTTTTTCAGATTGCGAGCCGCCTGACGGATGCGCTGCTCGTTCTCAACCAGCGCGATACGTACGAAGCCGTCGCCATATTCACCGAACCCCGCACCCGGCGCGACGGCGATCTCCGCGCCCTCCATCAGCCGCTTGGAAAACTCGACCGATCCGAGATGCTTGAATTGATCAGGCAACTCCGCCCAAACGAACATTGATGCGCTGGGTTTCGGCAATGGCCAGCCGGCTTTGGCAAAGCTCTCCAGGAGCACGTCGCGCCGATGCTTGTAAGTGCTGCGCATCTCCTCAACGCAATCCTGCGGCCCGTTCAACGCCGCAGCGGCCGCCACCTGGACTGGCGTGTATGCGCCGTAGTCCAGGTAGGATTTCACCCGCGCTAGCGCCGCGATGAGGCGCTCGTTGCCAAGCGCAAAGCCAACGCGAAAACCAGCCATCGAATAGGTTTTCGATAGCGTGTTTACCTCAACCGCTACATCTAGCGCGCCCGGCACCTGCAACACCGAGGGTGGCGGCTCCCCTTCGAAATAAATCTCCGAATACGCCATGTCCGAAAGCAGGAACATGTCGTGCTTCTTCGCGATGGCGACAGCGTCCCTGTAGAAGTCGAGATCGGCAGTCTGAGCGGTCGGGTTCGCGGGATAACAAACCACCATTGCAATCGGTGGCGGCACCGAATGGCGCACGGCCCGTTCGATACCGCGCAGGTACTGTTCGGGCGAATGCGCCTCGATCGAACGAATGACGCCGCCCGCCATGATGAAGCCGAAAGCATGGATCGGGTAGGACGGGTTTGGCGAGATGATGACATCGCCGGGCGCCGTGATCGCCTGCGCTAAATTGGCGAACCCTTCCTTTGAACCAAGCGTCGAAACGATCTGCGTGTCGGGATTGAGCTTCACACCGAACCGGCGATCATAATAGCCTGCCATCGCGCGCCGGAGGCCGGGAATTCCGCGCGAAGCAGAGTACCGGTTGGTACGCGGCTTCGCTGCCGTTTCGCAGAGCTTTTCGACAATGTGCTGCGGAACCGGCAAGTCCGGATTGCCCATGCCAAAGTCGATGATGTCTACACCCTGTCCGCGCAGGCGCGCCTTCAGTTTGTTGACCTCCTCGAACACGTACGGAGGCAAGCGGCGAATTTTGTGGAACTCGGACGAACTCATGTGCGCCGCTGTGTGCGCTCAGTATGGATTGTGCGCGTTGCGCGTGGATTCGATCTCGCGGCGCGCCTCATCAACGAAGACCTGCGGATCTTCCTCGGGCGTCGTCGGTTCTTGTGCGCGCGGATTGGCTTGCGCCGCTGCGCGCGCAGCCAAGAGTTCGGCCTCGACTGAACGCCAATGCCCAGGGCTGACATTAGCGGATGTACCGCCCTCTGGCACTTCACGGAGGCTAGGATACCCTTCAGCGTCGGCCCAGGCCGGGGTCTCGCCATAGGGCGTGTTTACACAGCCGCCGAGAGCCATTGCCAACGCTGTCAGAACCAGGGCTCCACGCATCGTCTTATCATCCTGGGCGCGATTCCGGCCCTTTCCCGACCTCTATACCAGAGCCTGCCTTTGCGCCACCACGCGAAGCGGCATTACAATCGCGCCAGTAGGGAGAATCCGATGACGGATGCCGAGGGCGCAAAGCCTTCCACGGACGGCGCAGAACCGGTCAAATCGGCGCCAAAGCGGGCGCGCAAGCGCACGCCTAAACCCAAGGCCGAGGCGGCCCCGGCGCCCACCACGGAGGCGCCTATCGCTGAGGCGCCCAAACCCGCCGCAAAGCCGCCGGTCGAGGCGCCGCCTCCGCTCAACGAAATCATCATGGCGCAGACGGCCGAAAGCTTGGCCGCACTTTCGGCCAACCTCACTCAGGCGATGACACGCGCGAATACGGCCATCTCCACAGCCTTCGTCGATCAAACCAAAGAAGCCGCAAATTGGCAGCCGGATCCGCTCGGCATGCAAGCGGCGCTAAACGATGTGTGGTCCCACCTGGCGGCTCAGCCCGAAACACTGCGCGAAGCGCACGCGACTCTCTGGCAACGTTACGCCGACATCTGGCAAAAGCATGCGACCTACATGCTCAGCGGTCGCCAGGCAGAGGAAGGGCCTGTGCGCGACAAGCGCTTCAGGGATCCGGAGTGGCGCTCGAATCCCGCCTTCTCGATGTTACGTGAATCGTATCTGGCCACAGCCGAGTTCATCACAGACTTAGTCAACCGCGCCGAGGGCGTGGACGAAGCCACAAAGCGCAAAGCAGCGTTCTACATCAAGCAAGCGGTGGACGCCGCGTCGCCATCCAACTTCTTGATGACCAATCCCGCCGCTCTGCGAGCACTCTTCCAAACGGGTGGCGAGAGCCTGGTCAAAGGTGTCGAAAATCTCGCCGAAGATCTGAAGCGAGGCAAAGGCAACCTCGCAATATCGCAGACCGACATCAACGCTTATCGCGTCGGCGAAAACGTAGCCACCGCGCCGGGCAAGGTTGTCTTCCGCAATCGCGTCTTCGAGCTGCTGCAGTACGAGCCAACGACGGAGAAGGTCCACGAGGTCCCGCTGCTGATCTTCCCGCCTTGGATCAACAAGTTCTACATCCTCGATCTTCAGCCGAAGAACTCGATGATCCGTTGGCTGACCAACCAGGGCCATACCGTGTTCCTGGTGTCCTGGGTGAACCCCGACGAGGACATGGCGGACGCCACTTTCGAGGACTACATGCGCGAAGGCGTGTACGCCGCCACGCAGGCCGTGAAGGACGCCACGGGCGTCGATCGCATGAACGCAGTCGGTTACTGCATCGGCGGCACGTTACTGTCCGCGACGCTCGCACACATGGCCAAGGCCGGCGACACCAGCATCCAAAGCGCGACGTTCTTCGCCGCACAGGCCGATTTTAAGTGCGCCGGCGATCTACTGGTTTTCTCGGACGATCAAGCGATCAAATTTCTTGAAGACAAGATGGATCAGGCTGGCGGCGTGCTCGACGCACAAACCATGGCGGACACCTTCAACTCGCTGCGGTCCAATGATCTGATCTGGAATTATGTCGTCGACAACTACTATGTCGGCAAACAGCCGCCGCCGTTTGATCTGCTCTACTGGAACGCGGATCAGACGCGCATGCCGAAGGCGCTGCACCTTTTTTATCTACGGAAATTCTATCGCGACAATGCGTTGAGTGAAGGCAAGCTGGAATTGCTCGGCGAGAGGCTCTCACTGAAGGACGTCACCATTCCGGTCTTTATGCAGAGTTCGAAGGAAGATCACATCGCACCCGCCGCCAGCGTCTATCGGAGTGCGCTCTCGTTTGGCGGCCCAGTAGAGTACATCATTGCGGGTTCTGGTCACATTGCTGGCGTGATCAATCACCCTTCAGCGAACAAATATCAGTACTGGACCAACCCCAATCTCAAGGGCGCGATCGAGGACTGGCAGGCATTTGCGACGGAGCATCCAGGCTCATGGTGGCCCCACTGGGATGCGTGGCTACGCAAGATCAGCGGCCCCGACGTAGACGCACGCAATCCAGGCGATGGCGAGTTGCAACCGCTGTGCGATGCGCCAGGCGAATACGTCAAAGTACGCTCGAACGCAGCTTGATGGCGGAGAACTATCAGCCCCTGGCCGCAGTCCGCCCGCTGTTTCTCGGCGAACCGCTGCCATTCCTGCATGCGAAGTCGAACCGCAACGGACAGTTTGCATTGGGATCGCTTGCAGGCCGCTTCGTGCTGATATGCGCGATCAGGGATATTGACGCGCCCGCCGCCCGCGGCGCGCTCGCTGCTATCCCTCGCGATCCGCGGGATGAAACCAAGCAACTCATCGCAATCTTCATCACCGGCGCCAGCGACGCTGAACTCGATGCACTGGGCGCAACCCGCCTCATCTTCAATGATGCGGACGTCGCGGACGCTTCCGGTCTCTTCGACCCGCGCGAACCTGCGGGGCGGTGGATACTCTTCGACCAGACGCTCCGCGTGTTGGCCACTTGGCGCCTCGAAGACAGCGAAGCAGCGCTTCGCGTGTTCGCCGCGGCGCCCTCGCCTGACCGCCAGGCTAGTTCCGCGCCAGTTTTGATCGTCCCGAACGTCTTTGAACCAGCGTTCTGCAAACAACTCATCGCGTATTATCAGGGCCAGGAATCCAACCCGTCAGGCGTCACTCAGCAAGACGCCAGCGGCCGGACATTTGTCGCGCTTAACGACTCTTTCAAGCGCCGCCACGACGTCTTGATCGGCGACGCGCAACTACGCGACGCTATCATGCAGCGCATCTACTGGCGTCTCGCGCCCATGATCCAGCGCGCCTTTATGTGGCGGCCGACGCGCATGGAGCGCTACCTTGTCGCGTGTTACGACGCCGAGAGGGGCGGCTTCTTCAAGCCCCATCGCGACAACACCACACACGGCACCGCTCATCGGCGCTTTGCCGTCACCATAAACCTGAATGCTAACGACTACGAAGGCGGCGATCTGCGCTTCCCGGAATTTGGCTCGCGGACTTATCGCGCCCCAACGGGAGGCGCGGTAGTGTTCGCCTGCGCGCTGCTACATGAGGCCACGCCGGTGACACAAGGACAGCGCTACGCGTTCCTGCCGTTCCTCTATGATGACGCGGCCGCGAAAGTGCGCGAAGCCAACAACCAGTATCTCGACGACAGCCTGCCGCAGTACCGCGACGGCGACACGAACTAAGGAGAACGCCATGACGCTTTCGCTTTACGAAGTCACCGTCCCATCCTTCGCCCAACTCATGGAGGCGATGGCCGGCGTGCTCAAGAAGGGCGAAGCGCACGCGCTAGAGAAAGGCATGCAACCCGACGAATGGGTCGGTGCGCGCCTGTTCACCGATATGGCGCCGCTGAGTTTTCAAGTGAAACAAGCCGCGCATCATTCCGTCGGCGCGATTGAGGCAACCAAGAAGGGCGTATTCAGCCCCGATCTGACACCGCCGCCGGAAACCTTCGCCGATCTCAAGGCGACGGTAGACGGCACACTCGCCGCGCTGGCCGCCTATCGTCCCGAAGAGGTGAATGAACTCGTAGGCCGCGACATGCGTTTTCAGCTGGGCGAACGCGTGATGCCGTTCACGGCGGAGAACTTCCTGCTCTCGTTCTCACTGCCGAACTTCTATTTCCACGCCACGACCGCCTACGACATCTTGCGCCACAACGGCGTCCCACTCGGCAAGCGCGACTACATGGGACGGCCACGGCTGAAAGTGTAGGCTCAGGACAGGCCCGCACCTTCGTCGAGCCCCAAAGCAATATTGAGGTTCTGCACTGCCGCACCGCTTGCGCCTTTGCCGAGATTGTCGAGCAGCGCGACGAGGCGCGCTTCTTGGTCATGACCAAAGACGAAAAGCTTGATCTGGTTGGTGCCGTTTAAGCCCTCGGGGTCAAGGGTCTTGAGCGCCACGGAGTCCGCCAAAGAGGCGACCGTGACAAACCGTTCGCCCTTGTAGAACTGCGCCAACACGCCGTGCACGTCTTCTAGCTTTGAGCCATTGGCAAACGCGGCGAGGGACAGCGGCACTTCAACGATCATGCCTTTGTAGTAGCGGCCCACACTCGGCGCGAAGATCGGCGCTCGCGCGAGGCCGGCATATTTCTGCATCTCGGGCACGTGCTTGTGCTTCTGCGCCATCGCGTAAATGCGATACGGCACCCGCGTGTAGGTCGGATCGCTTTCATTCTCGAATTCGGCGATCATCGACTTACCGCCACCGGAATAGCCCGAGACAGCATTCACCGAGATCGCCCAATCGCGTGGGATGATCGCCGCCTCCACCAGCGGCCGCATCAGCGCGATGAAGCCTGTGGGGTAGCAGCCCGGATTGGAGATGCGCTTGGACGCCGCGATCTTCGCGCGCTGATCCTTGCTCATCTCGGCAAAGCCGTAGGCCCAATCCGGCGCGACGCGGTACGCCGTCGACGCATCGATCACCTTCACCGCTGGATCTTCGATGAGCGACACGGCTTCGCGCGCGGCGTCATCAGGCAAACACAGGATCACCGCGTCGACGCCATTCAGCAGTCGCTTCCGTTCGTCCGTATCTTTGCGCTTTGCCGGATCGATGGAGACAAGCTCAATGTCGCGGCGCGCCGCCAGGCGCTCACGGATTTGCAACCCCGTCGTGCCGGCCTCGCCGTCGATGAATACGCTCTGAACCATCGTCTGCTCCAAACAAAACGGGCGCTTCCCTGAGAGAAGCGCCCGTCCCGTAACCCATATTCGTGAAGCGATTAGCGCTTCGAGAACTGGAAGCTCCGGCAGGCCTTCTTGCGGCCGTATGCTTTTTACGCTCAACACGCGGCTGTCTCGGGTCATGAAGCCAGCGTGCTTCAGCGCCGGACGAAGCGCGGGCTCATAATCGGCAAGCGCCTTCGAGATGCCGTGACGCACAGCGCCGGCTTGCCCCGAGAGGCCCGAACCGGTGACGGTCGCGATCACGTCGAACTCGCCTTCGCGCTCGGTGACCTTGAACGGCTGGTTGATCATCATGCGCAGAACCGGGCGCGCGAAGTACGCATCGCTGGTCTTGCCGTTGATAGTGATGTTGCCCTTGCCGGGTTTCACCCAAACGCGCGCAACTGCGTTCTTGCGCTTGCCGGTCGCGTAAGCGCGGCCGAACTTGTCGACCTTCTTCTCACGCGCGATGGCGATGTGTTCGGTGCCGGCGCCTTTCGGAACGCCCGCAATTTGGCCGAGAGATTCGAGGCCTTGAGTCGTGTCGGTCATGTGTTAGCCGATCCTCGAGTTCTTGCGGTTCTTCGACTTAAAGTCGACGGTGACGGGGTTTTGCGCGGCGTGCGGATGCTCGCTGCCGCCATAGACGCGAAGCTTCGCGAGCTGCTTGCGCGCCAAGGGGCTTTCCTTCGGCATCATGCGTTCAACCGCCTTCTCCAGGACGCGCTCAGGATGCTTGCCGGCGAGAACCTTGCCCGCAACGCGCTCCTTGATGCCGCCCGGGTGGCCGGTATGGCGATAATAGACCTTGTCGGTCATCTTCTTGCCGGTCAGTGCCACCTTCTCTGCATTGATGACGACAACGTGGTCGCCCGTATCAACGTGAGGCGTGAAATCGGCGCGATGCTTGCCACGGAGGCGAAGCGCGATGAACGAAGCGAGGCGACCGACCACAACGCCCTCGGCATCCACAACGATCCAGCCGTTGGTGATTTCCGAGGCCTTGGCCGAGCGCGTCGAAAGAGTGCGCATTGGAAAAGTCCTGACAAAACGAAGGCGCGCGTTTATTGCAGCGCAGAATCGGCGTCAATAGGGCATCTTTTTTCCATTATATTCATACACTTGTGATGGCGGTATTTGAATACGCCTAGAGTGTTACCGCCATGTCGCCCGCGCTGCGACCAGGGTCGTCATCCACAGGATGGCCGCACCTGCCTGATGGAGAAGGCTGAGCGAGAGTGGCGACACCGCCAACACCGTCATAATCCCCAGCCCCGCTTGCAGCACCGCCACCAGGCCAACCAACCCGAGTACCCACCGTGCTTCGCTCCGGCCTTGGATCAAACCCACAAGCGCCAACAGCAACGCAAAAAACCCAACGACGTATCCCTGCGTTCGGTGCAGCAAATGCTGCGTCGCGTGTTCTTCGGTGAGATTGGGCCAAAAGCCCTCAAGCCCAAACGCGCTCGACGGTATCCACTCGCCACCGATTGTCGGCCAGTCGGCGTAAGCTTTGCCGCCATCACTGCCCGCGAGCAGCGCGCCGAACATCACCTGCACGAAGATCAACGCCATCAACGCAAATGGCGCCCAGCGCCACACGCCGGGTTGTGATCTCTGCGATGGCCAACCGAACGCGCCGAGCGCCGTCCAAAGCGCAATCGCCAAAATGCAGAACGCCATCGCTAAGTGAATTGCGAGCCGCAAAGGGCTGACATCGAGCCGATCAAATAGTCCGCTTGTCACCATCCACCAGCCGATAGCGCCCTGCATGCCGCCGAGCGCGAAGAGCAGCGCCGTTACACGGAAACGCCCGCGCAAACGACCAGTGAGCAGGAAAACCAGGGCCGGTATCGCAAACACGAGACCAAGCATTTGGCCCAGAAAACGATGACCCCACTCCCAGTAATAAATCTGGCGAAATTCTTCGAGCGTCATGCCGTTGTTCTGCGCCTGGTACTCCATCGTTTGCTGATAGAGCGCGAACTCTTGGTTCCACGCCGCCTCGCTCATCGGCGGGACGAAGTGCTTCATGAAATTCCATTCGGTGATGGAAAGCCCGCTATCGGTAAGCCGCGTGGCGCCGCCGACAATGATCATCGCGAACACAAGCACGCACACGATCAGGAGCCATGCGCCCACCAATCGCTGCCGCGGCGGCCAAATGTCCTCTGCTGACATGCTTGCGTTCGTCCCTTCGCGCCTCCCATAGAACTGACGGAGCGTGACGAAAACGCGGCGCGCCGCCGCGCGGGAGGCTGAAACCCAATGGATGTGCGTGCCCGCAAGGCGGTCGGCTGCGTTGTTCTGCTCGCCTATATCGCGATCTACGCCCTCATCGCGGCGTCGCTAGGCGTAGCGCTCATGCCGGTTCTCCCCGTATGGGCGCAGCTCATCTATTACGCCGTCGCCGGCATCGTCTGGATTTTTCCGCTTAAGCCGCTCTTCGCCTGGATCAATCGCCCCCAATAAGAAGCCGCCCCGAAGCAAGGCTCCGGGGCGGCAATGTATCGTGCTTCTTGCAACCTTAGTTGTTGAGCAGGATCGAGAGGATCACGCCGGTCGCGATGGCGACGAGCAAGACCTCACCGCGATCATCGCGGACGTAGTGGTAGCCGCGCGGCGGTTGACGCAGACGCTCGCGGCGCCAGTCGACTTCACGATATTGCTGACGCGCATAACTCGGCAGGCGATCGCCGCGGCGCCATTGTTGATAGCCGGCACGATAGTCGCGGCGCTGCATTTGCTGATACGTCGGCTGGCCGTAATAGAAGCGGTTGCCGATGTAGAAGCCATTATGCTGGCGCTGATTCCAGCGGCCGCGATCATTGCGATCGTGGTCGCGGTTGGCCTGATGGCGTTCGCCTCGGTCGCGGCCATGATATTGTTGCGCGCTTGCGCTCGTAGCCGCGAGCGGACCTGCGGCGATCACCGCGGCGAGCGCGAATGTCTTGATGCGGTTCATAGTATGCTCCTTCCTTCCGACGAGACCTCGTTTCATCTCGTTGTGGAGAAGCTAACGCGCAGCCGCTGAACTCGTTCTGAGCATGTGTTTCGTACCGTTTCCGGCATGGCGCCGATCGGCGCCAGACGCTGCGTCTGACACGGTTTGACACTACATTTTTCCGTATTCATCCAGAACGACGGCAATAGCGATAACAATCACAAGGCCGCATTGCGGGCGCGCGGCGAGACGGCTAAGACACCGCTCCCGCGGGCGCTGCTGGCGCCGGCGGCCGGTCGGAGCGTGGCGCAGCCCGGTTAGCGCACTAGTCTGGGGGACTAGGGGTCGTGGGTTCGAATCCCGCCGCTCCGACCATTTCTTCCTTTGGGTTACGGCGCGTGCGAAGCCGCAATGATCCGCGCTCTATTGCGCACCGGCACATCCAGTCCTTCCGCCGTTGTCGCGCCGCGCGCTCCGGTAGCCAGCAATTCGAAGCGCGAGCGCGGCCAACTGGCGCGCGCAGCGAGGTAGTCCGCCAAGACCTCAGCGCGCCGCACGGAGAGTGCACGCGAACTTTCTGCGTTGCCCTCTTCCTGATCGGAGAGGCCGATGATGCGGACGCTTTCGATTGTGCAGCCACGAATGTCGCGCGCTTGGAGATCGATGATGCGGCGAGCTTCTTCGGTGAGCTCACTTGAGTTCTCATCGAAATAGATCACGAAGTCCTTCTCGACACAGGCGGCCGGGTTGAATGCCGGCGCAGGGGCATCCTCTTCGCCGCCCGTGAGTGTGGCGCATGCGCCGAGCGCCAGAAGCGCGCCTGCGCCGATGATTGATTTCAGATACATCCCACCCTCCGAGCGTAAATCTCGGGCCGCAGAACATAACGATGCGTCGAAAAGATCAAGCGCTCGCGCGCGATCAGGTCTTGGCGCGTCCGCGCCCGCCTTTTTCCACAAACTCGCGCAGCATTTGTGATGGACGGAATGTCACCACTCGGCGCGGAGTGATCGGCACTTCTTCACCCGTTTTGGGATTGCGCCCTATGCGCTGACGCTTGGCGCGAACGTTGAAGTTCCCGAAACGCGAAAGCTTCACCGTTTCGCCTTCAACCATCGAGTCTTGCATCATCTCAAGCATGCGGGTCAGCAGGCGGTTTGCGTCCGCGCGCTGCATGTTCGCCCGTTTCGCCAACGCTTCGACGAGATCGGCGCGTGTAACGGTCTTGCCTGTCACCGGAGCCCCCTCCGCCGCGCACCCAGTATGCGCCCGGAAAAGCTAGTCGTACCCAGGGGTTAGGTCAATTCTTGCGGAGACGCTCACATACGAACCAGCGCCGCGCCCCAAGTGAGGCCACCACCCAGCGCCTCCATCAGCACCAGATCACCCTTCTTGATGCGACCATCACGGCTCGCGACGTCCAGCGCCAGGGGAACGGAGGCCGCCGATGTGTTGCCGTGCAGCGCGACGGTGGAGACCACCTTATCCACATCGATGCCGAGTTTGCGGGCGACGCCGTCGAGGATGCGTTGGTTTGCCTGGTGAGGCACGAACCAATCTACGTCGTCCAACGCAATGCCTGCACGCGCGCAAGCTTCCAGCATCGCGCCAGATATGTGCTCCACCGCCTGGCGGAACACCGCATTGCCGACCATGCGGACCTTGCCCACGGACTGCGTCTGAGACGGCCCCCCATCGACATAGAGCAAATCGTGCATGCGCCCATCCGTACGCAGGAACGTAGAAATCACCCCGCGATCGCCGTCGCTATCGCGCCCTTCAAGCACCACCGCGCCTGCCCCATCGCCGAACAAGACGCAGGTGCCGCGATCTTCCCAGTCCATAATGCGCGAGAATGTCTCCGCGCCTATGACGAGCGCAGCTTTCGCTTGCCCTCGCGCAAGAAAGTTATCCGCCGTAGCCAACGCGAAGATGAAGCCAGAGCACACGGCTTGCAGATCAAACGCCGCGCCCTGCATCACACCGAGTTCCGCCTGCACACGAGCGGCGGTAGCGGGGAACGTGAGATCTGGCGTTGTCGTCGCTACGATGACGAGATCGATGTTCTTGGCGTCACGGCCGGCGGCTTGAAGCGCCTTCACAGAAGCGGCGACAGCGAGGTCCGAAGTTCGCTCATCGTCACCCGCAATGTGGCGCTCGCGGATGCCTGTGCGCTCGACGATCCACTCATCGCTGGTATCGACGCGCTTGGCCAATTCGGCGTTGGTGAGCACACGCTCGGGCAGATACGAGCCAACGCCCGTCAGTACGGAGCGCAAGCTCATTATTGCGCATCTCCAGCGGCGGCGGCCGCCGCAGCTGCACTAGCATTGGCTTGCGATAAACGCTGAATGTTGGCGGCGACCTCTTCGCGGTAATGGCTGCGCGCCAACTTCTCCGCGACCCCAATTGCGGCCGCATAACCCGCACCAGTCGCGCTACCGTGACTCTTCACCACCAGGCCGTTGAGACCTAGGAACAATGCGCCGTTAAAGGTGCCGGGATCCATGCGCGTACGAAGCTTCTTCAAAGCGGGATAGGCGATCAACGCGCCAAGCTGTGAGAGAGGTCCGCTGGTCAGCGCCTCGCGCAGCAACTGTCCCACCAACCGAGCCGTTCCTTCACCGGTTTTCAGTGCAATGTTGCCGGTAAAGCCGTCCGTCACGACCACGTCGGCCGTGCCTTTAGAAATGTCGTCGCCCTCAACGAAACCCTGAAAGTTGATATCGACGCCCGTCTCGCGAATGAGCTTTGCGGCGGCGCGAATTTCTTCGTGACCTTTCTGGTCTTCGGCGCCGACATTGAGCAAGGCTACCTTCGGGCGCGCTTCATCCGACACCGCACGCGCGAAGGCTTCGCCCATGATCGCGAATTCGACCAGTTGCTCAGCGTCGGCTTCGACATTGGCCCCGACGTCTAGCATGACCGTGTAGCCGCCTTTCATCGTCGGCCAGCGCGTGGCGAGCGCCGGGCGATGCACGCCCTCCATCGTGCGCAGGCGAAACATGGCGATCGCCATGTAGGCGCCGGTATTGCCCGCGGAGACGACCGCGTGTGCATTGCCATGCTCGACCGCTTGGACCGCGTTCCAAAGGCTCGAGCCCTTGCCCTGTCGTAGAGCTTGGCTCGCCTTCACCTCCATGCCGATCACCTTCTCGGCCGGCACGATTTCTGACGCCGCTTTGGCGGCGGAATGTTTGTCCATCAGCGCCGCGAGCTGAGCGGCGTCGCCATGCACGAGGAAGCGAACATCGGGATGGGCGCGCGCAAAAATGTCCACGCCTTCAACAACGATGTTCGGCGCGGAATCGCCGCCCATCCCGTCAATGGAAAGAACGAGACCCTTCGTCATTCAGCGTGATTGTCCTGATCGTCCCACCTGGCTCCGGCGGAGTGGGCGGACCATAGTCCCGCCCCAACGGAAAGCCAAACCGCCACCCTCAAAGCGAGGGCCACCCCTCTGCTCCAAACATGGCTGAAATTGGGGCCTCGGCCTGAGCGTGCGCCGACTTTGCTACATGCGCGGCGAGGGCTGACGCGAATGGGTGTGACTCCAGCCGCCAGACATTACGCGCGAGCGCCGCTTCAAGCGCATCCGGATCGGCCAGCACCGCCCCATAGGCGTCGACCCGGCCATAAAAGTCGCCCGCCAGCTTATGCATGCGCTTCGGCACGGCGGTATCGCTCGTGCCCGCCTCACGAAGCCCGGCGTCGAACAGGCTGAATAAGTGGTCCGCAAAGTTCTGCGCCAGCGGCTTGAGGCTGGGATCAGATTGGAGCCTCAGCATGGCCAAAGCGCCATGTATGGTCATGACCTCGAACCGGCCGTCCATGGTATCTGGTATCCTGTCTTCCCCATAGAACTGGGGCCTCCGGCTGGCGGCCGTGACCGCCGATACCAGCCTCTCGGCGTCCTGCTCTGCCCGCGAGCGGTGAAAAGGCCAGATCGGCATGCCTGGTCCTGTGCTCCCCTCTTGCCCGTGCGCCCGGCGCGCCGTACCCCGTTTCTCCAAACGGGCATGATGCCCAGAAGGGTGACGGATGAAGCGCGGACTTTTGCGTCTTTCGGCGGCGGCTCTTGTGGCCGCGGCTGCAGCGACCTCGGCGTGCGCGCCGACGCACCAGTACAACGGCTTTTTGCCTGATCGCAACAACCAGGAAATTCCTGATCCGCAAGTCGGCGTCGACACACGGGATACCGTGGTTCAACGCTTCGGCTCACCGTCGACGACGGCGGTGTTCGATCAAACGGCCTGGTACTATGTCAGCTCCGTCCAGGAGAGCGTCGCCTTCTATACGCCACGCATCACCGAGCGCCGCGTGATGGTTGTGCGTTTTGACGGCGAGATGGTCTCTGCGGTCGAGAAGTACGGCCTCGAGCGCGGCCGTTTGGTCGCCTACGATGATCACGTTACGCCAACTCGTGGCCGCGAGCTGGGTGTCATCGAACAGTTGCTGGGCAACGTCGGCCGCGGCGCGCCAATCCAGATGGAAGAACGCGGCGGGCGTCCGAACCGGTAAGGTTGTCTTTCGAGAGTGAGGACAAGAAAACGCCCCGGCATTGCTGCCGGGGCGTTTGCCTTTCAGCTTTAGGCTGATCAGCCGCCTTGATGCGCCAGCACCGCAAGCAGCAAGAGCGCCACGATGTTGGTGATCTTGATCATCGGGTTCACAGCTGGACCCGCCGTATCCTTGTAGGGATCGCCGACAGTGTCGCCAGTGACCGCAGCCTTGTGGGCGTCAGAGCCCTTGCCACCATGATGGCCTTCTTCGATCAGTTTCTTGGCGTTGTCCCATGCGCCGCCGCCCGAAGTCATAGAGATCGCAACGAAGAGACCCGTCACGATCACGCCGACGAGCAGCGCGCCGAGCGTGGCCAAGCCTTGGCTCGGACCGGCGATCGCCCAGACAATGAAGAACAGCACCAGCGGCGCAAGCACCGGCAGTAGCGACGGAACGATCATTTCCTTGATCGCCGCTTGCGTCAGGATGTCGACGGCGCGGCCGTAATCCGGCTTTGCAGTCTTTTCCATGATGCCAGGGATTTCGCGGAACTGACGGCGGACTTCTTCAACGACCTTCTGAGCCGCACGGCCCACCGCAGTCATCGACCATCCAGCGAACAGGTACGGCAACAAGCCACCGACGAAGAGACCAACGATCACATACGGATTGTTGAGCGCGAAGTCCGGCGCAACACCCTCGAAGAAGCGATACGTTTCCGGGTTCGCCGCGTAGTAACGCAGATCTTCGAAGTAGGCCGCGAATAGCACCAGAGCGCCAAGCCCAGCCGAACCGATCGCGTAACCCTTGGTCACCGCCTTCGTCGTGTTGCCAACCGCATCGAGCGCATCAGTCGTGACGCGCACTTCCTTGGGCAGTTCCGACATCTCGGCGATACCGCCAGCGTTGTCGGTGACAGGGCCGAATGCGTCGAGCGCAACGATAATGCCCGCGACCGAAAGCATGGTCGTGACAGCAATCGCAATGCCGAAGAGACCGGCCAGCGTGAAGCACGCCACGATGCCCGCAACGATGGTGATCGCTGGCAGAGCCGTCGACTCCATCGAGACCGCGAGGCCTTGGATAACGTTCGTGCCGTGGCCCGACTTAGAAGCCTCGGCGACGCTCTGCACCGGACGGAAGCCCGTGCCGGTGTAGTATTCCGTGATCCAGACGATCGCGCCCGTGACGAGCAGACCGATCAGACCGCAAACGAGCAAATCTTGGCCGGTGACGCCAGCGAGTGCAGACGTCGGGCCGAGGCTCGGCGCGACTGATGCCCAGCCGACCGTGACGTGGATCGCAGCGGCGAGGCCAAAAGCCGAGAGAACGCCCGCAACGATGAGGCCCTTATAGAGAGCGCCCATGATGTTGTTAGACGGTCCGAGCTTCACGAAGTACGTGCCGATGATCGAAGCGACGATGGCGATGCCGCCAATAGCCAGCGGCAGCAGCATGATCGACGACACTTCCGAAGCTTCACGGAAGAGGATCGAACCAAGCACCATCGTGGCGACCGCGGTCACCGCGTAGGTTTCAAACAAGTCAGCGGCCATACCGGCGCAATCGCCAACGTTGTCGCCGACGTTGTCAGCGATCGTGGCTGGGTTGCGCGGATCGTCTTCCGGGATGCCAGCTTCGACCTTGCCGACCATGTCGCCGCCGACGTCCGCACCCTTGGTGAAGATGCCGCCGCCGAGACGGGCGAAAATCGAGATAAGTGAAGCGCCAAAGCCAAGCGCGACGAGCGAGTCCACAACGGTACGGCTCGTCGGCTCAAGGCCCAGCATTTGGGTAAGGATCGCGTAGTAGAACGCGACGCCGAAGAGCGCACCGCCGGCAACGAGCATGCCCGTCACCGCGCCGGCCTTGAACGCCATCTTCAGACCGCCCGCGAGCGATTGGCGCGCGGCTTCCGCCGTACGCACGTTCGCTTGCACGGAGACGTTCATGCCGATGAAGCCGGCCGCGCCCGAGAGCACTGCGCCGATGATGAAGCCGACCGGGATTTCCCAGCCCTTAAAGAGGATAGCCAGAACGATGACGACGCCAACGGCACTGATGATGGCGATCGTGCGGTACTGACAGTTCCAGACCAGGCGCGGCCTTCTTGAGATCGCCGCCGCGATTTCTTCATCCGGTCGAACTTGGCGCTGGCTTTGGTGATCGCTTGCGGAGTTTCCAGGTAGCCGTAAAGCGCAGCGATAACCCGCGATGACGACCAGCCAAAGATGAGTTCGTTGCTCGCATTTGTGAGGTCCTGGGCGCGCGCCCGTGGGACGGCGCCGGGTTGGGGAATTGGGTTGGCCGCCCCGCGACAGTCCGTCTGCGGCACGCTTCCCCCTCAGGTGGGCGGGTTACTGCCAAAACTCGTTAGATTCCGCAATGGCGGGGCAGCCCTGCGGTTGTGCTAAATGCCGGAACCTTGGCTCGAATAGGTCGCCACGATCGTAATCGGCCCAACCGCGTTCTCGCCCAGAGTTTGAATCGCCGCCGCGCGGTACACCTCCAAGGCGCGCGCCTCGTTCAAAGCGTTGGAATCGTTGGGGTCAACTAGATCCGAGGCATGGCTGGCGCGGACCAGTGCATCGCGCAGAAAGTGCGCCTTCTCGCGGGTTCGCCAGAGATCAACACTCTGCGTGATCTCGATGCGGAGCGACACGAAGAGATAATTCACGAGTTCACCGTGGCGCACGACCGGAACCGCCAGATACGGCGCGTCCATCGAGCGCCCCGAGGTTTGCGCTCCTCCCGACTCTTCACCCTTCTCCTTGGCTTTTGCCGGCCCGGACGCGTTAGCGAGCCCCGCAAGCAGGGTCGACGCGATCATGGCCGCGGCGATCGCGCGGGCGACTGCGTGTTGCTTTTTCATGGCCGAAGGGTCCGCCACAATAATTAGCGAGCGGTAAATGTTTCGCTGCCGATCAACGACCGAGCTTGTGGGTGTATCCAGCTTCGGAGATGGCCACGATGTTACCGCCCAGGTCCACCACGGCGACGCCGTGGCCAGCTTCCACCACCCCAATCCGCGCTAGGCGCAACGCTTGGCTGCCTTCAGCCGTCTCAATCGCGCCCCGCAGTTCGGGCGGCGCCGTGAACAGCACAATATAGTCGTCACCGCCGGTGATCAGCTTGCGTACATCGCCGCCGGTGAATGCCCAACGCTCCGCCGCAACAGAAAACGGGATTGCATTGATCTCGACCTTAAGCGCCACGCCCGAGGCCTCCGCCAACTTACCTGCATCCGCGACCAGCCCGTCGGAGACATCCATCGAAGCCGACGCGAACTTCGAAACAATTGCGGCGCACTCCGGCCGCACGAACGGCGCCAAATAAGCCGTCATCAACCACGCGGCTTCCGCGTCAAAATCTTCATTCGCCAGCTTCAAATAGTCCGGCATTTGCTCAGCCAGCGTCCGCGACTCCAATTGCGCTTGCATCTCGTCGCGCCCCTGGCGCAGGCGTTCTAGGCTGATTTCGCCTTGGCGCAGCTTAAGGCCGAGCCACGCCGAACCGATCTCACCGCCGATTAGCCAAACGTCCTCGCCCACCTGAGCGTCAGCGCGCGCCGGCACGCGCGCCCCAAGTGGTTCACCAAACAAGGTCACCGAAATCGTCAGCGGTCCCGGCGTGGATGTAGTGTCGCCGCCGATCAGGTCGATGCCGAAGAAGTTGAGATCGCCTGCGAAGGCCTCTGCAAACGTCTTGATCTCGGCCGAAGGCCGCGCATCGCTCCACACCAGATTGAGCAGCGCCGCGACTGGCCGAGCGCCCTTGGCGACAACATCCGAGACATTCACCCGTAGCGCTTTCATCGCGATCGTCGCGATCGGATCGCCGCTCAGGAAATGAACACCCTCAACAATCGTATCTGTTGTTACCACCAGCTTGCCCTGCGCTTCGAGGACGGCGGCGTCATCACGCAACGCGCGGGCGCCTTCGCTCGCGGCATGGGGCGCGAATAAATCTCGAATCACATCGAATTCGTTGTCGGACATCGGGTCCGCTTATGCGCCTTGTTCGGTCGGACGCAAGTCGCGCACTGCGGCATCCAGGGTCGCGTTGATGAACCCGGGCTCGGGTCCATCAAAGAACGCTTTGGCGATCTCGACATATTCATCGATCACCACCGCAGTTGGCGTATCCGCGCGCTGCTCAAGCTCGGCGGCGCCGGTGCGCAGAATTGCGCGAGCTACAGCGTCAATGCGCTCCAGGCGCCAACCTTTGCTCAAGTGTCTCGCGATCGCGCGGTCGTAGGTCGCCTGGCGATCCACAGCTTTTTCGACAAGTAATTTGAACAATTCCGGATCGCCCTCGGCGTCCGTGTTGGAAGCTTCGGTCTGCCGCGGCAGTTTACCCGCAGTAAAGTCGTCGATGACCTGAGAGGTCGTCGCACCGGATACTTCCATCTGATAAAGCGCCTGCACTGCAGCGAGCCGCGATACGCTGCGTGACAAATTCAAAGTCATCGCGGCGCGCCCGCAAACCGGCGCTTGATCGCCACCATAGAAAGCGACGCCTTAACCGCCTCGCCGCCCTTGTCGCCACGCGCTGGGTCGGCGCGTACCGCGGCTTGCTCAAGCGTTTCAACCGTCAAGATGCCATAGCCGATGGCGAGGCCCTCAACAGTCGAGAGGTGCATCAGCCCGCGAGCGCTCTCACCGCAGACATAATCGTAGTGACTAGTCTCCCCTCGCACGACGCAACCAAGCGCCACAAAGCCATCGTAGAGATTGGCCTTCGATGCGTGCGCGATCGCCGCCGGAATTTCGAATGCGCCCGGCACGAAAATGCGATCAAGCGTAGCTTCCGCCTGCTCCGCCACCGCTTCCGCACCGCGCTGCATCATGTCGGCCACGCCACGATAGTATGGGGAGACCACCATCAGCAGCCGAGCGCCGGGCGCCTTCGGCACTGGAGATTTGTCAGTGACGTCCTTCACGATTTGAACTCGCGCCAGCCATCAATGGTAAGCCCATAGCCATCGAGGCCGACGAGCTTTTGCGGCGCCCCCAAAACGTTCATCCGCCCAACGCCCAACTCACGCAAAATCTGAGACCCCAACCCAATCACCCGGCGAATATCGTCAGCCTCAAACTCAAGCGGCTCACCCTTGAGCCGGCGCGAAATCACGTCCGGCACCAGATCGCGCAAGAGCACAATCACGCCCGAGCCCTCGGCTTCGATCTCGCCGACGGCGAGATCGATCAGACCCGCCCGTGCGCCATAGCCACCCATCACGTCCGCGGCAAAATCAATCCGATGCACCCTCACCAGCGTGGGCTTGTCCGCGCTGATCGCACCCTTCACCAGGGCCGCGTGCTCAACCCCATCGAGTTTGTTGCGGAACACGACAAGATTAAAGCCGTTGCCGATGCGAGTCTCAAACGGCGCCTCCGCAACCTTCTCCACTAGCCGCTCATTCACACGCCGATATGCTATCAATTCGTCGATCGCGCCGATCTTAAGATTGTGAAACTGCGCGAACGCGATGAGTTCCGGCAGCCGTGCCATGGTGCCGTCATCGTTCATGATCTCGCAGATAACGGCCGATGGGTTGAGGCCAGCTGCGCGGGAGATATCTACGCTGGCTTCCGTATGACCAGCACGCACCAACGTGCCACCCTCCCGCGCAGTCAGCGGGAACACGTGGCCAGGGGAGACGATGTCGCGCGCGTTCTTGGTAGGATCGATCGCGGTGGCGATCGTCAGTGCGCGGTCATGCGCAGAGATACCGGTCGAGACACCATCGCGCGCTTCGATCGATATCGTGAACGCCGTGCCCATCCGCGTCTGGTTTCGCGGCGTCATCGGATCGAGCCCAAGCTGTTCAGTGCGCTCCGGCGTCAACGTCAGGCAAATCAAGCCACGCCCATAGCGCGCCATGAAATTCACCTTATCTGGCGTCGCGAACTGCGCGGGGATGACGAGATCGCCTTCGTTCTCGCGATCCTCCTCATCAATCAGGATGAACATGCGCCCCTGCCGTGCTTCCTCGATGATCTCGGGGATCGGCGAGATAGCGCGCTTCAGTTCTTCTATGGGGGACGGCTTTGCCGCCATTATGTGTTTCTCCGCGCCTCAACGAGACGCGCGGCATAACGCGCCATCATGTCGGCTTCTAGGTTCACCTTATCGCCAGCCTGCAGTTTGCACAGCGTCGTCACCGCCCAAGTGTGCGGAATGATCAGCACCCCGAACCCCTCGTCATCCACCTCGTTCACCGTCAGAGACACCCCAGCAATGGCGATCGAGCCTTTCTGTGCAATCAGGTGCGAAATCTCGTGCGGCGGCTTGATCCGGATTCGCCAACCCTCGCCGTCCTGCCGCACTGAGAGCACCTCACCCAAACCGTCGACGTGGCCCTGAACGATGTGGCCACCGAGTTCATCTCCCACCTTAAGCGAGCGCTCCAGGTTTACGCGATCGCCGGCCTTGAGATCGCCCATTGTTGTCAGCGCCAAACTCTCCGGCGCGACCTCTACGACATAGCGCATCCCGTTCTGATGCGTCTCGGTTTCCACCACGGTGAGGCACACTCCATCGTGCGCAATGCTCGCGCCGATATCGGCGCCGGTGTACGGCGCGCCGATCGTCAATCGCGTCAGCCCCGGCAGCGTTTCAACCGCCTTCACCTCTCCCAGCGCTGTGACAATGCCCGTGAACATCAGGAAACCCGCTCGTAACTTTCCCAAATGTCGGGTCCCAGCTCACGCAATGCAACGCGCTTGAACCGTGGCGCCGCCGCAAGGCTGGTAAGCGCTAACGAACCAACGCCGGGTCGCCCCTCCGCTCCCAGCACGATCGGCGCCCGAAACCACTCGACGCGATCCACCACTTCCGCTGCGACAAGCGAAGCCGCGATCTGTCCGCCGCCTTCGCACAACACACTCTCTATGCCGTGTCGCGGCATCACTGCGAGCGCCGCCTCCGCATCAATCCCAAGCGGACCGCGCGCAACGCCTTCGGTACGCGCACCGGCATCGTCCAGCGCCTGACGCCGCGTCGTGTCGCCATCGAAAGCACCAATCACCAGCAGTGTCGCGCGATCGAGCGTCTCAAAAAGGCGCCCCCGCGGCGCTAACGAAAACTCGGTGTCTAGCACCACGCGGGCCGGCTGGTGCTTCGGCGGTGGCTCCGTACGCGCCAGCAGTTCTGGATCATCTGCGCGCGCCGTGCCTGAACCAACTAACACCGCGTCATGCGCCGCACGCAATTTCTGCACCTCAGCGCGCGCGGCTTCGCTGGTGATCCAACGGCTTTCGCCAGACGCTGTCGCAATGCGCCCGTCGAGCGAAGTCGCCAGTTTAAGAGTGACCTGGGGCCGGTTCATTCGCATCTACATGCGCGCGGCTGCCCGCCCGGTCCAGTGCGCTCACCTAGCCCTTGCTCGTCGGCGACGTAGCGGCGCCTTCGATGAAATCCGCAAAATCGCTGGCTTCGGTAAAATCCTTGTAGACCGAGGCGTAACGTACGTAGCCCACGGCATCGAGGTCGCGGAGCGCCGCCATCACCATTTCGCCGATCATTCCCGACGTGATTTCGCTTTCGCCCGAGCTCTCGAGCCGACGCACGATGTCCGACAACATCTTCTCGACTTGATCGTCCTCGACCGGGCGCTTGCGCAGCGCGATCGCCACGGAGCGTGCGAGCTTGTCACGATCGAACGGCACCCGACGGCCTGAACGCTTCAGCACCACTAGATCACGCAATTGCACGCGTTCAAACGTCGTGAAGCGCGAACTGCACTTATCGCACTGACGACGACGGCGGATCGCGGCGCCGTCCTCAGTCGGACGGCTGTCTTTCACCTGGGTGTCTTCGTTCTGACAAAACGGGCAGCGCATTCGGCGAACTCCCTGCGGGACGCCGAATCAGCGCCGCCGCACCACTAATTGTATATCGGGAAGCGCGCAGTGAGTGCTTCGACCTTCGCAGCAACCGCAGCTTCGGTTGCCGAATTGTCGCCATTCGACTTCGCGTAGCCGTCAAGCACCTCACAAATCAGGTCGGCCACCTGGCGGAATTCGGCTGGACCAAAGCCACGCGTGGTGCCCGCCGGGGAGCCCAAGCGGATGCCCGACGTCACCATAGGCTTTTCCGGGTCGAACGGGATGCCGTTCTTGTTGGTGGTGATGAGCGCACGCTCGAGCGTCTGCTCACCGGCTTTGCCGGTCACTTTCTTCGGCCGTAGATCGACCAGCATGAGGTGGCTGTCGGTGCCGCCGGAAACGACCGCGAGGCCATTCTCGACGAGGCGAGAGGCCAGCGCCTTGGCATTTTCCAACGTGCGTTGGGCGTAGAGCTTAAACTCCGGCTGCAGCGCCTCACCAAAGCTCACGGCCTTCGCGGCGATCACGTGCATCAAAGGTCCGCCCTGCAGGCCCGGGAAAACCGCGGAATTGATCTTCTTGCCGATATCTTCGTCGTTCGAGAGGATCATCCCGCCGCGCGGCCCGCGCAGCGTCTTGTGCGTCGTCGTCGTCACCACATGTGCATGCGGCAGAGGCGATTGATAGGCGCCACCTGCGATCAACCCCGCATAGTGGGCCATGTCGACCATAAGCAGCGCACCGACTTCATCGGCAATCTCACGAAAACGCTTGAAATCAATCTGCCGCGAATAGGCGCTCGCGCCCGCCAATATCAATTTTGGCCTCTCGCGACGCGCTATCTCAGCCACGTTGTCCATGTCGATGAGGTGATTGTCCTCGCGCACGCCGTACGCGACCGGATTGAACCATTTGCCGGAAATATTAACTGGCGATCCGTGCGTGAGGTGGCCGCCGCAGGCGAGATCCATGCCCAGAAATTTGTCGCCCGGCTGCAGCAGCGCGAAAAACACGGCTTGGTTGGCGTTGGCGCCCGAATGCGGTTGCACGTTAGCGAACTTGCAATCGAAAAGCCGCTTAGCGCGCTCGATTGCTAGCTTCTCGACCTCATCGACGAATTCGCAGCCGCCATAATAGCGCCGCCCCGGATAACCCTCCGCGTATTTGTTGGTGAGCACCGAACCCTGCGCCTGCAGCACCGCTTTGGAGACAATGTTCTCCGACGCGATCAATTCGATCTGCTTCTTTTGACGACCGAGTTCGTCAGCAATGGCTGCGTAAACGTCTGGGTCGGCGCGATCGAGCGAAGCTTCAAAAAAACGATCTCGTTCGGCGGCATTGCCGGCGGCCTGTGTCATCTACGGGTCCACAACTTCAGGTGTTGGAATCTCGCACAAGCATAGTTCGCTCGCCGTCTGTAAGCAAAATTGCTGATTTGTTCGCGTAATCGGGAGCAAAAACTGTTGAAAGGAGGCCTAGGTCGATAGTTATACTTGCTGCTTCTATGATTTGGCGCCTATACGCGCCATCAGGCCATTGTATTCGCTTAGAAATAAGGCAGGTCGATGCGGGAGGATGAAGTTCAGGACGCCTCCCAGACCAGCGACGCGATGCGCATGACTACCGACATCGTTGCCGCCTTCGTAGCCAATAATAAGCTGTCTCCCGACGAGCTGACCGAGCTAATTCGTACTGTTCATCGCACTTTGGCGTCGCTTTCGAACGGGTCCGCCGAACGTCCCGCCGAACGTCCCAAACCCGCCGCGCCAATCAACAAGTCTGTCCAGCACGACTACATTATCTGCCTGGAAGACGGCAAAAAGCTCAAAATGCTCAAGCGTTACTTGCGCTCCACTTACAATTTGAGCCCCGACGAGTACCGCAAACGGTGGGGGCTCCCGCCGGACTATCCGATGGTTGCACCCGCCTACGCCGCCCGCCGCTCCGAATTCGCCAAGAAGATCGGCCTGGGCAAAGGCGTCCGCCGCAAGGACGGCTAGACCAACTTGCCCGGACGGCCATCGCCGCCTTCGCTGTTGTTATTTTCTTTGAGAGCGCGCTCCAGCTTCCTCAACGCCAGCTTGCGTACGTCCGCCAACGCCGCGTTGGCCGGAGCTTGGAGCACCACCTCCACCCCAGTCGCCACATCGATCGCGGCGACGCGCTGAGCATCCCCTATGCGGGTGATTTCGAAGATGACCTCGCGGTCTTCCGCGCTCACGCGGTCAAGTGCACGGGGCACATCGCCCAGACAGCCTTGAGCGATGCAACGAGCTGATCCATCAGCACGTCGTCATGGAAGGGACTGGGCGTGATGCGCAGACGCTCCGTGCCGCGCGGCACCGTCGGATAATTGATCGGCTGCACGTAGATACCATGCTGCTCGAGCAGGATGTCCGAAATCTTCTTGCAGCGCGCGGCATCGCCAACCAGCACCGGCACAATGTGCGTTGTGCTTTCTGACATCACCGGCAGTCCAGCTTCGCGAAGCAGTGCTTTGAGTCGCTCAGCGCGATCCTGCAGGCGGTCGCGAAGGTGTGGGCACTCTTTCACGATCCTCACGCTCTCTAGCGCCGCCGCGGCCACCGACGGCGCAAGCGAGGTCGTAAAGATGAAACCCGCGGCCGACGAACGGATCGCGTCAATCGCGACGGCGGGCCCCGTCACATAGCCGCCCATCGTGCCAAAGGCCTTCGCGAGCGTGCCTTCGATGAAGTCCACACGGTGCATCACGCCATCGCGTTCCGCGACGCCTCCGCCCGTTGGTCCATAAAGGCCAACGCCATGCACTTCATCAAGATATGTCATCGCGCCGTAGGCTTCGGCGAGATCGCAAATAGCTTCGAGCGGCGCTGTGTCACCGTCCATCGAATAGACGCTCTCGAACGCGATAAGCTTTGGCGCGTCGGCCGGCGCTTCGTTCATCAGTGCTTCGAGGTGTTGAACGTCATTATGGCGGAAGATGCGGCGCTCGCACTTCGCGCGCTTGATGCCCTCGATCATTGAGGCGTGGTTCTGCGCGTCCGAGAAAATCCAGAGATTCGGGAAGAGCTTCGCAAGCGTCGAGAGCGTAGCGTCATTCGACACGTAGCCAGACGTGAACAGGAGCGCGCCTTCCTTGCCGTGCAATGACGCCAGTTCGCGCTCGAGATCCACGTGGTAGCTGGTCGTGCCTGAGATGTTGCGCGTGCCGCCAGCCCCAGCGCCCACCTTGTCGAGCGCCGCGTGCGCCGCGTCCAACACCTCTGGGCTCTGCCCCTGGCCTAGATAATCGTTTGAGCACCACACCACGATGTCGCGCGTCGTGCCGTCCTCACGCCGCAACGTCGCGTGCGGGAAGCGGCCTCGCTCACGCATGATGTCGGCGAACACACGATAACGGCCCTCATCACGAATATTCGCGACGGCGTTCTCGAAGACCTCTTTGTCCTCTTCTCTCACGGTTCGGCCTTTCCGCGCGGACACCGCGCGCACGAGACTTATAGGATGTTTCCTGCGGACAGGGTAACTGAGGCGCTAACGCGCACATGAGCGCCCTCAGTTGCGAACGGTTCGCATGAATAGCTATTCCGGAAGATATCCTGCCTCGCGCCCGCGCCGTTTGCGCCAAAACAATTGGGTACGCCGCCTCACGCGCGAAACCCAGCTCAGCGTCGACGATCTTATTTGGGCGCTCGTCGTACACGAAGGAAACGAGGACGAGATCCCGGTCGCCGCCATGCCCGGCACAGCGCGGCTCTCGGTTCGCGCCGCCGCCAACGCCGCCAAGCGCGCACAGGGGCTCGGCATCCCCGCTATCGCCGTGTTTCCGTACATCGACGCCGCGAAGAAGGATGCGACTGGCCGCGAAGCGCTCAACGTCAACGGCCTCGTCAGCAACGCCGTACGCGCCATGAAAGATGCGGCGCCCGAAGTCGGCATCATGGTCGATGTCGCGCTCGATCCCTTCACCGATCACGGACACGACGGACTCTTGAAGGACGGGCGCATCGTCAACGACGACACGGTCAAGGTCCTCGTCGAACAAGCTATCGTGCAGACACGCGCCGGAGCCGACATCGTCGCACCCTCCGATATGATGGACGGACGCGTCGGCGCGATCCGCGCCGGGCTCGACAGCGCTGGTTTTCAAGACACGCTCATCATGTCCTACGCTGCAAAGTACGCGTCGGCATTCTATGGCCCCTATAGAGAAGCCATCGGTTCGGGAAAACTGGGCAGCGGCGGCGTCGCCAACCCTGGTGACAAACGCACCTACCAAATGGATTCTGCGAACACGGACGAAGCCATCCGTGAAGTTGCAATGGACATAGCCGAAGGCGCCGACATGGTGATGGTGAAGCCGGGCATGCCGTATCTCGACATTGTGGGCCGCGTGAAGGCAGAGTTCGGCGTGCCGACCTACGCGTTCCAGGTCAGCGGCGAATACGCGATGATCAAGGCCGCGGCGCAGAACGCTTGGCTGGACGAAGAACGCGCGATCCTGGAAAGCCTGACCTCGTTTAAGCGCGCCGGCGCCGACGGCGTGGTGACCTACTTCGCCGCAAAGGCTGCCGAACTGCTAGGGTTTTAGGCCGCGCGCTTCATCTGGGCTTTGGCGACCGCCAACCGCACGCTCTCTGCAATCTCTTCTCGACCCGCCGCTTGGCCAGCGCCAAGCGATACGAGCTTCACCACACCGTTAACACACGCTTCGAGTGACGTTCGCACTGCCTCCGGGCGTAGACCCTCTGCAGACGAGAGTTGAAGCGCAAACGCAGAACACGCGCGCATCAGCGGCCCATCACCGGAGTTAACGGCGTACGCGTGCAACGGACGTAGCGCCCGTTCGCAACCCTCGATCATGCTGAAATCTGCCGCACAGGCGGCCGCCGCGGCCACCAGATCATCGACCGCACTTTGAACGGTCTTCGCTTCTGCGGAAGCCAAATCATCCGCTTTCCGGCGCGCTTTCGGTGCGCCGGCCGTCACGATACCAGCTCGGCGGCAGGGGCCAACATAGCCCTCTGCGTCAATGAACTCTCGCGGCTTGGAAAGCACTTTGTTGATGGTTGAAAGGAGTACTTTGGCCGAAATCGGCTTCCCGATTAGCGCATTCGCGCCGGCATGGCGGCACTGCTCGGCCATCGCCAACGAAAACGCGCCGGATGTGATGAAAATCGCTTGCTTCCGACCCGGCAGCTTCTGGTTGCGCCGGTAGAGCCGGGTCCAGGCTGCACCGTCCAGCGGCGACATCTCAAACGAAGCGATCACTACGTTAGCGCCGTAAACAAGAAGCAGGTCAATCGCCTGCGCTTGGTCCTGTACGACCTTCACCCTAGCGCAACCTGCATTGCGAAGCAGATCGACAATGATCTGACCTTCGAACTTGTTCGGCTCAACGACGAGGACGGTCCAGTTTCGCACCTCCAAGGATCAACGCTCCCACCCACTAGGTTTTGACCACGCCATCGCGTCAGGCAGCTTGCGACGGGCTCGACTTCCGGCCCAGGCGCTTATCGACGACCGCGACTAGGCCAGTAACCAGCGCCTCGCGCTCCGTTGTAAACTCAGAGCCTAGCAAGGAGAGTTTCTGCATCGCGTCGATGTGGGTAGAAAGCACTTCTTGATCGATCGCGCCCGATCCGCCGACGGCGGAAATGTAGCGGGAGAGTGAGCGCGCCGAATCCCCTAACGATTGGTCGCGAACATCGTCCGCCAACTGCTCTGTCTCGCGCACTGCAGCGTAGACTTCTCGAAGCTTGCGACGATCCTTTTCGCTGAGTTGGCCCGCCAACTCGCTGATGCGGGTCACGCACTGGCGCACCAGCGCGCGATTGGTCTCGGCTTCCCAGAGGGGCTTTTCGTTGTCCTCAAGCGGATCGGTGAAGCGCCGCATTGGGCCCTCATAGTCGTCGAGCATTCGGCGTCTGCGGCATGGACCGACATAGGTCACGCTTTCCACAAAGCGCCGCGGACGAATGAGAACCGCCTCCACGCGCGCCAGAAGCGCACCGGCATTGAATGGGCGGACCAGCATTTCGTCGACGCCTGACTCTCGCGACGCATCCATAAATTTCTGCGTCGGCGTATCGGTCATTACGATGATCGATGTGGCGCGGTTTACTTCGCCGACGCCCATGCGAATTGCTCGCGTGAACTCAAGGCCGGACATTCCCGGCACTCTCGACGACGTAATAACGATCTTGGGGCGAATTTCCTGGGCGAGTTTAAGCAGCTCATCACCCGTGGTTGCGAAGGTGACGGAGTCGAAGCCATTCGACGCCAAAACGTCAGCAACGAGCCTTCTGGTGTAACCGTTATCGTCACACACCAGGACTGGTAGCCGTTTTTTCATGATTACTGGCCGCCCCACCCACAACCGCAAAGCTGGAGCGGCATTTGTCTCAGATTTAGGTTTATTTTCCCTTTAGGAACGTGGCCGTTCTAATCGCGCGATCAAGCTCGACGTATCCCAACGCTTGCCGCCCATATTTTGGACGTCGGCGTAGTAACCATCGACCAGTTCGGTCAGATCCAGCTTCGCGCCATTCCTCTCGGCCTCTGCCAGCACCAAGCCTAGATCCTTGCGCATCCAGTCGACCGCAAAGCCAAAATCGAAGCGCCCCTCGTTCATGGTCTTCCAGCGATTTTCCATCTGCCAGCTTTGCGCGGCGCCCTTGGAGATCGCGGCAACCACCTTCTCAACATCAAGCCCCGCGCGCTTTGCGAAGTGCAGCCCCTCGGCGAGTCCCTGGACCACGCCGGCAATACAGATTTGGTTCACCATCTTGGCAAGCTGTCCTGAGCCAGCTGGGCCGATTAGGGTCATGTTCGCCGCGTAGGCGGCCATGATCGCCTGCGCCTCGGCGAACCAAGACGGCTCGCCCCCGACCATCACCGTAAGCCGGCCCGCTTCCGCCCCGGCCTGTCCACCAGACACCGGCGCATCCAAGAAACCCAGCCCGCGCTCCTCGGCCTTGGCCGCAAGCTCACGCGCGATCTCCGCCGACGCCGTGGTGTGGTCGACGAAGATCGAACCTCTGCGCATGGCAGTCGCCGCCGCCTCGAAAACTTCGCGCAAATCGCGATCATTGCCGACACACGAAAACACAATGTCCGAGCCCTCGGCCGCCTTGGCTAGAGATGTGTAGGTGCGCCCCTTATGCTTCTGCGCCCAATCGCGGGATTTCTCTTCGCTTCGATTATAGACCGCGACGTCGTGGCCCGCTGCGGCCAGGTGGCCCGCCATCGGCCCGCCCATTACACCGAGCCCGATAAATGTGACTTTCGCCATGACTGCTCTGCTCCGAGTTAGTCCGCAGGGCCGGCGATCGAGCCGTAGCCGCCACGGTAGAATGTCAGCGCGGCGCCGGACCGGACGCGCACGTCCAGCACTTCGCCGATGATGATCAAATGATCGCCTACCTGAGTCTTATGGTGGGTGCGGCAGGCAAGTTGCGCCAGCCCTCCACGCAAAACGTTCGCACCTGCAAGCGTTTCCGCCTCCTCGACGTGCACATCCTGCGTCGGCGACTGCGCGAACCGGCGCGCCACCGCTTCATCGTCGGCGCCGAGCACCGTGACGCCCCAAAGGTCTGCCTCTGCGAACGGCGCGAACCGCGCCGACTTATCGCCCAGACACCAAAGCAGCAGGCGCGGCGTTAGCGACACCGACGTCAACGAGTTGACCGTCATCCCGGAAACCACGCCGTCGGCCCCCTCCGCCGTCACCACCGTAACGCCAGTGGCAAAGCAGCCCATCGCGCGCCGGTAAGCCTGTTCTGGGTCGATCTCCACGCTCACTCCGCAATTGCTCAACGTGATCTTAACGCTGTTCGCCCAATGGTGCGCCACCCGCCAGAACGGACGGACTATGACTGCTGCGACCAATCAACGCCCTATCGTCATCAAGAAGGTCAAGAAAGTGGTCGGCGGCGGCCACCACGGCGGCGCCTGGAAGGTTGCCTATGCCGACTTCGTGACCGCGATGATGGCGTTCTTCCTGCTCATGTGGCTGATCAACACGACAAGCCCCGAACAACGAAGGGGTATTGCCGAGTTCTTCGCACCAGCCAGCGTCAGTCGCGTCGCGTCAGGCGCGGGCGGTTTGCTTGAAGGAACCAGCTTCGCCGAGGAAGGCGTCCGCCACGGCCACTCGGCGCCGGTCGCTGCGACAGCAGAGCCGCAATACACCTCCAACGCCGATGATCAGAACCAGGCTCAGGAGAGCACCGAGGCCGGCGCTCAGAACAACCCGAACCAGGATAGCCTCTCGCGCGCCCGTACGCTTCGCGAGACCGCAGAATTTGCACGCGCCGAGATCGCCATTCGGCAAGCCATGCAAGACATGCCGGACGTCGCCGAACTCTCCCGCAATGTGATCGTTGAACAAACGCCCGAGGGCCTGCGCATCCAAATTGTGGATCAGGAAGGCCGCTCGATGTTCAACCCTGGCGAAGCGCAACCAAACGACCGCGCTCGCCGCCTTCTTGTCGCGATTTCTAGCGTCATAGCGCGATTGCCAAATCGGCTGACCATCTCGGGCCACACCGACGGTTCTTCGCCTGGGGGCCGCTACGGGTCTAATTTCGAACTTTCCGCCGCACGAGCGAATGAGGCGCGGCGCATCCTGCAGGCTCAAGGCATTCCCGGCGAGCGAGTCTACGAGGTCGCCGGCCGCGCCGACAGCGAGCCAATGTTCGCCGACGACCCCACGCTCCCCGGCAACCGCCGTATCGCCATTACGTTGCTGCGAGAAGCGCCGCCGTTGCCTGCAGATCACGATCTCTAGCGCGCGTTTGGTTAGAAACTCGGCTGACGCGCGTCCGGTATTCGCCTACGGCGCACCGGGCTACTTGCGAAACTAACAGACCTGTTATTCTGCGAACTGCGGACTCACCGTCCGCGGCGGGAACACGATGCACAATGCAAGCGGCAACGAAGCGCTTCGAATGTTCGCGATGCGGGCGGCCGTCTTGGCTTGCCTCGCCGTCGGCGTGTTCTGGGCGTTCTATATCGTCGACTTCCTTATCCACACCGCCATCGGCGGTAAGACCGACGCCGGCCCCAATCCGCTCTCAGGTTTCTTCACTTTCGATGCGCCGAGCATCAACAATCCAGTCTCGTCACTCGCCGGCATCAACGCCGCCGTGTTTGGTATCGTAATCACCGTCTGCAGCATCATCGTTCAGCTGACAGCGGATCGCTACACCGGCGTCGCCGGCCTCTTCCTGCGCGACCGGACGAACATGATGGTCGCCGCCTATTACGTGATCGCGTGCGTGCTGAGCGTGTGGCTCTCAGGCGCAATGCAACCAGTGTACGTGCCACCGATCACGACCGTGCTGACGCTTTCACTAACCACCGGCGGCATCGTTCTAATGGTGCCGTACTTCGCTTACGTGTTCTGGTTCCTCGAACCTCAAACCCTCATCGCGCGTATTCGCGGGCAAGCGCTGGACGTCGCGGCGAAGGGCGCGCTGCAAACCGAGCCTGCCCTCTCGGGCAAGGCCCAAGCGCAGATTCTCGACGCGCTCGAAGAGCTGACGGACATCACCAGCAATTCGATATCCGGCAAGGACAAGATCATCGCCAGCGCCGCCGTGGATGCGCTGCGGGACATGGCTATCGAGTACATTCGGGTAAAACCGCAGGCGGCGCCGATCTGGTTCACGGTCGGCCCGGACATTCGCCTAAATCCCGATTTCGTCGCCATGGATCCGGAATCGCTGCGGGATCTGGAGCTTCGTCACACCTGGGTCGAGTGGAAGGTGCTGCGCCAGTACCTCAGCATCTACAATGAATCCCTGAGCACAATGCGCGACATCAACTATCTGATCGCGATCGACACCCGCTACATTGGCGAAGCGGCCGCAAAAGCTGGAGACGAACAGCTCATTCAACTCGTCTTCCGCTTTTTGAATTCGTTCAATCGCGCGACCCTCAATGCGCGTGACGTCCGCACCACCTACAATGTGTTGAACCAATACCGGAAACTCGGCGAGTTCATGCTGCAGGATGGGCACCACGAGGCCGCGATCGAATGCGTTCGCCACATGAAGTATTACGGCCTCGTCGCCTTCGATATGGATTTGCACTTCATCACCGAGACCGTGGCGCACGATCTCTCGACATTGGCGCAACTCTCAAATCAGGTCGGCTCTCCAGTTGAGAAGGACATTCTTGCGGAATTCCTGGAACTTGACCGTGCGCCATTCGTGCGCGGCAGCGACAAGGCGCTTATGGGTGTCCGCAAGGCGCAGGTGAAGCTTGCCGCCTACTACATCCTCACCAAGCAGGAAGATCGCGCGCGCGCCATCGCCGATGACATGCGCGATGAGCCGATCGACCGCCTGAAGCTCATCCGCCGGCAGCTCGAGAACGTCGCCAACAAAGACTTCTGGGAAATCACCGATCGCGGCCGCAATTTCGAATACATGCCGCCGGAACAGCGAGCATGCTTGGGCACCTACTTCGAGTGGCTGCACGTTGCGGCGCCGCCTCCTGAGCAGAAACCGCCTGTCGGCATCACGCCCGAAGAACCCGCCCCCCAAGAGTAGCTTTGGCGAGCGCGGCCCTGCGCTTCGCTGACCCCAGCGACTGACGCTCCCTAGCGGTTTGCCACATCCCCTTTCCCAGCTTGACAACCTTGTCGTCCACCTATACCTTTTTATTACAAGGTAGCTTTATGCCAATCGCTGACGAGCAGTTTGCAGGCCTCCGGAAAGGCCTTTTGGAGTTCGCGATCCTGACTTTCGTGTCCGGGCGCACCAGCGCCTACGTGGGTGACATCTTGGAGGCCCTGGCCCCTACGCCGTTCGCAACCCAAGAGGGCACCCTCTACCCGCTCCTCTCGAAACTGCGCCGCGAAGAGTTCGTCGACTATCAGTGGGTCGAGAGCGGCCAGGGCCCGCCTCGCAAGTACTACCAGCTGACCGACAAGGGCTCGGGCCGGCTCGGCGAACTGGCCGCTTATTGGCGCCACCTCACCTCAACTCTCGAAAGCCTGGGGCGATAGGAACTCATGGAACGCGTCGTCACCATCAATCTCAACGGCAATCCGTATCAGTTGGAAGAGCCGGCCTACGATGCGCTGCGTTCTTACATGTCGCGCGCTGAAGCTGCTCTCGGGCAAAATCCCGACAAAGCTGAGATCGTCCGCGATCTTGAGCAAGCCATCGCCGACAAGTGCTCCGCCCATCTCTCCCCCGGCAAGACCGTGGTCTCGGCTGCGGAAATGACGCGCGTGCTCGAAGAGATGGGTCCGGTCGAAGGCGACCCAGGCGCGGAGCAACAACAAACGGGGTCGGAGCCGCAGCACGAACCGTGGCGGCCTGCGCGGCGCCTCTATCGCATTTATGACCACGGCGCCTGGACCGGTGTCAGCGCCGGCATGGCCGCTTACGCGGGCATCGACGTCACTTGGGTGCGGGTTTTTTGGGTGTTGAGCGCACTCTTCACCGGCGGCTTCACCGCACTCGTCTATCTCGTGATGATTTTTGCGGTGCCAGTCGCATCCACGAGCGAAGAACTCGCCGCCGCACATGGCGCACCGTTTAACGCACAAGAGGTCATCGAGCGCGCCAAGACCGAGTACGGCCGCTTCGCCGAATCCAGTAGCGCCAACTGGCGTCGAGAGGAGCGCCGCTGGCGCCGTTCATGGCGCCAACAGCAGCGCGCATGGGATCAGAACTGGAGCAGCGGCAATCCCGCCGCGCAGGCCGCCATGGCTCCGGTTCAACCTGTCGGCTACGTCGAGCGTATGTTCGCGGGGCTCTTCGCCTTCGTGTTCTCGATCATAACGGCCGGTCTGCTGATCGCCTTTCTGATCGCGTTCTTCTCGATCCTGAGCAACGGCTCGGTGTTCGGCTGGAGCCCACCCAGCGACGTGCCGACTTGGCTGGTGCTCGTCGTGCTCGCCATCGCCTATGCCGCCATCTCATCGCCGTTTAGCGCACTGCAGCGCACCTCTTACGCAACTCTCAACGGACGTCGCAGCGGCGGCGGCACAGACGGCATGGCCACACTCGCTATCGTGCTGATCATCGGTGTCTTCGCTTGGACCTACTCCTCCGAAGCGCGAGCGTTCATTGAACAAGGTTACGTCGTGATCCGCGATTTCGTCACCTACTGGAGCAGCCAAGGCTGATCTCCAACACCAAGCTCCATAGCCTAGGGCGCGGCTTCACGGTCGCGCCCACTTTTTTAGGAAGTCACGCGTCGCGTTTCGATGCGCACGCCGCCCCACTCATCCGTGACCAGCCTCGGCGCCTCTGCGCCGGCATAACGCAAGACAAGCGTCGTCTCGCCTTCCCAAACCAAATCTTCACCCGCCTCGGCGGGCGTAAACTCGTTGGCGACGACAGTTCCCGGCGGTGTTTCATCCACCCGGACAAGCGCTAACGCTGAGCGATCGCGCAGCATAACCACGCCTCGCGAACTGCTCATGCCGCAGCTGGCGCTATATATCTCAGCGACATAGCGCTCGCTTGGCGACACGCGCGTGTGGGTCAACGTGTATTGGCAAGGGCTGAACAT
>JAWKUZ010000011.1:0-142794 GCA_041398305.1 Hyphomonadaceae bacterium
CGCCGGCATGACGCCAGGCGACATCGACTATCTCAACACCCACGGCACTTCGACGCCGCTTGGTGATGAAATCGAACTCAAGGCGATTGAGCGGCTGTTCGGCAACTCGGCTGCGGAACTCTCTGTTTCGTCGACGAAGTCTGCGATCGGTCACTTGTTGGGCGCAGCTGGAGCTGTGGAAGCGATTTTCTGCGCGCTCGCGATCCGCGACGGCGTCATCCCGCCGACGCGAAACCTTGAAAATCCGTCAGTTGAGACCGCCATAGATTTGACGCCCAACACCGCCAAGAAAAAGCCGGTGAAGGCAGCAATGTCGAATTCGTTCGGGTTCGGCGGCACGAATGCCGCGGTGATCCTAACAGCGGTGGATTGATGGCCAGAGCAGCGGCGCGCCGTTCAAGCGGCGGCGGATTATTCTCTTTCTTGTTCTGGATCGCGGTGCTCGCCGGCGCCGCAGCACTCTTCGCCTTCGTTTACTTCAACAGCGCTATTGGGCGGCCAGGACCATTCCCCGAGCCGCGCGCGTTCGTTGTCGAACGCGGCGCCTCAGGTGCGAGCATTGCCGACAAGTTGGAGGCAGAGGGCTTCATTAGCGACGCGCTTCTCTTCCGGATCGCGACGCGCCTGGAAGGCAGCGCCTCGCTGCAGGCGGGAGAATACGAAATCCCCGCCAACGCCTCGACGCGTCAAATTGTTGAGTTGATGTCGAGCGGTGATGCGCTCCAGCACGCGATCACTTTTCCTGAAGGCATCACCATCGCCGCAGTGATGCGGATCATTGAGGAAAGCGACGTGTTGACGGGCGACATGCCCGAAGCGCCGCCAGAAGGCTCGATCCTACCCGATACCTATCACGTCGCCCGTGGCATGACGCGTGCGGCGCTGCTTCAGCAGATGCGCGAAGCGCATGATGAGGCCGTCGAGGAGATATGGGCGTCGCGTCAGCCAAACTTGCCGCTGGCCACGCCCGCGGATCTGGTGAACCTCGCCTCCATCGTTGAGCGTGAAACCGGCATCGCATCCGAGCGCCCGCTCGTGGCTGCGGTCTTCGTCAATCGTCTTCGCCGTCCGATGCGCTTGGAAACCGATCCGACCATCATCTACGGCGTCTGCCTGCGCCATCCCGATCGTTGCCGCGACGGGCGCTTGATCGATGCGCAAGGCAATCGCCGTGTCATTCGTCAAAGCGAAATCGATATGAATACGGGCTACAACACCTATCGCATCGATGGCCTGCCGCCGACACCGATCTCGAATCCCGGCCGTGCCGCGTTGGAAGCGACCGCGAACCCGGCGCAATCGAATGCGATCTTCTTCGTGGCTGATGGCACGGGCGGGCACATCTTTGCCTCGACGCTCGCCGAGCATAACGCCAACGTCGCGCGCTGGCGCGAGATCGAAGCGCAGCGCCTCGCGGCGGAACGCGCGGGTCGCTGAATAGTGGATAAGCAGTAGCGGTTCTGTGTCGACTTTCGCTCGACTTTCCGCGCGGTACTCCGAAGACAATTACGAGAGATAGAGCAGGATTGTCTCGCGCTACATGCGCGAGTTGCGCCGATACAAAGACGCCTCCCGTGAGGGAGGCGTTGAGTTGGGCGGGAAATGTCCTGCCGGGGCTTGATTAGAGAAGTTGAACAAGGCCGACGAAGGCGTTGTGAAAGAAGGCGGCGAACAGGGCGCCGACGAATAGGCCCGCGAACCCGCCCGAAGACGCCTGAGCCAACCGCTCATTGCGCGGGGCTTTGCGGGCCGAGATCAGGGCGCCGGCTATCGCGAAGAACGCTGCCTCCAGACCGCCTTGGGTGATGAGTGCGATGCACACGCCCAAGCTGCCGGCCATCAGAAGGGCATCGAGGCCCAGAGCGAATCGTTTGGCCCGGTTCAGGCGGACGCGGCGTGGGCGCGCGATTTCTGCGGTGGTCGCGAGCGTCATTTCGGCAGCTCCACGTCTGAAACTGACGCGGGTTCTGTCCGAGTCACGTAAAGCCTGCGTGACACTTGGGCGGCAAATACGCGAAAAGAGCGCCATGACCATTTCCGGAATGACAGGTTTCGCGCGGGCCGAGGGCGAACATGCCGGCCAGCGCTGGATTTGGGAGCTGAAGAGCGTCAACGGCCGTGGCCTCGACCTGAAGCTACGCATGCCTCCAGGCTATGACGCCATCGAACCTGCGGCCCGTGCCGCCACCAACGCCAAATTCAAACGCGGAACGGTGCAAGCGTCGTTGAACATTGCTCGCGACGCGGCAGCCGCGCCGCCGTTGAAGATTGATCTTGACCTGGCTGAGCGCTTGGTCGCGGCGGGCGAGCAGTTCAAAGGCCGTGTCGCCAAGCCGCGCTGGGACGGGATCCTCGCGGTTCGTGGGGTGGTGCAGAGCGAGGATGCGACGCAACAAACTGACGACGAGCGGACGGCGTTCGAAGCCGCGCTCGTCGCGGGCTTCAACCAAGCCCTCGACGGTCTTGCTCAAGCACGCCAAGCCGAAGGCCGCACGCTTGCAGTGATCTTCAGTGAAGCGGCTGACCGGCTCGACGCTGGCATCGCCGCCGCCCGTGCTTCGGCAGCTGCCGCACCCGCCGCTGCGCTAGAACGCATCCGCCAACGTCTCGAGTCGCTTGCGCCAGAGCTGAAGCTCGATGCCCAGCGCCTGGCGCAGGAAGCCGCGATCGCGGCTTCGCGCGCCGATGTGCAGGAAGAATTGGAGCGCCTCAGCGCTCATGCAGCTGAACTCCGTAGCTTGATAACGAAACCTGAACCCGCCGGCCGCAGGCTCGATTTCCTGAGTCAGGAGCTGACCCGGGAGGCCAACACGCTATGCTCGAAGTCCGCTGACCTGGAGCTGACGCGGATCGGGCTGGATCTCAAAACCGTGGTCGATCAGATCAAGGAGCAGGCCGCCAATGTTGAATGAACACGTCGCGCGGCGCGGCCTGATGTTCGTGCTGTCGAGCCCGAGCGGCGCCGGCAAATCGACGCTAGCCAAGAAGCTTCTCGAAGCCGACGACAACATGTCGCTTTCTGTTTCGGCCACGACGCGTCCGGCGCGCCCAAGTGAAGTGGATGGCCGCGAATACAAGTTTCTCTCAAAGCAGCAATTCGAGACCATGGCGGATCAGGACGAGTTTCTCGAACACGCCATGGTGTTCGGCAATCACTACGGAACGCCGCGTGCGCCCGTTGAAGCGATGTTGATACAGGGCCGTGACGTGCTGTTCGACGTCGACTGGCAGGGTGCGCGCGCACTACGCGCTGCTGAGCCGCAAGACGTGGTTGGCATCTTCATCCTGCCGCCATCGATGGCGGAATTGGAGCGTCGCCTGCGCGCCCGGGCCGAGGACAGCGAGGACGTGATCAACTCCCGGATGGCGCGTTCGCTGAACGAGATCAGCCACTGGGAAGAGTACGACTATGTGTTGGTCAACACGCTGCTTGAGCAAACACTCGTGCAGATCAAGCAGATCCTCGCCGCTGAACGCCTAAAGCGGGCACGTCAGCTCTGGCTGAAGCTCCACGTCGAGCGGCTGAAGCAGGGGATTTGAGCCGCGTCGGCTGTTGGCCCATTTCGGACGTTGACCGTTCTCGCTAGGCTTCGAGCCATGAGAGTGTTCATATCCCTTGCTATCGTCGTCGCCACGGCATGCGCCACAAGTCCAGCATGGAGCGCCGACACTCGCGATTACCTTTGCACCGTGGAGCAGAAGGCGGGTATCGGTGCGGTCCACCTGGAAGGCGCTGGCGCGCCGGAAGCCTTCGTCGCCACTGAAACACCTACGCGATTTGCGATGCGAATTACCGGCGAGGGCGAGCATTTTGTAGCGATTGAAACGCCATACTCCGGTGCAGATCGCGACCACTACGAATGGCAGACGTCAAACACTGTGCTGCACAGCGCGTACGAGGGTGACGACGGACAGGATTTCGTTGCCGTCGAAGATCGCGCCTTTCTCCGCATCACCATGATGACTGACGGGTCGCTTCGTTTCTATCACTCAGGCTTCGAGTATCCTGGCGGCGAAGACACCAACCTATCGGTCCGGTGGGGCGTCTGCGTGCAGTCCTAATGTCCGCTCTCGGCGACATCACGCCGTTGCTGATGACGCCAAGTCACTGACCGCAATGGAGGGAGTAGGTCAGTCTGAACTTCGTGTCGATGACGTGCGCTGGCCCATTTCGCGCGCTTGCTGATTGGTGCGGCTAGGGCAAAGTTTTAGGAGTCGAGCGTTGCTTGGTCATGAAGCTTCAAAAGCGTTACTCTGACCCTGTTTCCTATGTTGGCGGGTTTCCAACCGTCGAACGAGAGTCTGAGGCAAACGTGGACGGCAGACGCGAGCTAGTCATCGTTGGTAGCGGAATCGCCGGCCTCAACGCGCTGGTCGTGGCGGCGGGCTACCTGTCGCCAACCGACCGGGTCGTGCTGGTCGACAGCCGGCCGCGCGCAGGGGGGATGTGGGTGGACACGTACGAATTCGTGCGCCTCCACCAGCCTTACTCGATCTTCACCGCCGGCGACATCGCCTGGAAGCTCTCGGCGCCGCCGAGCCATCTAGCTTCGCGCCAGGAGGTGCTCGACCACCTCGCCCACTGCGTTGGGGTGGTGCGGGCCAAGGTCGATCTGGAGGAGCGCTTCGGCTGGGAGTACGTCGAGCATGCCGAGGCCGACGGCGAGGTTAGTGTGAAGCTGCGCGGGCCGGACGGAAAGAGCGAGACGCTTAGGACGAAGCGGCTGATCAAGGCCTTTGGCAACCACGTTCTGCCGAGCGCGCCGCTGCCGCTGTCGAGCGAGGCCGTTCGCTCGACGACTCCCGAGCAGCTTACGGGCCTACTCGCGACCTCATCCGACGAGGACGGACCCGTCTGGATCATCGGCAGCGGCAAGACCGCGATGGACGTCACCCTGATGCTGCGCCGCGACTGCCCCGGGCGGAGCCTCAACATGATCTCCGGCTCCGGGACGATCTTCAGCCGCCGCGAGACGTTCTTCCCGACCGGCGCACGGCGCTGGTACGGCGGCACCCGGGTCAACGCGATGTTCCGCGAGGCCGCGCTCCGCTTCGATGGCGCCAACGAGCATGAGGTCGCGGCGTGGTTTGCGGACGCCTACGGCATCTGCCCCGCCGGAAGCTCAGGCAACTTCTTCAGCGCCTACCTTTCAGATGCCGAGTGCGCCGAAGTTCGGGCCGGGCTCGATCGGATCGAGCCCGGTCATCTGGACGATGTCGCCGATACTGGCGAAGGGCCCGTGCTATGCCTTCGCGAAGGAAAGACGCTGCCGATTCTACCGGGCAGCTGGGTCGTGAACTGCACCGGGTATCTAGTTAGGCCGCGCGGCGCCTACGAGCCGTTCGTATCGGAGACGGGCAACGTGCTCTCGATTCAGCTCCGCTCGAGCGTGACGGGGCCGTTCACCACGTTCGCCGGCTACTACCTGACCCACCTCATGTTCATGGGAAGGCTGCGTGACGCAGGCCTCTACGAGCTCGACATCGAGGAGCTCGGGACGATGTCGAGGCAGGCAATCATTTGGGCCTCGATGTCGCTGACGATGTACAACCTCGGCCGCATCATCCGGCTGCTGCCACCCGAGGTCGTGGCTCAATGCGGGCTCGATTTCGACCGCTGGTACCCCAAGCTCCGCCAGCTTGCAGGAGCGGCGATGTTCCTCATCTCAAGCAAAGGAGAGTCGGCACACCACCGTCAGACTCTCAAGACGCTAAGCGAGCGGTTCGGCGTTCGCTGCGGCCGCCTGAGCTAGCTGCGAATGGAGAGAAGTGTCCGCAGGCATCGAGGTTATCGCGAAGCCGCGTCGTTCGATGCCGAAGTGCCGTCTCTTCCATATTATGCTGTCGCGCCCAGCCCTGGCGACAGAACTGACGAATGACCTAATGACTGCAATCGGCGAAAAGCTGCCGTTAGCCGGGGTCGCGCCACGCTTCCGCGAGACGCCGAAAGCCAGCTTGATCAATCTCCTCGGCTCGCGCCGTCGGCGCCACTTTCGCGCGCTCTAGCAGCGCCTCAGCCTCTGGCGTCAATGAACGCAATGCGGCGCGCAGCATCTTGCGGCGCTGACCGAAGGCGGCTGCGGTGACACGTTCGAGCGCGTCAAGATGCGGATAGGGATCGGCGCGATCGGTCAGCCGCACGATGGCGGATGCGATCTTCGGCGGTGGCGTGAAGGCGCGCGCCGGCACCGTAAACTCAAGCCGCGCGTCGCATCGCGCCTGCGCGAGAACGGCAAGGCGCCCGTATGCGTCCGGGCCGGGCTTCGCGACAATGCGCTGTGCAACTTCCTTTTGGAACATGAGCGTCATGTCCCCGCGCCAGCTGCCTGCCTTGAGCCATTTCACCAGGAGCGGCGTGCCGACATTGTAGGGCAGGTTGGAGATCACCGCTGTGCGCGCGCCCTCGACAAGCGCCGCTTCGTCAACCTCTAGCGCGTCGCCCGAGATGATGCGCAGCCGCCCCTCGCTCCAGTCGATCAGCGGTTCCAGGAGCGGGAGGAAACGCGAGTCTTTCTCCACTGCAGTCACGTGCGCGCCTGCTTCCAGTAGCGCGCGCGTCAGCCCGCCTGGGCCTGGGCCGACTTCGATGACGGGCTTGTCCACGATCTCACCCGCCGTGCGCGCGATGCGCCGCGTGATGTTGAGATCGAGCAGGAAGTGTTGGCCGAGGCCCTTGTTGGCCCAAAGGCCGTGCGCTTCCAATTCATCGCGCAGCGAGGGCAGCTCGTCCGCGTTCATCCGGAGGTGCGGGCGCGTTGCTCAGCCATGACCCAAGCCATCGCGAGCGCTGCCCGAAAGCTATCTGCGCGCGCCTTGCCCTTGCCGGCGATGTCGAAACCGGTGCCGTGATCCGGCGAGGTGCGAATAATTGGCAGACCGAGCGTGACGTTCACGGCATCCCAGAAGTGCAAGGTCTTGATCGGGATCAGTCCCTGATCGTGGTAGAGCGCGATGACCGCGTCATAGGTCGCGCGCGCGCTTTCGTGGAAAAGCGCATCCGCCGAGCTGGCATCGCTGATGTCCCAGCCTTCGGCGCGCAGCAGCGCCGCAGCAGGATTGATGACCTCGATTTCCTCGCGCCCGATGTGTCCAGACTCTCCCGCATGCGGATTGAGGCCGCAGAGCGCGATGCGAGGCGCCGTCACTCCAAAGTCCCGCCGCATCGCTTCGCAAACAATGCGGCCAACTTCGGCGACGCGCTCGCGTGTGAGCGCCGCAGACACATTGGCGAGTGGCGTGTGGATGGTAGCCAGCGCGACTTTGAGGCTCGGTCCTGCCAGCATCATCACCGGGCCGCGGGTCTGTGGCCAGGCGTCGTCCTCGGTAAGATGGGCGACAAATTCGGTGTGGCCTGGGAAGCCGAAGCCGGAGGTGTGAAGCACCGCCTTCGCGATCGGCAGCGTCACCACACCGCTTGCCGCGCCGGATCGCGCCGCTTCGACGCTGCGCCTGATGGCGGAGATGGTTGTGTCTGTGTTGACGGGGTCCGGCTCACCCGGTGTTTCTTCCATCGCCAGAGGAACGTGCAGCACGTCGAGCACGCCCTCTTGAGCGGCTGCTTGGGACGCGTCCTCGATGACATTGAGCGTTGGCGCAGGCAGTCCGATTCGCTTGCTCGCACGCTCGAGTGCGTCGGGGTCGCCGACAAAGAAGAAGGGCGGCGCGCCTTGGCGCTCCGCCCACACGCGCGCCGCCAGTTCGAGGCCAATCCCAGCGGGATCGCCCATCGAAACGGCGAGCGGCTTCATGTCATCTACTGACGCGTGATGATGGTGGCTTCGCGCCGCAGGTTGCGGAGGTAGCGCTCTGCCAACATCGAAAGCTCAGCTTCCCGCAGGCGATCTTCAATCTGCTGGCGGTCCGGGATGGCGCTGCCGCCCGTCTCACGCGAGCAGAGCATGATGATGTTCACTTGGTCGCCGTTGGTCACAACATCCGAACCGCCGCCGATGGAGACGCCCGCAAGGCGGTTGCGGATGTCCGGCGAAAGTTCAGCTTCCACGGTCTGACCCAGGTCCAGAACCGAGGCGCCTTGGATGCCGCGGATTTCACGCTCAAGATCGCCGCAGCCCGGCGCGCGGCGGCGCAGGCGGTCAAGCGAGTTGGAGCGCGAAGCAGGTGCAGTGACTTGGCGCAGCGACACGATGGAGGCCGCGCCCTCGGGAATGCCTTCTCGGCGGTTGCGCATGGCGATGATGTAGACGCCATTTTGCGTGCGCACCGGCAACGAGACTTGGCCGACCTGCAACCGATCCGCGACTGGCCGAAGCTCCGGTGAAAGTTCGGCGGCGCTGATCCAGCCAAGATCGCCGCCCGCCGCCGCTGACGGCGCTTGCGAGAACTGGCGCGCAACCAGCGGGAAGGGCGCGCGCTGTTGCATCTGCTCAAGTAGACGCATCGCGCCCTGTTCCATCTGGTTGAATTCTTCTGGTGTCTCGGCCGGGAGGAAAATTTCCGACATCTCATACTGAGGCTGGCGTGCGTTGGCCGCGATGCGCTGCTGTGTCTCGGTGATGTCGTTCTGAGAAATGCGAACGCGGCTGCCGTACATGCCCGCGATCAAACGCTGCCAAGCAATTTCGGCGCGGATTTGGTTGCGCAGCGTCGTGACTGACACGCCGTTACGAGCGAGATCGGAGGTGAGGTTCGCCAGCGTCGTTTCGCTCCGCGTCGCCATATCCGTCATGCGCCGGTCGATGGTGTCGCCGGTGACGGTGATTTCGAACCTGGCGGCTTCGTCAACTTGGAGTTGCTCGTCCACGAGGTCGCGCAGCGCTTGGTTGCGTGCGCGCTCCAGCAGTTCCGGCGTCGGCTGCAGGTTGGCGAAAAGCAGCAGCATCGATGCGCGCTGACGCACGTCGAAGGTGGAGATCACCTTGTCGTTGACGATCGCTGCAACGCCCTCGGCGTTCTGCGCGCTCACCGGGGCGACGAGGCCGAGGGTAGCCACTGCAAGCGCGGCGGCAGCCGTTACGTACTTCAAAATCATGGTCAGTCCTGCTCTGCCTCAGCTCCCGCCCAACACCCCGAGCGACCGCAGACCAATCCGGATCTGCAAGCCTTCGTCTGGGCCGATGGTCCCCCGCTGCGTTTCCGAGCGGGTGTAGGCGATCTCTAGGAAAGTACAGTCGTCTTCGTAGATCGCGCGGATGTCCTGACGCAGGTTTATGTCTGAATCTAGGTCGCGCGTCAGGCCAAACTGCATGCGCCAGCCCCTGGCCAGCTCGACCCCCACATTGGCGCTGATTTCTTCAAGGGGCTGGGTGGGATCCGAAACTAGCGTGTCATCGACGTTGAAATAGCGCGCTACCGCGCTGAAACGGCCCACTTGGCCGCGCACGCCTAAGTCGATGCGTTGGACCTTGAGGCTTTCATCATCCAGGCGCATCCGCGTCTCGGCGCCGAAGCCGCTGCCCAGGTCGACTTGACCTGAGAACACCCAGTCCGAGGCTTCGCCACTGAGGTTGTTTTGGTCCGTGAAGCCCGGGGCCTGCTCTTCGCGCCAGCGGCGGCCGAACATGAGGGTGGCGCTCTCGCCGGTGCGCGCTCGCGCGGTCGCCCGCACGCCTGCGCTCACACGTCCGCCCGGTTCCCAGAGGTCGTAGTTGGGCGCGGCGTTGGCGCGGAAGAGGTTCGAGTCGTCGAGTTCGAACGCCAAGCTGTCTTCGTTGACGATGCGCGGATCTGGCTCCTCGTCCGTCGCCCACGCGCCCATCACGACGGGTTCAACGATTAAATCGAAGCGCTCGCCTGGACGCAGGAACGGCCAACTGACTTCGGCGCCCGCCAGCCCGAGTCCACGGCCGAACGTCTCGTATTCATCTTCCGATGTTTCGACGTGGAAGAGGTCGCCACGCGCTTGTGCGAACGGGCTGAACACCATGCCCGGTCCGAAGATGGCATCGCGGCGCCACGTCGCCGAGACGCTGAGCCGCGCGTCACTCCCGACGAACGGCCCGACACCATCGTCACGGCGCGACAGCGCGGCCGTGTTTGCCTGCAGCCGCAGCTGGCCGCCGAGCACCGGCTCCTGAAGCACGCGATCGAATTCCGCAAACGGCAGAATAAGCGGCAGCAGTTCGGACGTGTCGTTTTCGCGCAAGCCCTGGAAGCTAACGAACGCGATTGAACTGTACGAGTTAGCGTCTTGGCCGATGGCGTAGAGTTGGCTGATCAGCCGCGTGTCTTGGCCAAGGTAGGGCCCGCGGCGTTCGCCAGCGCCATCAAGGTCGTAGCGGCGCAGGTACTCGTCGTCATAGATCGACTCTATGCCGAAGCCCCAGTCCCAGTAATTGTTGATGCGAAACGCGCCCTGACCAAAGACGCTGTAGCGGAAACGGTCATCGCCCAGACGATCGCCGTCTGAATCGAACATTTCCTCCTGCGTCATTGTCGTGTCGAACTGCAGGCTGCCCGACCAGAAACGCTTCCGATATTGCAGCCCGAGCAGTGGATTGACGTTGCCGTGCAAGCGCAGCGACGCCGTCATGTCTTGCGACGGCGAAATCGCCCAATAATAGGGCTGCTCGTAGAACGTGCCGAGGCGTTGGTTCCGCCCGATGTTTGGCGCCAAGAGACCCGAAGCGCGCTCCACGCTCGGATCTGGATGCGCGAGGAACGGGAAGTAGAGCAGCGGCATCCCGGCCACTTCGAGCACCGCGCCTTGATAAGAGATCGTGCGCGTTTCGCGATCTTGCACCGCGCGCCGCGCGCGCAGGCTCCAAGTCGGCGGCCGGTCGCCGGTCGAGCAGATCGGGCAGCTTGTGTAGATGACGTTGCGAAGCTCGCTCTCGCCTTCACCAGAGTGGATCGCGGCGCGCGCGGCGAGCGTGCCGCCATCGCCCATGCGCGCCCGCAACTCGCGCGCGGCGCCGACGTTCATCGCTTCGTCGGCTTCGACTTCTTCAGCGTAGGTGACTGAGCCGTCTTCGAGTGCGATTTGCACGTCGCCGATGGCTCGGATTTCGCCGGTCTGCAGATTGTAGATGAGCCGGTCGGCTCGCATCGTGCGGCCCTGGTAGCGGATCTGCACATCACCCTGCGCGGTGATCGTCTGCGCGGCTTCGTCGTTGATGATTTCGTCTGCCTCGAGCAGCACGTGTTCGTTCTGCGAGGCGGGTGGCGGCGGCGAAGGCGTTTGGGCTTGGGCGAGCGCGGTCGTGCTGGCCGTCATGGCCAACGCCGCTGCAAGCGCCGCCCAGCCGAACGGCGTTCGTTCGGCCGACCGGCCGCCCATCTCCCCCGAACGGCTCATTCGCATCCCTTATTGCGACTCCCCACTCTTTACCTAAACGGCTGAAGCTTCAGGCGTCTAGCGCCCGAAGCCGTGCGGGGAATCGTTTCGAGCCGCCTGTGGCCGCTCAGCCGTCCTCGACGAACGCCACCAAGGCGAGCGCTATAAACAGGCCGGCCAGTGGAGCGCTCCAGGCGGCGACCGCCGCCGGCACCGATTGCGTCATCGCGAACGCGCCGGCGAGCTGGCTGTAGAAGAACAAGAAGAGACCGATGCCCACGCCGGCCGCGCCCCAGCGGGCCAAATTCCCCAGTCTTTGCAACTGCAACGAGAAAGCTGCCCCCAAACCCGCCATGGTTGCAAGGAGCAGGGGGTATGCCAGTAGCGACTGCCATTTGAGCTCATAGCGTGTCGGCGCGAAGCCGGCCTCCCTCGCCTCGCGGATAAACCCCGGAAGAGCCCAGAAGGAGAGCGTCGCTGGATTGACGAACCGGTTGATAAGTTCGGTGGCATCCAGTGTCGTGGGGATAGCGAGGTGGGTTTGGCGCACGGGGCGCCCGCCCGGAGTGGCCTCGGTGAGGTCGGTCAGTTGCCAGAATCCTGGCTTCAATTCGGCGGTGGCCGCCTGGATACGGCGGGTGAAGCGCAGGGCGTCCTGTTGCACTTCGAAAAACATGAACGTCGCGCCCCGGAGGCGGGTGCCGCTCGGGTCAACGCCGTCGGCGTGGATGACGACCTGACCGTCTTCATCCCCCTGCCGGATCCACACGCCGTTTTCGCCGGCCGCCTGCAAGCGTTCAGAGAGGGCGTTCTCCTTCTCTGCTTCGAACTGCTGATAGAGGTAGGCGCCCAGCGGGTTGAGAAGTGTTACCGCCAGCACGCCAAGTACGATGCCGACGAATGCGGAAGGGGTTAGGAAGCGCCACGCCGAAACACCGGCGGCGCGCATCGCCACTAGTTCGCTCGAACGGTTCAACCCGATGATGCCGCCCATCGTGCCCGCGAGCACTACGAAGGGTAACGTCTGCTCCACGAGCATCGGAGTCTTCAGCAACGTCAGGCGCAGCGCTTCGAGCAGCGATATGTCGGTGCGGGAGCCGACCGTGCGCATTTGCTCGACCAAATCGATCAGCAGAATGCACGCGAGCACTGCAATCAGCGCAATCAGCACCCCGCCAAAGACACGCGCCACGACATAGCGGCCAAGTCGAGAGAACAGGAAGCTCATGCCTCGCTCCGCGTCAGGACCGACGGCCCCATCTCGCGGCGCTTCTTTCGCGCCGACTTGCCGCCGAGCAACAGGCCCGCGACCACGATCACTGCTAGCGGCAACACGTATTGCAGTGGATTGAGTTCAGGTTGGTCCGCCGCAGCAGCTTGCGTCACAAGCGCCGCAAGCCGGACCACGAGTGCAATAATTGCCGTCCACATTATGCGGCGGCCATACCCGCGGCGGCTGAACTCACCCATCAAAACGCCCACTAAGGCCACCATGGCGAGCGCGATGTTGAGCAGCGGCGCGGCAAGCCTCCCGTGCGCCTCAGCCAGGAATTCGTCCACGTTGCGCTGGTCGTAGTGCGACGTCCGGTCCGGAAACACCAAGTCGAACAAGGTGCGGTCCGAGGCTTTGAGGAAGAAGAACTCAGGCTCCTCAAACACGCCATCGAACTTCAGAACGTAACGGTCGAAGTCGAGCACATCGACCGAACCTTCTTCGGTCTGCCGCTGCACCTGCCCATCGCGCATCACGATCGCAGGCGCACCATCGACGGTGACGATCGCGCCTGCACGCGCAGTGTAGGTGATGCCTGGTTCGGCGCGCCCGTCGTGGATCAGCAGGTCGCGTAATTCGCCGCCGCCGCCGCGCGATCGCGCGTAGAGCGTCAGTCCGTCGGCCGGATACGTGAACGAGCCTTCTTCGATCAGGCTCGATGCAATGTCGGTGCGTAGATCGTAGAATACCTTTCGTCGCTCCTCGAACGACCAAGGCTGCACAAGCACGTTGATGATCAAATGTACGATCGCCGCCAGCACCGCGAGTTGCAGGATCGGCCGCGCCAAGCGCTGACGCGACACGCCGGCCCCGTAGAGCACCGCGATCTCGCTTTCGCTGTGCATGCGGTTCAGCGCGTAGACGACGGCAATGAACACCGCCATCGGCAGGATCAGCGAGATGAGCTGCGGCAGCGCCAGGATCGTGACCCAAGCGAAAGCGAAGCCCGCCCGCCGGTTGGTGACGATAATATCGAGCTGGTTGAGGCCCTGGGTCAGGATGGCGATCGCCGCCAGCGCCCCCAGGATCGCCAGAAGCGGCCCCAGCGCCTGCCGGAACACGTAAGCTGAAATGGTGTTCATCGCGTCCCTGAGATTAGTGCGCCAGCGTCCATACCCTGCCTAACCGCCGCACTCAGCTTTTCAATTGCTTCGGGCATGGCTACCACAGCGCCGGACCAAGGTTGAAGCGGGCGTTGCGCGTCTTCCCTTTCCCAACCGGCTCATGGGGAAATTATGGAAATTCGTTTTGTAACGACTGGCGGCGGTGACGTTGTGGCGGTCATGGCCACCGAGGGCGGCGAACTTTTGGCCGCCGGCAAGGCGCTCGATACCGCAGCGGGCGGTCGTATCGCCAAGGCAATGACGGCCGCGAACTTCAAGGGCGGGGCCGGGCAGGTCACCGACATCCTGGCGCCGGATGGCGTCGACTTCGGTCGCGTGCTGGTGATCGGCGTCGGCAAGCCGGACGCCGCCGATGGCATGGCGGTGGAGCGCTGGGCCGGTCACGCCGTGAAGCGCGTGCTGACATCTGGCGCCGAGAAGCTTGTCCTCCAGCCCGATGCGCTGCCTGGCGTCTCCAAAGCTGAGGCGGGTGCTCACGCAGCCATGGGCGCGCGTCTCGCCGCCTATCGCTTCGACACCTACCGCACGAAGTTGAAGCCCGAGCAGAAGCCCACGCTCACAGCCGTTGAGATCGCCATGGATGGCCCAGCGGCCGCGAAGGCGCGCGCCGAAAAGGATGCGGCCATCGTTGAGGGCGTGTTCTTCGCGCGTGATCTCGTCAGCGAGCCGCCGAACGTGCTCTACCCTGAGACCTTCGCCGAGCGCCTGCGCGATCTCGAGACAATCGGTTGCGAGGTTGAAGTGCTCGAACCGGGGACGATGGAAAAGCTCGGCATGGGGGCGTTGCTTGGTGTCGCGCAGGGTTCGTCGCGTCCAGCGCGCCTCGTCGCGGTGAAGTGGAACGGCGGTTCGAAGGGCGCGAAGCCGGTCGCGCTGGTTGGCAAGGGCGTCACCTTCGATACGGGCGGCATCTCGCTGAAGCCCGGCGCCGGCATGGATGAAATGAAGGGCGACATGGGCGGCGCTGCCGCTGTCGCGGGCGCGATGAAGGCGATCGCGTTGCGCAAGGCGAAGGCCAATGTCGTCGGCGTCGTTGCGCTGGTCGAGAACATGCCGGGCGCCAACGCGCAGCGCCCGGGCGACATCGTCAACACGATGTCCGGCCAAACCATCGAAGTGCTGAACACTGACGCCGAAGGCCGCCTCATCCTTGCGGATGCCGTCTACTACGCGCAGGACAAGTACGAGCCGTCAGCGTTGATCGATCTCGCGACCCTCACCGGTGCGGTGATCGTCGCCCTCGGTCACGAGAATGCGGGCATGTTCTCAAACGACGAAGACCTCGCGCACGCAATCACGGCCGCGGGTCAAACCGAGGGCGAGCCGGTGTGGCGCCTGCCGCTCAGCGCCGCTTACGACAAGCTGATCGACACGCCGAACGCAGACATGAAGAACATCGCCGGCAAGCCGGTGGCAGGCTCGATCGTCGGCGCGCAATTCATCAAGCGCTTCGTCAAAGACGGCACGCCGTGGGCGCACCTCGATATCGCCGGCACCGCCTGGAAGTCAGGCCCCTACGAAGATCCGCTCTCGCCCGCTTGGGCGACCGGCTACGGCGTGCGGCTACTGAACCGGCTCATCCAAAATCGCTACGAAGAGTGATGTATGACGAGGCTCGTCGCTTTGATCGCGGCCCTCGCGCTAATCGCCGGCGCTCCCGTGGCTTCGGCTCAGGCGCCTGCCGCCGAGTGCCCGAGCACCCAAGTGCTGGACGCGGCGCCGAACCTCGTTCGCGCTGGCGATGAAGCGGCGCTGGCCCAATTTATCGAGACTGCACCGTGCCACTACTGGATCACGTTTTACTTCGCGGCGGAGCATCTCTTTAACGTCGGGCGCAAGGACGAGGCCGCACGCTGGTTTTACGTAGCGCAATTGCGCGGGCGCACGGTTGCTTTGCTAGATCCGGGATCAACGCCATCCACAATCCAAGCGCTGCAGTTCGTGATTGGGCAGCCCATCAATGTTGAGGCCGGCGCCGATCAGACGAAGATGGTAGAGGCGATCGACTGGGCGATCGCCTGGGATCGACAGAATCCAATGCAGCTGGAGTCTATCCGTCGTGTCGGCCGGCAGGTCGCGCCGGGCGTGATGCAACACAGTTTCGATCCCTCGCGGCCGATTCCAACTGAGCGGATATCGCCGGCGCCGACCCAGTCGCAACTAGACGAAGCCTACGTAGAGCAACGCAACGGTATCGCCGGGCTGCGAATGGCGATCGCAAGCATCCCACCAGAAGAATGGATCCGCCAGCGGCAGGCTAACGGGCTGGAGCGATGATTGGCTGAACTCTGGTTCTACCATCTCGAAAAGAGTGATCTCGAACGCGCGCTGCCGCCGCTCCTGGAGAAATGTCTGCAGCGAGGCTGGCGTGCGCTCGTGCGCGCAGGTTCGCCCGAGCGCGTGGATCAACTCGACACCGCCATTTGGACGTTCCGCGAAGATAGCTTCGTGCCCCATGCGCGTGAGGGTGATCCTAACAAGCAGCCTGTCTGGCTCACCGTAGAAGGTGGCAACCCCAACAATGCGCAGGCGCTGTTCTTGGTGGACGACGCTGAGCCGGGCGACATCACCGGCTTCGAGCGTGCATGCTTGATCTTCGATGGACGCGATCCAGCCGCCTTGGAATCGGCCCGATCCCGCTGGAAACAGGCGAAAGAGAGCGGCATTACCGCGTCATACTGGAAAGAGAGCGCCTCTGGGCGCTGGGAGAAGCAACAATGATGCGTTGGGTCTTGGCGGGGATAGTCGTGATCGGTCTTGCTGCCTGCAGTGAGCATGGACGCCAGCTCACGACACGCGAGATGGATCAGATCGCCGCTCGCTCTACCGACGAGCAAGTCAACCGCCCCGCGCCCGATACCTGTCAGATGGCTCAATACAGCCATCTTGTCGGAACGGTTGGCGCCGAAATCGATCGCACGGAGTTACCCGCGGGTGCGCGCGTCATTTGCCACGATTGTGCGGTGACCATGGACTACCGTTCCGATCGTCTGAACATCGATCTTGGTCCGGACGGCAGAGTTACGAGATTGCGCTGCGGCTAGATCCGTGAGGAGTACGAGTAATGCGTAAGTTGCTTTTGATCGCCATGTGCGCGGGCGCGCTGGCTGCCTGTGGTCAAACCACGAACCCGGCGACGACAGAGACGCCCGCCACCACTGAAACCGCCGCGCCGCAGACGGCCGCTGAAGCCACCGCGCAGGATACCTGCGGCGCGGCTCAATACAGCGCGCTGGTTGGCTCCAACCTCGCCGCCGTCACGCTGCCCGCCGGCGCCAACATCCGCATCATCCAGCCAGACTCCATGGTGACACAGGATTTCTCGCCCGAGCGCCTGAACATCATCACCGACGCCAACGGCATCATCACGTCGTTGGAGTGCTACTGAGGTGCGCGGCGCCGTTGTTGCGGCGCTGATGCTCGCAGGGTGCGCGGCGCAGCAGAGCCCTGCGTCGCAAGCCGGCCTCGATCACCTGTTCAACCCCAACGACTACACCGGTGCGGGCGATGCCTGCGGCGCGAGCGCCTTCGCGCACCTCGTTGGCGAACCATGGGGCGAGACGCACCAAGCGGCGTTGCCAGCCGACGCGCGGGTGATCCGCCACGACATGGCGAACACCCTCGATTTCGCGCCCGGTCGCATCAACGTCATATTGGCCGACGACGAGCGCATCGCGGTTATCGGGTGCTTCTGACGCACTTGGCTGTTTGCTGCGGTGCAGCTATAGACCCGGCTCCCAATTCAACCCGGAGCCCCCGAGAGCCATGGCCACCGAACGCACCCTGTCCATCATCAAGCCGGACGCCACCAAGCGTAACCTGACGGGCGCGATCAACGCTGTCATCGAGAAGGCTGGCCTCCGCATCGTCGCGCAAAAGCGCGTGTGGTTGTCGGAAGGCCAAGCTGAGGGCTTCTACGCGGTTCACAAGGAACGCCCATTCTTCCGCGATCTGGTGACCTTCATGATCTCCGGTCCGGTCGTCGTGCAGGTGCTTGAAGCAGATAACGCGGTCGCCAAGTATCGCGACGTGATGGGCGCCACCAACCCGGCCAACGCCGCCGAAGGCACCATCCGCAAGCAATTTGCTGAATCGATCGAAGCCAATTCTGTCCACGGCTCCGACAGCCTCGAAAACGCCGCGCGCGAGATCGAGTTCTTCTTCAACGATCAAGAGATCGTCGGCTAACACTAGCCGCTCTCTCGAAAACGAAAACGCGGCGCCCGCAAGCGCCGCGTTTCTTGTTTCTATTTCTTGTCCTTCTTGCCCTGGCTATTGGGGTTCAAAGGCCGAGCCGTCTGGCCGACTTGTCCTGGCGCGGGCGCTTGTCCGAGCGGCTTTTTGCCGGGTGTTTTGTCCGGGGTCGCGTTCTTGTCAGCCATGTGTGGTCTCCTCGAGTGGCCTTTGAGAGCTAAGCATGCAGATGAGCGTTTGCCAGCTACTTGCGCGCGATAATTTCGAGAACCAGCGGCGTCACCATCAGCGTCCCTGGTTTTTCGCTCACCCGCGCGAACTCGTCGCGCATGTCCTTGGCCATCTGCGGCGTGATGCGGTTGAGTTCGAGCAATCGGTCGATGTGGATATCGAAGAAGCCGATCGGCCAGCGCCAGGTGTTGTCGTCCTTGGAGACGACGTCGACATAGGGTTTCAGACTTTCGATCTTCAGACCCATATCCGTGAGCCAGGACGGCAGGAGCCGCGCGATGTCGGGTTCGCCGCCTGAGGCGCGCCAGTTGGCCGAGACTTCCTGCACGAACGCCTCGAAGTTCGGCGCTGGCGGCGCGAGCTTCCACGCCTCGTAGTCGAGATACTCATGGAACACGAGAGCACCGCCGGGTTTCAGCGCGTCGACGAGTTTCTGCAACGCTTCCTTCGGGCGTGGGAGGAACGCGAAGATCCAACGCGCCCAAGCCGCGTCGGCGCCGCTAACCGGGATAGGGTCTGTTACAACGTCAACCTCGTGCGCGGTGACTTGCGAAAAGCCGCGCGCCTTCGCCTGCGCTTCGAGCGTGTCAAGAAATCGTCGCGAACGCTCAAGCGCGTGAACTTGTCCAAGCGGACCGACCATCTCGGCCAAGTCCATCGTTGCGAAACCTGGCCCGGCGCCAAAGTCTATCACTTTACAGCCATCGCCAATGCGCGCACGCGCCCAAGCGTCGAGTGCGCGCGGGCGCCACACGCGATGCTGAAAGCCTAATCGATAGATTTCGTCATCATGCGTGCCGAGCACGTAGTCGCGTTCAGCCATAGCTCCTTATCTCCTGGTGGAGATATAGGCGTGCGCCGTTCGTCCGTCTCGCCTTGCCGATCCCCGGAACCCGCGCATAATACGCGCTTGGCTCTGGAGACCGCGTGATGCTGGTGCGCTTCTGGGGAACGCGCGGTTCGATCGCTACACCAGGCGGCGCGACACTCCGTTATGGCGGCAATACCTCCTGCGTGGAGGTGACGTCTGATTCAGGTACGACGATCCTCATCGACGCCGGCACCGGCGCGAATGCGCTTGGCAAAGCGCTGGTCGAGCAAGGCCGCGCCATGCGCGGTCATATTCTGATCTCGCACACGCACTGGGATCATATTCAGGGCCTGCCGTTTTTCGCGCCGCTCTTCGTTGCCGGCGCCGAATGGCACATTTACGGCCCGCGCGGCATCGGGTCATCGCTGCGCGATGTCCTCGCCGCGCAGATGGACTACGCCTACTTCCCGGTGACGCTGAACGCATTTGCGGCCGATGTGCACTATCATGAGGTCGTCGAGGGCGGATTCTCGATCGAAGACGTCTGGATCGCCACGCAATATCTCAATCACCCAGCGCTAACCGTTGGTTATCGCCTGGAGGCCGATGGCGCCGCCGCCGTTTATGCGTCCGATCACGAACCGCATGACCCGCACGCGGGCGAAGGCCATCCTGAGGCCGGCGAAGGCGGCGACGAGGCCCATATCGATTTCATCCGCGACGCCGATCTCGTAATCCACGACGCTCAATACACAGCCGAGGAATACCCCGCGAAGGTCGGCTGGGGCCATAGCACGATCGAGTACGCCGTCGACGTGGCGCTGGCGGCAAACGTCAAAACGCTCGCGCTCTATCACCACGATCCAAGCCGCGGCGATGATGCGGTCGATCATCTTCTCGCAGTTGCGCGCGAGCGCGTGACCTCCGCGGACGGCGATCTCAACGTCGTCGGCGCTGCAGAGGGCGCGGCGATTGAATTGCGCGGCGCGGCCAATGCAACGCGCACCACGCCCTTCTTGCCATCAAGTCTGGTCGAGCCAGCAAGCAGTGTCTCGGATGAGCTCGTGTTGATCGCGGGCGTATCCGCGCACGACCGCGCCACGCTCACCGCCGCGGCCAGAGCCGACGGCGTCCCAAGCGTTTCCGAAGTGTTGATCGAGCAATTGCTGGAAGCAGTGCAGGGCGGTCACCCCTCGCTCGTCTTCCTGGGCGACGCGATGCCTGACGTCGATCCGGTCGCCATCTGTGCTGAGATACGTGCGCTATCCGGTGAGGATGCGAAGGAAACGCCGGTTATCATCGTGACCGATCAGTCGAAGATGCCGGTCGATAAGGGCGAGGCCGCTGGCGTTACCGATTGGCTGACGCGGCCTTACAGCATGCAGTATGCCCGTTCGCGCATGCGCGCGTGGCTGATGCGTTCAATGCTTCGTTGGCGCAAAGCTGCCTTGCCGGCGGACGAAGAAGCGCGCCTGGCTGCCCTATATCGCTTAGGCCTCTTGGACACCGAGGCCGAGGAACGCTTCGATCGCCATGCGCGCATTGCCGCCGCCGCGTTCGACGCGCCGATCGCGCTGGTGAGCCTCGTTGATCGCGAGAGGCAATGGTACAAGGCCCATCACGGTTTCGACTTCAGCGAAACCTCGCGCGATATGGGTTTCTGCTCCCACGCCATCCTGGGAGACGAGCCGTTGGTTGTGACCGACACGCTGCGGGATGATCGCTTCGCCGACAATCCGGTGGTCATCGGCGATCCGCATGTGCGTTTCTACGCCGGCGTACCTCTCCACGCCGCCGATGGTGCGCGTGTCGGCGCCTTCTGCATCGTCGACAGCAAGCCCCGCAACCTCACGCCAGCGCAGCTGCGGATGCTGCAAGATCTGGCGCGTCTGGTGGAGGAAGAACTCGAACCACGCGCCGCCGCCGCCAAGGCGGGTTGATGCGGCATTCGAAGCCGATCTGCGCTGCGCTGCGCTAGTGCGTTCGGCGGCGACAGTTCGTATTGAGAGGATCAAACGGAGCCTCAGCCCATGACGGATCATTCAGGCGCCTATTCTGAGCGCGCCTTCAAAGCTAAGCTTGGCACCATCGTCGGTCTCGACAAATTGATCGACGCGGCAAAACAGATTCACACGCTGCTGCGCGATCCGCAGACGCCGCTTTGGGTGAAGGGCCTTTGCGTCGCCGTGCTCGGCTACTTGATCGTGCCGACGGACGTCGTCGCTGATTTCATTCCCGTGCTCGGCTACGGCGACGACCTAGCGGCGCTGACTGCCGCAATCGCCACCATTATGGCGCACATGCCCAAGCAAGAAGCGGCAGACTAATTTAGCTTGGCGGCAAACGCTGCGAGGCAGCGCGGATAGAGTTCGTGCTCAACGGCGAGTAGACGTTCCGCCAAACTCGCGGGAGTGTCGCCATCAAGGATCGGCATCGAGGCCTGGCCGATGATCTCGCCCGCATCCACTTCTTCGACGACGAGGTGCACTGTGGCGCCGTGTTCCTTCTCCCCCGCCGCCAACGCACGTTCGTGCGTCTTGGTGCCAGGAAATTTCGGCAGCAGCGAAGGGTGGATGTTGACCAGCCGCCCGGCCCATGCGCGCACGAAGTAGGGTGTCAACACCCTCATAAAGCCGGCAAGAGCGACGATCTCGACGTTGCGCTGAACAAGCAGATTGTCGAGATCACGCTCAAACGCTTCGCGATCCTTGCCGTAGGGCTTATGATCGAGCGTCAGCGCTTCAACGCCAGCGGCTTGCGCTCGCTCTAGCCCGCCCGCATCCGGCACGTTGGAAACGACGAGCACGATTTCGTAAGCGTCCTGCTCTGCATCAAGCAGCGCCTGCAGATTGCTGCCGCGCCCCGAGATCAGGACTGCAACGCGTCTCTTGCTCATTTTGAGCCGTCGGCGATTGTTGTTGGGAATAGCTTGGTGTGGCTAACGCCCTTTTCGAGGGCGTCTTCGAGAATTTCACCGCCAAAGCGCTCGAATGCCTCTAGCGCGGACAGGCACTCGGACTTGGAGTCGGAGCGGTTTGCACCACGCACCCATCCCTCGTGGTCAACACGAAAGGGTATGTCCACAGAAGTGAGGACGACCCGGACAAATTCATCCGGTAGTTCTGCATCGAGCTTTTCTCGATCTTGAGAGTCCACGAGTTGTTCAATCCGAAGGAACCACTGCTCGAAGTGCGTCCAATCCGGACGATCACGCGAGGGGTGCCCGATCGAATAGCCTCCCCACCGCAGTAGCGACGATAGCTGCCAGAGCTTCATAGGTTCACTTGGGTTGTGTCTTAGACTGCCATCAGCACGCCGATCTTGAAGGCTTGCTCGCCAGCGCCTTTGAGCTTCACGATGACGTCGTCAGCCTTAGCAGGTTCAACCACCAGGATCATGCCGATCCCGAGATTGAATGTGCGGCGCATGTCGGCTTCAGGGACGCCGCCAGTTGATTGCAGCCACTCGAACACTGCAGGACGCTTCCATGCGTTCCAGTCGAAATCCGCTTCCAAATGTTCAGGCAACGCGCGCGGCGTGTTCTCAACCAAGCCGCCGCCCGTGATGTGCGCGGCGCCCTTGGCGAGCTTCGCATCGAAGATTGGCTTCAGTGCTTTGGCGTAAATGCGCGTCGGCGTCAGCAGCGCCTCCGCGAGCGTTTTGCCGGCTACAAACGGCGCGGGCGCATCCCAGGCGAGACCCGACCGCTCAACCACTTTGCGCACCAACGAATAGCCGTTCGAGTGCGGCCCGCTCGAGGCGATGCCGACGATCACATCGCCTGCTTGCATTTCTTCGAGACGCGGCAGCAAGGTCCCGCGCTCAGCCGCACCCACCGAGAAGCCAGCTAGATCGTAGTCGCCCTTGCCGTACATGCCCGGCATTTCCGCCGTCTCGCCGCCGGCGAGCGCCGCGCCAGCTTGGCGGCAGCCTTCGGCGATGCCGCGCACAACGAGAGCCGCTTCCTCGGCGTTGAGTTTGCCGGTGGCGTAATAGTCCAGGAACATCAGCGGCTCAGCACCTTGGGCCGAGAGGTCGTTCACGCACATCGCCACGAGGTCGATGCCGACTGTTTCATGCCGGCCGCTCTCAATGGCGATCTTCAGCTTGGTGCCGACACCATCTGTGGTTGCAAGGAAGATGGGATCCTTGAATCCAGCCGCTTTCGGATCGAACACAGCCGCGAATCCGCCCAGACCCGCCTCCGCGCCGGGGCGGGCTGTGGATTTCGCAGCTGGCTTGATCAGATCGACCAGGCGTTCGCCCTCGTCGATATCCACACCGGCGTCGCGATAGGTAAGGCCGTTAGTTCCCGGGGTATTGGTCACAATGATGAGTCCAGAAGCCGCCACATTGATAGGCGATTCCGCGCCGGGTAGGGTCTCCCGACACCGAGGTTCAGCTATGAAATTTCCGCCTTTGGCAGCGATTGCCGCTGTATTTCTTGCCGCCTTGTGCGCGTTCGCGCCGGGCGCGGCAAGCGCCCAGGGCGCGACAATGTCTACGCCGTTTCGGGTGTGTATGTGGATGAAACCGCCGAGAATGCAGCGGCGGCCCAGCAGGCAGGCTTCGCGGCCGCGCAGCGGGCAGGGTTCGATCGCCTCGTCCGCCGCCTGACGATCCCCGATGAATTAGCCGCCCGAGGCGTCCCGCAGGTTGAGGGTGCGACCCTCGAACGTCTGGTTTCCAGCGTCGACGTCGAAGAGGCGCGCCGCTCCGGCACCCGCTACATCGCCCGCCTCACCGTGCGCTTCGATCCTTCGGGCGTGCGTGGGTTGCTTCGCCAGTTCAATCTTACCGTTGTCGATACCCGCACCGCGCCCGTTCTGGTCGCGCCGCTCGTTGTCGACGGCACGCCGGAAGAGACGGCGGCGCTATGGCGCGATGTCTGGGCAAATGGCGGCTTCGGTGATGAGCTAGTCCCGCTCGCAACAGCGCCACCAGAATTGCGCGGCGCGCCCGCGTGGCAAAATGCCAGCGGCTTCGCCCAGCAGGCGGCGGCAGCTTCCGCGCTCTATGCGACGCTTCGCGTACAAGGTCAGACGGCTACCGCGGCGCTTGTCGAGGTTGACGCGAACGCCACGCGGCAACGCGGTGAAGTGGCCGCGCGCATGACAAGTGATGATCCTGCTGCGCTGCGCGCAGCTCTCTCCTCGTTGGCGCAACAGGCCAGTGAGCGCATACAAAACGATTGGAAGGGCCGCATCGCAACCGGCGGCGGTCAGCGCGGGCGCATCAACGCCTCGGCGCTCTACACCAGCCAAGCCCAGTGGGAGCAAATCAAAGACGCGCTCGAAGGCGCAGCGCAAACTCTGATCTCCGAAATCCGTATCGAAGCGGTGGGCCGGCAGGGCGCGCTCATCTCGTTTTCTTTTGTCGGCGATCGCAACCAATTGGTGGCGGAGCTGCAGCGGCGTGGTGTGAGCCTCGCCACTACGGCGCAGGGCGAGACCCTGCGCGTCACCGCCGCGAGGTAACGTCAGCCGGTGAACGACCAGCCCCGCCTGTTTGAGTTCCGCATGGGCGATCACTCGCCCGACAAGCTGGTGGTGGCCGAAGCCAACCGCGATGCAGCCAAGCTGCTGACAGACTGGCGCGCCTGGCCCCACGGGGCGCTCGCGCTCGCAGGCCCCGCTGGTTCGGGCAAGACCCACTTGGCGCTCGCCTGGGCTCAGGAGGTAGGCGCCCAGAAGCTCTCGCCGCTGGCGTCGCCCGAGGACGCAGTGGCGATTTTCCGCGAGGCCGATGGGCGCCTCCTGATCGACAATGCCGATGGCGCCCGGGACGAGGCCATGTTCTGGCGGGTGCTGGACCTCGCCCGCGCCGAACATGGCGCGATATTGCTGGTGGGTGCGGCGCTCCCTACCGCCTGGATGGTAGAGACCCCTGATCTCCGCTCCCGGCTCGCATCTTTACCTGTTGCTAAGCTTGGAGAGCCGGATGAGGCGCTCATGGACGTCGTTTTACGCCGCATTTGTCGCGAACAATTCATTCAATTGAGCGATGATGCCGCCAAGTACCTCGTGCGGCGGTTGCCTCGAACCTTCGCTGCGGCCCAGGCCTGGGCGGCGGCGCTGGACGAGGAACTGGTGCGCGGGGCGAAGCCTGTGACGACAGTGGTCGCAAAGCGAGCGCTGGAAAAGATGCAGGCGCGCTGGGTTGGTGGAGACGGTTAACAGATGGCGAAGCCGCGTAAGAAGACGCGCGCCACGGCGCAGAACACGCCGTCGCTGAGTGATCCCAAACGGTTCATCAACCGCGAGCTTGCCTGGCTCGCGTTCAACACACGTGTGCTGGAAGAGGCCGAGAACGAGAAGCACCCGCTTCTTGAGCAGCTGCGCTTCCTTTCGATCTCAGCCTCCAACCTCGACGAATTCTACATGGTCCGTGTCGCCGGCTTGCATGAGCAAGTGAAGGCGGGCGTCACCACGCTTTCGAACGATGGCCTCACGCCCGGCGAACAGCTGACGCTCGTCCATGCCGCCGCCACGAAGCTGATCGAACGCCAGCAGGATCGCTGGCGCGCCTTGCGCGTAAATCTTCGCGGCGTGGGTATCTCCGTTCTCGATACCGAAGAACTGACCGACGAAGAGCGCCGCTATCTGAAGCCGGTTTTCATGGCGGGCGTTTTTCCATTGCTGACGCCGCTGGCGATTGATCCGGCGCATCCATTCCCGTTCATCCCGAACTTAGGATTCGCCATCGCGCTAAAGCTCAAGCGCAACAGCGATGGCCGCCTGATGAATGCGCTCATCCCGGTGCCCAGCCAGGTTGCACGCTTCATCGATGTGACGCCCGCTCATCAGCAAAACGATCTTGGGCCTGGCGAACGGCCACAGCGCCGCTTCCTCACGCTGGAAAACACAATCACGCTTTTCCTAGATGAACTCTTTCCCGGCTACAGCGTCGAAGCACAGGGCGCGTTTCGCGTCGTCCGCGACAGCGACATCGAAATCCAGGAAGAGGCCGAAGATCTTGTGCGCGAGTTCGAGGCGCGTCTGAAGGAGCGCCGCTTGGGCGATATCGTGCGCTTGAAGGTCGAGGCATCGATGCCGGAAGACCTGCGCGCTTTCATTATGCGCGAACTGGAAGCGGATTCGCGCGATGTGATCGTCGTTGAAGGCATGCTTGGCCTGGTGGCGCTTTCGGCATTGGTCAATGAAGACCGCCCGGAACTGAAATTTCCGCGCTACGAGCCGCGTTTTCCCGAGCGCATCAAAGATTTCGGCGGCGACAGCTTCGCGGCCATTCGCGCCAAGGACATCCTCGTCCACCACCCGTTCGAGTCCTTCGACTCCGTGGTCCAGTTTGTGCGTCAGGCCGCCGCTGACCCGGCCGTCGTCGCCATCAAGCAGACGCTCTATCGCACCTCGCGCGATTCACCGATCGTCGCAGCCCTCGTGGCCGCCGCTGAAGCGGGCAAGAATGTCACGGCATTGATCGAGCTGAAGGCGCGCTTCGACGAAGAGACCAACCTCCACGTTGCGCGCAAGCTCGAAGCCGCCGGCGCATCGGTGGTCTATGGGTTCATCGACTTTAAGACGCACGCGAAGGTGAGCCTCGTGGTTCGTCGCGAAGCTGATGGCCTGCGCACCTACACCCACTTTGGCACCGGCAACTATCACGCCGTCACGGCGCGTATTTACACCGATGTCTCGCTCTTTACCTGCGACCCGGCGCTGGGCCGCGACGCCAACCGGATGTTCAATTTCGTCACCGGTTATGCGCGTCCCTCCGAACTCGAAAAGATCGCGATGTCGCCGATCAATTCAAAGACTACGATACTCAAGCTCATCGATGAGGAAATCGAGCATGTGCGCGCCGGTCGCGGTGGCGCGATTTGGGCGAAGCTCAATGCGCTTGTGCATCCGGAAATCATCGATGCGCTCTACCGCGCCTCAAATGAAGGTGTGCAAATCGATCTCGTCGTGCGCGGTATCTGCTGCCTGCGTCCCGGGGTCCCCGGCATGAGCGAGAACATTCGCGTCAAGTCGATCGTCGGCCGTTTCCTCGAACACGCCCGCATCGTCTGTTTCGGCAATGGCATGAAACTGCCGAACCCGCGCGCAAAGGTCTACATTTCCTCAGCCGATTGGATGCCCCGGAACCTGGAGCGCCGGGTTGAGGTCCTTTGTCCGGTTGAAAATCCCACCGTACATCAGCAAGTTCTCGATCAGATCATGGTCGCGAACCTCAACGATGAGGCGCAATCCTGGTACATGGACCAGGACGGGGTGTTTAAACGGGTTGATGTCTCCAAGCTGCCTGACGAGCCGTTTAGCGCGCACAACTATTTCATGCGCAACCCGAGCCTCTCGGGCCGCGGGCGCGCGGGCAAGGAAGACTTACCCGCCGCGTTCGATCACATCGGCGCACGCACCAACTAAGCCGCAGGCTGATCGATGACGTCGCGCACTCTCCGCGACGGTCAGGAAGCCGCCGTCATCGACGTCGGCTCCAACTCCGTGCGTCTTGTCGTTTATCGCATCGACGGCCGCGCGATGACGCCGATCCTCAACGAGAAGGTCATGGCCGGCCTCGGCCGCGAAGAGGCGCGCACCGGCACGCTTTCAAAGGATGGCGTTGAACATGCACTGAGGGCTATTCGTCGCTTCGCGACACTGATCGATGCGCTGCAAATAAAGGACGTCTTTGCTGTCGGCACCGCCGCAGTGCGTGAGGCCAAGGACGGTCAAGAGTTCGCCGCGCGCATGGAGGCTGAGAGCGGCATCAAGCTTCGCATTCTGAGCGGCGAGGACGAAGCTCGGCTTTCCGCTCTCGGCGTGAGTGCTGGTGCACCCGATGCCAAGGGTCTGGTTGGCGATCTCGGCGGCGCGAGCCTCGAACTGATCGAGATTAGTCCAAAAGGCGTGGGTCGCGGGGAAACGTTTCCGCTCGGGCCGCTCACGCTAATGGATGGCAGCGACTTCGACTACGGCAAAGTCTCCAAGCAGGTCGCGGCGGCGCTTGATCGCACGAAGCTATTGGGCAAGCGCGGTGGTGACTTCTACGCTGTCGGCGGCGCTTGGCGTGCTCTAGGCCGCATCGACATCGCACTGACCAACCATCCGCTCGGCGTGCTGCACCATCACGAGATGAGCCGCACGCAAGTGCTCAAGGTTGTCGATGCGGTGCGCCGACAGGGCCGGCGCTCGCTTGAAAAATTGGAAGAGGCGTCAGCCAAGCGGGCCGAGACACTGCCCTATGCGGCGGTGGTGCTTGAACACGTCATGCAGGCCGGGCAATTCGATCGCGTCATCCTCTCTGCGTTCGGCCTGCGCGAAGGCGTGTTGATCGAGCGCATGAGCGCAGAGGCGCTCGCGGTGCATCCGCTCATTGCCGCTGCCGAGGCGCTTGCGGGCCGATGGTCCCGGACGCGTGCGTTCGGCGCGGCGCTGGAAGAGTGGATCGCGCCGATGTTCAACGGCCAGACCAATCTATTTCCGAAGAAGCGCGAGGAGGTGCTGCGCGGCGCGGCGGCGCGTTTGGCTGATGTGGGTGGGCCGCTCCACCCTGATCAGCGGGTCGAGGTCATGTTCGATCTCATCCTGCGCGCGCCGCTCGCAGCCATCAGCCACGAGGAGCGCGCCTTTCTGGCGGCGGCGATCCACCATCGCTACAGCAAGGCGCCGCCCCGTCACGCCGACGCGTACATGCGGCTGCTCAGCGACGAACGCCAAGCCGGCGCGGCCGCTTTGGGCGCGGCGCTTCGCCTCGGCGCCGATCTTTCGGGCCGGAGCGAGCCGCTTTTGGCGGCGGTTGAGATAGAGGCGGTTGACGGCAGGCTCATCCTTCGGGTCAAGAAGAAGGCAGCCCACCTCATTACCGAGACGGTGCAGCGGCGATTGGATTTCGCCGCCGCCGCCTTGGGCCTTAGCGCGGAGACCAAGAGTTTATGAGTGACACCCCGCCCGACCGCCTCTCGGTCGATCCCGATAGCCCGTACCATAACGAAGCCGTGCTGGAGCGCGGCGTGGGCGTGCGCTTCAATGGCAACGAGAAGACCAATTGCGAGGAATACTGCGTCAGCGAGGGATGGGTGCGGTTGGCCGTTGGAAAGACGCTGGACCGTAAGGGCAAGCAGCTGACCATCAAATATAGCGGCAAGGTGGAACCGTACTTCCAGGATCTCCCCAAGGAGGGTTGATCCCCAACTCTCGTAAGTAGGCCGACGCCGCCGGCTTTCTGTGCTAAGACCCGCCCCATGGCGGGATCCGACAAGTGACCGAGGAACTGGGGCCCCGGAAGCTCGCGGCGATCATGTCGATCGACGTCGCGGGTTACTCGGCAATGTCCGAAGTGGACGAGACGGAAGCGCTCGCCCTCGTCACGCGCGTGCGTTCGGTATTGGACACCATCATTCAGAGCCACGGTGGACGCATCTTCAACACCGCGGGCGATGGCTTCATGCTTGAGTTTGCGTCCGCGGCAGGCGCGCTCGCAGCTGCTGAAGTGCTGTGGGGCGGCGTTGAGCGCCAGCGCGTGCGCGTGGGCGTGCACGTCGGCGACGTGATGATGACTCAGGACGGCGATCTGCTTGGCCACAGCGTCAACGTCGCCGCACGTTTGCAGCAACTTGCGCGTCCAGGCGCAGTCGTTGTCTCCATGGATGTGCGGCGCGCCGTGCGCGGCAGGCTTGCGCAACGCCTCCATCCCGCCGGCGCCGTTCATTTGGACAAAATGAGCGAGACCATCGACATCTTCACCTTGGAAGCAATGGTTGCGGCGCGCGCGCGCGTACGCAAGTCAGAGCCGGTGCTGGCAATTCTGCCGTTCGACAATGAGAGCTACGCCGCCGAACTCAGCTATTTTTCCGACGGCGTTGCTGACGAGATCATTTCGACATTGCTGCGCCAATCGAAGATCAAGGTCATCGGCCGCACCTCGGCGTTCCAATTCCGCGGTGAGCGCAAGCGCGAAGCCGCTGCTGAGTTGAAGGCGACGCATGTGCTCGATGGTTCAGTGCGTCTCAGCGGCGACCGGATGCGCGTCAGCGTACACCTCATTGAAGCCGCCGATGGCGTTGTACTCTGGAGTGAGCGCTACGAGGGTAACCGCAACGACGCCTTTAGCTTGGAGGACGAAATCGCCGCTAAGGTGGCCGCGTCGCTGCGGCGGTCGCTGGCGCAATCCGATCGCGCGACGAATCCAGTCGATCCTGCCGCGCACGACCTCTACCTCCGCGCGCGTCAGATGTGGCTGATGATGAGCGACGTGGACGAGGACCAAGCCGCGAACCTCTTGGAGCGTTGCGTGTCGCTTGCGCCGGATTTCGCCGATGCTTGGGCGGTTCTCGCAAGTGTGCGCGCGCTTCTGTTGCCGCGTGATCGCGACGTGATCGGTTCACCCGCCCACAACGCGGCGCTTGCGGCCGCCCAACGCGCGCTCGAACTCAATCCCGATTGCGCGCATGGCATGGCGGCGATGTCGCTGCTGAAGCCTGCGTTTGGCGCACACGAGGAAAAGCTCGTGCTCGTCAACGAGGCGCTGAAGCGTACGCCGAACGATCCGGCGCTGCACGTGGCGCGCGCGGCTTGGCTCTACAGTGTGGGACGCCTAAAGGACGCGGCGCGTGCGCTGGAGATCGCCAGCCTGCTCGATCCGTTGGGGCCTGCCGTCGAGGGGCTTCGCGCCAGCATGCTGACAGCGCGCGGCGACATCGAAACGGCGCGTGAGATTGTGACCGCCGCTTGGATGCGCTGGCCGGATTCCCCGTTCATTTGGTATCTCATGTGGACGACACTGAGCGTCGCCGGGGATATTCAGGCCATCGAGACTCTGGCGCGGCCCGAAAATGTGCCCAAGCGCGGGGCGACCGCGCGCGATGTGGAAGTGTTGCTCAACTATGTCGCGCTGCTGCGTTTGGCGCCGGATGCACGCAAGGCTGAGTGCGAGCGATTGCTTGACGAGCTCTCCGCGAGCGACGAGCCGCTTACGCTTTCCACCTGCATCTTCGCGGCGAGCCATGGCTGCGCCGAGCGCGCGTTCGATGTGATCGACGCGGCGCTCGACGCCGGACGCCAGCTCAAGCCCGACAATCACGAGGCGTTCGGCATGGCGCGGTCGCAGTCGCCATTGCAGCTTTTTGTCAGCACTGCCGGCGACCCGATATGGAAACATCAGCGCTTCCCGGCGCTATGCGCACGCCTGGGCCTCGCGCAATACTGGATCGACACCAGGAAATGGCCCGATTGCGCGAGCGAGACGCCGTACGACTTCAAAGCCGCATGCGCGGCCGCCGTCGCATCGTTGGCGTGATCACCGTAGCTGGCGAGTGCGAGGGGCCCTCATCCAAAATAGGTCACGACGCCATATACGATGACGCCATTGATCACCTGTCCGAGTACCAATGTCAGCACCGAAGCGAGCACGCGCCGCCATATTGGGCCTGATGCGAAGCTCGACCAGGCCCAAACGAAATAGATCAGCGTCAACGCGACGAATGCCGGGTTCGCCGCCTGGGAGTTGAGCAGCGCCATTGCGGCGACGGAAGCGACGCCGAATAGGTTCACTTGCCCTTGCGTGTAAAACAGCGCCACCAGCGCATCGATGTAGCGTACGTTGAGGCCAATGAAGCAGAGGCGCATTGAGAGCGCGACGAGTGGGAGCACAACAAGAGTAATGACGGCAGCATTATCCAGCAGGAACGCAATCTGCTCGGACTGACCGCCGAGCCCAAGCCTTTCGCGATAGCCCAGATTGTCGAGCACGAACCACGTGGCGGCCACGTTCGCCAGCACGCCGAATATCAGATAACGCCAGGGTTTGGCGTAGCGCTCGTCGCGGTCTTCGATGAAGCCGCGGATAACGCGGCCCGGCTTCCACAAAAGCCCGATGAACGTGCCGACAAGTCCGCGATCCCATTGAAACAGATCGTCGCGGACGCCGGCCGCGAGTTCGCCCAGTGTTAAGGGGCGTTTGGTCTCGCTCATGCGTCGTCGACCGAGACTTTTCCGTCCTTGAGTTTCAACGCCAATTTGCCGTGCTTGAGCGCCAGTGCGCGTTCGCCAAACACTTCGCGTCGCCATCCGTGCAGAGCGGGCACATCCGCGTTGTCGTCGGCGGCGATCGCTTCCACCTCTGATGCGGACGCGATCAGCCGTGGCGCCACGTTGTGACGTTCGGCTTCGTAGCGCAGCAGCACTTTCAACAACTCAACCGTGGGGCCAAGCCCCGGCGGCACCGGCGGCGGACGTACGTGCTTGTAGACGGTCCGGTTTGGGTCGGCGAAGGCGCGGTCGAGCGCTTGCACCAATTCACCAGCGGCGCGCGAATTGCCGAAGCCGCGCGGCACAGCGCGCATGCGATCGAAGTCGGATGCGCTCTTTGGCCGATGTTCCGCGATCTCGTAGAGCGCCTCGTCTTTGACGATGCGTCCACGCGGCACGTCGCGGTGTTGGGCCTGGCGCTCTCGCCATGCCGCCGCGACCTGGAGGCCGAGTACGTAGTCGGCGGTGGTCTTGCGCAGCTTCAGGCGGTTCCAGGAGTTCTCGGGCGTTGTGTCGTAGATGTCCGGGTCGAGCAGGTAATCGTGCTCTTCATCCAGCCACGAGAGGCGGTTTTCGCTGTTCAGCTTAGCGTGCATCTTCGGATAGATGTCACGAAGGTGGGTGACGTCGGCGAGCGCGTATTCGAGTTGCGCTTGCGACAACGGCCGGCGGCTCCAATCGGTGAAGCGCGAGGATTTATCCAAGCGGCGTTTTAGCACTTGTTGCACCAGCGCGTCGTACGCGACCGTGTCGCCATATCCGCAGGCCATTGCCGCGATCTGCGTGTCGAACACGGGGTGCGGAAGTTGGCCGCCAAGCTTCAGGAAAATTTCCAGATCCTGCCGAGCCGCGTGAAAAACCTTCAGCACCTGCTCGTTCGCCATCAATTCTATGAACGGCGCGAGGGCCAGGCCCTCGGCAAGCGGATCGATGACGGCCTCAACGCCCGGCGCCGCTGCTTGGATGAGGCAGAGCTTCGGCCAATAGGTCGTCTCGCGCATGAATTCGGTGTCGACCGCGACGAAGCTCTGCTGCGCCATCTCCTGGCACAGCGCCTCCAAGTCAGCGGTCTTGGTGATGACCTGCATCAGGGCTGGTTGCGGCGCGCCGCGCCTTGGGTCAAGCGCGGACGCTCATCTGACGGTATTATTCCGGCGCCGCCGCGGCTTGCGGCGCGGTGAAGCCTTCGCCTAGCGCGCCATTCGCGACAAGGCCGCGCAGGTAAGCGTCGTCATGCGCCGGAACCAACAGCAGCTCCGGGTTGGCTTCCGCAACATCATGCAGGGCGCGCAATTGGCGTAGCACGGCGGGACGATCAGGATCGACCGCGGGCATGATCCAGGTGATGAAGCGGGGGCGTCCGCGCAGATTTTCCACGCTGCCCATGACCCATGCGATGTCGCCGATGAACAGGTACTCACGGGCTGTGGTCTTTGCGTAGATAAGGATCGTGCCCGGCGAGTGGCCGGGCATGGCGACGGCGACAACGCCTGGCGCGATGCGCTGCGGTTGGCTCAGATCGCGTTGGGTGGAGCCAGCGATTTCCGGCGCCAATTGCCCGTTCGGCGCATGCTCAGGCAGGCCAGCGAGTTGTGCGCTGGTCAGCGCCAGATTTGGCGCGATATCGGCGGGATTTGGATGGCGCGCAATCGCCATCACGTGATCGAGGTGCTCGTGCGTGATCATCACGTTGCGCGAGCGCGTCATCGCCGCGAGCACGCGCTCGTAAGCCTGTTCGTCGAAGCTGCCTTCGTTTTGCGACATTTCATTTAGCGTATCGCGATCAACGGCGCCATCGATGATCGTATTTCCATTCGGCGCAACGATCTGGAACGAGTTGTAGGACATCGTCACGGCGTTGCCGAAGGCGCCGGCCTGCGTGGCGAACCCTGGCGCTTCGCTTTCGCCGACGAACTCGATGTTCACTGCGGTTGGCAGCGTCTCCGGCGCATCGCCAGCGACGAGTTCGCGATATGCGTCGAGATTTACAATGCCTTCGGCCTCGGCGGGGGCGGCGCCATCAATCACCGCAAACCAAAACAGCGCCGCAAGCGCTACGAGCACAACTGCGATCCCAGCCAGCCATTTCATTGCGTTTCCCCTCCCACGTCTTCGCGCGGTCCCGTGAGGACAATTTTCATCCGATCTGCGGGGAAAGGTCTAGCTAAACTGAGCGCCTCTTCTGTGGAGCCATCGAGCCAGATGTCGATTTCCTCGCCCGTCAGCATGACCGGCATGGCGTCTGCGTGGATCGGTTTGGTGAGTTCGTTCGCATCAGTGGTAAGGATTGCGAACAGGAGGTGCGTGGCGTCCTCTTTGCCGCGCACACCGCTCCAGGGGCGCCAGATTCCGGCGAAGCAAAACAGTGGGCGGTCGTCGCCAAGCGCGAACCAATGCGCAACCTTGGGCGCGGAGTCCGTGTATTCGACGAAGCTGGTGGCGGGCACGACGCAACGGAAGCGTGGGTTGTCGAGCCAACCGTTCCAGTAATTCGAGTTTAGGTTTCGGACATTCGTGACCGGCCGCTTACCGCCGCCGGCTGGCGGGAAGCCCCAGCGCATCATCGCCATTTCGCGCTGACCTTCTTTCGAATTGCCAACGACTGGCGCTAGCTGATCAGGGAATATGGCCGGCAGCGGCGGCTGATTTGCGCTGCGATCTCGCATTGCGCGCGTATACGCGACGGCTGCTTCCCGCGATTTGGTCATAGAATAGAGGTTGCACATGGGCAGGGCTGTTTTGCCGGGGCGTGCCGTGCCTTGACAAGGTGCGGCGCAGCATGCGCTTTCCGCCGCGAAATGCGCCCCTTTCCCTGACCCGGGGCCTGGAGTTTCCGATGCACGCATACCGTTCCCACACCTGTGGCGCTCTTCGCCCGGCTGACGTCGGCAAGGATGTGCGCGTTTCGGGCTGGGTTCACCGCAAGCGCGATCACGGCGGGCTGCTGTTTATCGACCTGCGGGACAATTACGGGCTAACGCAGATCGTCATCGCGCCGTCTTCGCCGGCGTTTGCGGCAGCTGAGCGCGTGCGCGCTGAGAGTGTGGTGCAAATCGACGGCAAGGTGGTCGAGCGGACGCCAGAGACGCGCAACGCCAACCTGCCGACAGGCGGCGTCGAAGTGCAGGCAAGTGCGATCGAAGTGCTGGGCGCAGCCGAAGAGCTGCCGCTGCCGGTATTCGGCGAGCAGGAATATCCGGAGGATATTCGTCTCCGCTATCGCTTTCTCGATCTGCGCCGCGAGAAGCTGCACAAGTCGATTCTACTCCGTAGCCAAGTGATCTCGTCGCTGCGCCGGCGAATGATCGAGCAGGGCTTCACAGAATTTCAAACGCCGATCCTGACGGCCTCCTCGCCGGAAGGCGCGCGCGACTTCCTGGTGCCGTCGCGACTGCATCCGGGAAAGTTCTACGCGCTGCCGCAAGCGCCGCAGCAATTCAAGCAGCTGCTGATGGTGGCTGGCTTCGACAAGTACTTCCAAATCGCGCCGTGCTTCCGCGACGAAGACGCGCGCGCCGACCGTTCGCCGGGCGAGTTTTATCAGCTCGATTTCGAGATGAGCTTCGTCACGCAGGAAGACGTGTTCAACGCCATTGAACCGGTGCTTGCCGGCGTGTTTGAGGAGTTTGCGAACGGCAAGCGCGTGACGAAGGCGGGCGACTTCCCGCGCATTCCGTATGCAGAATCGATTGCCAAGTACGGCTCGGACAAGCCGGACTTGCGCAACCCGCTCATTCTGCAGGACGTCAGCGAACACTTCCGCGGCGGCGGCTTCGGTGTTTTCGCGCGCATTCTCGAGAAGGCGGGCAACGCCGTGTGGGCGGTGCCGGCGCCGAGCGGCGGCTCGCGCGCGTTCTGCGATAAGATGAACAGCTGGGCGCAAGGCGAAGGCCAACCGGGCTTGGGCTACATCTTCTGGCGCGAAGGCGAGGAAGGCGGCGCTGGTCCGATTGCCAAAAACATCGGCGCTGACAAGGCCAACGCTATTCGCGAACAGCTTGGGCTGAAGGTCGGCGATGCGGCGTTCTTCGTCGCCGGTGATCCGAGTGTCTTCTACAAGTTCGCGGGTCTGGCGCGAACGAAGGTCGCGGACGAGCTGAACTTGTCTGACAAGGATCAGTTCAAGTTCTGCTGGATCGTCGATTTCCCGATGTACGAGTGGAGCGAGGAAGAGAAGAAGATCGACTTCTCGCACAACCCGTTCTCGATGCCGAACTTCGATCACGAAGCGTTCTTGAAGCTCGACGTGAACGATCGCACGACGATCGAGAAGATCACGGCGTTTCAGTATGACATCGTTTGCAATGGTGTTGAGCTCTCGTCGGGCGCGATCCGGAACCACAAGCCCGAGATCATGATCAAGGCGTTCGAAATCGCGGGTTATGGCCAGGAAGTGGTCGAGGAAAAGTTTGGCGGCATGCTGAACGCGTTCCGTTATGGCGCGCCGCCGCACGGCGGCTCGGCGCCGGGCGTCGACCGCATCGTCATGCTGCTCGCGGGCGTCGACAACATCCGCGAAGTCATCGTCTTCCCGTTCAATCAGCAAGCTCAAGACTTGATGATGAACGCGCCAGGCGAAGTGACGCCGAAGCAACTGAAGGAGCTGCACATCCGCATCGCGGAAGTGCCGAAGGGCTAACTAGCCGCAGCGTTCCACGCGCAGCCCGCGAGGCAGTCGCGTGCGATGATCGCCGCAGGCTTGGTTGAGCTGCGTTTGCGTCAGCCCGCGGGCGGAGCGGAGATCGGCGCCGGATAGGTCGGCGTCTTCGAGGTTCATGCGCGTCACGTCAGCGCCCGCGAAGTTGGCGCGGGTGAAGTCGGCGCCGCGCGCGTCGACTTGCGCGAGGCGAGCGCGTTCGAAGCGGGCTTGCGGACAGGAGGCATCGATCAGGCGGACGCGCGTGAGGTCCGCTTGTGTGAAGTCGGCGCCGTCGAAGTCAGAGTGCGAAGCGTCCGCACGGGTGAGCACGGCGTTTGAAAAGTCGCTGCCGCTGAAGTTCGAGTGGGTCATGCGCGCGCCGGTGAGGATGCGGCCGGAGAGGTCGCAGTCTTCGCAGACGCCGCCATAGGCCGGGCGTGCTTCTAGGCGCATGCCGGCGCCGAACGGCCAAAACGCGTCAGCGGTCTGGCTCGCCGTAACTGCTCCCAGAGCAGCGGCCGCGAAAACGGCCAGGCGCAATTGTGTCAGCACGGCGCCGGAGTAGGCCCGCCCAAGATGAGCCGCCAGTGAACTTGCAGTAAGCGAGAATTGTTACTGGTTGTTACTGCAGGTGGGGATAGTCATCCCGGCCGGCAGCGTGGTCGTTGCATCGCCGCAGGCAGTATTCAGCTGCGCTTGGGTAAGGCCAGACGCGCTAGCCAGTTCGGCGCCCGAGAAGTTGGCGCCGCCAAGCGCCGCGCCGTTGAAGCGCGCAGCGCCCAGGTAGGCGCCGACGAAGGTCGCGCCTTCGAGATTGGCGTCGCTCAGGTCCGCGCTGGACAGGCGGGCGCCGAAGAAATTGGTCAGCGACATGTTGGCGCCATGGAAGCGGGCGCGGTCGGCGGTGACGAGCGAGAGATCGGCTTGGCGGATGCGCGCGCCCGAGAAGTTACGTCCGGCGATTGATTGGTAGGCGAGGCTGATCTGGAAAAGATCGCAGCCGGCGCACGAGGCGCCGCCGCGCACCCGCTCAGCGATAACATCGCGCTCGGTTTGGTTGGTTATAGGACCACCTGTGGCGGACGGCGCTTGTGCGAAGGCGGGCGTCGTTAACGCCAGAAGGCAAGCAAATAGCGCGGCGCGTTTCATATTGGCGCAACTCCACAAACAGTTGCGCCAGACATCGCACGAGATGGGCCAATCCTAGCGCCCGGGGCGAACGCGAACATTCGACGGAATGACGATGTCGCGAGGGCTGCCGGCCGCCACCTGCGCCATGCACACTTCGACCAAGACGGGCCGCATGCCGCTGCGCGTCTGGATGTAGGAGACAGTCTGACCGTCGCCGAAGGTTGTGATGCCGCCGGAGAGGTTGCGGCCGTGCTGATAGAGACAGCCGGTGCTGTTGTTGCCGATCTGAGTAACGGAGCCACTGTTGTTGGCGCCGGCTTGGCCAAGGGCTGCCGTATTGCCTTGCCCGGCTTGCACGATAGCCGCTTCGTTAGCCGTGCCGCTTTGAGTAACGATCACAGCGTTGCGTTGACGCAAGCCCATGCCTTGGGCGCTGGCGGCGCTGCTAAAGGCAACGGAAAGGCCGATCGCGAGCAGCGCCGCGCGGAGGAGGTGTTTGGTCATGACGTAGCCTCAAAGCCTGAAGGTGCGCCGGCACACTTCGCCGGAAGCATCGTAGAGTGTGAGAACCGCGCGGACGCGGGCGCCGCGTTCAATGCTGATCTCGTTCTCGCCGAGCGTGGCTGCGTAACCCGCCTGCAAGACGAGCGGTCCGCTTTGGCTGATCTCGGCGTCGCCGCCGGCGCTCGATTTGACGATGTGTAGATCGTACTCGCCGTCGATGTCGCGATCCGCGAAAGCGCGGGCCTGGATCAGCATGCCGTCGCCGGTACGCCGGGCGCGTACATCGCAGGTGATCGCGGCTTCGTGCTCAGCGACAAAAGTGGGTTCGCCGACTTCAGGCGCCACGTATGCGGCTGCAGGCGCCGGTGCTTCGCCGAGAAGCAGAGGCTCGATCGCCTCGTCTGTCGCGGTAATGTTTTGCGCGGACGCGGAACATGCAGTGAGCAGCGCCGCTAGCGCGAAAAGGGGAAGAATTTTCTTAGTCATTGCAGTGCTCCCGAGGGGCGGGAAGGCGCGGACGCCTTCCCGCATGCTCAAGCTCAGTTGTAGCCGCTCTGGACGACGACCGAGATGTTGCCTTCGCCGCGTTGGCGGACTTCGACGTCTTGGTTATTGCCGACTTGGATGATGCCGGACGTGTTGTTGCGGCCGTCCTGATCGGTCACGGCGCGGCTGCCGTTGCCGATTTGCGCGACGCCAGCGACGTTGCCGTTGCCGGTTTGGATCGTCGACGAACTCAGATTGCGGCCTTCTTGGCCAGTGGCGGAGAAGTTGTCGTTGCCGATTTGGAGGGTCTCGGTGCTGTTGCGCGTACCGTACTGATCCATGCGGAGGAAGTTGTTGTAACCCTCTTGCACGCCGCGCGAGTAGTGGCGTCGGCCGCGTTGGTTGGCGACAGCGCCGTTGTTGGCGCCGGCTTGTGCGCTGCCAGTTGCGTTTGCGTATCCGGATTGATTGACGACGGTGCGGTTTTGGGCGTGCGCGGCGGTGGCGCCGAGGCTGGCGAAGAGGGCAGCGGCCGCAACCGCGGTGAGAAGACGTTTCATAGTTCAAGCTCCCGGTTCAAGTGACAGCGCACCCTCGCTAGCGCTTGAACGAGTGAGACGATGCGGGGCGTCACATGAGCCGTGCTTGAACGGCGAACTCAGTGTGCAGGTGAGCTGCAGCGAAATCTCTCGCGCGCGCGTTTGCGCAGTGATGCTGAACTCGCGATGAACGTGCGCACGCCAATGGCGCCGAAGCGCAGTGCGCTGCAGCGAGCGTGGGAGAGCAAGGCGCGCTTCGTGCTGAAGCTTCAAAGAAAGTGTTTCGTGTGGGGTGTGCCGAAGCGCGCCCTGCGCGGTCTGTTGTGCAGCCGGCGAACAGTTGAAGCGTTCGTGGGCTCCAAGGCGGCCATGCGTTCTCTGACAGGTGGGCTTGGTTCGTCCGATCGTTGCGGCCTTCTCCCGCACGTTACGATCACCCACGACGCTGGGTATCCTTGCTGAGTCTTAGCGCTTGCTGTTCGTTCCCGGCTGACGTGCGACGAAGGCCAATTCCTCCGTGCGGACCTCGGCTTCCTTGTCTCACCGAGCAGCGATTTTTGTCCTCGCGGAAATCCATCGCATCACGTTCAAACCGCATCTCCTAAACTAGACGGCTGTTGGATCCGGTAGCCTCCCGATAGGAGATGGGAGAAGTCTATCCGCGTTTTGGCGCTGTAGGATTGATCGGCGTCTATCCCCGGTTCTCACCACCCGTCCCCGACGGCGCGCAGCCGTTCCGGATAGCCCCTAAGCTCTTCGCCAAGCCCCCCGGGAATGCGTGTGCCGGAGAGATTGCATCCAGTTCTGGTCTACGCCGCATCTTCAGCGCACAAGGCCGCTCGGAAGGCCGGAGGACGGGATGACGTCGCTTGAATTGAAGGGCGTGGGCAAGGCCTACGGCCGCAAACGCGTGCTTGAGGACATTTCGCTCACGTTTGAGCCAGGGCTGACGCTGTTGGTGGGGCCGAGCGGCGCGGGGAAGTCGACGCTACTCAGATTGATCGCGACGGCGGAGCGGCCAAATAAGGGTTCGATTGTCTGGCATGATAAGGGTGGACGCGGAGCGCTGCGGCGGACGCTTGGTTACGCGCCGCAAGCGGTGGACCTGCCGGAAGATCTGACGGCGCGCGAGTTTGCGATGCACATCGCCGCGCTTAAGGGACTGAACCTCGGGCAGGCCGACAAACAATTTGGCGCGATCACCGATGCGATCGGGCTGCATGCCGATATCAACAATCGGATCGCGAGCTTCTCAGGCGGGATGCGGCGGCGATTGGTGTTCGCGCAGGCGATGCTGGGCGAGCCGCAAGTGTTGGCGTTGGATGAACCGACGGCTGAGCTCGACGGTGAAACGGCGCGCAAGCTCGGCGCGCTGATTATTGAGCGCGCGAAAGCTGGCGCAATCGTGGTCATGACGACGCACTTAGCGGATGAACTCGCGCCGCATGCGCGGGCGGTCCTGCGGGTTGAGAATGGCGCCGTTGTGCCGGCGCCGCAGCGCGCGGCGGAGAGCGTGGCGTGAGTGCGGTTGCCATCTCCGGCTCGTCGCTCACGACATCGTTGCTGCGCTATGGGCGCAGCAGGGCGTTGTGGCTCATGCTGCTCGTGGCGCCATTGTGTGCGCGCTACATGCTGCCGTTTGAAGATGGCGGCGGGATCAAGATTGCGGTCGGCGGCGCGCTACCGCTGATGACATCGCCGTTCCTGGGCGTTTCGCTTGGCATCATCGTTTCGACTTTGGTGATGCCGATTGCGTGGCTTTATCTGCGGTCGAACACGACGCGCCGCCAGCCTTGGCAGGTCGAAGAAGTGACGGCTGGCTCGCGCGTGGCGATTGCGTTGGGGCGCTTTGCTGCCGATGCGCTGGTGTTGCTGGGCGTGCTCGCGGCGCTGAACCTTGCCGGGATTTATCTGGCGACCTTCATGCTCGAAGGCGACGCGTTGAACATTGCCGAGCTGAGCTTTGCGATGTGGGTGGTCGCGGGTCCGGCGATGATTGGCATCGCGGCGCTGCGGATCCTGTTCGACGCGCGGCCATTGCTGCGCTCAGGGTTCGGCGACTTCGGATATTTCTGCGTGTGGATGGGCTCGATCACTGCGCCAATCGTGACCGACAGCGCGGAGAATCCGAGCCTTGGTTCGAACATGTGGGACTTCGCGGGGTTCGTGACGCCGCTGAAGTACGGCGCGCCTCCGGGCACCGACAGTTTCTCGATTGGCGGCGGGTTTCTCGCGACCGGCACGATCGATCTCGATGTGATGGCGGGGCTGATGTCGCCTGGCTATTTGGAATCGCGTTTGGCTTGGGTCGGTGTTGCGGTCGCGCTCGTTGTGATCGCGGGGCTGATCTACGCGCCGCACAAGGCGAAGAAGAAGGCCGTGCTGGCGGGACGCTTGGGCGCGTTGCTGAACGCGGGGCCGCCGCCGCGTGTTGTCGTGAATGCGCCTGCGGCGAAGCGGGCGATGGCTGATGCGCTGGGGCTGGTTTGGGCCGAGTTTCGGTTGATCGGCTCGGGGCGGGCCTTCTTGGCGCTGGCTGCCGTGGTGGCGGTGATCACGGCGTTCGCGGATTTCAGGCATGTCGCCAGTCCAGCGGCGTTGTTGCTGATGCTGTTTGCGCTGAGCGCGCACGCGGGCCGCAGCGAGGCGCGTGGGCTGGTGGCGTTGACCAAGGTTGCGCCGTTTGCGCCGGTGGCGCGGCGCGCGGCGTTTGTTGTTGCGGGCGCCATGTGGACGACGCTGTTGGCGCTTCCGGGCGCGGCGCCAGCTGTGGCGATGGACATGCTGCCGCTGGCTGCTGCATCGGGCGCGGTTGCGGCGACGGTAGCGATCGTGCTCTCGACGCTGACCGGATCCTCGTTCGCGGCGCGGCTGGTTTTGCTGGTGCTTTGGTACGGTTACGCGTCGATGTGACGTTGTCGCCGTGCGCCCGCGCCGCTATCTCGGCATCATGAAAGAAGCACGATGTGGCTGCGGCGCGTTGCGCGTGCAGGTCGAGGGTGAATGTGAGGCGGTGGTGGCGTGCGCCTGCACCGACTGCAGGCGCAGAAGCGGCGGCCCTTTTGGGATGGGCGCCTATTACAAACGCGACCAGCTGACCTTCATCGGCGAAGCGCGCGAATACACGCGGCCCACGGAGAGCGGCAACACGTTCACGAACGGGTTTTGCCCAACCTGCGCGACCAGCCTCTATTGGTACGGCTCACGCGATACCAACAGGATCGGCGTGGCTGTTGGTTGCTTTGACGCGAGCGAGCAGTTTCCGCCGGACCGCTCCGTCTATGACTGCAACAAGCAGGACTGGGTGCAGTTCGGAGACGATGTGCCTGGTTTCGAGCGTGGACGTGATAGCGCGCGCACGCGCTAAACAACGAACGTGGCGATGCCCCAGGCGATAAGGGCAAGGCCGCTGACGCGCGCGACCCAGTTGCCGAAGGGTGCATTCTTTTCCAAGAGAACCAGCACCGCGAGCAACGCGATCCAGATGAGGTTCATGACGCCGCCGACAAATAGGAGCGCCATCAAGAGCCAACAGCAACCAACGCAATAGGCGCCGTGAATCACACCAATGCGAAACGCGCCGGCCGCTCCGGGCTTCCTGTGCCGCGTCAGAAACTCCGCGGGCGCGCGGCAATGCGAGAGACATACATTCTTCAATGGCGACAATTGATAGAACCCGGCGGCGATCAACACGACGCCGGATAGCCAGCGGCTCTGCGAGCCCATCGTCGCCGCGTTGAAGAGGTCAGTTTGTCCGAGCAGCCATGTGAGGATGGTGGCGACGATCGAAAAGGCGAGCCAAACCGCGAGATAGCCCGAAGCGAATGCGCCGGTGGGGGCGATGCTGGAGTCAGCGGCGTTCGCACCTGCGTGCCGGTGAACGCGCGCATAGAGCAAAATCGCCGGCGCGGCGGCGGGCGTCATCATCGCGATCATCATCGTCCACCACATCGCAATCATGAGCAGCCAGAGGCCTGGCGACCACACAGCAGGCGGTGGTTGTGCGCTCTCCATGCCCGGCATGTCGGGCATATCCGGCATCGCCATGTCGGGCATCGGCGCCGCGCTATGGGGAAACAGCGACCAGGAGGTCATGTGGCTCGGGTTCATGCCTAAGCCGGCGCCGGATATGATGTAGAGCGACGCCAACACGCAAAGCACAGCAAGCGCAACAACGGTGATGCTGCGATCGCGCCGTAGCAGGCGTTCGATCGCCGTCGCCTCAGACATCAGGCGCGAACGACGCCGTTATTGTCGAGGTGCAATCGGGCGAACTGGGCATACTTGTCTTTGATGTCGACAAGGACCGGTCCTGTCGTCTTGCTTGAGGCGCTGCCGATCTCGGCGACGGTGTACTCGAAGCCCTCCGGCAACACAATTTGCGCGCGCGTTTCTTGACCCGTTGTTTTGTTACGGATCGGCTCGCCGACGGAGTCGATGTAGCCTGGCACGACGATACGACCGCGACGGCCATCGATATCGAGTTCGAGTTCGATATCCGTAAAGACCGGCGGATGCATGGTCGTCACGGTCGAGGCGAAGACAGCGAACATTGTGGCGAAGGGCGCGGTGTCCTGCCCAGTCATGATCTTCAGCAGCGCATCGCGTTGGGCTTCGTTTGCTTTCTGATCCACGAAGGCTATCGCCTCGCCGTTGCCTTCATGGATTGGGCCGGGCCACTTGAAGATGGAGGCAATCCGGAGCCCGCTTAGATCCGTCGACCCGTGTCGGCCCTTATCGATCTGAATGCCGGCCACGGCATGACAATGGCCTTTGTCCGGCAGGGCGTTGAATTGGCAGGGACAGCCGTATTCACACGTGCAGTTGACGAGTTCGCGGCCTTCGATTTCCCAGGGCGTCATGGCGGCCTCCTCAGGAGAATTGGGCGTCCGGTCACCCTAGTCCGTCGCGACGGCCCTCGCCACCGATGAAGGTCGAAAAGTGATCACGCGATTTGCGGGTGGCCTCTAACTACCGCTTGCTTCTCCCGTTGCCCCGCAAGCAGCGCATTTGCCGGTCTGCTCCACGGTGAAGTGGCCGCAGGCGCGGCAGGGGTCGTTGCGATAGCCCGTGGTGGCGGGCTTTGGCGCGGGCGTCGCTGCCGCTTCCTTGCGATCGCGGATGTTCTCTACGACTGAGCGTGGGCGCAGCATCACCAGATTGTCGGGCGAGGCGCCGCGCGCGAAGCCGCGCGAGATGAGGCGCGCGGCGCTTTCCGCGTCGGTGGCGCGCTTGCTCAGGCCATCGCCGCGCGCGTCGAACGGATCGACTTGCGCTAGATCGCCGCGGCCCAAATACGACACCGCCAATTCGCGGAAGATGTAGTCGAGGATCGAGGTGGCGTGACGGATGGTTTCGTTGCCTTTGACTTCGCCCGCCGGTTCGAAGCGGGTGAAGAGGAAGGCATCGACGTATTCCTCGAGCGGCACGCCGTATTGCAGGCCGATCGAGATCGAGATGGCAAAATTGTTCATCAGCGAGCGGAAGGCGGCGCCTTCCTTGTGGAGGTCGATGAAGATTTCGCCGAGCTCGCCGTCATCGTACTCGCCAGTGTGCAGATAGACTTTGTGGCCGCCGACGATCGACTTTTGGATGTAGCCCTTGCGGCGCTCGGGCAGGCGGCGGCGTTCGTGGTGTGCAGGCGCTTCTTGCACTGGCGTAGCGGCGGCCGGCGCCGGGATTGGCGTTGCGGCGGGCGCGGCATCTTCTTCGTCCTCGATCGGTGAAAGCGTTAGTGTAATCGGCGGCGCTTCGGTTTCGATCTTGATCAGCGCTATGCCGGCGCTGTGTGCAGCTTCGAGCAGCGCGTTGCGGCGTGGTGAGTTAGCGAGATCGAGCTTGATGTCGAGCGCGGTGTTGGCGAAGGGCGCGATCGCGGACGCCATCGCGATCTGCGCCGACGCATCGATGTCGCGCGCGAAGATCTTCTCATGCTCTGACTGCAGGCCCGGCGCACCGATCAGGTCGATTGCGCCGAGACAATAGGCTTCGGCCTGAGCGATCTCGTCCTCGCTGAAACCCAGCGTCATCAAGAGATCGCCCCGCTTGCCGGCGGCGACGTCAGGTGGGAGCTTCAACACCTCTTCGCAAAGCTCAGGTCCGATGACGAGCGGATGGACGACGGCGCGGATGTTGAACGCATCGGCGGCGGCGTCTTCGATGGCGTCGAGTGCGGGTTCGGTGAGACCGAGCTTTTCGAGCCGCTCAAGGCTTACACCTGGCGCGCCGCGCAAGGTGCGGCGGCCCTCTATGTGTTGGGCGATCGCCGCGATGCCTTCGCCGTCATAGCCAAGCGCTGCCAGTGCGCTGCGCACATCGTCGCTCAGCAAGCGGCCGAAGCCGCCGTCCTCGCGTTGGCCGTAAGTAGCGATGGTCTGCGCGGGCGCGAGGCCGGGTGCAGTGGCGCCGATGGCGCGCGCCGAGGCGGCGTCGCCAGCGAAGGCGATGGTGATGGCGCAACGTAGCCCGGCGTGCTTGGCGGCCAGAAGTGCGTCGTAGATGGATAGCGTGCGCTCGGCGATTGGCCCCGCAAGAGCGCCAGCCGCGGCACGCGCTGCTTTGAGAGCGGCTTCTTCCTGGCGCTTCACCCGCGACCAATCGGGGAACGCGCTTTTGGCGGCGGCGAGCGCTGCGCTTTCAGAAATCGCGGCGGCGTGAGCGAGCGCAGCCGTGTTGGCTGCGAGGCTGCGGCCTTCGTCGCTGTCGTAGGCGATGCCGGCGCGCATCAGCAGCGCGGCGAGGCCTTCGAGGCGGATGAGGATGGAACGGCGCGGTGAGCCCGCGCCGCCATGTGCGGCGTCAAGCGCTCGGACGAGCGTGCGGATCGCCGTTTCAAACGCGGCGATGTCGAACGCGCGGCGGCCCATGAAGCGCGGCAGTGCAATGCTGGCGCCGATGACGCTGATCTCAGCATCGGAGCGCACGGCGCCGGTTGGGTCGATGGCGCCCTCGGCAAAGGCGGTGAGCGTGTGGCCACCGCTTTCCGGCGCGGCGATTGTGATGCGGCGGTGTGCGGGATCAGCGCCGGCGTCGAGTGCTGCTGTGTAGGCGCCGCGTGCGACGGCGCCGGAGAGAGCGGCGATGATGTCAGCGTCGGGCGCGCCGGTGAGACGGGCGTTGGCGGCTTTGATCTGTGTGCCGCCGTGTTCGGCGTTCAAGCCGTTGCGCACGGCTTCGATGGCGAGCTCTGCAAGCGCGGCATCAAGCGCGCGTGCGCCGGCGGCGAGTGCAGCGCCTGCGCGGGCGCGGGCGGCAGCGGCGTTGATGATGGTTGTCGCGGCGTCGCCCGTCGGGCGGATGAGGATGGCGGCGCCGTCGCGGCCGATTGGATCGGCGATGCGCGCTGCTGCGTCGAGTGCATCGAGAGCGGCCGGCGAAGGCGCGCCGGCGATGCCAAGCTTCGCGCCAGCGGCAAGCAAGGTTTGCGCGCGCGCGATGGCTTCGAGTTCATCGCTGCGTTGTGTGGGCCAATGCAGCAGTGCGGTAGAGACGGCGAGTTCAGCGCCGGGCGATAGCGTGGCCCGGGCGAGAGGCGCGTCGAGTGCAATGGCGCCGCTCTCGAGCAGGCTCAGTATGTCCTTGCCAAGCGCCGGATCCTCGGCCCAGGCTCCGATACGCTCGGCGGCGCGCTTCAGGGCTTTCGAGACGCTGGGACCGGCCGGGGTCTCGATGGCGATCCCGGTTTCGAGGGCCGCCTGGACCATGGCGTCGGTCCATGCCTCTGGGGCTTCTGCTGCCGGGCGGATGTCGTCGTCCTGGTCGTGCGCCATGCTGGCCTCCTCAAGCCACCGCCGACTCTACCTTTGATCCGGGGTCGCAATCAACATATAGTATGTGAAGGTTTGGGATAACTACTGGATATTGTTTCGCGGGCGCACTGGACGTACAACGCGGCGCTCGTCATATTGCGCGCCGCCTGGAGCCGGAGTCGCAGAACCGGCTAGGCGGAGACAAACAAAAGCCCATGCTCAAAGCGATTTTCTCCTGGTGGAATGGCGCCACCGTGGGCGCGCGTTTCGACGTTTGGCGGCGTGGGGTCTTCGTGGGCCAGGACGAACAGGGCAACAAATACTACGAAGAGAAGCGGCCCTCGATCGAAGGCCGCAAGCGCCGCTATGTGATTTACAACGGCCTGGCGGAAGCCTCGCGCGTTTCGCCCGATTGGCACGGCTGGATGCATCACACGATTGCCGAGCCGCCAACGGTCGCGCCGCTGAAGCGGCAGAAGTGGGAAAAGCCGCACCAGCCGAATTTGACCGGCACGGTGAAAGCGTATCGCCCGAAAGGATCGCTGGCGCGCGGCGGCGTTAGGCAGACGTCAACCGCCGACTACGAGGCTTGGTCTCCGGATTCGGGAGAGACGAAGTGAAGTTCAACTTCGAACGCTGGGGCGAGACGATTTTGGGCGCCGCCGTCGCGGTGGTCGCTGTGGGCTTCTTCGCGTTCGCGGCGGCGCAAGCTGGGCAGAACCCAGTTGGCGGCGGCTATGATTTGCGCGCGAGCTTTCAACGCGTCGATGGCGTCGGTGTTGGCTCTGACGTGCGAATTTCCGGTGTCAAAGTGGGCGTTGTGCGTTCGGTGGCGCTTGACCCCGCCACATACAATGCCGTGCTGACGCTGACCTTGAACAGCGGCGTTGAAGTGCTCGATGATTCAACCGCGCGCATCGCGACTGATGGTCTGCTTGGCGGCGGTTATGTTTCGATTGAGCCGGCGGGGATGGATCCGCTGGCGGCGGGTAGCGAGATTCCGAACACGCAAGGTTCGATTGACCTGCTCACGTTGTTTGCAAGCATGGCCGGGGGATCGGGGAACTCTGGGACTACACAGGAAGCAGCTCCATGATCCGTACACTCGTTGTCGCGGCCGCGATGTTCGCGGCGAGTGCAGCACCGGCTTTCGCGCAACGCGCGGTGGTGCGTGGGCTCGATAAAGTGACCGGCCACGCGCGCGACTACACGCTGACGCTTGGGCGTCCAGCGCGTGTTGGCTCGCTCGAAGTGATTGCGCGTGCGTGCTCGAAGGCGGCGCCGGAAGAAACGCCGGAAGTGCGGATCTATCTTCAAATCTACGATCACCCGCCGGCGCGCGAAGGTGAAGAGAGCGAGCGCCGCGAGGTGTTCCATGGTTGGATGTTCGCATCGAGCCCCGGCCTCAACGCGCTCGAGCACCCGACCTACGACATCTGGGCGATCGACTGCCGCTCGTAATCGCGGTTCGTTCCGTGCGCGGTTCGTCTTTCTAAATTTCGGCGCATTGGACTCGCGGTAGCGTTCGCGCCGGGAGGAATTTGCGATGCGTTATAACGGGCACAATGTGCTCGCGATCGTCGTAGCGGCGGTTGCGATCTGGGCAATTGGGTTCTTGCTCTATGTCGTGCTGTTCGCCGATCAGTGGATGACGTGGATGGGCATCAGCGAAGCTGACGCCAACAAAGACAACGGGCGTATGGCCTACATGGTGATCATGCCGTTCCTGCAGGCAATTGGGTTGTCGCTGGCGGTGAAATGGCGCGGCGCGGCGGGACTGATGGGCGGTTTGACGACCGGCGTGCTGATGGCCGTGTTCCTGACCATCGCGGGGCGCATGTACGGCTGGGTCTATTCGTTCGAGCCGACAGAGCTGTTTGGGTTGGATAGCTTGCACTTTGTGCTCACGCATGCGGTCGCGGGCGCGATTTTGGGCGCTTGGAAGTAGGGGTTCCGTGACAGGCATGGCCGTTTCGGGCTAAGCGGGCGGCCATGCGTATTCTCTGCACCAACGATGACGGCATCCATGCAACGGGGCTCGCGGTCCTGGAAAAGATCGCGCGCACATTCAGCGATGATGTCTGGGTAATTGCGCCGGAGAACGAGCAATCAGGCGCCTCGCGTGCTCTGACGCTTACGGCGCCGATCCGTGTGCGGAAGGCGGAGGAAAAGCGTTTTGCGGTTTCCGGCACGCCGACAGATTGCGTACTGCTCGGTGTCGAGCACCTGATGGATGCGACGCCGGATCTGGTGCTCTCGGGCGTCAATCGTGGGCAGAACATCGCCGACGACGTGACCTTCTCCGGGACGATCGCCGGCGCCATGCAGGGGATGCAGCTTGGCATTCCAGCGATCGCGTTGAGTCAGGCGCGCGGTTTTCGCGGCGAGGAAGCAAAGATTCCCTGGGAGACCGCTGAGACTTTTGGGCCGGGTGTTGTTGGGCAATGTCTGAAGCAGGGCTGGCCGAAGGATGTGCTGATCAACATCAACTTCCCCGACGCGTTGCCGGAGGACGTGAAGGAAGTTGAGGTGACGACGCAAGGGCATCGCGATCATCACATCATTTATGCTGACAAGCGCACCGACCCTCGCGGCGGCACCTATTATTGGTTGGGCTTTCGCGGCCAGCTTTCCGATCCGCCGCAAGGCACGGACTTGAAGGCAATCTATAGCGGGCGGATTTCGGTTACGCCGCTGCATATCGATCTCACGCACATGCCGAGCGTCCATGATCTGAAGAGCGTGCTTGGCGGCGCGGCGCCGAAGACGAGTACCTAAGTTGGATCCAGCACGCCTCATGCGGTTCGTGCTGGAGATGCGCCAAGCCGGCGTCACCGACGCGCGCGCGCTTTCGGCGTTGGAGCGCACGCCGCGCACGCATTATGCGCCGGAGCACTTGGAAGGATTGGCGCTGGACGATGTCGGGCTGCCGCTGGCGCATGCGCAGACGATGACGAAACCCTCGATCATTGGACGCATGATCGCGGCGCTGGCGCCCGAGACGTCCGACGTTGTGCTTGAGATCGGCTCTGGCTCGGGTTTCCAGGCGGCGGCGATTTCCTCGATTGCAAGCAAGGTGGTCACGCTCGATCGCTGGAACGATTTGGTCGTGGCGGCGCGTGGCAAGTTTGGCACCGCCAGACTGATGCGGACCTACGCGTTCACAGCCGACGGCTTCGATGGCTGGGCCGATGAGGCGCCTTATGACCGCATCATTATCAACGCGGCGTTGGAGGATATTCCGCAGCCGCTGATTGAGCAGTTGAAGCCAGGCGGCGTCATCGTCGCGCCGCTTGGCGATGCGCAAAGCCAGCGTTTAATCCGCTTTCGCAACGGTGAACGTGAGGATTTGGGGCCGCTACGCATGCAGCCGATGGAGCGCGGGCTGGGTGAGGCGCCGCCGGCGGCTTGAGGCCCGAGGCGATTCTCGCGGACACTCTTAGGATGATGCGCTCCGCGCTTTTGCTTGCGCTGCTGACGGGAGCTTGCGCTTCTTCAAGCCCGGCGCCGATTTCGTACGGCACGGGCGGCGCTGCGCGTAGCGATGCGTCAGCTCCGCAGCAACGCACAGAGCGGCGCGGGCGGGCGACGGTCGAACAACGCGGAGCGGAGAACGAGCAGCGCCCGACGGAGGAACCGCCGCCCGCGCCGGCGCCGGTCGTCCAAGAACAGCCGAACTGGGCGGATGGAGAAGGCACGCCGCTTTCGGCGTATGCAATGCAACCTTCGGAGACGTTTGATCCAGCCCATCTTCCGCGCACGCATCGGGTGATCGGCGATGAATCTCTCTACGATATCGCCACGCGTTACCAGGTGCCGTTGCGCGCGCTGATCGATCAGAACAATTTGCAACCGCCATATGCGTTGGATGACGGCCAAGTGCTCGACCTGCCGCCGCCGCGCTATCACGTGGTGCGGCGCGGCGAAGATCTCGAAGATGTGGCGCGCCGCTACAATGTCGATCTGCGTTCGCTGGCGCTGCTCAATCGCATCAACGCCGATACGCGCGTGCGCGCGGGTGAGCGCATCTATCTGCCGGCGTTGGCGCGGGAGATAGCGCCAGAGCCTGCACCGGCGCCTAGTCCCACGCCGTTGCCCGCTGGATCGGGACAATTTGCCTGGCCGCTGCGCGGTGATGTTGTGGCGCGCTTCGGGGCGCAGCCAGGCGGCACGCGCCTCGATGGTATTGAGATTGCGGGGCGTGAGGGCGCCTCGGTTGCGTCGGCGGCGGAGGGCGATGTGATCTACGCGGGCGCCGATATTGATGGATTGGGCACGTTGGTCCTTGTCCGCCATGCGGAAAACTACGTGACCGCCTATGGCTACAACCGCCGTGCCTTGGTTCGCGAGGGCCAGCACGTGCGCGCTGGAGAGGCGATCGCGGAGCTTGGCGCCCGCCCTGACGGGCGTGCGCGCCTGTTGTTTCAGGTGCGCCGCGGCAACCAAGCGCTAGATCCGGCGCCGCTTATGGCGGCTCAGCGCTAGGACTGCGGCGAAACGGCGCGTTACGGCGCCTACGGCTCATTGAAAAGGCGGCTGCTCCGATATATCCCCGGCCCCTTGAACGGGCGCCAGCCCTACAACACCTTCCACCCGTCCGAGCCGCCTTTGAGGCGAGGCTCCTAGCGAGGATCAATGTTCATCTCTGAAGCTTACGCGCAGGCCCCTGGCGCTCCCGACCCGACGACGGGTCTGATCATGCAGATCGCGCCGCTCATCCTGATCTTTGTGGTTTTCTACTTCCTGCTGATCCGTCCGCAGCAACAAGCGCGCAAGCGGCACATGGAAATGATCGCGGCGCTGAAGAAAAACGACATCGTGGTTACTTCGGGCGGCATGATCGGCAAGGTGAGGGGCGTCGCGGATGATGAGGTCCGTGTCGAACTGGCGCCGAACGTTGAAGTGCGCGTGCTGCGCCACACGATCGCCGAAGTGCGCTCCAAGACGGAGCCAGCGCCGGCTAACGACGCAAAGGCGGAATAAGACAGATGCTTCAGATCGCGCGGTGGCGAGTAATCCTGGTCGCGGTCGTGACCGTGATGGGGATCGCGTTTGCATTCCCCAATTTCGTGCCGGAACGATTGCGGGATCAGATTCCGGATTTCCTGCCGCGGCAGGCAATCAATCTTGGTCTCGACTTGCGTGGCGGCTCGCAGCTGCTGCTCGAAATCGACACCGAGACGCTGCGCCATCAGCAACTCGACAATTTCGCCGACCAAATGGCTATGGCTTTGCGCGAAGCTGAGCCGGCTATTCGCTACACCGGCCGCGGCGTCGTTGGGGACGTGGCGCGCGTTCGCTTGCTCGACCCGACGCAGATGGAGGCGGCGCGCCGCGTTCTGCGCCCCTTGGCGCTGTCGACGACCGGGGGCTCAAACGACATCGCGACCTACACGGAGAATCCCGACGGGTTGATCGAAGCTCGGCTGAGCGAAGCGCATCTGCGTGAGCTGAGCCGGCAAGCGGCGCAGCAATCGATCGAAGTTATCCGTCGCCGTATCGACCCGAACGGCACCAGCGAAGTTTCGATCGCGCGCCAAGGCGACGATCGCGTCGTGGTGCAGGCGCCCGGCGTCGCCGATCCTGAAATGCTGAAGGAGCGCATCGGTCAAACTGCGCTGATGACGTTCCACATGGTCCGTGAGGTGTCGCCGGAGGAAGCTTCGGCGGGGATTATTCCGCCGGGCACGATGATAGTGCAGCCTTACCCGCAAAGCGGCGGCACCCAGGAGATCGTGGCGCGCCGGCCGGAGTTTACCGGCGAGCGACTGACGCGGGCCAATCCAGCGACCGACCCGCAGACGAATGAGTTCGTGCTGAGCTTTGCACTCGATGGCGAAGGCCGCTCCCGCTTTTGCCGCATTACGCGCGAGAACGTCGGCCAACGCTTCGCCATTCTACTCGATAATCAGGTGTTGACAGCGCCGCGGATCAACGAACCGATCTGCGGCGGCAGCGGCCAGATTTCCGGTAACTTCACGGCTGAAAGCGCTAGCGATCTCGCTGTGATGCTGCGCGCGGGCGCTCTACCGGCGCCGCTAACGGTGATCGAGCAACGGACGGTGGGCGCCGGTCTGGGTCAAGAGGCGATCAACTCGGGAACGCTCGCGGGCGCGATCGGCGCTATCGCCGTGGTGCTGATCATGGCGCTGTTTTACGGCGTCTTCGGCGTGATCGCGATCGTTGCCATGGTCCTCAACATGATCCTGATCTTCGCGGCGATGTCGATCATGGGGGCGGCGCTCACTCTGCCCGGTATTGCGGGCCTTGTGCTGACGATGGGTATGGCCGTCGACTCCAACGTGCTGATCTATGAGCGGATGCGCGAAGAGAAGAGGCTCGGCCGCGGGCCCGCTATTGCGATCGATCAGGGCTTCTCGCGTGCGCTGGTGACGATCGTTGACGCGAACCTCACCACGATCTTGGCTGCATTCATTCTATTTGCGTTCGGCGAAGGCCCGGTCAAAGGCTTCGCTTGGACGCTCTCGATCGGGTGCGTCACCACCGTTTTCACTGCAACTATCGTCACTCAGTTGATGGTTGCGTCTTGGTTCCGGGCCGTGCGTCCGAAGCAATTGCCGATTTGAGGCTTCGATGGCTTGGCCACTAATTAAACTGCTGCCGCAGAAGACTAACTTTAAGTTCGTCCGCTTTGCTGCAATCGCCGCCTTTGCTTCTGTGGTGGCGGTGCTCGGTACATTCGCGTCGGTGGTGACCGGCGGGTTTAGAGAAAACCCCGTCGAAATCTATAACAACGCTGAGGGTAGCTCCCTCGATCGCGTCGGCACGGTGCTGATGCACGGCTTTGCGCTTGGGATCGACTTCCGGGGCGGCACGCTCATGACGATTGAGGCGCCCAGTCCCATTGACCCGGCCGTCGTTCGCCGCGCCATCGAGGGACTCGATCTTGGCGAACTGGTCGTGCAGCAGAGTTCGTGTGCGCCGGTGACCAATCCGCCGTATTGCGCTCTAATCAGCTACCAGAGCGCCGAGGCGACGACCGCCGTCACGCAGCGCTTGCAGACGACAATACCCGACGTTCAATTCCTGAGCGTTGAGGGCGTGTCTGCGAAGGTGTCGGACGAATTGTTCGGCAAAGGCTTGTCGGCGCTCGGCTGGGCGATCGTGCTCATGCTGATCTACATTTGGTTCCGGTTTGAGTGGCAGTTCGGAATGGGGGCGGTTGTGGCGCTCTTCCACGACGTCATTCTTACGCTCGGGCTGTTTTCGGTTCTTCGTCTTGAGTTCACGCTGGTCGTCGTCGCGGCGCTGCTGACGATCATTGGTTATTCAATGAACGATACGGTGGTTGTGTTCGACAGACTGCGTGAGAACTATCGCAAGTTCAAAAAGATGCCGCGCCCGGACGTGATTGACCTCTCCACCAACGAAACCCTCTCCCGCACGATGATGACGAGTATAACGGTGCTCATCGCTTCGGTCGCATTGTGGATTTGGGGTGGTGAGGCGCTGCGTGGATTCGCTATCGCAATGACGTTCGGCGTGGTGATCGGCACCTATTCGTCGATCTACGTCGCCGCACCGGTTACGCTACTTTGGCAGAAGCGGCGGGCGGAAATGGCCGATTCAGGCGAACTGAGCAAAAGCACCAGCTGATCTTCGCGTACAACGTATTAGAGTGCCGCAGAGAGTCGCGCGAAGTCCTAGTGGCTTATGCGACGCCTCTGGAATGGGGAGAGGTCATGGCCTGGTTTTTGAGCAATATCCGGTACGTCGCGTGGGGCGGGGTCGCGCTTGCGGTGCTGCTGCTGATCTATTTCGCGATGGTCGTCGCGGGCTACGCGTTCGGAGCCAGCGCTTTCTGGGAATCGGCGCTGCGTTGGGGGCATGTGCTCGTCGGCATCATGTGGATTGGCCATCTCTACTATTTCAACTTCACGCAGATCCCGAACATGCCGAAAATTCCGGATGAGCAGAAACCGGCCGTCACCAAGGTGATCGCGCCGGCGGCGCTTTACTGGTTTCGCTGGGGCGCGATGCTGACGCTGATCACCGGCCTGCTGCTCGCCTGGAACCAAGGCTACCTACTGCAAGCGTTGTCGCTCGGGCTTCTCGATGGCGTGGCCAAGCACGTGCTCATTGGTCTCGGCATGTGGATGGCGATCATCATGTGGTTCAACGTGTGGTTCATCATCTGGCCGAACCAGCAGAAGGCGCTGAACATCGACAACAAGTATCCGGATCTGGACGCGGCGGCGAAGGCCGCGGCGGGCAAGACGGCGATGCTGTTCTCACGGACGAACACGTTCCTGTCGGTGCCGATGCTGGTGGCGATGACGGGCGCGAGCACGCTGTTCTAGGCTTAGGCGCAGAAAGAGCATCGGACGCCCGCGCTGTAACGGCGCGGGCGTTTTGCGTTAGAAGGCGAGCGTGACCGAAGATCTGGATACTCTGGTTCGGCGTGTTGACGAGGACCGCTGGCTGGCGTCGCGGTTTGCGCCGGCGGATGTGCGCAGGCGACTGATCGCGCTCTATGCTGTGAACTATGAAATTGCGCGGACCTCCGAAACGGTGCGTGAACCAGGTCTTGGCGATGTCCGGCTCGAATGGTGGCGCAGCGCGCTAGAGGAAATCCACCAAGGGCGCGGAACCCGTTCGCATCCGGCGCTCGACGCCTATGCGCGCGCGCACGCGCAGACACCTTTTTCATTCGGTTTGATCGAAGCCTTGATTGCCGCGCGGCGAACTGACTGGGAGCCGCGGCCATTCGCGACGCGCGCTGCGTTCGATGACTACGTCGCGGCAACAGCTGGCGGTCTCATGCGGCTCGCGATCGAAGCGTGCGGTGCGGTGAATGCAGATGAAGCGACGGATCGGTTCGTCACTCGGGCGGGTTGGCTCTGGGGCGCGACGGGTCTGCTGCGCGCCGAGGCAGTGCTTCGCACGCGTGGGCGCGAGGTGTTGCCGCTAGCGGCAGATCGGCTTGCGCGAGACGCGGCCGAAAAATTCCGAGACCTTAAGATGGCGCCGGGGCCGAGAAGCGATGTGTTTCCTGCTGTAGGCTATGTTGCGCTTGTGCCGGGATATCTGCGCGCGCTCAGCCAGGGGCAAACAAATACGCCCCTATTGATGCGCCAGCTCAAACTGGTCGCCGCATCGGCGACCGGTCGGTTCTAGCGGGACGCGCGCCGCTCGCGGGCTGCTTCGCGTAGGCGTGCTTCCAAGAGCGGTTGGTTGAAGCCGGGGATCAGTTCGCCGTTGATGACGAAGCCGGGCGTGCCGTTGATTTGGTAATCGATCGCGTGTGCGCGGTTCTGTGAGAGGAGTTCCGCGATGTCATCTCGCTGGCTCTCCATCGCGCGGCGCATACGGGGGACGTCGATGCCACTGCGCCGGGCGAGGGTGTCGATCTCGGCTGAGGTCATATCCTGATCCAGCGGGAAGCTCATGAGCGCTTGGTGGAATTGGAGGTAGCGGCCCTGCGGACGCGCGGCGAGTGCCGCGCGTGCGGCCTCCATGGAAGCGTCCGAGAGGATCGGCAGTTCTTTAAAGACGACGCGAATGTCACGCCGCGTGCGTGCAAGATCGAGCACCCATTGCATCGCGGCGTGGCAGTAGGCGCAGCGATAATCATAGAACTCGACAATCGTGATCTGGGCGTTGGCCGGGCCGATGGCGAAATCACGCGGGTCGTTCCTGATCTGCTGCCAGCGTTCGGCGGTGTTGCGTTCGGCCAGCGCGTCGAGCGCTTCGCGAAGCACGTCGGGATTGTTGACCAGGTATTCGCGCACAATGGCGCGGATTTCGGCTTGCTCTTGACCATTGAAGCTCTGCGCCGACGCGGCAGGCGCGGCGAAGATGACAAGAGAGGCGAGGGCGATGAGGCGCGCGATCACGGCTGGCTCCAATTTCATGGGGCTGAAATGACCGCTTTTCCTTAGACGGGCAAGTTCAGCCGCCGCGGCGGCCTGAAGTCTGCTGCATGCGCTCGCGGACTTCGTTGCCTGCGAAGTTCACGATGTCGTCGGCGCGGCGATAATCGACCGAATTCCGCGGCAACGAGCGCCTCGCCCGTTCGGCGAAATTCAGCGCGCTTGGATAGTCGCCCACGCTGAAGCTGGCCTCGGCCGAGGCCAGTTCCGCGAGCGGTTCCTCGCCGCGCTCGAAGCGTGCTGAGGCCATTTCGCGCCAAGCAAAGCCGTTGTCGGGCTCGCGGCGGACAGCGTCTTGGAGGAGGCGGATGGCTTCGTCTGTACCGGCGCGGCCATTGGCGGCGACGAGCGCGCGCGCAAGGTTCACTTGCAGGAGCGGCTGCCCAGGAGCGAGTTCGAGCGAACGGCGGTGGTACGGAATGGATTCCGCAGCGCGGCCGTGCTCGAAAAGGATCTGGCCCATCAGTTCTTGGAAGTACGGGTTCTGCGGATCTTCCGCGATCAGAACGTCGAGTTCGGCGCGCGCCTCATCGAGCTTGGCTTGGCGATAGTAGGCGATTGCGCGCGCGTAGCGTGCGGGTTGCGAAGTATCGCGCAGCGGATAGCGCGCAAGCACTTGGCCTTCGGAACGGATGAAACCGATGAGCTTTGCCTGCATGAAGCGAAAGCGGCGGAGATTGTCTTCCGTGTCGACGGAGTCGCGATGCGATGCATTGTTCACGCGCTGGCGCAGCGCTTCGACGCGATCAGATGTGTAAGGGTGAGTCATCATCCATGGCGGCGCACGACGCGCTTGCCACTCGTACGGACGAATTTGGCTGTCGAAGAAGGTGATCAGGCCGCGGCCAGATTGGTCGGATTGTTCGAGGAAGGTCGCGCCTGCTTGGTCGGCGGCGCTTTCTTGCGCTTGCGTGAAGCGAACGAAGTTCGCCATGGCAAAGCCTTGCGAGCCGGCGATGAGGGCCGCGCCTGCGTCCGGCGCACCAGCAGCGATCGCGAGCACGCCGAGGCCGATCGAGATCAGCATCGGGCCAAGCGCTTGGCCCATAGCTTCGCGCGAGCGCGAAAGGTGGCCGCCGGAGATGTGGCCGGTTTCGTGCGCGAGCACGCCGATGATTTCGTTCGGCGTGTCGGCGCGCATGATGAGGCCGGTATAGATGAAGATGTTTTGGCCACCGCTGACGTGCGCGTTCACGACGTCCTGGTTGACCAGAAAGATGCGTACGTCGTCGCGGCGCAGGCCTGCCGCGTCGAGCAACGGATTCGTGTAAACGCGTAGCGTATCTTCGATCTCAGCGTCGCGGATGAGCGACTGGGCCGAAGCCGTTTGCGCGCTCATCAACGCGAAGGCGCTGATTGCAGCAACGGCGCCGACTGCACTGCGGCCAAGCTTAGATAGAAGAGACGCGGCCATGCCCGCTCCTTGATTCCGCTATCCGCCCCAAACCGTTTGAAGCGCCGGTTTGGGGCGGGAACAAGGCCTTACGCCTTGCGAGTTCGTCAGTTCTTCTTCGACCAGCGTGACAGTCGTGAGAAGAATTTGTCACGCCGTTCCTGGTCCGGCTCGTAAGCTGGCGCATCGGCGACGGGTTCGAGCACGCGCTCTTCTGCCGGAGGCGGTGGTTCCGCCGCCACGACGACGGGTTCGGCAAAGGTTTCCGGCGCCGGTTCGACGGCGGGATGCACGATGATCTCGGCTTCCGACGGCACCGCTTCGATTGCTTCCTCGACAGGCGCGACGTGGCGTGCATCGCCGTTGCGAGCGGGACGTTCGGGACGCGGCGTCAGATGCTTTAGGTCGGCGCTGACGAAATCGAGCCATTCGCCGCCATCGACCTCGTACACGCGCCGTCCGCGGCCACGGCCGCGGCGGCGGCGGCGATTACCGTTGCGGCCGCCGCGCTCTTCGCGCGCTTCAGCGGGCTTCGGCGCATCGCTTTCGCCACGCGCATGCGTTTCACCGTCCTCACCGTCCTGACGGCGCTTGCCGCCGCGACGGCCGCGGCGGCGGCGGCGCTTGCGATCGTCGCCTTCACCATCGCTCGCAGCGATGCCCGGTACGGTTTCAGCGTCGACGTCTTCTTCCTCGACCTCTTCTTCGTCGGCGAGTGCGGCGCGAGCGTCGAGTTCTTCAGCTTCGATCTCAACATCGCGGCGTTGCGGTTTGCGGCCGCGAGCCGGTGCAGCTTGCGCCTCGATTTCTTCGTCCTCTTCGAAGCCGCCTTCGAGGACCATGATTTCGAAATCGCCGGAGTGCATGGCGGCGGAAGCGCCAACGCGCACGCGGACGTTGTTGTTGGCTTCAATTGCCGCCAGCGCATCGCGCTTTTCGTTCAGAAGATAGATCGCGGTATCGGATGCGGTGCGCGCTTCGATCAGGCGGTTCTTCTTCTTCGCGGCGGCTTCATCAAGCGCGCGCAGCAGGGCGAGCGAGGCGCTCTCCACAGAACGGACGCGTCCCGAACCTTGGCAGTGCTCGCAGACGTGGCTGGTGCCTTCCAGCACGCCCGTGCGGCGGCGCTGGCGGGACAGTTCAAGCAAGCCGAAGCCGCTGATCTTGCCCATTTGCACGCGGGCGCGATCGAAGCGGAGGTTGTCCTTCATCCGCTTTTCTACGACGCGATCATTCTTCGACTCTTCCATGTCGATGAAGTCGATCACGATAAGCCCGGCGAGGTCGCGGAGACGCATCTGGCGCGCAGCTTCGTCAGCGGCTTCCAGATTGGTCTTGAACGCGGTCTGCTCGATGTTGCGTTCGCGCGTGGCGCGGCCGGAGTTTACGTCGATGGCGACGAGCGCTTCGGCCTGGTTGATGACGATGTAGCCGCCGCTCTTCAGGTGGACGATTGGCGAATAGATCGATTCAAGCTGCTTTTCGACGCCTTGCTTGGCGAAGATCGGCGTTGAGTCCTTCCAGAGATGCACACGCTTGGCGTGGGAAGGCATCAGCATGCGCACGAAGTCTTTGGCTTCCTTGTACGCAGCTTCACCATCGACGTGAATTTCATCGACGTCTTTGTCGTAGAGGTCGCGGATCGCGCGCTTCACCAGCGAGCTTTCCTCGTAGATCAGCGCCGGCGCCACGGACTTCATCGTGTCGTCGCGGATCGTTTCCCAGGCGCGCGACAGATATTCGTAGTCGCGCTTGATCTCGGTCTTGGTGCGTTTCGCGCCCGCCGTGCGGATGATCAGGCCTTGGCCTTGCGGCACTTCCAGATCAGTAGCGATCTTCTTGAGGCGCTTGCGATCCGTGGCCTGCGTGATTTTGCGCGATATGCCGCCGCCCCGGCCGGTGTTCGGCATGAGCACGCAATAGCGGCCGGCAAGCGAGAGGTATGTGGTGAGCGCAGCACCTTTGTTGCCGCGCTCTTCCTTCACCACCTGCACCAACATGATTCGCCGGCGGCGGATGACTTTCGGGATCTTGTAGCGGCGGGTCAGGATGCGGCGGCGGCGCTCGTCGCGCGCCTCATCATCCTCTTCCTCGTCTTCGCTTTCCTCGTCCGCCTTCGCCAGTTCAGCCTTGATGGCTTCCTGGTCGTCGTGCGGGATCGCGTAATAGTCGGGGTGGATTTCCGAGAAGGCGAGGAAGCCGTGGCGTTGCCGCCGTACTCCACAAAGGCAGCCTGCAGCGACTGCTCAACGCGCGTCACCTTGGCGAGATAGATATTGCCTCTGAGTTGTTTTTTGCTGGCTACCTCGAAATCGAAATCTTCAACGCGGCTTCCGTCGAGCACCGCGACCCGGGTTTCCTCCGGGTGGGCGGCGTCGATCAACATTTTCTTGGCCATTAAGGGCTCCGTAGGCGTCACGCGCACGGGCCTCCGGGCTTCCGGAACGGGCCGGGGCAGAGGCGGCGAGGCGACGCAAAGTCATTGTGGGTGATCCTGCGCGATCGCGGCCCGGGCCCGATGGGCCACTGGCGCTAAGATCGATCGCTTGGCGGATCATAAGTCGGCTCCAATTGACGACGTCTGAATGGACGCCGGCTCACGCTTCCTTCCTGGGTACGGGGGCTCTAGGTCCAAACGTGGCGGCTAGGGAGCGCCACAGGGCCAGATTTTGCCGATCCGCAGGGCGGGAGCGCGCCGGGCGGCCTGGGGATAAGTCCCGGCGGCGCACGCGGCGATGGACGTTACATATGCATGATTTGTCCGGCAGTGGAAGCACCGGAAGCGGGGGCGGGGCCGGTTAGGCGCTACGGTACTCTAGAACTCAATTGTCAGCTGGCGGCGGGATGAGCTCGGGACGGAAGTTCCCAGCCGCGTCGGGGCCGCTCAGCCGATAGCCGGGCGCCAGATTGAGCACCCAGCCGGGGCCGGAGAGGCCGTCAGGGTTGGGCGCGGCGGCGGTGAGAAGGTTGAAATTGGGGGAGATCAGCACCCCATCGGTGGCGCGGAGTTCACCCCAGGCATCTCGGAGCGTGAGGGTCTGATAGACGGTGCCCAGGCCATCGACGGGCGTCACCGTATTGGGATTGTACTCGAGCTGCATTTGGCCGAGCGCCAGCTCCAGCCGTGGGCCGGTGAAACGGGCGCGCAGGCGCGCAATCACTTGGCGCTGATTGTCAGCGCGGATGCGTTCCTCAGCAGCGATGTCGGGGCCGCCGTAGCGGCTGGCGCGGCGCTGCAGGTCGCGGCCGTTGAGAGCGCGGGCGCGGAGCTCGGTGACGAGCAGATCGGCCGGCGCCCAATTGCCCAACGCGATGCGCCAATTGGGTTCGTATTCGTCGAGCAGCAGGCCATATGCGGGGCCTGTTGCGTAGGCGTAGGCGCGGGCGAACGCTTCGTGTTGATCGTGGTCGGTCAGCGTGCGCGCGGCGAAAAGGAACGGTGTGTCGCCGGCGCCGAGACGAACGCCGGTATAGGAGGCGAGGCCCTCATTGCGGTCGAGCGCGGATTCTGTGGCGGCGGCCTCAGGGAAGGACGAAAGCCGAGCCATGCGGAAGGCGAGTGCGTCTTTGGCGGCATCTCGCCGGGCGCGGCCATTGGAAAGCATGGCGGTTGAAAGCGCGCGGAGTTCGAGGCGCATGAGATAGCGGCCGCGCTCGGTTTCGAGATGCACCGCGGTGAGGTCTTGCGCGGGCAAGCCGATGGCGGCTTGCGCACGATGCCAGGCCTCGTGGGCGAGAAGTGCGCGGCGCGCCGCGGCGTCGTCCGGTAACGGACCCATAACCATGATCCAGCGCACGCCACCCCAGTCGACGGTGGTATTGGCGACAGGCACCCCAGGGGGCAGCGTGCCGACCCAACCGCCGCCTGCGGTGAGCGTCAGCACGCCTGCATTGTCCCGCTGCGTTGCCCACGCGGCGCGCGTCTGCGGTTCGATGATGATGAGTGGACCGCAGAGGCTGGTGTTCCAGAGCTGGCCCGCGTCCGCTGTGCACATTTGCTGCAGCTCGGACGCTGCCGTCGCCTCAAGCCGGTAATCTTGCGCTAACGCTGATGAAGCGCAGAAGGTGAGGCAGGCCGTGAAAATGAAGGCGCGCATGACGCAGAGTGAACACGGCGTGGATTTTTGCTCAAGCCCGGCGCGACAGTCGGCTTTTTTTGCGCCTTGCGGGTCAAATGTAGTTACCGCTCTATTCACTAAAGTTTTCAACTCGATAGCAAGCGCTCTCGGGTACTTTCCCGATCTTCATGGACGTTACTCGTCGAGCCTTCGCCTTCTTTGGCGCGACTGCCGTGGGCAGTGTTGCGATGGGCGGCCGCGCATTCGCGGACGTCCCGTCGGCGATCCGTGGCGTGCTGGTGCAAGACGCCGGCGCTGCGGCGCGTGTGACGCTGGCGCTCGATCGGCCAGCGCAAGCGCGTACGTTCTTTCTCTCCGAACCGACGAGGTTCGTGATCGATGTCGCCAATGCGCAGTTTGATCTGCCGGGTGGCGCAGTAGGCCAAGGCCCCGGCGCGGGCGTGGTGCGCCGCTATCGCTATGCGGCGCAGGCCAACGGCGTATCGCGCGTTGTCCTTGATCTAGCCGCCCCGGCCAGCCTGGTGCGTCAGGAAACTGGCGGCCGCCGCAATGCGGCGCTGAGCTTCGATATTGCAGCAACCGCGCCGTTTGAAGCTGCGCCGGCGCCAGCACCCTTGCAGCGGCAGGGCCGCCAAGAGCGCAAGACGATTGTCATCGATGCCGGCCACGGCGGCCGCGATCCGGGCGCCGTCGGTGTGACCGGGACGCGCGAGAAGGATGTTGTGCTCCACAGTGCGCTGATGCTGCGCAACGCGCTGGAGCATCGCGGTTATCGCGTGGCGCTGACGCGTGATGCCGACACTTTCGTTGAATTGGAAAACCGGGTACGGTTCGCGCGCGCGCAGCACGCGGATCTCTTCATCTCAATTCACGCCGACGCCAGCCCGAACCGGGAAACCACCGGCGCCTCGGTTTACACGCTCTCGGATAGCGGCGCGAACCGCGCCCAAAACATGATGGCCTCGCAGAACTGGGATCTGGATCTGGGCGACACGCGCAACACCTTGGCGCGAGACATTCTCGTGGACCTAGCCCAGCGCGACACTACCAACCGCTCGGCCCAGTTTGCGCAGATGGTTATCCCAAGGCTCGGGGAGGTGGCGCCGTTGGTACGGAATACCCACCGCAGCGCTGGGTTCTTCGTGCTCTTGGCGCCGGACGTGCCGGCCGTGTTGATTGAAACCGGCTTTTTGAGCAACGCGACGGACGAGCGCCGTTTGGCCGATCCGCGCGCTCGCGAGCGCATGGCCGAGGCCATGGCTCAGGCTGTGGACGCCTATTTCGCTCCCGCGCAGATGTATGCGGCAGTGGGCTAAATTTGGCGCGAATCTTAAGGTAATTCCGCTACATTCGAGATGCTGTATTGGCCTTAATCGCGCCTTATTGCGAGGCGAGGCCGGGCAGCTTCAATAATCAGCGCGCAGAAGCGGGGCGCAATGTCGCGAACAAGTTCTTACGACCGCGGATGGGAAGACGACGATTACGATCACGACGATTACGATCGCCGTGACTATCGCGAACCCCGCGGCGGCGGTGACGGCGGCGGTCTCCCGTGGCGCAAGATTCTGATCGGCCTTGGCATTGCGATCGCAGCGGGCGTGCTCGCTGTGATCATTTTCTTGATCGCGGCGCTGCAGGGGCTGCCGAGCCTCGAAGACTTGCAGGACTATCAGCCGCCGGTGACGAGCCGTGTTCACGCTGGCGACGGCGCGTTGGTGGCGGAGTTTGCGCGCGAGCAGCGTGTGTTCGTGCCGATCGAACAGATTCCGGATCACGTGAAGAACGCGTTCGTCGCGGTTGAAGACGCGCGCTTCTTTGAACACTCGGGCATCGACTATCAGGGCTTGGCGCGCGCGGTGCTGCGCATTCCGCTCGATGTTGTGCAAGGCCGCCGCATCCAAGGCGCTTCGACCATCACACAACAGGTCGCGGGCAACATGCTCACCGGCCGTGCAGCAAGTTGCTCGGGCGGCATTGGCGGCATGTTCTGCGCAATCTGGACGAAGTTGCGTGAGGGCCTCGTCGCGCAACGCATCGAGCGCGTGCTCGATAAGGACCGCGTGCTTGAGCTCTATTTGAACCAGATTTATCTGGGCAACCGCGCCTATGGCGTTGCCGCTGCGGCGCTCAACTATTTCGATAAGCCTCTTTCTGAGCTCACGGTTTCGGAAGCTGCGTATCTCGCCATCCTGCCGAAAGGCCCGGCGAACTATCAGCTTCCGCGCAATCGCGAGCGAGCGCTCGATCGCCGAAACTACGCCATCGGCCGGATGTTGGAGCGTGGCTACATCACCGAAGAGCAAGCCGCCGAGGCGCGCGCCCAAGATCTGGAAGTTCACAACCGCTTGGCGGGCGATCAGTATGTCGCCGCTTCGCACTTCGTCGAAGAAGTGCGCCGCCAAGTGCAGGAGCAATACGGCGAAGACGCGCTCTATAATGGCGGCCTCTCGATCCGTTCGACCATCGACACACGCTTGCAGCTTGCGGCCGCACAAGCGCTGCGCCGTGGCTTGGAAGACTACGATCGCCGCCACGATTGGCGCGGGCCGATCGGCACGGGGGATCCCGCCGGCGATGTGCAAGCGCAGTTGAGCGAAGCCGCCGCTGCGCCGCAGCTTTCGGGCTGGCTGCGCGCGATGGTCACCGCCAGCGGCAACGGCGCGATTACGCTGACAGATGAGAACGGGCAAACGGGCCGTGTTGGCGACAACGATGCGCAGTGGGCCGCGCAAGGCGCGCGCCGCCAGGCGGATCGCGCGTTGCGCCGTGGTGCGATCGTCTACGCAACACGCGCCTCGAATGGCCGTTACAATCTGAAGCAAGTTCCAGAGGTGCAAGGCGCGCTGGTCGCGATGGATCCGCACACGGGCCGCGTGCTTGCGCTCGTTGGCGGGTATTCGTTTAACGACGCAAACGGCCTGAACCGCGCGACGCAAGCACAGCGCCAACCGGGTTCGTCGTTCAAGCCGATCGTTTACGCGGCGGCCCTAGATTACGGGCTGACGCCGGCGACGCTTGTTGACGATGCGCCATTGGCGATCGAAGCAGGCGATGGCTCGAACTGGTCGCCTGAAAACTACACGCGTCAGTTCTACGGTCCGACGACATTGCGCCGTGGTCTCGAACTGTCGCGTAACGCGATGACGGCGCGCGTGGCCTATGAAATGGGTCCGGATCGCATCCTCGAGTATGGCCGCCGCCTTGGCGTCTATGGCGATCGCACGCAGGCAGTGTTCGCGCTGGCGCTTGGCGCCGGTGAGACGACTCTGCTGCGCATGACGACCGCCTACGGCATGTTCGTAAATGGCGGACGCCAGATTTCGCCAATTTTCGTGGACCGGATTCAAGATCGTACTGGCGCGTCGGTGTTCAGGCGCGATCAACGCGAGTGCACGCAGTGCAACGTTGAATGGTCAGGCGGACAGCGTGCGCCGACCCTTCAGGATGCGCGCGCTCAAGTACTTGATGCGGTGACGGCGTATCAGATCGTATCGATGGCCGAAGGCGTCGTGCAACGGGGTACGGCGACGACCGTGAACTCACTTGGCTTCCCGCTCGGTGGTAAGACCGGCACCACGAACGACTACAAAGATGCCTGGTTCATTGGCTTCTCGCCGGATCTCGTCGTTGGCGTGTGGGCGGGCTTCGACACGCCGCGCGACATGGGGGAAGGCGAAACCGGCGGCCGCATCTCGGCGCCAATCTTCAGGGAGTTCATGCGGGAGGCTCTGCGCAACACTTCGCCAACGCCGTTCCGTATTCCGGCCGGCGCGCGTCTGGTGCGGATCGACTATCAAACCGGCGGCCTGCCGAACGCCTCGACGACGCAGACCATCTTGGAGGCGTTCCGTCCGGGTACGGAGCCATCACGCGACGTGACGTCCTCGCCGTTTATTTTCGGCGGCACGGATCCGATCGATCCGCGCGTGCTGCAAGGCCTCACCGGGACGGACACGCCGAACGAGCGGCCACCGCAGCAACAAGACGAGGATTTGGGCGGGCTCTACTAGTCCGCCCACTTCTATCGACGCGCTGCTTCGCCTATCTAGACCCTTCAGATTCTAAGGGACTTGAGATCAATGCGCGCCGAAATCGCAACGCTGGCTGAACAAATCGAAACTGCTGTCGCTTTGCTGCGGAGGCGTCTTTGACTGGGATCGCGCCCAAGTCCGATTTGACGAACTGACCGCTCTCTCGGAGCGCCCGGATTTTTGGAATGATCCGGAGAAAGCCCAAAAGCTAATGCGCGAGCGCACGAAGCTTGAGAACGGGATGAACTCCATCCTCGAGCTTGAGCGTGAATTGCGTGACGGCGTCGAACTGGCGGAGCTGGCTGAAGCGGAGGGCGATGAAAGCCTGATCGCTGAAGCGCAGAGCGGATTGGAGGCAGCGCAGAAGCTCGCTGCGAAAGCCGAGCTTGAAGCGCTGCTCTCCGGCGAGGCCGACGGCAACGACGCCTACATCGAGTTCAACTCTGGCGCTGGCGGCACCGAGAGCCAGGACTGGACGGAGATGCTCCTGCGCATGTACTCGCGCTGGGCAGCCGCGCGTGGGTTCAAGACAGAGTTCTTGGAAGAACAAGGCGGCGACACGGCGGGGATCAAGTCTGCGACGTTGCTGGTGCAGGGCGAGAACGCGTACGGCTGGCTGAAAACCGAAGCAGGCGTGCACCGCTTGGTTCGCATCAGCCCGTACGATTCAAATGCGCGGCGCCACACCTCGTTCGCGAGCGTCTGGGTGTATCCGAAGATCGACGACACCATCGAAGTCGAAATCCTCGATAAGGACGTGCGCACCGATACGTATCGCGCGTCTGGCGCCGGCGGGCAGCACGTCAACAAGACGGATTCCGCCGTACGTCTTACACACATACCGACCGGCATCGTCGTGGCGTGTCAGGCTGAGCGCTCGCAACACAAAAACCGGGCGGCTGCGTGGGACATGCTGCGCGCGCGCCTCTACGAGGCGGAGCTGCAAAAACGAGAGGCGGCGGCGCAGCAGGTGGCTGACTCCAAGACCGAAATCGGTTGGGGTAGGCAGATCAGGTCATACGTCTTGCAGCCGTATCAGATGGTCAAAGACCTCAGGACAGGTGTTGAAACCTCTGATACGCAAGGCGTTCTAGACGGCGACCTCGATCCGTTCATGGCCGCATCGCTGGCGGCGCGGGTGAGCGGCGTGGCCGATGTGCAGGTGGACGACATCGATTAGGGATTGGGCGGGGGCCCATGAGTGTGGAAGCGACTGAGCCGCCCGTTGAGGCGATTGAGCAACCGGTCCCGTGGATCGTGCAGCATCAGCGCGCGCAGTGCGCGGGCGGCTCCCCGCTGACAACGTTCCAAGGTTTGATCCTCGACGAAATCTCGTTGCCGCAAAGCGCAGCTGAGAATCCAGACCCCGCGCAACTCGTGTTGGCCACCGAGGCGTGGGTCGACGCGCTGATCAACCAAGCGCACTTTCTGCAGGGCGAGTTCTCGCAGGAAGCGCTGTGGAGCTATTACGCACGTGACTATCTTGTGCAGGCGAGCACGGGCGGGCATGCGCAGTATTTCGCCAATCGCGGCGGCGATGAGATTGCACTGAGATGCGCTCAAGCAGGCCTGAAGAGCATGCTCGCCGATCCGCATTTGGAGCTGTTCAATTTGCTTCTGCGGTTGAAGCGCGCGAAGCCGGCGGCGGCGCGCAAAATCGCATCGGATGCCGGCTATCGGTCGCCGAAAGCGGCGATGAAAGATCTGGACAAGCGGCTAGCTGAGCTGGAAGCGAAAGAGCCGCTGACCGCGCGCCACAAGACGTGGCTGAAGAGCTTGCGCAAAGTGAAGATCACGCCGGACGCTGACATGACGGCGTGCTTGCAGCGCGCGGCGCAGTCCAATCCGTTGTTTCCGCGTCGCAAGATGGAAGCGGACCGCGTTCGGGCTGAGCAATTGCGCGCGTCGGCGCCGTTCCGTGCGGTGAAAACGCTCTGCGATATGGCGGGGCTGACGATCACGAATTTCCGGCCGATAGGATTTGCGCCGTTACGCAATGCTTGGCCGGATGGTCCTGACCTGAATGGCTATGTTATCCGCGTAGACAGCGATAAGGGGCCGCGCGCGGCGCTGTTTTATCGCGAAGGGCGCTTTTTCAAGCGCTTCTTGAGCGTGTTGGTGGTGGAGGGCGGCGGTCTCCCGGTTGGATCGCAAGCGCTGACTGAGGCGGAGTACGGCGAGATCGTGCCGAACGAGGCCTAACGCCATACCGGGCAATTCGCGCACACCTTGACGGTTGTTGATTGATCGTTCAAACAAGTGGCTATGGCGCCTCAAGCAGCACGCGAGAAGATCATCCACGCAGCGATGGAGCTGTTCTGGCTGAAGGGCTACAATTCAACCTCGATCGCGGATTTGCTTTCGCGCACACAGCTCAATTCCGGCAGCCTCTATCACGTGTTTCCGTCCAAGCAGGACGTGCTGATTGGCGTGCTGGAGGCCTATCGCGACGGCATTGAAGAGATGCTGTTGGAGCCGGCGTGGGGGCAGGTCGAAGATCCGATCGAGAAGATCTTCGCGCTGCTGAACGGCTATCGCACCATGATCGTTGAGAGCGATTGCACCTATGGCTGCCCAATAGGCTCTCTGGCGCTTGAGCTTCACGAGCCGGATCCAAAGGTCCGCGATCTGCTGGCCGAGAATTTCCAAAATTGGACGAACGCGATTGAACGTTGTCTCGATGCGGCGGGCAAAAGGTTGCCGCGTGGGACAGACAAGAAGGCGCTCGCCCAATTCGTGCTGACAGCAATGGAGGGCGGCGTGATGCAGGCCCGCACGCACCTTGATGTCGCGTATTTCGATCGTGCGGTGACGCAACTGCGTGAGCATTTTGCGCTGCTGGAGAAGGCAGCGACAGCGCCAGCATAGGCGGCGCCTCTGGGGAGGAAATGAAATGGAGATCAATTGGCTCGCGGTGCTCGCCGCGGCAGTGAGTTCGTTCGTCTTGGGCGGACTATGGTACTCGGCGCTCTTCGCAAAGGCTTGGCAAAATGCCGCCGGCTTGAGCGACGAACAGATCAAGAGCGGCAATATGGGGCTGATCTTCGGCGGCTCATTCGTGCTGGCGTTGATCGCATCCGCTTCGTTTGCAGTGTTCTTGGGCGGGCAAGTCGACGCCATGACGGGCGCGCTGTACGGGCTGACGGCGGGTCTCTGCTGGGTGAGCGCAAGCTTCGGCATCAACTATCTGTTCGAGCGCAAGTCGCTGACACTGTTCTTGATCAATGGCGGGTATCACACGCTGCAGTTCACGCTGATTGGCCTGATCCTCGGAGCCTGGCATTAGCAAGTTGGCGATTTCACGTGCGCGGCTGGCACGCGTTCTAGAGGTCTCAAAGCAAAAGGCCCGGCTTGCGCCGGGCCTTCATTTTGTCCGTTCGGACGAAGCTTAGTTCGTGCCGGTGACGATTACGCCCGAGACCATGCGGTCATCGTTCGAGGGTTCGCCGAACACCGAGTTACCGCCGCCGAAAGCGTTAGAGCGATCTTGCGGTTGAACCATTTGCGGCTGAGCCGGGGCGCCTGGGCCAGACTGCGAAAGCGGATCTTGCAGATAACGGCACTGACCTTCGAACACAGCACCCATTTCAACCGAAAGCGATTGATGGACGATGTCGCCAAGGACGTGGGCGTTACGGGCTAGCATAACCTTACGCGCGCGCACCGAGCCTTCGACGCGACCGTGAACGGTCACGCTTTCGGAGACGACGTCGCCCTTGACCATCCCCGTGTCGCCGACAGTCAGCGAGCCGCCGACCACGTTGCCCTCGATTTCGCCATCGACTTGCAGCTCAGCGCCGTTGGCGTCGATCGTCCCCGTGATCTTCACGCCATTGGCGATGATCGAGGCGATGCCGGCGCGGCCGGTAGGTTGACGACGTTGTTGAGTAGGTTCTGGCAAAGCTGGCAAGTTCGCGTCCGTACGAGAGTTACCCTTGTTCGTGAACATGCCGTCCTGCCCTCAAGAAGTTGACCGGATCAACCGCCCGGCCGCGGAACCACACCTCATAATGCAAGTGTGTGGCGGTGCTACGACCGGTCGAACCCATTGAGCCGATACGCTGGCCGATTGCGACGCTATCGCCGCGCTCAACCTGGATGTCACGCAAGTGAGCGTAACGCGTTTTGAAGCCGTGACCGTGATCGATCTCGACGGTGTAACCGTAACCGGAGCGAGTGCCAGCGAAAACCACAGTACCTGGCGAAGTCGCGACAACCGGTGCGCGCTCGAAGGCGGCCATGTCGAGGCCAGAGTGGAATGCCGGGCGGCCCGTGAACGGGTCGATCCGTTGGCCGTAGCCTGAAGTCTCGCGGTAATCGACGGCGACCGGCGCGGCGAGCGGCGTCGAGTTGGCGATGCCATCGAGGCGGCGCGATTCCGTGACGCGGGCGGCAACCTGGGCAACGCGCTCAGCGAAGGCAGGGTTGAGGCCAGAGTCGCGGAGATAGGCGACGAAGTCTTGCGGGACCAGCGGGCCACCGGCCTGCGCATCAGCTTCCGGGCCGGTGAGGGAGGCCATCGACACGCCGGTGAGGCGGAGCACGCCGCGAACTTGCTCGCTGCGCTCGACGACGCTGTCTTCCAGTTCGGAGAGCGTTTGTTCTTGATCGCCTTCCAGCGCTTCAGTGCGGGCGCGGAAACCGACGGTGGTGACTTGGTAAGGCTCGGCCGCAACGGCACGCGACTGGCGCGGCTCGGCTTCGTCAATCGAAGCGGCCATGATGATGCGGGCGCCGTCACGCTCGATCGGACGGTTGGACGCTACCTGAAGTGACGCGCCGCCAGCGTATTCCAGCAGCGAGCGGAGCACTTCGTGGCGGGACTCGAAATCCGCCGTAGCGCGGTCGAACTGGCGGGTCCGCTCTTCGAGCAGGGCCTGCGAAGCAGCGGCCTGCGCGCGGCTTTCGTTGAGCCAGCGATCGTACTTGGCGCGTTCGCGTTCGACTTCCGCGTTGGAGGCCGTCGCTTGGGGGCCTTCCATAAGCGTGTTCGTCGTCGCGTAGACGCACCAACCTGCCAGGCCAACGGCGGTCATCGCCAGAAGGGCCTGTTTGCCAGGTGAGAGAGAGACGTAGCGGACGGTACCGCCGCTACGATGATAAATCTGCCGTTCCGGGAACATGCGATCGAATAGTGATCGTGCCCGATGTCCGAACTGGCTCATGGTCCGCCACCGCCCATTTACCTAAACGCAAACTACTGTTTGCCCCCGCCAGAGATCATCTCAACCTGAAAGCATCCCGAAATGCAACAGAGACCCGCTGCCGTTTACAGGAATTTCAGCTTGTTTAACGCTGATCTGCCAGAAGCACGCCAAATCTGTGAAATCACAGTAAAAGAAGCCGCTATTTCGCGTCTAGCGTGTTAACCACTTTCAATACGTCTTCCACATGTCCTGGCACGCGGACCTTCCTCCAAACGTGCGCGATCTTGCCCTTCGCATCGATCAGGAAGGTGGCTCGCTCTATCCCCATAAATTTGCGTCCGTAGAGGGTCTTCTCTCCCCATACGCCATAGGCCTCGGTGACGAGGCCCTCATCGTCGGCCCCTAATTGCACCTTCAGCCCATGTTTCGCCGCGAATTTATCGTGCTTAGCCACACTATCGCGGGAGACCCCGACCACCACGGTGTTCGCAGCCGCAAAAGCCTTCGTCTTTTCAGTGAAGTTTAGGGCTTCCAGGGTACAACCGGGTGTGTCGTCCTTTGGATAGAAGTAGAGGACGACGCGCTTGCCCTTGAGGCCTGCCAAGCTGACGCGCCCGCCCCCGGCCGCCGGCAAATCAAAGGGGGGTGCGGGGTCGCCAGGTTTGAGCGTTCTAGCCATCGGGAGCTTCCAGGCTCGCGGCCGCCAGGTTTTTGGCCGGCCTGCTTCGCCCGCCGACTACTGCGGGCGGGCTGGGGCTTTGCTTTGCGTCAAAAACCTAAATCGCGCTAGATGCTTGCGAGGGGCGTTGGAGCACGTCGGATGATCCGCCGCTCGACGCTGATAGCAGTCGAGATCTTGCTTGGACTGGTTGCGGCGCTCGCAATCGGTGTCGGGGTCGCTTGGTGGCGGTTCAGCCAGGGCCCGATCGAACTCAACTCTATGCGGGACCAGATCAAGACCGAGCTGAGCCAGGCGCGCTCAGGACGGCCGGTCGGGATCGAACGGGTCGAATTGGCATGGAGCCAGCGTGGGGCGCTTGAGCTTCGGGCTGTTGGCGTGACTGTTGAGGACGGGCGCGGGGGCGTGCTCTCGCGCTCTGACGAAGCGCGCATCTCCCTTGATGTGCTGCCGTTGCTGATTGGGCGCATATCGGTGTCGCGGGCCGAGTTCATTGGCGGCGCGATCACGTTCACGCGGCGCATCGACGGCGCGATGCATATCGCCTTCGGACCTGAGGGTGCGCCCGCCGACATCATCATTCCGGCGGCGCCTCGCAACGAGAGTCTGGAAGAGCGCGTAGCGCGCGTGCTCGACAGCATGGAAGACGCCTTCAAGCCGGTCGGCGCCGGTGGAAGTCTGCGCGAAATTTCTGTGCGCGGCGCGCAACTCACATTGATCGACGAAGCTGGTGGCGGTCGTTGGAGTGCTGATGCAGCCAACTTCGAACTGGCGCGGCGCGGACGATCCTTAGCGCTCGCGGCAGGCGCTTCGCTTGAAGGCGCCGAGGGCGTCGCGCCGGCCTCGCTGCGCATCACAACGGACACGCGCTTCCAGAGTGCGGTGATTGAGTTCGGCACAGAGAACGCGCGCCCGCGTGCGCTGTTCTCGCAAGCGGCTTTGGGGCCGTTCGCAGGACTCGATGCGCCGGTGACGATGAACATTTCCGTCGGGATGGATCGCGCAGCGGGCGTGAACCGCTTCGAGGGCGAGGTCATTGTCGGCGAAGGCTCAGCAGACGTTGCTGGCGATCGCTTCAATCTTAGCGGTGGGCGTCTTCACGGGCGCTACGACATCACCAGCGACGAATTGATTATCGATCAGATTTCACTTGCTGGAGATCGCACCCGCGTCGGCGGAGAGATCCGAGTGCGCGACGTGTCCGCAATCATGCGTGCAGCGCCCAATCAGCCGGCGGCGTTCAACGTTTCGCTGCCGTCGATGCGGCTCGATGTGCCGGGGACGTTCGCCGAACCGCTGGCGTTTTCGAACGTGCAGGTGGTGGGCGCGATCATCTCGGCAGAGCGCTCGATCCGGTTCACGCAACTGACTGGACGAACGGGCGAAGGCACATTCAATGGGACAGGCCGGCTCTACTGGGCCGATGTGAGCGGCGAGACGCGTCTTGGTGTTGAACTGCAGGGCGCCGTCGATGGCGCCGTCGACGCGCGCGAGGTGATGCATGCTTGGCCGATCGGACTGGGCGAAAGTGCGCGGGAATATCTAGCTCGAACCATTACAGGCGGACGCGTCACCGACGCGACAGTGCGCCTCAACATTACACCCGGCGATCTGGCCGATGGTGCGTTGAGCGACGACGCAGTCGATGTGCGTTTCAACGTGTCGAATGCGTCAATGCAGTTTATCACCACGATGTCGCCAGTGACGAATGCGCGTGGCTCGGGCGTGTTGCGCGGCAACAGCTTCGAGATGACGGTTCCGGAAGCGCGTTTCCACGGCACGACCATCACCAATGGCCGGGTGGAGGCCCCGCAATTCAAACCGCGTGGCGCGATGCTCACGGTTTCGGGGCGGGCCGAAGGTGATGCGAGACAGTTGCTTGAAGTGCTGGCGATGGAGCCGATCGCGCTAGGTGATCGGTTGCCTATCGAAGCGTCGACGGCGACGGGCCGCGGGAGTGTGACGCTCCGCCTCCAGCGTCCGATGGTGCGCGAGGCCCCGTTCGAAGCTTGGCGCTTCAGCGTGGATGGCACGGTGCGCGACTTCGCCGGCAATTTGACGACGCGGCGTGTGGCATTGAGCCAGGGGCAACTCACGGTGCGAGGTGATCAGCGCGCGGTCACGGTGAGCGGTCCCATCCGGGCGGGCCAATCGGCCATCCAAAACGTGCGCTGGACGGAGCGGATTGGCCGCACTGGCGACAGTGTTTCGACCTCGTCTGAATATCAAATCTCCGGCGATTTTGACGCCGACGATTTGGAGCGGCTTGGCTATCCGGTGGCGCGCTACGCGCAAGGTCGCATCGGCGTGACTGTGACGGGTCAAGGGCGCGGCTTCGATGTCGACAATGCGCGGATTGATCTTGACCTTCGCAATGCGGCGGTGGAGTTGCCGCGGAGCTTCTGGACCAAGCGTGCGGGCCAAGCGGCGTCGGCGCGCTTTGTGGTGCAGCGTCAGCCTGATGGCGGACTGGCATTCAATGACATCGATGCGCGCGGCCCGGGATTGCTGGCGCAAGGACGCGTCCGGCTCGCCCGCGACAACAACATCCAGGAAGTGGACTTCGCGAGGCTCGCGGTAGAGGGCAGCTCCGACGCGCGGGTCACTGCAGCGCGCGCCGCCGACGGCACGCTCGAAGTCAACGTACGTGGCGCGCTGTTCAACGCTGAGCCGTTCATGGGTTCAGATCAGGCGCCAGCTGAGCAAGCAAGCGCGACCCCGGCTTCTGCACCGGCTGCGGCGGGTAACAATAGTGGCACGATGCGCGCCAGCGTGATTGTGGATCGGCTCAAGATGCGCGGCGGCGCTACGCTGTCGAATGCCAATGTGCGCGTGATGACTACCCGCGCTGGGTTGATGACGCTTTCGGCGGAGGGTCGTTCACCGGGCGGCGAGGCGTTCTCGTTGACGCTCGGACCACGCGCTGGCGATGCGCGCAGTCGCGTGCGCTTTCGCGCCGGCGACGCCGGCTTTGCCGTGCGCGCTTTGACTGGCGCGGAGAACGTGGTTGGGGGCACGGCTTCGGCGGAGGGCGATTGGCGCGGCGGCGCGCAGAGCCAAGCGCGTTTCAACGTGGAGATGCGTGACTTCCAAATCGTGCGCTTGCCGGCGATGGCCCGGTTGCTTTCGTCAGCTGGATCGTTGACCGGCCTTGTCGAGATGCTGAACGGCGACGGCATCGGTTTCAGTGCGTTCGAGTCGCAGATGACCTACGCGAACAATCGCTTGCAGTTTACCGAAGGCCGTATGGCGGGGCCGTCATTGGGACTGACGGGAGCGGGAAGCTACGACATCGAGCACGATAACCTCGATATCGATGGCGTCGTCGCGCCTTCGCCGATGCTGAACTTGTCGATGTTGGGCAGTATTCCAGTGATTGGTGATCTGCTGGTGTCGCGCCGCGGCGAGGGCGTATTCGGCATGACCTATTCTATCAATGGTCATGCGGGCGAGCCGCGCGTTGGCGTAAATCCGGTTTCGGCGCTAACGCCTGGCATCTTGCGAAGAATTTTTGAACCAGTGCCGCGGGCGCAGCCCGACGCGCCCGCGCCCGACACGGGCGGCGCTACCCAACGGTTCGATCCCGCAGGCTCAACACCCTTAGCGCCCGATCCGACGGCGCCAGACATCGAAGGCAGCGTCAGCGCTGCCGTTGTGACTTTGGCGGAAGCGAGACCCTAGGCGCTCGGCCTGTTGCGGGATCACGGCCGAAGCAGCGCGTGTTTCTTCTTACCGAGTGAAAGCTTGATCGCGCCGTCCACCAGATCGGCGGCGGTAATGGTCTTGGTTTCATCGGTGACGGGCTGATCGTTCACGCGCAGCGCGCCGGCAGCGATGTGGCGCTTGGCTTCACCGTTCGAGGCGACGAGTTCGGCGCGCTGGAAGGCGGCGCCAATACGCATGCCCGTGGCGAGCTCTTCGTTGCTGACCGAGAACGTTGGTAGGTTTTCCGACGTTACGCCTTTGACGAAGGTGTCGTGCGCGGCCTGTTGAGCTTTGTTGGCTTCTTCGCGGCCGTGCAGCAGCGCCGTTGCTTCGGTCGCCAGCACCTTCTTTGCGTCGTTGATCTCGGCGCCCCGCAATGCTTCGAGGCGCGCTATTTCCTCGAGCGGGAGATCGGTGAAGATCTTGAGGAAGCGTCCGACATCGGCGTCCTCAGAGTTGCGCCAGTACTGCCAGTACTCGTAGGGGCTCTTCATGTCGGCGTTGAGCCAAACGGCGCCGTCGGCGGTCTTGCCCATTTTGGCGCCAGAAGCGGTGGTGATGAGCGGCTGGGTGAGGCCGAAGAGTTCGAATTGTTCCATGCGGCGGCCAAGCTCGACGCCGTTGACGATGTTGCCCCACTGATCGCTGCCGCCCATTTGCAGCGAGCAATTGTAACGCTTCTTCAGTTCCACGGTCGTATGCCCGCAGGATCATGTAGTTGAACTCTGACAGCCCATCGGCTGCTCGCGATCGAGGCGAGCTTCACGCTATCCATCGAGAGCATGCGGTTGACGCCTCATGTGGCGGCCAACCGTGCGCAGGAAATCGAGGTAGTTCAGTTTCAGAAGCCACTCGGAATTGTCGACGAGGATGGCGTCGCTCGGGCCGTCACCGAACTTCAAGAATTTGTCGAATGTCGAACGGATTGAGTTGGTGTTCTTGACGATCTGCTCTTCGGTCAGGAGCTGGCGCATCTCTTCCTTGCCGGAAGGGTCGCCGACGCGCGTGGTGCCGCCGCCGAGCAAGACAATTGGCTTGCCGCCAGCTTGCTGAAGGCGGCGCAGGTACATGATCTGGGTGAGGTTGCCGACATGGAGCGACGGCGCTGTCATGTCGAAGCCGATATAGCCGGTGACGCCCGCGAGAGCGGCTTTGTCCAGGCCTTCAAGGTCGGTGCATTGGTGGAACTGTCCGCGCGCAATCGCGTCGCGAAGGAATTGGGACTGGACGTTGGCTTCGGTGGTCATAGTGGGCGGGCCGATAGCATGGGCATTGCCCTAAGTCGAAGTGAGAACCCGCCTCCGGTGCTTCATTTGACATCGAGAGCGGGCGAACCAAACCTGAGCCGCGAAGCGCCTGGCCAGTCCGAGGGGGAAACATGCCGTGGGGACGCGCGATCTTGGCTGTCCTGGCGACGCTGTTCGTCGTTGGCGGCATGGCGAGCTTGGTGGCGATGGGCGCGGGCGTGTGGCGGCCGGACTTTGCCGCCGGACTCGCAGCGGCTGACCGTGCGGCGCTCGCTGCGCCCTACGACGACGTAAGCCACGGGCGCGACGCAGAACTGATCGCCAGTTTGGTCGAAACCAACGATGGCATTCAGGCGGAAATTGATCGCATCCAAGTACTTTTGCCGCCTGGCGAACCTACGTCATCGCGACTAACCACCTTTCGCATCAGGGCCGGCACGGGCGGAAATCGGCTCTGGGGCATCCATGAGTACGAGTATCCTGCCCACGTGACGCGGGTGGAGACGGTGCTCTATCGCGCGAGCGGCGATGAGCCATGGAAGGTGCTTGGTTTCAACGTGAACGTTGCGTCGCGCGTTGAGTTGGCGGCGAATACCTTCGATCTTGTAAGCGAGCCGGCCGGCGTGAAAGTGGTGATCGCGGCGGCGGTTGTCATTCCGATCTTCACGCTGATCACATTCCTGGTCGCGTTGTTCCGGCGAGGATTGAAGGCACGCTGGGTTTGGCTGATCGCGAGCGCGCTGGGCGTTGGGACGATCTACGCCAACACTGGCGCCGATGCGCTCTCGTTTCTTCCCATCTCGGTGCAGCTATTTGGGGCTGGCGCGACTTGGAGCGGTTCGGTGTTCGATGGCTGGGTATTCAGCGCCTCCACGCCATTCGGAGCGGCAGCGTTCTGGTTGTTTGCGCCGCGGGCGAAGCCGAAACCAGATTGAGACAAGGCGTTACTGCGTCTTAAGCGTTTGGTGTGCTAGGGAGCGGCGTGGTTTACGAGCTGATCCGCCACTCGGACACGCCATGTCATGCCGTCGATCGAATCGACGTCGCGGTGGCGCGACCGCAGCCCGGCATGTTAGCGCTGCGCTATACTGTGAGCGGGCGGATCGCCGAGGTCCGTATTGCGCCGCCGTCCGAGCCGCTGCGTACGGATGAACTCTGGCAGACGACTTGTTTTGAAGCGTTTGTCGAGAGTGTGCCTGGCGCGGGCTATTACGAGTTCAATCTGTCGCCCTCGAGCAAATGGGCGGCGTACCATTTCATGGATTATCGCGAAGGCATGGCGCTGGCGGAGTTGTCGCCACCGGCGATCATTACGGGTGCGAACGCGACACACATCGACGTCGATGCACTCATCTATTTGCCAGCAAGCGACGATCCCTGGCAGTTGGCGCTGACGGCTGTGATTGAAGAGACAAGCGGTGCGAAGTCCTACTGGGCGCTGAAGCATCCGCCGGGTAAGCCGGACTTTCATCACGCCGATGGATTCGTGTTGGAGCTGCCATGAAGTTCGGCATTGACCGGTTGCTGGAAGATGCGTCGCTGCGGGCGGCGCTGAAGGGCAAGCGTGTGGCGCTGGTGGCGCATCCGGCTTCGGTGACGCGTGATCTCACGCACTCGCTCGATGCGCTGATGGCGTGCGAGGACATCCGCATCACGGCGGCTTTCGGGCCGCAGCACGGAATGAAGGGCGATAAGCAGGACAACATGGTGGAGTCGCGCGACTACACCGATCCTGTGTTCGGCATTCCCGTGTTCAGCCTCTACGGAGATCAGCGCAGGCCGACGGGGCAGGCGATGTCGACCTTCGACATCGTGTTGATCGATCTGCAAGACCTCGGCTGCCGAATCTACACCTTTATCACCACGCTGCTTTACATGATCGAGGCGTGCGCTGCTGACGGCAAAGAGGTTTGGGTGCTCGATCGCCCGAACCCTGCGGGGCGCCCTGTTGAGGGACTGACGCTTCGGCGTGGGTGGGAGAGTTTTGTTGGTGCGGGGCCGATGCCGATGCGTCACGGACTCACGCTCGGCGAACTCGGCCAATGGTTCATCGATCACTACAAGCTCAAGGTCGCCTATCGCGTCGTCGAGATGGAGGGTTATCGGCCCGATGAAGGGCCGGGTTTTGGCTGGCCGATCGCTTCGCGCACTTGGGTGAATCCATCGCCGAACGCGCCCAATCTTTGGATGGCGCGCGCGTATGCGGGTACGGTTATGGTTGAAGGCGCAACGCTTTCAGAAGGGCGCGGCACGACACGGCCGCTCGAAATATTTGGCGCGGCTGACATCAATGCGCGCGACGTGATGAACGAGATGGAGCGCCTTGCACCGCAATGGCTGAAGGGCTGCAAGCTGCGAGAAATCTGGTTCGAGCCGACGTTCCACAAATGGGAAGGCCAGCTCTGCCACGGGGTGCAGATTCATTGCGAAGGTCCCGCCTACTACGATCACCAGGCATTCAAGCCGTGGCGCGTCCAATCGCTGGCGTTCAAGGCGATACGGCGGCTCTATCCAGATTATGAATTGTGGCGCGAGTTCTCGTACGAATACGTGTTCGACAAGCTCGCTATCGATGTGATCAACGGCTCGTCGCTGTTGCGTGAGTGGGTTGATGATGCGGGCGCCGAACCTGGCGATCTGGACGCGCTGACCGTGCCGGATGAAGAGGCGTGGATCGCCGAACGCGCGAAGCATCTGATCTATTGAGCGAAGCGACGGCGCCTCCGCCAGCCGCGGGCCGCGACATCGGCCTCGATCTGGCGCGTGGGCTGCTGATGATGTGGATCGTCATTGTGATCCACGGCATTTTCTGGCTTGGCATCGCGCCGCGCGAGCCGGGATCGTGGCTGCTGTTCGAAATGCCGCCGATCTTCCTGATCACCGGTGCGGCGTATTTCCTGGGCGAAGGCGCAAAGCAAGGCCGCTTACAGCCCGCGAACTATCTCGACTTTCTGATGCGCCGCGGGGTGCGGATCTATGTGCCGTATCTCGCCTACGTGCTGGTCGCAATGGTGCTGGTGACGATCGTGAAGTGGGATGGTTCGCTCTCGTTCGGAGATGCGGGCGCGCGAATTTGGTCATGGCTCAATCCCGTGACGCGCGGGGCTGGGCATACATGGAAGATGCTGAGCTGGCATCTTTGGTTTGTGGCGCCATTTCTGATCGTTACGGCGCTGATGCCAATATTCACGACCAAGCGTGTCCCGGGATTCGTGTTGCCTTGGATGATGGCGGCGATCGCGCTTGCCGCGATCGCGACGCTTAGCGGCGTTACCTTCGCGCCTCCGTTGGATAATCAATTGATCAAGAACACCGTCTTCTATGGTTTCTGGGCGGCGTTCGGCTTCATGCTGGCGGCGCTGCCGAAAAGGTGGAGCATCAGCGACTACGCGTTGGTTTTGGTGCTGGCCGTGGCCGGGATGGTCGGTGCGGCGGTGTTTGCGCCGGCGAGCGTTACGCTCGACATGCAGCACAACAAGTTTCCACCCAACGCGATGTTCTTTCTATTCTCATGCGCTTGGATTGCGGCACTGCTGATCGGCGCGCGGTTTGTGAAACCGGCGCACGCTGAGGCGTTGGCGCGCTCGCCGCTGGTACGGCCGTTCATGAGCGCGGGCTACTCGATCTATCTCTGGCAGGGCGTCGGCTATTCGCTGGCCGCGTACGCGGGCGCGAGCGTTGGCGCGAACGTCTACGTGATCTGGATCGCAGCTATCGCGCTGACGATCGCACTTGGGCTGTTGTTTGCGCCGCTGGAGCGTATCAGGCTGCCGAAGCGAAACGCTGGCTAGAACCAGCCCTTCTTCTTTTTCTTTTCTTCAGGCGGAGGCGGAGCGGGTTGCGCGGCCTTCGGCGGCGGGGCGGCTTGTTGGCGCGCCGGCTCCGGCGCGCGTGCAGCCGATTGCGGCGCTGCCTGTTGCGGCCGTTGCTGAGCTTGAGGCGCGGACTTTTGGCCGCTCAAGTTTTGCTGCCCGGCGCTGCGCGGATCGGGGCCGAGTTTATCAGCGAACCAGTTGGACATGTCCCTCACCCTATGTCGTGCGCCGAGCGCGCTAGCGTCGTTAGCGCACCGAAACGTACCCGCCAATGCGTCGAACGCATGGCTTGCTGAGGCTTCATGTTCCGCTTGTGGATAACTGAACAGGTGGCTGAGGCCGTTTGCGCATGCGCCACAGCAGCAAGGCAGAGGCGACGGCTAAAGAGGCTTCGATGCGCTCAACGTCGCCTGGCGCTCGATAGACCCAATTCGTGTCGGCCGTATCCAATCTAGCGCGGCGCGCGCTTGGCGAGGATGCGCTGCAGGGTACGGCGGTGCATGTTGAGGCGCCGCGCGGTTTCCGAGACATTGTGACCGCAGAGTTCGTAAACGCGCTGGATGTGTTCCCAACGGATGCGGTCCGCCGACATGGGATTTTCAGGCGGTTCAGGTTTTTCGTCAGGCGACGCGAGTAGGGCTTTGACGATGTCTTCGGGGTCTGCTGGTTTGGCGAGATAATCGAGCGCTCCGGCCTTCACGGCGGCCACCGCCGTGGCGATGGCGCCGTAGCCGGTCAACATCACAACGCGGCAGTCGGGGCGGCTACGGTTCAGCGCTTCAACGACGGAGAGGCCCGAGCCGTCTTCGAGACGCAAATCAAGCACCGCGTAGGCGGGCGGGGTCTTGTTGGCGATCTCGTTGGCTTCGGCGACGGAAGCGACGGCGGTGACTTCAAAGCCGCGCTGCTCAAGCGCGCGCGCCAGACGCGTGCGGAACGCGGCGTCGTCATCGAGAATGAGGAGAGTTTTTTCGCCTTCGAGGGGCGCCGCGGTGCTCATCAGCCTGACCTTGATCCAGTTGTTCTCTATCTAGCGATTTTTCGCCATTTTCATAGCTCTGGGGCCTCAATTGCCGCACGTGGCCAGACCGCTTTTACCAGAGCGCCATGCTGAGGCGGACGCCGGTTGCGTACTTCGAGTTTTGCGCCAGTGCGTTCGAGCAGGGTCTTGGAGATGAAGAAACCGAGGCCGAGGCCGCCAGCGATGCCTTCTTCGTCGCGCTCGGTGAGATAGGGTTCGCCGAGGCGGTTCAGGATGGCGGAAGCGAAGCCGGGGCCGTCGTCACGTACGGCGACCTCGATGGTGTCGGCGGTCCAGCGGGCTTCGATATCGACGCGGGTGCGGGCAAAGCCGACAGCGTTTTCGACAAAGCCGCCGAGCGCGTGAACGATCTCCGGCATTCGGCGGACTTCGAGCGGGCCTTCGCCCTGCACCTCGATGAAGATGTCGGCGCCGAGGCCCACGTGCGGCTCGATGACCTCTTCGAGCAGTGATTTGATCGGCGCGCGCGCAATCATCTCGTCGCCGCGTTCGCGGTTAGCCGAGAGCTGAGCAAGAATGCCGCGACAGCGTTCGCTTTGGCTGACGAGAAGCTGCAGATCTTCATAACGCGGATCGTCAGGCGAGAGGTCTCGCGCCATTTCCTTGGCGACGAGATGGATAGTGGCGAGTGGCGTGCCGAGTTCGTGCGCAGCAGCGGCGGCGAGGCCGCCGAGGGCCGAGAGGGTTTGTTCGCGCGAAAGCACGGCCTGCACGGCGGCGAGCGCGATGTTGAGACGTTCTTCTTCCGCCGCGACCCGCCACGCGTACACACTAGTGAAGCCAAGACCCACAAGTACGGCGGCGGCGATGCCCATCTGATAGAGCGGTGGCATCACGAAGGTGGAGTCACCCGGCCACGGCAATGGCAAGCGCAGCACGGAAATAACGCCAACGCACGCAAACGTCAGCGCCGCGAGCATGGCCGTGACTGCAGGGCGCAACACGGTTGCGCTGACCGCCACCGGCGCGACGAAAAGAAATACGAACGGATTTTGCAAGCCGCCTGTGAGGGCGAGCAGTACAGCGAGCTGTACGGCATCGTAGCCAAGCTGCGCGGCGGCTTCCCACTCGCGCGCGAGTTCTTGGCTCCGCCGCTGCAGCACCAGGTTGACGATGACCGAGACGCCGATCGCGGCAAGCGCCAAGCCGAGAGGAAAGTCAACGTCGAGCCCAAAGCGAACGAAGAGCACCGCAATGGTTTGACCCACGATGGCGAGCCAGCGCAGCAGCACGAGCGTGCGGATACGCACGCGGCTGGTTGCGCTCCAGATGCTTGGAACGGGCGCGGGCGGTCTGGTCTCGGTGACGGCCATGGCGCCTCTCATCGCTGCGGCGGGGCCGCCACTCAAGAGCGGGCGCGGCAAGCCTGCGACAAACCCGCATTACTTTGCGATTGAGTCTGCGAAGCAATCGCAGTAAGAGGCGAGTGTTGGATCGAGAGGGGTCGCGATGCGGGGGTTTTGGGTGTTTTCGGCATTTGCGTTGAGCCTGGGGATGGCTGGCGCGGCTGCGGCGGAGGACGCGGAAGCACGGAGTGAGGGCGATATTACCGTCACTGGGACGCGCTCACCCCGTGAATCGTTTGAAGTACCGGTCACCGTGACGGTGATTGACGCCGAAGAGATTGAGCGAAATCTCTCCACCGACATCAAGGACCTCGTGCGCTTCGAGCCGGGTGTGACGGTGCCAAGTCAGCCGTCGCGCTTCACCGCGGCGCTCTCCGCGACCGGCCGCGATGGAAACAGCGGCTTCACCATTCGCGGGCTTGGCGGCAACCGTGTGCTCTTCCAGGTCGACGGCATTCGCGTGCCGGACGCCTTCTCGTTTGGACCCTCGGCGTTCGGCCGCGGCGACTATGCCGATCTTGACCTGCTGCAGTCAGTAGAGATTCTTCGCGGACCAGGATCCGCGCTCTATGGAAGCGATGGCGTCGCTGGCGTGGTCAGTTTCTTCACGAAGGATCCGGCCGATTTTCTGGCTGAGGATGAGGCGTTTGGGGCACGTTTGCGCGGCTCTTATGCGAGCGCTGACGAGAGTTGGTCGACGGGGCTCTCTGCCGCGGGCCGCTTCGGCGATTGGTCGGCGTTGGTCGCGTACACACATCGCGATGCGCACGAGACTGAAAGCCAGGGTGAGATCGACACGCCGGACACGCGCCGCACGACGCCGAACCCGCAAGACATTGAAGGCAATTCGGCCATGGCGCGGATCGTGTTTGAGCCGAACGATCGCCATCGTTTCCGCTTGACGGCCGATTACGGCGATCGCGAAATCGTCACGGAAGCTCTGAGCGCGCGCGCGATCCTGCCGCCGGAGGGTCCGGCGCTGACGTCAACGAGCGTGCTTGATCTCGATGGCGTGGATGAGAGCGAGCGCAGGCGCGTGTCGCTGGACTACACCTTTTCGAACGACGGCGGGTTGGTCGACGGCGCCTACATCGCGATTTATGCGCAAGACAGCTCGCTCTATCAGTTCAGTGACGAAGACCGAAACACCGCCGCCGATCGCACGCGGATTTCGACGTTCGACAACACGGTCTATGGGTTATCGTCGCAATTCGAGAGCCGGTTCGCGACTGGCGCGGTTGAGCACTCTCTCGTGTACGGCATCGATTACTCGGTGACCGAGCAGGAGGGCATCCGCGACGGCACAATTCCGCCCGTTGGCGAGACTTTCCCGTCGCGACCGTTTCCCCTGACCGAATACACACAAACGGGCGTGTTCGTTCAGGATCAGATCGAATTTATGGACGGGCGCGTGCAGCTGTTCCCAGCGCTCCGCTACGATTCCTATAAACTCGATCCTAGCAGCGATGCTCTCTACCTCCTGCCGGTTCAGGGTCAGCGCGACTCGCGCGTTACGCCACGCTTCGGCGTGGTGGTGTGGCCGATCGAGACTTTCGGTGTGTTCTTCAACTACGCCGAAGGCTTCAAGGCGCCATCGCCGAGCCAAGTGAATAACGGGTTCGCAAATCCGCTCATTGGCTACATCTCGGTTCCGAACCCAGATTTGACGCCCGAGACCAGTGAGGCGCTTGAAGTGGGCCTGCGTTGGCGCGGCGTAACGCTCTTCGGCGGCGATCTGCGTGCGAGCGCGACGGCGTTCGGCTCATGGTACGATGACTTCATCGAGCAGGTTCAGGTCGGCGGAAGCTTTACGCCGGGCGATCCAGCTGTGTTTCAATTTATAAACCTGAGCGAAGCCAGCGTGCGCGGCGCAGAAGCGCGTGCTGAACTTGTATGGCCCAATGGGTTTGGCGCGACAGTCGCAATCTCGTATGCCGATGGCGACTATTCGAACGCGGGCGTGACATTGCCGCTCGAGAGCGTTGAACCTTGGCGTATTGTCGCGGGTCTTTCCTATAACGCGCCGGGCGGAAACTGGGGCGGTCAGGCGATCGCCACCCATTCCAGCCGTAAGGACGACGCCGAAACCGGCGCATCGTTCATTCCGGACGCATTCACGATTATTGATTTCACCGCTTATTGGAATCTCACCGAGAACGCGGCGCTTCGGGCTGGCGTCTTTAATGCCACCGACGAGACCTACGCGTGGTGGAATGATGTGCGCGGCGTCGGAGCATCTCTAGCCGATGCATACACGCAGCCCGGTCGCAACTTCTCAGCGTCAATCTCTTATCGGTTCTGAAGGGAGGAATCTCAGAATGACCATATCACTCACGCGCAGAGGCTCAGTGCTGGCGCTTGTAGGCGCTGGGTTTTGCGCCGGAGCACCAGCGCTCGCGCAAACATCGCGTGTCAGCAGCATCGAGCGTGATCGTCAATCCATCCTTGCGATGACGGGCGACTATCGCGTGCGCTTCAACTTCTCGGAAACCGTGCCGTTTGTAAGCGACTACACGCCGCTCGAGCCGAAGACGAGCGGTGGATACGAAAGCGTTCGCGTCATCACCGACACGGGTGACTTCATTCAGCTGCAACACCTGCTCGTGGCTGAGCACGAGGGCCAGACATTCGTCATTAAGCATTGGCGCCAAGATTGGGAATATCAGCCCCGCTCAGTGCTTGTGTATGATCGCCGCAATTACTGGTCGCTACGTAGCGTGCCGAGCGCGGAGCGTCGTGGCGCATGGTCACAAACAGTTTGGCAGACGGATGACTCGCCGCGCTATGGCGGTGTCGGCCGTTGGGATCATGCGAACGGCCGCACGATCTGGATCAGCGGTCCGACCGCGCGTCCACTCGCGCGCCGCGACGCGATCCGCAATCCGCCGTACGAGCGCTACAACTCGATCAACCGTCACGCGCTGACGCCCACGGGATGGGTGCACGAACAGGACAACGAAAAGCTTGGCGCGCGCGGCGGGCAGCTGGTGGCGATCGTCCACGAGGACGGCGTCAACACCTATGACCGCTTCAATGAGTACCAAGTCGCTGCGGCTGACGCCTATTGGGCCGATACCGCTGAGTACTGGGGTGGCGTGCGCCAGGCTTGGGATGATGCGATCGCCCGCCGCCGTGGCGTGTGGGTCGAGGAAGAAGCGCAAGCGGGTGCGGTGACGGGTCCGACTTTGATGGGTCTAGCCAACCGAATCCATGCGAATGAAATCCAAACCGCCGCTGCGCTAACTGAAGCACAGGCCGCGATCACTTCGGCAACGAGCCAGACCGCTTAGGAGCGATCGAAGACGGCAACCATGGGCCCAAGCTCATGGTTGTCGTCGTAGCGCCCAATGCTTGGCGCCCAGACGCTCGACACTGTGCCATCGAGAAAGAGTGCGTCCCGGCAATGCAGTTCGTCGCGGAAGAAACGCGCAAAGCGGCCGAACGAAACGAAGCCTGAGCTGATCACGAAGTAAGCCGTGTTTGAATCTCGAAGGCCGACTCCATTGCGGATGAAGCGCGATGCGCCATCCTCAGCAAACTGCGGATGCAACTCGCCATCTATCACCAACATGGGACCCGATTGCGTGGCCCAACGCGGCGACGGAAGTGCGCGCGCATAGCTTTCCGAGACATCTATGTGCAATGCGCCGTCCGCGCCCTGCCAGAAGACGCCGTTCGGCTTTAAGTGAAAGTTGCCGGGGCCGTCGGTGAGCGAGATGGATTTTTGTTCATCGCCGTCCTGGATGTAGAGGCCGATGGGCGCGCCGGCGTCATTGTACATTCCAGCGTTCATGGCGAAGCGAACGTTGTGAGCGTCGCCGCCGATTTCTCGCTGTAGAGCCTCAAAGCTGCGGAGATATCCGCCGCGCGCAGCGCGTGAGTAGAGCCGCATGTCTTGGCGGCGCGCGTCGTAGGTGCAGACGATGAACCGAGAGTTCTCGAACTCATGCACCGCGCATGGCGCGTCGCGGTTTTCCATGCGCGGCAGAATGAAAAGCCCAACGGCGGCGGCGAGGCCGACGATGGTCGCGATCACGATCAGGGGCGAGCGCGGCAATTTCATTGAAACGCCACATGCGCAAATTCGCGGCTTAGCTCAAGCCTTGCCTGCGGCATTGCGCCCCCTGTGCCGTCGCGCCGCGTTGATATGCAGGCTTTGACGGCGTCTAGCTTGTAAGATGGCAGAACCTGTCGAAACGCCGCGTCGGAATCTCACGGGGGCTGTCGTTCCCGCTGTTGCGGTGGCGGGCTTGGCCGCGCTGGGCGCGATGTTGCTTGTGGGCACCAATGGTGACGGCAAACAGGCCGCATTACCTCGCGATTGTATCATGGAGAACGTGGACGCCGTCGGCGGGCCGATCGAACTCGCCGATTCAAATGGCGCGCGCGTCACTCAAGCGGATTTCGCGGGTGAGCCCGCGATCATCTATTTCGGTTTCACCAACTGCCCAGATATTTGCCCTACTAGCATGTATGCGGTGGGTGAGGCGCTGGCGCAGCCCGGTGGCTATGACGTGCAGCCCATTTTGATCACCGTCGATCCTGAGCGTGATACGCCCCAGCGTATGGGTGAGTATGCGCGCACGGAGGGCTTTCCACCTGGTTTGGTGGGCCTTAGCGGGACGCCAGAACAGATCAACGCGGCCGCCAGTGCTTTCCAAGTTCATCACTCTAGGTCGCCCATCGCAGGCGCACCGACCAACGTTTACAACGTCGACCACTCGTCGCTGCTCTACGTGGTCGATCGGAACTGGCGGACGGTTTCGATCATACAGACCATGAACAGGGCGGACCCCATGGACCCGAGCAGCCCGCTGGTTCCCGTGGCCCCCGAGAGTATTGCCGCCTGTATCGCGGCAGGGCTCGAGCGGAGCTGACCTTCACTGATTATGTGAAGTGCTGCCATATTGCGCCTGCGAACGGTCCGATTACATTGAATCCACGGAAAGCGGTCAGGGCCGGAACCTGGCCTGGGGGAGCCGGTTAGGACCTTCGGCATAATCGCCAGCCTGGCGCTGCAATGCGAAAGGCTCGCCTGCTGAGTTGTCTTAGCTTGTTGGAAACAGAGGCGCGCGCACTATCCAGAAGGGTTGCTGCGCCGCAGCAGAAGGGCTCACATGCTCTATTCGCTCTATGAACTTGGCCATCTCTCGGTGGCGCCTCTGCGCATCGCGGCCCTGATGCAGTCCTCGATGCTGCGTTCTCCGCTTAATCCCATCGCCGACACCGAAGCTGGCCGAACGGCAGCTGCCGCCGCCGATCTCTTCGAGTCGATGACGCGCCGCTACCGCAAGCCCGATTGGCAATTGGCGACGACGAAGATCAATGGCGCGGATGTGCCGGTGACGCCGAAGAGCGTGTGGTCTTCGCCGTGGGCGAAAATGATTCACTTCGAGCGAGATGCTGATGCGCTGAAAGAAGCGCGTGGCGATCGGACAGATCCGACGGTGCTCATTGTTGCGCCGATGTCGGGCCACTACGCTACGCTGCTGCGTGACACCGTAAGTACGTTCCTGCCGGAGCATGAGGTGTACGTTACCGATTGGGCCGATGCGCGTATGGTGCCGGTGATCGCCGGACGTTTCGATCTCAACGACTACATCGATCACGTCATGGGCATGCTGCGGGCGCTCGGCCCACAGACTCACGTCGTGGCCGTGTGTCAGCCGGGGCCGCTCGTTGTCGCTGCGGTCGCGCTGATGGCGGATGAAGATGATCCGTGTACTCCGGCGACGATGACGATCATGGGTTCGCCGATCGATGCGCGTAAGTCGCCGACCGCGCCGAACCTGCTTGCAGAAAAGCGCGACATCGATTGGTTCAAGTCGAACATGATCCATACGGTGCCGGCGCTCTATCCGGGCGCATTCCGGCGCGTGTATCCGGGCTTCCTGCAACTCGCGAGCTTCATGGGCATGAACCTCTCACGCCACGTGGACGCCCACTCTTCGTACTTCCAAAACCTGGTGAAGGGCGACGGCGACAGCGCCGAGAAACACCGCGCGTTCTACGACGAATATCTCGCGGTCATGGATCTCTCTGAAGAGTTCTACATCCAGACATTGGTCGAAATTTTTCAGGAATATCGCCTCGCCAATGGGACAATGATGCATCGCGGCCGCAAGGTTGATCCGGGCAAGATCACTAAGACGGCGTTGCTGACAGTCGAAGGCGAGAATGACGACATTTCCGGTATCGGCCAAACCCAAGCCGCGCACGATATTTGCGGCAATATTCCAGAGCAGATGCGGCGCGACTACATCCAGCCGGGCGTCGGCCATTACGGTGTTTTCTCAGGCCGCCGCTTCCGCACAGAGATTTATCCGCGCGTGCGTGAGTTCATGCGCAACTTCCATTCGAACGCATCGCGGGGCGTACGGAAGTTGAAGTTGGTCAGCGAAAGCTAAGCCTTCGGTCCGCTCCAGCCGCCGGCGGGATTCTCTTCGACCAAGGTCATCGTCTTTCCCTCCGCCTGACGGATGGGGATGGTGCTTTTGTCGAAGCCTTCGAGACAGCGCACATTGACGCCGTAATGATCAGGCATCGAACGTTTCCGATGGAATGGGTAGATGCCGCAGATGTTGCAGAAATAGTGGCGCGCGATCTTGCTGTTCCACTGATACAGCGTGAGCTTGTCTTCGCCTGCGATGAGCGCGAACTTGTCCTCAGCAACGGTTGTCATCAGTGCGTTTTTCTTGGCGCAGAGTGAGCAATCACACGTATAAATATCGGTGATTTCGGCATCGATTTGGAACTGGACGCCGCCGCAGTGACACGATCCACGATAGAGAGCCATGTTCTCACCTTCTTGCGCAGCTTAGCCGACGCTTCGGGTCGCGTGAATCGTGCGGACGTGGGATTCTTGCGTATGCGCTCCGATTCGCGACAGAAGATCGAGCCCGGTCAGACCGAGATCGAAACGATTGATGGCCGCCGAGTACCGGTGACGCTGATCGTGAACCCGCGCGCGCGCCACGTCTCGGTGCGGATCGATCCGACGCGGCGCCAGGCGATCGCCACCGCGCCATCTAAGCGGCATCTGAAGCATGCGGCGCAGTTCGCAGCCGAACGCGCGGGCTGGATCGCGCAGGAGCTTTCGCGGCTGCCGCGCGGCGTGTCACTGGCGCCTGGTTCGTTCGTGCCGCTGCGCGGGATTGAGCATGAACTCGTCTACAAGCATGGCCGCAAGCCAGCGTGGATAGAGGAAGATCTGCTGCCGCGGCTCGTAGTGCAGGCGCCGGACGTGGCGCTCTTCGAAGGGCGCGTTCTTCGTTATCTGAAGGATCAGGCGCGGCACGATCTGATCGATCGGGTGGCGACGCATGCGGTCACGCTCGGTGTGAAGCCAGAGCGCATTCAAGTGAAGGAGTTGCGTTCGCGCTGGGGGTCGTGCTCGGCCGACCGTGTGCTTTCATTCTCGTGGCGCGTCGTGATGGCTCCGCCGTTTGTGCTGGACTACCTTGCAGCGCACGAAGTCGCTCACCTTCGCGAGATGAACCATTCGCGCCGCTTCTGGGCGTTGGTGCGGAAGTGCATGCCGGACTACGAGGCCGGGCGCGATTGGCTGCACGAAAACGGCTGTAAGCTCCACGCCGTGGGCATGGCGCGTTAAGCCTTCGTTGGCGCCAACATCCGCTTCAGAACGCCGTCGCGATCGATCATGGCGTGCTTCAACGCCCCCAGGACATGGAGCGAAATCGCGCCGACAAGCGCCCAGCGGCCAATCGCGTGCAAGAGTTCGGCGAACTCGTGAACGTCTTGATTGCGTGCCGCGAAAGGGCTCGGAATTGCGACAACGTCAAAGATGTTGATTGCGCGACCGCCGGACCAGACGGCGAGTGGTCCCGATACGACCTGGATCAAAATAGCTAGCAATAAGACTTGGTGCGTTGCGCTCGCTAGGAATTTCAGAGTCGGCGTTTGGTCTGGCGGGGATGGCCGCGTTTGCGCGTAGCTAGCGAAGACGCGCGCCAGTAGGATCAGTGCCACGGAAGCGCCGAAGGAAATGTGCAAGCCCATCAACGCTGACCGCGCCGCACGATCGCCTGCATCGCCGGCAAAGTCGGCCTGAAAACCTGTGACGAGCATAACCATGACGGCGATGGCGGCGAGCCAGTGAAGGCCGATCGATAGCCAGCCGTAGCCGTTGTTGGTATTCGTCCACTGCATCGCAAAGTCCTAAACGAAAGTTGCGGTCATGATGACCGCAACTTCTCGTCAACAGCAAGACAAGCTCAGTGCGCGCGAAGGGTTCCAGCATCGTAAAAAGCGCCGTTCAACAAGACCGCACGCGTTCGCATCGCATTCGCAACATCAATGGTGGGGTCGGCTTCAATGAAGAGGACATCGGCCTCCATGCCTCGGGTGAGACGGCCGATGCGATCATCCATGTGAAGGGTCGCGGCGGCATCACTGGTTGCCATGCGCAGGATGTCCCATGCTGGTATCCCCGCCTCTTGATAGAGGTGTATCTCGGCGATGGTATCATAGCCCGGCGACACGAAGGGGTTGGACAGATCGGTACCGATTGTTAGCGGCACGCCGGCGTCGTGCAGCATGCGGGCGAAGCGTTGGATTTTCGGCCAGATAGCGCGGGCGCGGGCATAGTGCTCCGGCTGCCAGCCGAGATCGAAGCGGAACACTCGCCAATTCTCGCGCACGAGCGGGTGCACGAATTCGGCGCCGGTGTCGCGGACGCTGAGGTCATCGCCCCAGAAGTTCTTTTGGAATACCACAAGCGTGAGATCGACCGTGACCTGACGCTCGGCCAGTACCCGTATCAGGCGCTGGATCTCTGGGCTGTCGAGGTCGGCGCGCTCCCACCATTCGTAAAAGGCGTGCGTGCCCGTTTGATCCGGGCCGCGATAGCCGTCACGGGCCGAGAGGGGCAGTGAATCCGCACTAATCGGCATTGCGTGCACGATCGCGTCGACGCCGAGTTCGGCGGCACGATCCCAAGTGATCGCGCCGGTGTGGGTGATGGCCTCAAGTCCGTGGCGATGCGCGGCTTCCACGCCCGCGGTGAACTGCGCCTCGTCGAGCAATTGATAGAGCTTGATATAGTTCATGCCCGCTTCGGCTTGATGCGCCACGGCGGCTTCGATGCTGGCGGCGTCGTCAACATCGATCGAAAGCCCCGCGATGTGAGAGTTGTCTAGGATCTCGCCAGCCGCGCGTTGTTCGGGGCCGATCATCGCGCCGGTGCGGAGGTCTTCGTTGTAAGCCGCGTTCGCTTCGGTATCGCCGCCGGGATTGCGTATGGTAGTGACGCCAAACGAGACGAGCATGCGGGCGTTGTGGGCGGTGATTTCGTCTTCGGACGTCGCGCGGATCGAGGGCGCGCCGTCTTGTACTTCAATTGCGAGGCGCCCGAGCGTGATGTGCGCATGCGTATCGATGAAGCCGGGCAGCGCGTAGGCGCCATTCATGTCGTGGCGGCGATCAGCGGGAACGTTGGCAGGGCCATCGCCGCGACCCGTCGTGAGAATGCGGCCGTTGGAGACGAGCATGAAGGCGTCTTCGACCCGGGTTTCGGTGGCGGGGTCGAGCAGCGTGAAATTGGTATAGAGCTGCGCGTCAGCAGGCGCGGGGGCGGTGGCGCAGGCGCTGAGCGAAAGAAGCGCGGCGCAGGCGGCAAGCGTGGGCAAGCGGGGATGCAACATGATGGCCTCCAAGCAGACGTTCGCTGCTCAGTGGCCGCCGGCCCCGCTGCTGGATGCAGGCAGGGCCGGTTTTCACGTTATTGACGTTGGCCTGGTGGCGGGACGCCGGGCCCGATGTGCTCGTTGAAGAACGACAGCGATTCCGTAATCACGATCCGCCACGCATCGCCGTTTTGCGGTGAAGCATAGTGATCGATGTCATGGAGCGTGATGAGGCGCGTCGGCTTGCCGGCGCGCTCCATGGCCGCGACCATCAACTCGCTCTGCGAGATCGGCACCGTGATGTCTTCATCGCCATGAATGATCAGCAACGGCATGCCAACGCGATCGGCGTTGCGGGCCGCAGAGACTTCATCGAGGCCGGCATCGTCGCGGCTCGTGCTGCCCATTGCGTCGGTCCAATATTGGTAGACCGGCGAATTCGCACCGCCACCGCCGCCGCCGCTCTGGACGTCGCCGCGTTCGCCACTGCGAACCCAGCGCAGCATGGCGCGAAGGTCAGAGACGCCAGCGCCCGCGACCGAGCATTTGAAGATGTCTGCATTCATGAAGGAGGCCGTGAAGGCGACGTAGCCGCCATACGACCAGCCGGTGATGCAGATGCGGTTCGGGTCGGTGATGCCAGACGAGATGAGGTGCCGCGCTGCGTCGGCGACGTCCGCCTGCATGCGTTGGCCCCACTGGCCGTGACCCGCCACAACGAACGCTCGTCCGAAGCCGCCGCCGCCCCGGAAGTTCGGTTGGAACACCGCGTAACCTTGGCTCGAGAAGCTGAGAGCGAACGGATCGTTCCCCCACACATCGCGGCCTTCTGGGCCGCCGTGCGGCACAACGATCGTCGGCAAGTTGCGCGCTTGCTCGCGCGTCACGCCCGGCGGCAGCCATAGATAGCCCCACTGCTGCTGACCATCCGACGTCGTGTAGTTGACGACGTGCTGCGTCGGCAGGAGCGCCGGGTTGATGCCGCTGCGCTGCGAGATGATCGCGTTCAGCGTATGGGCCTGGTGATCGTAAAGGTAGTAAGTGCCGAGATCCTGTGGGCCATCAGAATAGACCAGCCAGCGATTGCCATCGTCGGAACGACCGGCGAGGCGGACGTTTACTTGATCGCCAAGGACTTGGTTGATCGCATCCCAGCGTGCGGCGAATGCAGGATCTTTCGCCTCGCAGGTCCAGCGATAGCCCCACCAGCAAGCGGCTTGCAGCACGTTGTTTGCAGTGTCGATGCTTGCGCCGGTGATGTCGAACTGCGGATTGGTTTGGATGGTCTCCGTGTATTGGCCAGTGGCGGTGTCATAGATGTAAAGGCCGCTCGTATCTTGGCCTTCACGCCGCGCGAGCACGAACACTTGGCCGGGCTGCGTGGCCGCACCGAGAGGTTGGAAATCGGGGCCCGAGTTCGCAGCCGCCGCGCCGCGATAGCGGGCGATTTCGGTCCAGCTGCGCTGGCCTGGGCCGCGGCGGAGCCACGAGAAGCCGCGACCGTTCTGGACGCTATCCTGACGCAACACGGGCGTGCCGTTCACGTCGACGATCCAGTTGAATGTGAAAAGCGTGCCGTTCTCGACGCGCTCTGCCTGCGCGGTATTCACGTTCACCCTGCGAAGTTCCGCGCCACCTCGTGTCGGAACGATGAGCAGAATGTGGTCATCGTCACGTGGTAGATCGCTGATGATGAAGGCGTCGAGATACTGAGAAAGCGCTGACGGATCGTAGAGTTGTGTCGTGTTCGTGCCATCGAGATTAGTGGCGTAGATGCGTGTATTGGTCTCAAAGCCGTCATCCACGCGCTGGTTCCGAATGCTTGCCGATGCATTGTAGACGACGCGGTTGCGTTGAATGAGGCGGAACACGATCCGAGAGTTGCTTGCGAAACTGACCTGGCTGAGGTTCAGACTTTGATCGGCGCGTGCCCGCTGAATTGCCGCAGCCTGCCGCGTTTGCATGTTCACCACGAGCAGCGTGTCGCCCAGGTCGTCGCGGCGAATGACCGCGAGATGGTTCCCATCCGGCGATAAAGTTGCCCCCCGGAATTGGTCGTAGCCGAGGAACCAATCGATCGGCGCGCGAGCGCCTTGTTGTTGAGCACTAGCCGGTGCGCCAAACGCAAAGGCAGCCGCCAGCAAGGCGAATAGAATACGTTGCATGTCGAACCCCCAAACGCCGTTTTACGGTCGTCGTCGTCCGTTGGACTTAACGGCGCAACAGGCCTTTGTCAGGGAAAAATCTCAGCCCTCGGGGCCGAAATCTAAGGAACGATCCTGGGGATCCGGAGGAGCCGTTGGGGTAGCCCCGATCACCGCCCCGATTGGAGCCCCCACGGCTGTAAGTTCTGGCGCGTCGGGGTCTGGCACGCCGATGTCATAATCCTCGTCGCGCGGGAGCTGCATCGGCCGAATAGGAGTATTGCGCAGCGCAGTAGGCATGAAGCGCGCCCAAATTTGGGTCGGCAGTGAGCCGCCCGTAACGCGACCGGTTTCGGAGAAGTCGTCGTTGCCAGCCCACACGCCGGCGACCATGCCGGGAACGTAGCCAATAAACCAAGCGTCGCGATAATCGTTACCCGTTCCGGTCTTGCCGCCAACTTGGCGGTCGGAAATGCGCGCCGCGGTTCCGGTGCCAGCGTCAACCACGCGCCGCATCATGTAGTTCATGAAGCGCAGCTCGCGCTCTTCGATGACGCGTCGGCGGTTTTCCTGCCGGAACGCCCACACAGTTTCATTGCTGGATGCGCGCCGAATGCGCGTCACGCCGTGGGCTTCGATGTTGTAGCCTTCAGCAGCCATCGCGCCGTAGGCTTGGCTCATTTCGAGCAGCGTGATCTCCTGCGCGCCCAGCGCAAGCGAGTGATAATTGTGAAGCGGTGAGCGCACGCCAAGGCGTCGCGCCACGTCGATCACATTCTGACCGCCGACTTCGTTGGCAACGCGGATCGCGACCATGTTGTAGGAGAGCGCGAATGCGCGCGTGAGTTCGGTCGGACCGTGGTACTCGCGGGTGTAGTTGCCTGGTGTCCAGGGCGGCTGACCATCGATGTAAATCGTGATCGGCGCGTCCTCGCGGACGCTCCACGGCGTCAGCCCGTTTTCCATAGCGGCGAGGTAGATGAAGAATTTGAACGATGAACCGGGCTGGCGTCGCGCTTGTGTGGCGCGGTTGAACTGACTCTGATCGTAGTCACGGCCACCAACAAGCGCGCGCACGCCGCCTTCATCATCCATGGCAATCAGCGCCGCTTGGCCTATGCGACGTGACTCGCCTTGTTCTTCCAGAACGGCGTTGACTGCTTCATCGCCGGCGCGTTGGGCGGCGATGTCGATGGTGGTTTCAACCACGAAGTCGTCCCGCTGCTGCCCGATGACGTCGTTGAGCAGTGGGTCGATCCAGTCGCGATAATAGGAAAGCACGCCCGCCGGGTTGCGGCGGCTGATGACGAGTTCCTGTTGCAGCGCCGCTTCGCGTTCGGTGGCGCTGATGAAGCCGAGCCTCACCATTTCGTCGAGTACGACTGTGGCGCGATCGCGCGCGGCTGCGATGTCTTGGCGCGCTGGGTTGAGGCGCGATGGCGCTTTGACAAGGCCGGCGATCATTGCGGCCTGCAACAACGTCAGTTCGCGAGCAGGGCGATCGAAATAGCGTTCGGCGGCAGCTTCAATGCCGTAAGCGCCGGCCCCGAAATAGACGCGGCTCAAATAGAGCGCGAGGATTTCGTCCTTGGTGAAGCGTCCTTCCAGCCAAATCGCCATGGCGATTTCCTGGAATTTCCGCCGCCACGTGCGGTTGTTGGTGAGGAAGAGGTTCTTCGCCAGCTGCTGTGTCAGCGTTGAGCCGCCTTGCACGACGCGACCCGCGCGCAAGTTCTCGGCGCCGGCGCGCATCATGCCGCCGACATCTACGCCGAAGTGATCGTAGAAGCGGCGATCTTCGATCGCGATGAATGCTTGCGCCACATAGGGGGGGAGCGAGGCGAGATCGACGGGCGGCGCGTTCTGCGCGCCTTCGCGCAGGATCACGTGTCCGTTGCGATCAAGGTAGGTGATCGACTGGCCGCCCCGTGCTTCCCAGAGATCGTCGGTTGAGGGCAAGTCCCATGTGATCGCAATGAAGAACGCGACGATGAGGCCGACGACGCCCGCCGCAGCCCAGCCGCTCCACACAGCTGCTTCGCGCACGTTGCGCGGATGTTTGATTCCGCGGATCCGCCGCCACATTTCGCCGCCAAAGGCGCGCGCGCCGCCGGCGAACGCGACCCATTTCGGTTCGATGGCGCGCCACGTGTCACGCGCGGTGGAGACAACGCGATCGCGAATGCGGCCGAGCAGCGAAGCGGGTGGTTCGTCTTGCGCTTCTTCAGGATCGCCGGCGGCGCGGAAGTAGCCAGGGGGCAGACTCTCAGGCGCGGCGTCGCCATCGGCCGTCGCGGCTGCTTGTTCTTCCTGCTCTTGCTCCTGCGCCGCGCTGGCGGCGATCGGCAAGTCCTCTGGGACTGGTGGCAGGCTTTCAGGCGGGGGCGGGTCAACTGCCGCCGGTTCCTCAAACAATTCCTCAGGCGGTTCATCGTCAGGCGCAGGTTCACCAGCGGCCGCTTCCACGGGGTCAGCCGGTGCGTCGTCCTCTTTGGACGGACCTGGTGGCGGATCATCCTCCGGCCGGTCTGGATCGTTCTCGTCAGCCACCCCGGCTTACCCTCCGCGCCTGCTGGTAGCGCGATTCGACCGCGACGCCGCCGAGGGCGGCAGACGCGGGCCTACGGACGTGAAACGCTTAACGGCTGGGGAAAAGTTCCCATGCCACTTTCCAGCCCAATTCTGGCCCCCCGCGCGGCGCTTCGCAACGGTCCGTAGCGGCGGCTTTTTCTTGCCGCAGAGGAACAGGATCGCCATATTCCGGGGCAGGAGCCGCGGGATTCCTCCCGCGACTAGGAGGTTATGATGAGCGATTACCACGCCCAGGGCCGGTCAATACCGATGGGGCGCGAAGAAATGGCGATCGACCCAGGTCTTCGCCGTTTTATGCTCGGTGTATACATGAAGATGGGCCTGGGCCTCGCCTGGTCGGCGGCACTGGCTTACGTCATCGGCACCGTTGCGCCGGTTGCGCAGTTCGTTCTGTCGCCCCCGGTAGTTTACATTGTGATGTGGGGTCCGGTCGCGATTTTGCTTGGCTCGAACTTTTTGATGCGCAATCCGTCGCCAGCGGCGTCGGGAATTCTCTATTGGTCTGTCGTCACGCTCATGGGCGCTGGCCTTAGTTTCTGGGTGCTCGTCGCTGCGAACTCGGTGCCGGTGCAATCCGTTGGCGGGCAGGTCTACAATGTAACGTTCGAGACGATGACCAAGGCCTTCTTGGTCACCACGGCAGCGTTCGGCGGCCTGTCGCTGTGGGGTTACACCACAAAGCGCAACCTCGGCGGCCTGCACTCGATGGTGATCATGGCTGCATGGGGCCTGTTTGCGATCGGCCTCGTGAACTTCCTAATCTTCAAGTCGGGGATGATGGAAATCATCCTGCAGGGCGTGACGCTTGCGTTATTCTCGATCTTGGTTGCCACTCAGACCAACCAGCTTCGCGAGACGTACTACTACATCGCAAATGACATGCGCAGTCAGGCTGTCGCGACCAACATGGGCGCGCTCAACCTCTACATCGCGTTCATCGTGATCTTCCAAACGCTGCTGCGCTTCATGAGCTTGTCGCGAGACTGATCGAGACTACTCAGCGGATTAGCTTTCAACGCCCCGGCCTCACCGCCGGGGCGTTTTTTCAGTCGCCCACCACGCGCATGCGTTTGGGCTCCAACACCGCCAATACGCGCTCCAATTCATGCCCCCGGCGCAGAACGCGGCCGTCGACAGCGCGCACACTGTAAGCGCCATTCTTGCGCGCTTCGTCCGGACGTTTCTCAATCTGGTAGAGCGGCGCTTCGCTTGTCCTGCGGTAGACACTGAACACCGCGCGATCTTGCAACGCGTCTAGCGCGTAGTCGCGCCATTCGCCAGCCGCTACCATCCGCCCGTAAAAGCGAAACAACCGATCCAATTCCGGACGCTCAAAGAACACGTTGCGTCCACTCATTCGTTCTGGCCTCTATGTTGTTCACAACGTGTGATTTCAGCAAAGCGCACTGCGCCCAATATTACAAATAGGGGCACAACTCCTTTTCGCCGGATTTTGCGCTTGCCCTCGCCGCATTGGGGCGCGACCCTATGATTGTGGTCGGTCGGAGAAAGGCTCGTACTCCGGTATCCATCAGCCCCCCCAGCCCCCCGGGGTGCGCGCTTCGACCGACCACACAGTTTCTGACAAGGCCCGCGATCGTCGCGGGCCTTGTTGTTTCTGGGCGACGAAATCCCTTTGAAATAGCGGCTCGCGGCGTTCTGATCTCCCTAGGCTTACGCGCAAAAAAACTTGCGGCGGCCTTCCGGGAGTTTGTTCGTCGACTGTGATCAACCGCCCGTCCGAACGCTCTTAACTGATGCGAAAGGCCGCGCGGAATCGCCTCGGGTGATTCGGAGCGACTGTGGATAAAGGGCCATGGCCTTTTGCCCAAATCGCTCGTAAGAGCGGCGCTCGAATTTCGGACGGGGATCCAATCCACATGCTGCTGCAGGTCGATGGTCTGCGCAAAACCTTTGGCCGCCGCGTTGCCGTGGACGGTATTGGATTTGCGCTCGACGTCGGAGAGATCGTCGGCTTCCTGGGTCCCAACGGGGCCGGCAAGACGACCACGATGCGGATGATCGCGGGCTATCTTGAGCCCGACGAAGGCGTCGCCAAGATTTTCAACATTGATGTCGCGCAGGATCGCCGTCGAGCGCAGGAGCGTGTTGGCTATCTGCCCGAGGGCGCGCCGCTCTATGGCGAGATGACGCCATGGAGCTTTTTGCGCTTTGTGGCCGAGACGCGGGGCATGTCGCGCGAAGCGGCGCGCCATGCTGTACGGCGCGCTGCGCAAGACGCCCGGCTGGGTGACACGATCGATCAGCCGATCGAGACGCTCTCAAAAGGCTATCGCCGGCGCGTCGGTCTGGCTGCCGCGCTCCTTCACGATCCAATGCTGCTCATTCTGGATGAACCAACCGACGGCCTCGATCCGAACCAGCGCCACGCCGTGCGCGATCTAATCAAGCGGCTCGGCGAAGAGCGGGGGCTCATCATCTCAACGCATAGCCTGGAAGAGGTCGAAGCAGTCTGCACGCGGGCGATCATTATTGATCAAGGCCGCATCGTCGCCGACAAAACGCCCGCTGCGCTCAAGGAAGAGCACGGCAGTCTAGAGCGCGCGTTCGCGGCGCTCACACGTGGGGAGGAGCGCGTATGAACAAGCGCCCCGGCTTCGCGAGCCTTGCAGCCGTCTATCGGCGCGAGCTGCTCTCCTATCTCACCACGCCGACCGCTTACGTGTTCGTCGCGGTGTTCCTGTTCTCGATCGGGCTGTTCACGTTTCAGATCGGCGGCTTCTTTGAAAGTCGCCGCGCTGACCTGACGCCGTTCTTCGCGTTTCACCCATGGATATTCATGGTGTTCCTGCCGGCTGTCTCGATGCGCCTTTGGGCGGAGGAAAGCCGTTCGGGCGCGATCGAATTGCTGATGACGCTGCCGGCGCCGACGTGGTCGCTCGTGCTTGGCAAGTTCTTGGCGGCTTGGAGCATTGCGGGGGCTGCGCTGCTGCTGACATTGCCGCTTTGGGCAACAGTGAACGCGCTCGGCTCGCCGGATAACGCGGCGATCTTCACAGCCTACCTCGGAAGTCTGCTGATGGCGGGCGCCTATATCGCGATCGGATCGGTGATGTCCGCGCTGACGCAAGCCCAAATCGTGGCGTTCGTGCTGGCGGTTTTGGTATCGTTCCTGCTGACGGCGCTCGGCTTGCCGCTGGTGCTCGACTTTTTCTCCAACATCGTGAGCGGCGGCGTGGCCGAGGGTATCGCGCGCTTCTCCATCCTTCACCATTTCGACGCCGCTCAGCGCGGTGTCGTGGAGTTCCGTTCGGTGTTCTACTTCGTCTCGCTGATCGCGCTCTGTTTGGGCTTCACCGCGTTGGCGGTGGATGCGCGGCGGGGAGGCTAGGGATGAGCGCACGCCGTTACGCACTCTTTGCCGCCTTGGCGCTGTTGATCGCGTTTGTCGCGTCGAACGTGATCGCCAATTCGTGGTTCCGCTCGTGGCGCTTGGATCTCACCGAGAATCAGCTGTACTCGATCAGCCCTGGCACGCAGCAAACGCTCAATGAGCTGACTGAGCCAGTGCAGCTCACGCTTTACTACTCGCGCGATGCCGCGCGTCCCATGCCGCAGCTGCAAGCCTACGCCGCCCGCGTGCGCGAAATGCTGCTGACGTTCGAGGCGCGCTCGCACGGGCGGGTGCGGTTCACGGAAGTGAACGTTGAGCCCTTCACCGAAGCCGAGGATCAAGCGGCCGAAAACGGCATTCAGCCGGTGCGACCGTATGAGGGCGCGGACCCGATCTATTTCGGACTCGTTGGCGCCAATGCCATCGATGACTCTGTTGCGATCCCTTTGTTCGATCCGCAACGGGAGGCGTTCCTCGAATACGAGCTGACGCGCCTGATCTATGAACTGGAAAATCCCGATCGGACGCGCGTTGCGCTGATCACGTCGCTGCCACTTGATCCGGCCGCCGCATCCGATCCGACCTTCGCCGCCGCGGGCCAATCGGTCTTGGCCACGGAAATGGGGCGCCTGCTCGACGTGACGAAGCTGCCGCCGGATTTCACGGCCATTCCGGCGAATACGGATGTGCTGGCGATCATCCATCCTGGTGCTCTGTCGCAAGCGCAGCTCTATGCCATCGATCAATTCATCCTACGCCGCGGGCGTGCGTTCATCGCGCTTGATCCTGCCTCGATGCAGGCGGCGATGAGCGCGAGCACTGGATTTGATCCTTTCAATCCGGTCGCGCCGCCGCCGACGTCGTCGAACATGGAGCCTCTGCTGAACGCCTGGGGCGTTACAATGGCGTCAACAGTCGTGCTGGACCTCGAGGGTGCGCTGCCGGTTTCCGTGCAGGATCCGACTACTGGTCAGACCGGGCAAGCGCCGCAACCGTTGTTCTTCCAAGTGCCCGCCGAAGCGAACCGCCTCGATCGCGAGGACCTGATGACGGCGTGGTTGCGGCGTGGGATCAATTTCGGTCTCGCGGGCGCGATTACGCGCCGGACCGAGCTTGAAGGCGTCACGGTGCTCCCGCTGGTGCGGACCAGCGGCCGCACGATGCGGATGCCAGCGGAGCAGGCGCTCATGCGTCCAAGCCCGATGGACGTGATGAGCATGTGGCCACCGAGCGGTGGGCGCGTCGAGAACGTCGCCGTACGCATTTCGGGCAATCTGACGACGGCGTTCCCGAATGGCGCGCCAGCTCCTGAACCGGTTGCGCCACCAGAGGGACCGGATGCCGCGCCGGTGCAACCTCCGGCGGCAGACCCAGCGGTCGAGGCTCTACGCACATCAGCGACGCCGGCGCAGGTTGTGATTGTCGCCGATACTGATTTCCTTGCCGATGATTTCTATGTCGACCCCCAGAATGGCGGCGCGGCTGCGGACAACGCCGCCTTTACGCTGAACGCAATCGATGTGCTGGGCGGCTCGGAAGCGTTGGTGTCGCTGCGCTCGCGCGCACCGGCGCAGCGCGACATGGAGCTGCTCGACGACATGGAGCGCGAAGCGCAGCGCCGCATCGAAAGCCGCCAGCAGCAACTCGAGGCTGACCTGCAGGAGACGCAGGCGCGGCTTCAGCAATTGCAGGCGCGTGGACGGGGCTCGGGGTTCTTTGCCGGCGATCTCGGCGCGGAGCTGACTCCGGAAGAGCAGGCGGAAGTTGATCGCTTCCGTGAGCGCGAGGGGGAAATTCGCACTGAGTTACGCGGCCTTGTGCGCGATCTGCGCGGCGACATCGATCGGCTGCAGGCGCTTGTGATGTTCATCAATGTTTGGCTAGCGCCGATTTTGATCGCGGGCGCGGGGCTGTTCTTGTTCTGGCGCCGGCAACGGCGCGGGGGTGCGGGGCGATGACTTCTGGCCTTGCCGAACGCCGTAGGGCGCGTTCGCTGACGTTATTTCTGATTGCGGGCGCGTTGGTTGCGGTCGCGGCCATCACCGTGGCGATTGAGTCGCGGAGTTCCAGTTCGAATGCGTCGGCAGGTCCAGTGCTGCCGGGCATCGAGGAAACCATTGGCGGAGCGCAGCGCATCACGATCACGAGCGCCGACGCGTCCTACCGCATCGAGCGCACACAGCAGGGCTGGGCGATGCGCGACCGGGACGATTACCCGGTGCTGTCGTCGCGCCTGGCGCAACTTACCGAGGGCCTCGAAGGGCTGCGTTACGTCCGGCGTATGACCAGCGATGAGTCCAAGCATGAACGGCTGGGCGTCACCGATCCTCGCGCCGATGGGCGCGGCATCTTGGTGCAAGTCGAGGATGGCCGAGGTGCGCTGCTGGTGAACCTCATTCTCGGGGTAGAGCCGAGCGGCACCTATGTTCGTCGTCCCGATGAAGCGCAGACATGGTCAGTCGAGGGCGACCTCCCGCCGCTTCGTGACGCGGCCTCATGGCTCGATTTGCGGCCGATGAACTTGACGTCAGATCGCTTGGCGCGCGTGGAGATCATGCCGTCAGAGGGCCGGGCCTATATTCTGGCGCGCGATGGCGCCGATCAGCCTTGGCGTATCGCGTCGCCGGCGTTGGCCGCGCTTGCGGAGTCGAGCGTCACGGCGACGGCTGAACGACTGACACAGCTTCAGCCGATTGATGTACGCACCGCGCCAGCAATTCAGGGGACACCGGTTGCGCGCGTGCGGGCGACGACGTTCGATGGCATCGTCATCGACGCGGAACTCATACCGAGCGACGGGCGTGTGTGGGTGAAGCTGGTCGCGCGCGCGAGCACGCCGGAGCAGGAGCAAGCTGCGGTGGCGCTGAACACACCGGCTTCCGATTGGGCCTATGCGTTGAGCGATCTTGAGGTGGAGGCGTTTGCGCCGCCGCTCAGTCGATTGGTGCCGAGCGCGCAGTAATCAATAGCGGCTGGGGCGGTGCGTGTAGGCGGCGGCGAGGATGCGGCCGCCGTTTGGTTCCTGGATCAGGATCGCGCATTCCGGTTGGCAACGCGGTCGCTCGTGCCAAACGCCGGCGCCGTTCCACGTGCCGACGCGCTCGATCCACTTCACCAGGTTATAGTGCGGCACGCTTCGGTTGCGATTGACGCCGCCCGCAACGACGACGGTGATCGGGCCTGGCTCATAAGCCAGCATCCAGACGTCTGCGTTCGAGCCTGCGGGGCCAGAGCCGATGGTTGCCCGTGCGCGGCCATTGCGGAGCAAGGTGAGTGAAATGTCGGGCGCACTCGCGGGAAAGCCGGCGCGGCGCTGATCGTCATAGGTCGCGCGAGCCTCGTCCCAGTCTGAGGCGCTGATCGTGCGCGTACCGTTGACGACCAGTTGCGGCGTAAAGCGGCCTCGCACGCGCAGCGTCTGCGAATATGTCCGTTGGCGCTCGGCGAACTCCGGCTGCGCGAACGTGTCGTGCCAGCCCAGATAGTCCCAAATGCCGACTGGGAATGTCAGCGCCAGGACATCGTCCTCACGCGAAAACATGCCCAGGAGCCGGTTGGCCCGCGGGCACTGCGAGCAGCCCTGGCTGGTGTAGAGCTCTACCACCGTCGCCGCACGGCGGCCTTGGGTCTGGGCGAGCGCAGGGGTTGCGATCGCCGCAATGGCGACAGCCAGAGCGACGAGGAACCGGACGATCATGCGCAAGACCATGCAGGCCCCGCCGCCCCGGTTCGAATCAAACCGTTGTGACGGGGCCGGTTCCGGTCAGTTTTTGGCCAGGCCGCGCAGCACATAATGGAGAATTCCCCCATTTCGGAGGTATTCCACCTCGTTTTCCGTGTCGATCCGGCAATGGACCTCCACATCCTCGGTCTTGCCGTCAGGGCGGGTAATCTTGAGCGTCACCCGCTGGCGGGGGCCAAGGTCCGCAACGCCGGAGATGGAGACCGTCTCGGCGCCCGTCAGACCGAGGCTGGCCCAGCTTTGACCTTCCAGGAACTGGAGCGGGAGCACGCCCATACCGATCAGGTTTGAACGGTGGATGCGCTCGAAGCTTTCGGCGACTACGGCGCGGACGCCGAGAAGCGTGGTGCCCTTGGCGGCCCAGTCACGCGATGAGCCGGTGCCGTATTCCTTACCCGCGAAGATCACGAGCTCGCGGCTTTCCTGTTTGTAGCGCATGGCGGCGTCGTAGATGAACATCCGCTCGCCAGACGGATGGTGGATCGTGTAGCCACCTTCGACCACCGAGCCGTCATCGTTTTTGACCATCTGGTTCTTGATGCGGATATTCGCGAAGGTGCCGCGCATCATCACCTCGTGGTTGCCGCGACGCGCGCCGTAGGAGTTGAAGTCGGCCTGTGCGACGCCGTGCTCCGTAAGATAGGCGCCGGCTGGCGACACCTTCTTGATCGAACCGGCGGGGCTGATGTGGTCGGTGGTGATCGAGTCGCCGAAAAGTCCGAGCACACGCGCTTCAACGACGTCGCGTGGTGGCGTTGGCGTCATGCCCATGCCTTCGAAGTACGGCGGGTTCTGCACATAGGTGGACTTGTTGTCCCAACCATAGGTGCGGCCCGCGCCGACCTTGATGCCTTGCCAGTGTTGATCGCCCGCGAAGACGTTTCCATAGCGCGCGTCGAACATTTCCTTCGTCACCGCCATGCGGACGACTTGCTCGATTTCGGCGTTGGTCGGCCAGATATCGCGTAGATAGACCGGCTTGCCGTCATTGCCTGTTCCCAGCGGCTCGGTTTCGAGGTTCAGATAGACCGAACCCGCAAGCGCATAGGCGACGACGAGCGGCGGGGACGCGAGATAGTTTGCGCGCACGTCCTGGTTCACGCGGCCTTCGAAGTTGCGGTTGCCCGAGAGCACGGAGGCGACAACGAGGTCGTTCTCGTTGACGCTTGCCGAGATCGCCGCGGGCAAGGGGCCCGAGTTACCGATACAGGTTGTGCAACCGTAGCCAACGAGGTTGAAGCCCAGCGCATCGAGAGACTTATCGAGGCCGGATTTGGCGAGATAGTCAGTGACGACCTGGCTGCCTGGCGCGAGCGAGGTTTTCACCCACGGCTTGGTGTCGAGGCCCTTCGCGACCGCGTTGCGTGCGACGAGTCCAGCAGCGATGAGCACGCTTGGGTTCGAGGTGTTTGTGCAGGAGGTGATCGCGGCAATGACGACGTCGCCATGGCCGATATCGTGGTTCGCGCCCGCGACCGGGGCGCGCTTCTTGAGTTCGTCGGCTTTCCGGAACTCCTCGGTCATCACTTTCGTGAAGCCATCGGCTAGCCCGCCGAGCACGACGCGATCTTGTGGCCGCTTCGGGCCGGCAAGCGACGGGCGCACGTCGGCGAGCGAGAGCTCGAGCGTGTCAGTGAACTCCGGTTCTTCGTCGCTGCGCCAGAGGCCTTGCTGTTTGCAGTACGCTTCAACCAGAGCCACGCGAGCCGGATCGCGGCCCGTGGCTTTTAGGTAATCGATGGTCTTGCCGTCGACTGGGAAGAAGCCGCAGGTGGCACCGTATTCGGGGGCCATGTTGGCGATGGTGGCGCGGTCTTCAACGCTCATGGTGTCGAGGCCGGGTCCAAAGAATTCCACGAACTTACCGACCACGCCCTTCTTGCGGAGCATTTGGGTGACCGTGAGCACGAGGTCGGTGGCAGTGGCGCCTTCCTGCAGCTTGCCAGTCAGGCGGAAGCCAATGACCTCGGGAATGAGCATGGAAATGCTTTGGCCGAGCATCGCCGCTTCCGCTTCGATGCCGCCAACGCCCCAACCCAGAACGCCGATGCCGTTGATCATGGTCGTGTGAGAGTCGGTGCCGACGACGGTGTCAGGATAGGCGTAGGTTTCGCCGTCAACGTAGCGCACCCAGACCGATTGACCCAAATATTCGAGGTTCACTTGGTGGCAGATACCGGTGCCGGGCGGCACGACACGGAAGTCACGGAACGCTTGTTGGCCCCAGCGCAGGAATTGGTAGCGCTCGACGTTGCGTTCGTACTCAAGTTCGACGTTCTGCTTGAAGGCGCCTGCCGCGCCGAAGTGATCGACCATCACTGAGTGATCGATGACGAGATCCACTGGCACGAGCGGGTTGATCTTCTCAGGGTTCGCCCCGAGCTTGGCGGCCGCATCGCGCATGGCGGCGAGGTCGACGACCGCGGGAACGCCGGTGAAATCCTGCATCAGCACCCGCGCTGGGCTGAATGCGATCTCGACCTCGTTCTTGCCCTTGTTCACCAGCCACGAGGTCATGGCCAGAATGTCGGCTTTCTTCACCGCAACCCCGTCTTCGGTGCGGAGTAAGTTTTCGAGCAGCACCTTGAGCGAGATGGGCAGGCGCGAGATGTCACCCAACCCGTTGGCGCTGGCGGCTTTCAGATCGAAATACGTGAAGGTCTTGCCGCCCGCGCTGATTGTGGTGCGGGCGTTAAATGAGTTCAGAGATGGCATGTGTGTGCATCCGGCTTGAGTAGCGACAGAGATGCAAGCGCGTTGGGGAGCGCCCCAAATCCGGAATCAAACCGGCGCGCGGCAAGGCTTATGTAGCGCTGTTTTGCGAAGGCGCAATTAATCCCTGTGCGCTCCGCTAGAGATGTTTGCGAATTGTTCGCAACACGGTTTCTGGCGGTGTTCAGATTGGGACGGTGTTCGCCAGATGCCGTTTGTTTCGTATCGGGACGGAGCGCAAACCGCAGGCCCACCCTGTGCATCTCGTTATCCACTCAGGAGAAACGAGGAGAGCACACGTGCGCGTGTCGAAATCAAAATTGGCTGCTGGCGCGATCGCGATTGCGATGACGTTTGCGGCGCCCGCGTTCGCCACGGGCAACGGAAATAATGGCAACAACGGAAACAACGGCAACGGGAACGGTGTCGAAGTCAACATCGACGCTGAGTTGGACATCGACAACAACAGCGTAGCTCTCGCAACCGGGGGTGCAGGCGGCGCTGGCGGACAGGGCGGTAGCGCTGTGTCAACGTCATCCGCGACGGGCGGCGCTGGCGGCAACGCCAACGCTTGGGGCGGCACGTCGAACGCCACCGGCGGCAACGCCAACGCAACAGGTGGCAACGCTACGGGCGGTAACTCGAACGCAACTGGCGGGAACGCGACGGGTGGTAACGCCACTGGCGGCAATGCCACGGGCGGTTCGGCCAACAACAACAGCGTCAACTCGTCCGACAACACGTTGACGTCGAACAACACCAACACGAACGCCGCCAACAACACGTTGAACAACGCCAACAGCAACGACGCTAGCAATACGCTCAACAACGCCAACACAAACAGCGCCAACAACTCAAGTTCGGCGACCGGCGGTAACGCGAGCGCCGACAATAATGGCAACAACAACGGCAATAACAACGGTAACGGCAACGGCAACAATAACGGCAACAACAATTCGAGTTCTTCGAACGCACAGAGCCAATCGGCCAACAACGACAACGCGAATTCCAACAACTCGGATCAGAGCGTTGAGGTGAATACCTACAACGAACGCAACCCGGTCAGCACCGCCTACGCGGCGCCGCTCACGTCAGGTGAAGACACCTGCATGGGTTCGAGCTCGTTGGGCGCGCAAGCCGTCTCGTTTGGCGTGTCGATCGGCACAACCTGGCAAGACGCCAACTGCCGCCGCCTGAAGAACTCGCGTCAACTGGTTGCCCTTGGCTACCATGGCGCGGCGACGGCCCTGATGTGTGTGGATGCCGACGTCCGTCACGCGATGGAAGAAGCCGGCACGCCATGCCCGAGCCGCGACAACCCGCAACCGCAAATGGCGCCGGTTTCGGCTCCGGTTCCGACCCCGGCCCCGTGCCCGACGAACGACTTTATTGTGCCGTTCGATTGGGATCGTTCGAACCTGAACCGCACTGGGGTGCGGATCATCGACCAAGCCGTGACGCGCGCACGCCAGTGCAACGTCAATGCGGTTGTTGTTATCGGTCACACCGATACGTCGGGCTCGAACGCCTACAACGACTCGCTTTCGCAGCGCCGGGCGGTTGTTGTGCGTAACGCCATGATCGACCGCGGCGTCAGCGCCGATCTGATTGAGACGGCGTCGCGCGGCGAAACCGATCCGGCTCTGGAGACGGGTGACGGCATCCGCGAAGCCGCCAACCGCCGCACGGCAGTGACGATCAGCTTCCGCTAATCGCCACACCACGAGCAAACGCACTGGGCCCGGCGAAAGCCGGGCCCTTTTCGTATTTAGGTTTCGGCGTTGTGAGCCGTTGGGGCCGACTCGTGCTTGCGTCCGAAGAAGCGGCCCCCTCGGCTTCTGCGCCAGCGGAGTAGCAGCCAGCCAAGCGGGATCAGCACGATTGCGAACGGGATCAGCGCCGCGATGATGGTGAGGATCGCCGCAAAGCCCGCGACGATTATCCCGAGGAAGTTCGCGAACGCCTGCCGGAGCGGCTCCAGCGTGTCGCTGCCGGCGGCACGCGGGGACGAGCGATAGGTCAATGTCAACTCGGACATTGAAACCCGTGTTCGCATGACAGCCAGCGCCGATTGCACGGCGTCGATCTCACCCTGAACGCGCGCCAATTCGCGCTCCACTTCGAGCAGATCGGCCAAGCGGCCAGGGCGAGAGCGCAGCAGCTCCTGCAGACGATCGCGCAGCGCTGTCTGCGCACGAAGCCGTGCTTCGGTATCGACGATTTGGCGGGTGAGGTCTTCCGAGGTGGTGTTCTCTGAAATGATGCGACCGCCCGCTTCATCGGCCTGTTGCGCCATGCCTGCTTTGAACGTGTTGAGCCAGTTCGGTTCGCCGCGGATCGAGACGTAGCCTTCCATGTAGCTGTCGGGGTCGCCGCTGCGGTTCGAGCTAATCAATTGGCAGAGGCGGGGGCCTGCGGCCTGGCAGGTCTGGACATGGCGATCCATCACCGCGCTCAAGCGTTGGCTCGGGATCTCGAGGCCGAGGGCGTAGGTATAGGCGAGATAGAGGACCGGCGTTGGGCCAGCGGGTTGGCTCGGCCCCGTCGCCGTCGTGGCGCCGTTCTGACGTTCGGCGTCCGCAGGTGGCGGTTGGGGCGCGGCCGCCGGCGCGTTTTCCTCGGCCGCTTCCACGCGACTTTGGGCCATGTCAGCCATGCCGCCATAGGCAGCTTCGCCGCTACTGGGCGCCGACTGCATTTCCGCCTGGCCGCAAGCGGCTAGGCCCGCAGCCAAAATCAGACCTGTCCAGAAACGACGCATAGCCGCACCTCCCTCCGCTCCACCAAGCGCGGCTTGGCGGATGGTGCAACCCTTTCTAGAACCGGGGCCGCATTATGAGCGCTCGCGGACCTTTCCAAGACAAACCATCACTCCGCGTCGAGGGGCTCACGCTGTCGCGTGGCGGGCGTGTGTTGTTCGAAGATCTGAGCTTTGCGGCGGGACCAGGCGCCTATGTCGAAGTGCAGGGCTCGAACGGCTCGGGCAAGACGAGCCTTTTGCGCGCGATCGCGGGATTGCTGCGGCCACGCGGCGGGCGGATCGAGTTCGATGGCGTCGAAGATCAGGCGCTGTCGCTGCACTACTTGGCGCACGCAAATGCGTTGAAGCGTGAAGCCAGCGTCCGTGATCACTTGCGCTATTGGGCCGGACTCTTTGGCGGCGCGCCGAGTGAGGATTTCGTCGCGCAGATGCTTGATCTGGGACGCGTGATGAAATTGCCGGTGCGCGTGCTGAGCCAGGGGCAGGCGCGCCGGCTTGCGCTTGCTCGCTTGGTTGTGGCGCCGCGACCTGTGTGGCTGTTGGATGAGCCTGCAGCGGCGCTGGATGATGCGGGCAGGGCGGTACTCAACGAATTGATCGCTTCGCACCGTGCGAACGGCGGCATCGCGGTGGCAGCGGTGCACGAGCCGCTCGGTGTAGCGCCCTCGCTTGTAGTGCGCGTGCCGCGATGAGTGCATTTGGCGTCACATTCCGGCGCGAGCTGGCTTTGCTTTGGGGCGGCGGCGGCGCGCTCGCGCCGCTCGGATATTTCTTCGGCGCCACCATGCTCGTGCCGCTGGCGATGGGGCCGGATCGCGCTTTGCTGCAAACTGCTGGGCCGCCACTGGTGTGGATCGCGGCGGCGCTTGCGGTGTTGGCGATGTTGGAACGGCTATTTCAATCTGACTTGGAAGACGGTTCGCTCGATCAAATGCTGCTATCGCCGGCGCCGCTTGAACTCATCGTGTTGGCGAAGGGCGCAGCGCTTTGGGTGGGGATCGGCGTTCCGCTGGCGCTTGCCGGCGCGCCGGCCGCCATCGCGTTGCAGGCGCCGATAGAGCGGCTGCCTCTCATAGTGTTTAGCCTAGCGCTTGGTGCAGCCGCTTTCATCGGCGTTGGTCTTGTTGGCGCGGCTTTGACCGCCAGCGTGAAACGTGGCGGCGTGTTGATTGCCTTGATCGTTCTGCCGTTCTTCGCGCCGCCGATCATTTTTGGGGCGGCAGTAGCATCGGGGGAGGACGTCGTGGCCGCGCTGAGCATTTTGGGCGGCTGCGCCTTGGGTGCTGCGGCTCTAGGACCGATAGCAGCGGCTGCTGCGCTGCGGTTGCAGGCCGAATGACCGCATTGCCTTTGTCCCCGAACCGCGATTGGTAGCGCCCGCGATGTTTGCCTTCCTCGCCAATCCCGCACGCTTCATGGCGTTTTCGGCTTGGGCCACGCCGGTGTTGTTTGTTGGCGCGCTGGTGCTGTTCGTGGTCGGAATCCCATGGGCGCTCTTCTATTCGCCGGCGGACTACCAGATGGGTGACACCGCGCGGATCATGTACGTGCACGTGCCTGCGGCCTGGTGGTCGATGGGTGTGTTCGCGTTCATGACAGGTGCGAGTTTCGTTGGCCTCGTTTGGCGCCATGTGCTGGCTGATGTCGCCGCGCGCGCAGCTGCGCCGGTAGGGGCAGTGTTTGCCGGCGTGTGTTTGATCACGGGTTCGCTTTGGGGCGCGCCGACCTGGGGCACATGGTGGGAATGGGACGGGCGCATGACCTCAATGCTCGTCCTGTTCGTGACATATCTCGGATACATAGGGCTTTGGGCCTCGATCGAGGACGAAGAGCGCGCGGCGCGACTTACTGCAATCTTGTGTCTCGTCGGCGCGATCAATCTGCCAATCGTGAAGTTCTCCGTCGATTGGTGGAGCACGCTGCACCAGCCGGCGAGTATCATGCGGAGCGGCGGTTCGGCGGTGCATCCGTCCATGCTAGGCCCGTTGTTGACTATGGCGGGGGCTTATTTGCTGCTGTTCGGCGCTTTAACGCTGATGAACATGCGCGCGACGATCTTTCGCCGCCGAGTCGAGAGCGCCGCGATGCGCAAGGCACAGTCATGATTGAGGGCGGTTGGGAGTTCATTTGGCCGGCCTATGCCGTTGCGCTCGGCGCGCTGGCGGTGTTGGCGATCGTCGTCGTGACGCGCTTGCGTGCTTGGGAACGGCGCGCGCGCGATTTGGATAAGCCGTCGTGAGGCTCATCGCCTTCGTGCCGCTTGTGGCGCTGCTCGCGCTGGTGGGCGTCAGCGTTGTTTTGCTAACCCGCGAAGGCGAGCGAAACCGTTTCACCGAGGGCATGGTGGGCCAGCCTATGCCGGCCTATTCACTGACGCGGTTGACCGGCGATACGCCGCTCACAAGCGATGAGCGCGATGAGCGCGCTTATGTGGTCAATCTGTTCGCCTCCTGGTGCACACCATGCCGTGCGGAGCACGCGCAATTAATGCAGCTGCGCCGCCAAGGCGTGGAGATTGTCGGCATCGCTTATAAGGATCGCCCCGAAGCGTCGGCCGCGTTCCTGGCGGAGCTTGGTGATCCGTACGCCGATGTCGGTCAAGATCCGGACGGGCGCTTCGGATTGGAGATCGGTGTCACCGGGGTGCCGGAAACATTCGTCATTGGCGCCGACGGCACGATCCGCGCCGCCTATCGCGGGCCGCTCACCGATGAGGCCGTGCGCGACGTCATTCTTCCTGCGTTGCGCTAGCTGCGCTGCTTGCGCGTTGTCCGCGCTTTGCCGTTTGCCTTGGCTTTTTCTGCCGCTTTTTCGCGCGAGCGCCGCTTGGCGTTTTTCTTCTGCTCGCGTTCGGCTTTGGCTGCTTCCTTCGCGGCTGCCTCGTCCGCGAGCTTCGTAATTTTGGTCAGCGTGTTGAGGAAGCTGCGGGCTTTGGCTTTGGTCAGGAAGTCGAGGATGGCGGCATCTGCAGCGCGTGCATGCTGCCCGGTGGCCGAGAGCATTGTGCCGCCGGATTGGCCTAGCAGCACCGAATAGGCCCGGCCATCGGACGTGGAGGGCGTGCGCACAATCCAGCCGCGCGCTTCCATTTTGGCCATCGTATCGGCAAACGTTGAGCGATCTACGCCTGTGATGCGGCCGAGATCGCTTTGACTAAGGCCAGGCTGTTCGGAGATGGCGGCAAGAATAATGAACTCACGGAGCTTGATCGTATCGCCGACCAATTGCGTGAAGCGTTCGGAAGCGAGCTGCTCGACACGATGCAGCAAGTGGCTGGGCGACTCCGCCAGCTTGAATTGCTCGGATTCCGCGGAATCCTGTGTCGACCGCGCCATTCTGTGCCGCCCCACACGCTGGCGGAGATTAACGGCGCGATCAGCGCGATCAATCATGCGTTCGAGCATTGTTCGCCATAGAGGCGAAATTCAGCCCGAAATCGGCGCTTCTAGGCGCCCGGCGCCTCAGCTGCAGGCTTTTCGTCTTCGTCGATGTGATGCTTCAACACGATCGGCGTGTTGGCCGCGGCGAAGAGCAGGAATGCCGGATAAGTGAGGATCGTGCGTAGGTTCAGCCAAACATCGAAATTGCCGTTGGCTTCGTTGTAGTAGTAACGCAGCACCTCATTCAGCACAGCGACAATCACATAAAATGCCGCCCACCTGAGCGCGAGAATATTCCAAATCCGGTCAGGCAGGCTGAAGATATGCCGGAAGAAGAGCTTCCAGACGTTCTGCTTGATCGCCAGCGAGAAGAGGATCGCGGCGGCGTAGAAGAGGAACGTGAAGGTGAACTTGATCTGGATGATCGCCGGATCGTGCAGGAGGATCGTGAGGCCGCCGAAGGCTGTTACGAGTACGCCGGTGACAATGAGGATTGGCGGAATCTTGCCGCGCTGGATCTTGCAGTACGCGATCGCCGCGAGCACCGAGAGAATGAAGACGCCGGTGGCGATGTAGATGGCGTTCGCCTTGGTCGCCTCGATGCGGAAGAGGACATTGTAGGTGACGACGAACACCAGGATCGGCCCGAGGTCGATCCAGAGTTGGCTGGCGCTGTCGGTGGCCTTCTTCGGCTTGGTGGCGTCGAGGGCGGTCAGGTCTTCGCTCATGGGTTCTGATACGCGGAAAACGGGGCGGCGGACTAGCCGCTTGCGCTGCAGCGCCCTCCCGAGCGACCTTGGGGCAAACCGAGGAGGGGACAATGCGGATTGTGGGGATGGTGGCGGCGGCTCTGCTGGCGGCATGCGCGACCGCGGAGGCGCCGGCGGAACAAGGGCCGGCCCGCTCGTTGGGCGAAATTCTGGAACAATCGCCAGCAAGCGATTGGCGGACGGTAGATCAGAACAATCTGCTCTACATGCAGCTGCCCGGCGGGCAGGTGATTATCGAACTCGCGGCCGACTACACGCCCCTGCACACCGCAAACATTCAGGCTCTCGCGCGCGCTCATTATTGGGACGGCGCGCAGATTGTGCGCAGCCAAGAGAATTACGTCGTGCAGTGGGGCCGCGACGAGGAGGATCCGAGGCCAACTGGAGAGGCGACAACCACGTTAGCGCCGGAGTTCGATCGCCCACGCGCTGGCGTGCAGATCACACGCCTCCCTGATCCCGATTCATACGCACGCGAAGTTGGCTTCGCGCACGGCTTTCCTGTCGCCAGTAATGGCCGCGAGACCTGGATGGCGCATTGTCCGGCCATGGTCGGCGCCGGGCGGGGCGATACCGCCGACAGCGGCAGCGGCGCCGAACTCTATGTCGTGATCGGGCAGTCGCCGCGTCACCTGGATCGCAACATCGCAACGGTCGGGCGCGTTCTGCAGGGAATGGAATTGCTCTCAACGATGCCACGCGGCACTGGAACGCTTGGGTTCTATGAAACGCCGGGTGAGCGCACGACGATCACATCGGTACGATTGGGGTCAGAGTTGCCAGCGAGCGAGCGCGTGAACCTCGAAGCATTGCGCACCGATAGTGTGACGTTCCGTGCCGTGATTGAAAGCCGCCGCTTCCGGCGTGAGAGCTGGTTCCTCGATCCGGTGGGTCACATCAATCTCTGCAACGTGCCGCTGCCGGTGCGGGTGCGCAGCTAGTTGAGCCCAACGAGCGCGCGTGAGAAGCTGGCGGCGTCGAATTGCTGCAAGTCTTCAGCCTGCTCACCCACGCCGATGAAGTGAATCGGGATGGCGTGACGTTGTGCGACGGCGACGAGCACGCCGCCCCTGGCGGTGCCGTCGAGCTTCGTCATCACCAGCCCGGTGATTTCGGTAACTGAGCGGAAGTTTTCGACTTGGCTGAGCGCGTTTTGGCCCACGGTCGCATCAAGCACGAGCAGCGTTTCGTGCGGGGCGTCGTCATCAATCTTGCGCATCACGCGAATGATCTTGGCCAGCTCGGCCATGAGTTCCGACTTGTTTTGCAGACGGCCGGCTGTGTCGATCAGCGCAACGTCGGCATTTTCTTCTTTGGCGCGCTTGACCGTTTCAAACGCAACGCCTGCGGCGTCAGCGCCTTGGGATGAAGCAACGAATGAAGCGCCTGAGCGATCGGCCCAGACTTTGAGCTGTTCGATTGCGGCGGCTCGGAAGGTGTCAGCTGCGCCGATCACCACCTTCGCGCCAGCGTCGGTGAGGTTCTTGGTGAGCTTGCCGATGGTGGTGGTTTTGCCCGAGCCGTTGACGCCGATCACCAACACGATCCGCGGTTTCACGCCATCGGTAAGATCAAGCGTCGCTTCGCGCGGCTTCAGGATGCGCGCGACTTCGGCGGCGAGCGCTTCTCGCGCCTCGATAGCGCCATTCTCTTTGCTGAAGCGCTGATCGGCGAGAGCGGCGCTGATCCGCGCGGCAGCGGCAGCGCCCATATCGGACGCGATTAACGTCTCTTCGAGTTCAGCGATGTCGGCGTCGTCGAGCTTCTCTTTGGTGAAAACCGAAGTGAAGCTCTCCGCGAGCTTGTTCGAGGATTTGCGCAAGCCCTCGAACAGGCCTTGGGCCTGTTCGGGCTGCTGTTGCTGACCCGGCTTATCTTTCTTGCCGAAAAGACCCCAGATCATGCGGCGGCGCCGATCAGGTGTTGGCCGTCATGCGCGGTGAAGCGGAGGCGCTGAAAGCCGGCGCCGGCGCCTGCGAATTGCACAGGAGTAAAGTCTGGCAAGCGCGCAAATCCTTCGCGTTCAATGACACCCGTTTCCTCACGCCCCACCCAACCATTGAGGTGGCGCGTCAACGCGGCGGCGCCAGCTTCACGCAGACGCGCGGCCCGCTCTTTCACGATGCGACGATCCACTTGCGGCATGCGCGCCGCCGGCGTGCCCTCGCGCGGGCTGAAGGGGAAGGCGTGAACGTAGGCGAGGCCGCACTCAGCTACGATCGAGAGAAGATTGGCGAAGTGTGCGTCTGTCTCGGTCGGGAATCCGGCGATCAGATCGGCGCCGAGCGCAATTTCGCGACGCGCGTTCTTCAAGCGTTGACACAACTCTATTGCTTGCGCGCGGGAATGGCGGCGCTTCATCCGCTTCAAGATCATGTCGTCGCCGTGCTGCAGCGAGAGATGCAGATAGGGTGCTACGCGATCGTTTTGGGTGACGAGTTCGAAGAGTTGATCATCCATCTCGATCGCGTCGAGTGAGGAGAGGCGCAGCATCGGCAGCTCGGGCGCAAGCTTGAGAATGCGTGCAACAAGTGCGCCCAGCTGGGGTTGACCAGGAAGGTCAGCGCCCCACGACGTCAGGTCGACGCCAGTCAACACCACTTCAGGAACGCCGTTAGCCGCAAGCCGGCGGACTTGTTCAACGACTTCGCCGGCAGGCGATGAACGTGAATTCCCGCGTCCATATGGGATGATGCAGAACGTACAGCGATGGTCGCAGCCGTTTTGGACTTGCACGTAAGCACGCGTGCGCTCGCTGAAGCCATCGATTAGGTGCGAAGCAGTTTCTCGCACGGCCATGATGTCCGAAACGCTGACGCGCTCTTCGCTTCGCGTGAAGCTTTCGGCGCGCATCTTCTCGGCGTTGCCGATGACGCGGCTGACTTCCGGCATTGCGGAGAAGCTTTGTGGATCAATCTGCGCGGCGCAGCCGGTGACGATGATCTCCGCATCGGGCCGTTCGCGGCGGGCGCGGCGGATGGTTTGGCGCGCCTGGCGTACGGCTTCACCCGTGACAGCGCAGGTGTTGACGATCACTGCGTTCGACAGCGCAGCCTCACTCGCGAGCGCGCGCATGGCTTCGCTCTCATAAGCGTTGAGGCGACAGCCGAGCGTCAGGATCTCGACATCCGCGCGCTCGTGCGTTTCTGGGGGCTTTGTCGGCGCGTTCATGTGGCTACTGGTCAGGTGAGCGTGTGAAACGGTGAGGTCAAGCGTGACAAATGAAAAGCCCCGCGAGTGACCGCGGGGCTTTTGAACTTTGGGAGCGGAGCGGATTATTCCGCAGCTTCGCCGGTGTCAGCAGCTTCGCCGACGAAATCTTCCTCGCGGGCGCCGCCAGCGCGTTCGGTGATGCGGGCCGACTTACCGCGGCGATCGCGCAGGTAATACAGCTTCGCACGGCGCACCTTGCCGCGGCGCACCACTTCGATTGAGTCGACCGTCGGCGAGAACAGCGGGAACACGCGCTCGACGCCTTCGCCGAACGAAATCTTGCGGACCGTGAAGTTCGCATTGAGGCCGCCACCTGAACGGGCGATGCAGATGCCTTCGTACGCCTGCACGCGCTCACGCTCGCCTTCTTTGATCTTCACATTGACGCGCAGCGTGTCGCCCGGATCGAACGAGGGGACTGTCTTGCCCTTGGTGACGCGGGCGATTTCTTCTTTTTCAAGCGTATCGATCAGATTCATGGACGCACTCTAGGGGGCCGCGAACGCTCGCGCCCTCCTCCAGAAAACCGGAAAGCGGGGCGTATAAGGGAAGCGCGCGCCCGTGTCGAGGGGGTAAAGGGCTACTCCAGGGGTGCGATCGGCTGGCAGCCAGCCAGGGTCACTATCTCTCCGGTGGGCCGGCGGATGCGGAGCATCGGTTGGCCACCGGCGCGGCCTAGCTGGAAGGCGAATTCCTCGCCCGCCGCATCTCGGACACCGATGAAGCCCTCCGCCTCGTTGATCACGGAAAACCCGCCCAAGCCTGAGTTGAACCAGGTCATGTTGAGAGGAGGAAAGAAGTAGGCGGCGCCGGGGGTACGGCCGATTGGAATAATGTGGAGGCCGCGGAGGCCGCGGACTCGCGCGGCGGACTCGTCATCCAGTTCGGCTGGCATCGCGGCGTCGAGCGCCCGCATTTCTTGTTCGGCGCCGGCGCAGGCGGCTCGGATGCTCTCACCCGTCAATGGGCCATCGACCGGCCGCCACATGGCGCCGATAGCGGCTGCCGCGCGCGTGATCTCGGGCGTCGCCTGCTGGGTCTGGGCGGCGGCGGGACTGGCGAGCAGGCAGAAGAGGGCGATCAGGGCGCGGCGCATGGTGGTTCCTTCGAGCCCAAAATCCAGCCGTCGGGGCAGCCCTGCATGGTAGCGCAGGTCACGGCTGCGGCTAAGGCGTCGTCAGGACAGGAGACCGAGGATCATGCTGGCTCGTTTGATTGGGGGCGCGGCCCTTGCGTTTGGTTTGATGGCAGCGCCTGCGCCGGCACAACAAGCCGACGTGCTGGGCCCCGCACGGGCTGGGCAACTCCAGTGCTTTGAGCCGAACGTGTCGGCCAAGACTTGCCAAAGCATCGGCGGCTATACGTTCAACACGAATGGCGTGATCGATAACACAGCGCAGGTTCTGGTCATGCCGCAGCCTGTTATCGTCATGAATGTGACGTCGCCGGTGACCGTCCGCAATAATGCCATTTGCGGGCCGCTGACGGCGGAAGACATTCAACGCGCGAGCTTCACTATCGACGGCGCACCGGCGAGCGCTGCAGACACCGCGGAGATCCGAAGCGGGCTGACTGAACAGCTTGCGCCGATCTTGAACGTCGAGGGCTGCGTCACGCTCACGCCTGATGGCGATGGCTTTCGCGCCGACACGAGCATCAACGGCGCGCCGCAACCGCAACTCGTGCAGCGCGTCATCTGGATAGGCGCCAATGACGGTTGGAGCGTCGCGCCCTAATCTTTGCGGCGCGCGCGCGTGACGCGTTCGCGTTCGCTCTTGCGCCAAGCGTCGACCTTAGCGTGATCGCCGGAGCTGAGAACTTCGGGGATCGTGCGGCCCTCCCACTCGCGCGGTCGCGTGTATTGCGGATGCTCAAGCAGGCCGTCGCCGCTGAAGCTCTCTTCGACGGTGGACGCTTCATTGCCGAGCACGCCGGGGATGAGGCGCACGCAGGCTTCGAGCAGCACCATGGCCGCTGCTTCACCTCCGGCGAGCACGGCTTCGCCGACGGCCACTTCCTGCATGCCGCGGGCTTCGATGACGCGTTCGTCCAAGCCTTCAAAGCGCCCGCAGAACAGGATGACGCCGGGACCAGCCGACCACTCCTGAACCATGGCTTGGCTCAGTTGCCTGCCGCGCGGCGAGAGATAAATCAGCGGGCGATCTTCGCGCTCGATACTGTCAATAGCAGCCGCAGCCACGTCCGCGCGCAGCACCATGCCCGCGCCGCCGCCAGCTGGCGTATCGTCCACGTTCTTGTGCGGGCCTTGGCCGAACTCGCGCAGCTGCGTCGTTTCAAGCGACCACAGACCATCGCGCAGCGCTTTGCCAATCAGCGAAACGCCAAGCACGCCCGGAAACGCTTCCGGGAAGAGGGTGATGATCGAGGCTTTGAAGGTCATCGTGATCTAGAAGCTATCGAATACGCTGGTGCTGTCGCAGGCATTGAGGCGCCACTGGTCGCCGTCGCGTGTGAAGTTGCAGATATACATTGTGCCGCCAGCTCCATAGTCGCGGGCGGCGGAAATCTGGGCTGATCCGCCATCACTACTTAGCACCGGCGTCGAAAACACAGCCCTGCTTCGATTGTTTGCACCTGAATTCCATGAGCAATCGAGAGGAGTGTTGGTAGCCTGATCGAATGAGCGCTGTGGCGCCTCACGCCAACCCTGCGACCAGACGGCGAGCACCATGTTACAGATTGGAAGCTGATCCGCCCGCGTGCTTTGAGCCGCGCTCTCTGAAGCAAGAGCGCCCAACAAAACTGCGACCACCGTGAACCTCATAAGATCCACAGTCGCTGCACCTTGCTCGTTTTCGCAAGTAAACTCGGCTTATTATTTCTCGATAGGCTCAGGCGCCGGGGGATCGAGGACAACGCGCTTGGCGGCGAGATCGACGTGCGGGACAGCCTCTTTCGTGAACGTGACGCGCACGTTCGGGCCACCGTTCGGTGGCTTGTATTCGAGGATGTCGCCAGCGCCGAAATTCCACACCGCGACGATGTCGCCGAGCACCGTGCCGTCGAGGCTTTCAGCGCGCGAGCCGAGCAGATCGACGACGTAGAACTCGTCCTTCGCTGTGCCAGGCAAGTTGGCGCGCGGCACGAAGACCTTCTGACCCTTCATCGCGTCGGCTTGCTCTTTGGTTTTGACCTCAGCAGCAACAACGGCGACGCCGTCCTTTAGTTCACGCCAGCTCTTCGGCTTCAGCAGAATTTTGCCGGCTTCGTCATAGAGAGGGCCGTAGGCGATCACGCCGTCCTTCTTTTCGGTGAAGGCGCGGAGGCGGACTTCGCCTTTGACGCCGAAGGCGCCGCCAACGGCGCCTACCATGACCATGCCCTTGGCGGTCGAACCCTTGCCCTTGAACGCCGGAACGTCCTTCAGGTCACCAGCAACTTCAGGCTCCGCGACAGGCTTCGGCGCAGCAAGCGGCTTCGGCGCGGCGCGAACCGGCGTCGGCAGCGGCGCACGCGTAACCGGCTGAGCGCGGCCAGCGGCGACGGCCATCGGCTTGGCGGGCATCGGCTTCGCCAAAGCGGCGGCAACCGGTGCGAGCTTGGGCGGCTTAGGAGCTTTCGGAGGCTTGGGAGCCTTCGGTGGCTTGGGCGGCTTTTCAGCCTTGACCGGCGCTACCTTTGCCGGCTTCGGCTCAGGTGCGGGCTTGGCCGCCTTGGCCGGCTTCTTCGACGCCGGTTCGGGCTTGGCGGCTTTGGCCGTCTTCGATGGCGGCGCGGCCTTGGCCTTTGGTTCAGGCTTCGCCGCCTTCTTCGCGGGCGCTGGCTTTGCCGCCGCTTTCACATCCGCCTTTTTCTCCGGCTTTGCCGCAGCCTTTGGCGCGGCCTTGGGGGCCGGCTTGGGAGCGGGGGCCGCTTTCGCCTTCGGGGCGGGTGCGGCTTTCGCCTTCGGTTCAGCCTTCGCAGGCTTGGCGGCAGCCTTCGGGGCCGCCGCCTTTGCGGGCGGAGCGGCCTTCTTCGGCGCCGGTTCGCCGCGGCGGGGGGCCGGCGCTGCCTTCTTGGCGGCGACAGGCGCAGCCTTCGCGGCAGCCTTCGGTTTGGTCAGGGCGGACTTCTTCTCGGCCACTTGTGTTCCTTATGCCTCCGGAGCGGCCTCGGCAGGAGCAGCGGACTTCGCGGCCTCAGCTTCGGCGCGCTCGGTCATCTTCTTGCCGGGCTTGGCTTTGTTTGGGTTGTTCTTGGCTTCGCGCTTCATGACACCCGCCTGGTCAAGGAACCGTGCAACACGGTCCGTCGGCAGGGCGCCTTTTTCATCCAGTCTTGAATCCGCTCGAGCTTCAGAAGGACCCGGTTTGGATCATCCGACTTCAAGATAGGGTTGTAGGTTCCAACTTTCTCGATGAAACGCCCATCGCGAGGGCTACGGCTGTCGGCCACAACGATCGAGTAGAACGGACGCTTCTTCGCGCCGCCACGGGCCAGACGGATTTTCAGGGACATTTCTAAGCTTCTCCTTTGAACTCTTAGCTTTTTTTGTTGCTTCCGGGAAGTCCCGGCAGGCCGCCAGGAAGCCCTGGAAGCCCAGATTGAGGGTTAAGGCCCGGCAACGGCTTACCGGAACCCAGTTGTCGTAGTGCTTCAGGGCTGGGCGCGCCGGCCCCCATGCCCCCAAACGGCATTTTGCCTTTGCCCATGGCCTTCGCCATGTCGGCCATGTTCCGGTGCATCTTTAGGAGGCGGTTAACCTCGACCACCTCGACGCCGGCGCCCTTGGCGATCCGGGCGCGGCGGCGACCGTTGATCAGGTCCGGCTTGGACCGCTCCGCCTTGGTCATCGAGCGGATGATGCCGATCTGGCGGTGGATCTGGCGGTCATCGAGCTGGGCGTCCGAGATCTGGTTCTTCATCTTCTGGACGCCGGGCAGCATTCCCATGACGCCCTTCAGGCCGCCGATCTGCAGAACTTGGCCGAGCTGCTTTTCGAGGTCGTCGAAGTCGAAGCGGCCCTTGGCCATCTTCGCGGCCATCTTTTCCGCTTCTTCGCGATCAACCTGCTCGACGGCTTTTTCGACCAGGCCGACAATATCGCCCTGGCCAAGAATGCGGCCAGCGATCCGGCGGGCGTCGAATACCTCAAGCGCGTCGGCGCGTTCGCCTGCGCCAAGGAATTTGATCGGCAGACCTGTGACAGCGCGCATTGAGAGCGCTGCACCGCCCCGGCCGTCGCCATCGGCGCGGGTGAGCACAAGACCGGTTAGCGGCAGGCGGTCGTGGAAGCGCTTTGCGGTTTCGACGGCGTCCTGGCCGGTGAGGCTGTCAGCGACCAGCAGCACTTCGCCCGGCTTGGCGATCTGCGCAATCGAAGCGGCCTCATCCATCATCTCGTCGTCGAGCGTGGTGCGCCCGGCGGTGTCGAGAATGAGAACGTCGTGGCCGGTGAGGCGCGCTTGTTGGAGCGCGCGCTTGGCGATGTCTTGCGGGCTTTGACCCGGCACGATCGGCAGCACATCGACGCCGATGGTTTTGCCGAGCGTCGCCAGTTGCTCCATGGCCGCCGGGCGGCGCGTATCGAGCGAGGCCATCAGCACGCGTTTCTTGTCCGTCTTGGTCAGACGGTTCGCGATCTTGGCTGTGGTGGTGGTCTTACCGGAACCTTGCAGGCCGGCCATCATGATGACGTTCGGCGGTTCGCCAGAAATGCGGAGCGGTTCGGGGGCGCCGTCGCCGCCGAGCATCGCCACGAGTTGATCGTGGACGATCTTGATGACCTGCTGGCCTGGCTTGACCGACTTGATGACGCTTTCGCCGACCGCCTCGATCTTCACCTTGGCGATGAAGTCCTTGACCACCGGCAGCGCGACATCGGCCTCCAACAGCGCCACGCGCACTTCGCGCAGGGCAGTCTCGACGTCGGCCTCACTGAGCGCGCCGCGCCCGGTGAGCTTGTCAAAGACGCCTGATAGGCGGTCTGTTAGGGCCTCAAACATCGTATCTCCGTGCGCCAAAAGCAGTTTTACCCCGCCGGACGATCACGTCGGGCGGGGTGCCTCGCCAGCCTCCGGACCCAGATATGGGGCCTGTGCCGGTCAAAGCGCAGCTCAAAGCTGGCGCATGGGCGGGCTTTTAGCGGCCGATGCCGCTCCGGTCAAAGGTTATACGGCTGCGGCCGATTGCGCAGCCATTGCGAGAGCACCCATTTGCGTCCGCTGGTTGGGGGAACGCCCGCATGAACGGTATTGGGATCGGGCCCTCCATCTGGGTGCACGTTCGAGAACACCACCGCATCGCCAACGCCGCCTCGAAACTTGAGCTTGAGCGCCGGGAAAACAGTCTCCGCGCCGTCAAAGTCATCGTTGAGGTAGGTGACGATCGTGACGGTGCGTTGCCCTTGCACCGACAGCTCACGCGCGAAACCAGGATTTGCCGGGTCGACGAAATCGACGTGCAACGAGAATTGCTGGCCCGGCTCGTAGGAGATGACGTTCGGCGCCTCGTGGTACTCGATGGGTGTCTTCGCTAACTGCGCGGCGCGTGATTGCAGGACAGCGAGGACGAGATCGCGATCGGGCGGACCGAAAGCGCAAGTGAGGGCGGTACGCATCGGGTGCTGCCGCATCTGACCCGTGGCGGCGTCGTTCACCATGGAGGGATGCAGGCGCGATTGAGCGCGGTTGATCAACCACGCGCACATTGCCGGCGAAGCATAGCCGCGCGCGGCGCCTACCATCGCGCCGTCGGAAAGTCGCTGGATTGCGGGAGGCCTTGCAAGGCTGGCGGGGTCGAGCAGCGCACGCAGCTCGCGCCAAGATTTGCCCTCCGGCTGGCCGGCCAATGTGGCGAGCTGGGCTTGGGCGTCGGTGTCGCCCGCCTCCGCGGCGCGCGTGGCCAAGTCAAGCGCCTCATCCCAACGCTGATCGTAGGCGGCGGCAATCGCGGCTTTGAGGTCACCTGTCACGGTGGCGTACCTGCGCTGTCTCACTTCCCCGCGTCAACCAGGTGGCAGCGCGCTCTGCGATCGCGTAGCCTTTCCCCATGCAAGTTCACGGTGACTACTACGCCAACGGTTACGCGCATCTGGCAGGACTGCTGTCGCGACCAGTGGCGAACGAATTTCTGCTGCAACTGAAGGCCAGCCTCGAAGAATCGAAGGTGCCGTTGCGCGGCTTCTTTCGTGAAGCTCAAATGCTGAAGCGGCCGGCGCTTGAGATCTATGCGCAGCAATACAAGCCGATGCTCGCATTTCTCTGGGGTCTCACCCCGACAATGAGCCAGCTGACTGGGCGCGAACTCCTGCCCACGTATTCCTACTTCCGCATCTATCGCGAGGGAGATCTGTGCTGGGTTCACTCGGATCGGTACGCGTGCGAGCACTCATTGTCTCTGACGCTGGCGTACAGCGACGAGAAACCTTGGTCCTTTGAGATCGGACGCGAGCGTCTTGTAGATAAGGTCCGGCCCGTCGAGACGACATTCCAGGACGATCCGTACAACGCCGTGGAGATGAGCGTAGGCGACGCCATTCTCTATCAGGGCGTCACCTATAGGCATGGACGTGTGACGCCCAACCCGAACCGCTGGTCCGCGCACATGTTCTTGCACTGGGTCGATAGCAACGGACCGTACAAACAATGCGCGTTCGACGGCAAAGCTATGCCCGGGAAAGCGGACTTCGATCTGACCTAATCAATCGCAGGAACGGGGGTGTTGCCATGCAGAGGCTGCTTGTTATCGGTGTGCTGAGCGGCGCACTTGCTGCAGCGTGCGCTCAAACTGCTTCGCAGCCCACACCAGGGGCGCAAGCGTCGGTCAGTTGTCCGGCCTTTGCGGATGCGATGGAGCGTTGCGCGCCGGCGGCGTGCAGTCAGCGGCATCCTTTCATGCGGTCGTTCCAGATCGATCACCGTGTTTCCGGTTTGGAAGGTGATCGCTGCGCCTACACGCAAACCATGCCGGGCGACATGCTGATGACCTGCCGCTTCACGCCGGAAGGGCGTGCGGAAATGGCTGGGCAAATTCGCGAGATGGAACGCGGAAATCTGTCAGGCGGGACTGGTCGCGATAGCGCCATGACCCGAGAGTGCGAAGTGCGCGACAGCAACGGCGTCGTTATCCCGTGGGGTTAGCGAAGACGTTTTGTCACCTCGGCGCCGATCGCCAGCGATGAGGTGAGACCGGGGCTTTCGATGCCAAAGAGGCAGATGAGGCCCTCCATGCCGTGATCAACGGGGCTGTCGAGCACGAAGTCTGGTTGCGGCTCGTTTTGCGCGTGGATTTTCGGACGGATGCCAGCGTAGTCGGCGGTGAGTGCGCCGTCGGGCAGGCCCGGCCAAAACTTGCGGATTGCTTCGTAGAACTCGTCGGCGCGCTTTGGGTCGACGACGTAGTTCTCTTCCGTGATCCACTCGATGTCAGGGCCGAAGCGGGCGGCGCCGCCCAAGTCGCGGCGATAGTGGGTGCCTAGCGCGCCGGGAACCGGCGGCGGGTAGATGAGGTGCGCGAACGGAGCCTTCATGCTGATGGTGAAGTAATTGCCCTTCGCGAGGTGCTGTGTCGGGATGCGTTCTTTCGGAAAGTCTTCGATAGTCGCGGCGCACCTTTGAGCGCTGAGACCGGCGGAGATCACAAGTTTCTTGGTTGTGACCGTCATTGGACTCTCACCGCCGACGCGCACTTCGTAGCCTTCGGCGCATGGCGTTGCGCCAAGAAACGGCGAGTTCAACACCACGTCGCCGTGGTGCGCTTCGATCTCGCCTTCGAGTGCATCCATATAGCCGTGCGCGTCCATGACGCCGCTTTCGAGATATTCGACGGCGCGCACGCAACGTAGCTGTGGTTCAAGAAGCTTTGCCTCGGCGCCACTGATCCAGCGCGCATTTTCAACGCCGTTGATCTGGCCCTGCTTGTAATACTTCTCGATTGGCGGAATTTCGCTCTCTTCGGTTGCGACGAAGAGTTTACCGCACTTTTGGAAGTTGACGTTGTGGTCCGCAAGGAACTGGTACATCGCGCGCCGGCCTTCGACGCAGAACTTCGCTTTCAGAGATCCGCTCGGATAGTAGAAGCCGGCGTGCAGGACTTCTGAATTGCGAGAGGAGACGCCGGAACCGATGCGGTTGGCGCTCTCGAGCACCAGCACGCTGTCGCCTGATTTCGCCAATTGGTAGCCGCACGCCAAACCTACGGCGCCGGCGCCGACAACAATTGCATCGAAATCGCTCATGGCGGGCCCTCTAACGCGAAATTCTTAAAGCCTAATAACGTTTGTGAAGATCGCTCAACGCAACTGTCGGTTAATCGTATTTGCCGTATTTTTTGCATGCTGAGAGTTTTGCCGGGCGCGGTGTTTGTGATCAATCTGCAAGACCCCTCGATGCTGGCGGCCGCCAGAGGGCAGGTGAAGAGCCTGCGGTGGCGGCTTACTGTCGGTGCGGTCTTCGCGACCGGCGCGGCGCTCGTACTCGAAAGCGCTGCAGCTGGCTTTGGCTGGTACCTCGTGCTCGCGCTGTCGATGTGCTTCGACTACATGCTCGGCAATTCCTACCTAGAGCAGCGCGGCGAGGCGGACCGTAAGACTGCTGGCGTGCTGTTTGTTTGGGGCAGCCTGTTCACGATTTCGATTTATGCCGCCATGCCCGTGGTGTTGGCCGCGTCGGGCGGTGGGCCGGGCCGCGTTCTTGGTGTCTTGATCGCCGCAAGCTCGCTGGTGAGCGTGATGATGTTCACTTTCCAAGCGCCGCGCTTCATGTATTTGGCAGCCATTCCGCCGACGATCGCGCTGATGGCTATGCCGCTCATCCCATTCGATTTCGAAGCGTTGACGGCAACGCAAGGCGCGCTCGGCGTAGGCTGCGGCGTGATTGGATTCTTGGCCTACGTCACGCGTTCCGCTTTGAATAACGGGGCGATGGTGACGGGCTGGAAAACTGCGCACCAGGCCGCCAAAGACCGTCAGCTCGAGGCGGAAGTGAAGCGCGCCGAGGCGGAAGAGGCGAACCGCGCAAAATCCGAGTTTCTAGCGGTGATGACGCACGAATTGCGTACGCCGCTCAATGCCGTGATCGGCTATTCCGAGATTATCCAGGAAGATCTCGATGCCGAAGGCCGGCAAGAACTCGCTGGCGATGCGGGGCGGATCAGCAGTTCCGCGCGGCACCTGCTCGGCCTGATCGATCAAATCCTTAATCTCTCGAACATGGACGCGGGCGTGGACGGACTGCAGCCGCGCGATGTTGATGTCCGCAAACTGATCGATGAGGCGATCCATGCTATTCAGGATGACGCGCGGGGCGCCGGCAATCGGATTTCGATGCGCGTCGCGCTAGAGGCGGAGCGGGCCTACACCGACGGCGGCAAGCTGGCCGTATGCCTGGCGGCGCTGCTCTCGAATGCAGTGAAGTTTACTGAGAACGGTTTGATCGCAGTTACCGCGGATTACGAGTTTGCTGATCGCGAAACGCTGCTTATTTCCGTGTCAGACACCGGCGTCGGCATTGCGGCTGAAGACATGCCCAAATTGTTCAAGGCGTTCGCGCAGCTCGACAGTACGGCAACACGCGAGAAGGGCGGCATGGGGCTTGGTCTCTCTATCGCCAAGCGCATGGCCCAGACGCTTGGTGGCGATGTGAGTGTTACGAGTGAGCCTGGCGTAGGTTCGACTTTCATCGTTCGCGTGCCGCTCAAACTTTTGGCGCAAACCGCCCAGCGCGCAGCCGCTTAAGTTCCAAAGAAAGAGGCCCCGCCCTCTCCCCTCTGAAGGAGGGGCAGAGGAATGCGCCGTATGCGGGGGGAGGGTCTCGGCGCGCGGGGCTTGATGTAGAAACGCGCCTCTGCCTCGCGCGTTCCGCCTTGTGATGATTGGCTAAATCCCTATATCCAGAGCGAATGTGATAGGGGTTTTCTATGGACGAGCGGTTGCCCGCCTCCTCGATGCCGACGTTGCGGCAGCTGCAGTTTCTGACAGCGCTCCGGGCGGAGGGAAGTTTCGTGGCTGCCGCCGAGGCGGTGGGTGTCACCCAGCCGACGTTGTCTGCGGGGATCAAGGATCTCGAAACCTCGCTTGGCCAAGTGCTGGTCGAGCGCGGGCGCATGGGTGCGGTGCTGACGCCTGCGGGTGAAGAAGCGGCGGAGCGGGCCGCGCGGGCGCTCGGAGAAGTTGAAGACTTGGTGCGCGCGGTGCAGGCCGCGGGTGAGCCGTTCGCGGGGGTATTTCGCCTGGGCGCTATTCCAACGATTGCGCCGTTCCTCCTGCCGCGCGTGTTGCCGCTGTTGAAGAAGAAATTCCCGCGCCTTCGGTTGCAACTGCGCGAAGATTTGACCGGCCGCCTAGTCGAAGCGTTACGTGCGCGCACGATCGACGCCGCGCTCATTGCGCTGCCCTATGAAGCGCAAGGCATCGCGACGGCGCCAATTGCGGACGACGAATTTCTGTTCCTTTGCCCCGAAGATCATCCGCTTGCGAAGCGCAATGATCTGACGCCCGAGCATTTGAAGAACGAAGAGGTTCTCTTGCTCGAGGATGGGCATTGCTTGCGTGATCACGCATTGGCAGCGTGCCGATTGCCGAACAGCAAACGCTCGACCGATGTTGGCGCGACGAGTCTGCATACATTGGTGCAGATGGTCGGCGGCGGCTTGGGCGTGACGCTTCTGCCGAAGATTGCGGCGGAAGCGGGCGCGGCGGTTGGCGCGCATGTGAGTGTGCGGCAATTCGCGGAGCCGTTGGTCGGGCGGTCAATCGGTGTCGCGTGGCGCGAGGGCGGCCAGCGCGAAACCGAGGCGCGCATGCTGACGAGCGTGCTGCGCGAATTGTTCTAGGAGGTCGGCCAATCAGGCTTCGACAATTGCTTGGCTAGATGCGGCAGACGGATCACCAACCAGACTGCTGACCATATGTTGCCCAACACGAATATCGGCGCCGCCCAAAGTGCGGCGACCATCCATGATCGTTCGGTCAGGAAGACGATGACGCTAAAGAAGACGAAGCCGATATAGAGATCGGCCATGCCTGCAATGCCCCAAGGCAGTGTGAGGACGACGCCGAACTGATCGAGGAACGAGCCGTGCAAATCTTGCATGGCGACAGCGGCCCAGATCACCAGACCCAGAAGGGCCAGGCCGAGAATGCCGATCACCGCGCGCAGAACGTTCATAATGCTACCTCTCCAGCGCTTGTCCCATCCCTGGCAACAAAATCAAGGCGGCAGCGGCGTGCGGCGGCGCCTTCACCGGTGGCGAGCCGGTGACGGGTGGGAGAGCGGGACGCGCTTCGACTGAAGCTTCTAAGTTATTAGTGGGGTTTGCCGAAGCGCGCCCTGCGCGATCTGTTTTGCGACCGGCGGAAGCTGCTGGCGTTCGGGCGGTCCCGGGTGGCCATGCGTCGGAGACGCTGGGTATCCGGCGACGCGTTAGCGCCTTGCTTCACGTTCCCGGCCGACGTGCGGGCAAGAGTCCAATCTCTCCTGCGCCGGACCCTCCGCTTCCTTGTCTCACGGAGCAGCGACTTTCGTTCTCGCGAACTTCCATCGCATCACGTTCAAACCGCATCTCCTACGCTTCAGGCTTTGGTACCGGAGCCTCCCGTGCAGGAGATGCGCGCAGTCTAAGTGGGTTCTAACGCTGTAGGATTGATTTCCGCGCGCGTGTTGATGCGCAACGAAAAATCGCGGAGCGCATCGGGGATAGAGCTTGGCTCTATCCCCGTTTCACCGGCGCTTAGTCCATCAGCCGTTGCATCAAGTATGTGTACTCGAGTGCGCGGCGGCGTGCGGCTTCGTTGAGGTTTGCCGCCGCGGCGTGGCCGCCATCGATGTTCTCGTAATACAGCACAGGCATGCCGAGTTCCTGCATGCGTGCAACGTACTTGCGTGCGTGACCAGGGTGGACGCGGTCGTCCTTCGTTGAGGTGACGACGAGCGGCACTGGGAAGTCGTCGCGGCGGCGCAGGTTTTGGTACGGCGTGATGGTTTCAAGGAAGGCGCGCTCTTCAGGATTGGAGGGCGAGCCATACTCGTCGACCCATGAGGCGCCGGCGAGAAGTTGATCGTAACGCAGCATGTCCAAGAGCGGCACCTGCACCACGGCGGCGTTGATCATCTCCGGATGCTGATTGAGCATGACGCCCATCAACAGGCCGCCGTTGGAGCCTCCCATGATGCCGAGCCGGCGCGGGCTGGTGATACGGCGCTGCACCAGGTCACGCTCCACCGCGTAGAAATCATCATAGATGACTTGGCGATTGGTGCGGAGGCCGGCTTGGTGCCAAGCGGGGCCGAACTCTCCGCCGCCGCGTATGTTGGCCAGCACATAGACGCCACCGCGATCGAGCCAGAGTTTGCCGATGTTCGGCGAATAGCCGGGCGTCATCGAAACCTGGAAGCCGCCATAGGCGTAGAGCAGCGTCGGGTTTTCACCGTTGAACTCGACGTCGCGGCGGCGCAGCACGAAGTACGGCACGCGCGTGCCATCGGCGCTCACCGCTTCAAATTGTTCCGAGACGTAGGGCGAAGAGTCGAATTGCGCGGGTAGCGAGCGCAGTGCGCGCGCCGCGGTAGCGCGGTTGTCGAGAGCATAGAGCGTGTCTGGGGTGAGGAAGTCTTCGAAGACGGCGAAGGCTTGGCTTTCAGTCGGCGAAGACCCCGCCATCGCCACAGAACCGTTCTCGGGAAGCGCGATGTTCGTTGTGGTCCACGCGCTGCCGTTGCGGGCGATGCGCAGCAGGCGGCCACGAACGTTCTCGTAGCCAGCAACGATGATGGCGTCGCGAGTGATCGAAACGCCTTCGATCGACTGCCGCGCAGTCGGTGCAAAGAGCACAGTAACGGTCGGATTTTCACTACCGGTTTCGCTCAGAGGATAGGCGATTAGCGCGCCTTGCTGGTGACCGCGCCAGGCCTCTTGCAGCGTCGCGATCAGATAGCCTTGGAAGAGGCCGACGATGGATGACTTCGCCGGCAGATTGATGCGCTGCGGCTGAGCGCCATCAAGGCGGTAGTTCGTAGATTCGAAGAACGTGTCTGCCTCGACCGCGATCGGCACGCGGCTGCCGTCTGTATCTTGCAGCACCCCGCCGAAGACGCCGACATCTGTGGCCTGCCCACGCATGATTTCAGTTGCCGCGGAAAGCGGCGTGCCGCGCGTCCAGCGTTTCACTACGAACGGATAGCCGCTCTCGGTCATGGTGGCAGAATCGTTTTCTTCGCCCCAATCGGTGGCGACGATGAGCGTGTTGCGGTCAAGCCAAGTCACGCCCGATTTGGCTTCGGGCAAAACGAAGCCGTTGCGCACGAAGCTGCGCGTGGCGAGGTCGTACTCGCGATAGGTGGTCGCGTCCTTGCCGCCGTCGGACAACGAGACGAGGCAAAGCGTCGTGCCTTCCAGGCAATCGATGCCTTTAAACACCCAGTTGGCGTTTTCAGCGGCAGCAATGGCGTCAATGTCGAGCACCGTTTCCCATTGCGGGTTGCCGTCACGCGCGAAGTCGGCCAGGCGCGCGCGGCGGTAGATGCCGCGGACGTGCGAGTCGTCTTGCCAGAAATTGTAGTAATAGCCTTCGAAGATGCCGCCGACTGGCAAGCGGTCGCGGCTGTTCGCGAGTGCGGTGGCGTCAGCGAGCAATTGCGGGTAGCGCGGATCGCTCTCAAGCGTTGGCAGTGAGCGCGCGTTCTGTTCGCGCACCCAAGTCAGCGCCCGCTCGCCTTCGACGTCTTCCAGCCAGAGGTAAGGGTCTTCGCCTGTCATGGCCGGGCTGGTCTCCGTATTTGCGACTGAAGAGGTTGACGTGCTCGAGCACGAAACGAGAGCGAATGCCGCGAGGGCGGTTGCGGCGAAAACGGCTAAGCGCATGAGTTAGGTCCCTCAAATCCCCGATTTTGACGCACCCAAGCAGATTGAAGGCGGCCGCGAAAGGGCTTGTCGACGCTTCGCGACGCCATAGCGCGGAAGCGCGAAACCTCTTACATTGTGCGTGATGCGCTATTTCAAGATGAACGGCTGCGGCAATGACTTTGTCATCATCGATGCAAGGTCTCGCGGTTCGTTGCCGCTGTCACAGGCGCAAGCGCAAGCGATCGCTGACCGCGAGACCGGTCTTGGCTGCGATCAGGTGATTGCAGTGGAACGTTCGATCCGGGGTGATGCGTACATGCGCATCTGGAACGCTAACGGCGGTGAGGTTGAGGCGTGCGGAAACGCGACGCGCTGCGTGGCGTGGTTGCTGATGGAAGAAGGCGGCGCTGCATCGCGGCGGATCGAGACGCCAGCGGGCATGCTCTACGCCGAGCGGCGCGGCGAAAACCGCATTACGGTGGACATGGGTTCCCCGCTGTTGCGCTGGGAAGAAATTCCCCTTTCGCGCGCGATGGACACGGCGCGGTTGGACTTTGAAGCCGGTGGCCACGCCGAGCCGGGCGCCGTGAGCATGGGCAATCCGCATGTCGTATTCTTCGTCAATGATGTTCGGGCCGTGCCGATTGAAACTCTGGGGGCCAAGGTGGAGCACGATCCGTTGTTCCCACAGCGCGTGAATGTCGGGTTTGCCGAGGTGCGCTCACCCAGCCAGTTACGTCTGCGGACCTGGGAGCGCGGCGTGGGACTGACCAAGGCTTGCGGCACCGGCGCTTGCGCGGCCGTGGTCGCGGCCCATCGCCAAGGGCGGACCGGACGGCAAGTTGAAGTCCTCGTGGACGGCGGTTCACTTGAGATTGAATGGCGCGCGGGCGATGACCGGGTTCTTATGACCGGGCCAATTGAGCTGGAAGCAACCGGGGACCTGCCCGCAGCATGAGACGAGCCGCCGCCTCTCTCCTTTTTGTAGCCGCGTGCGCGACGACAGCCTCCAACCTGTCGCCACCTGAGCAGCTGCGTGGCTGCTGGATCAACCGCGATGTCGGCGCGACGACCATGCGCTGGTTGCCGGATCGCGAGCGCCCTGACGTGTTGGCGGGTTCGAGACTGGTCTATCGCCAAGCTGGCGCGCCGGTTTCGACACGCTTCACGCTTGAGCCATCGGAGCAAGGCCATTCGGTGTGTGAACTCGGCGCTGACGGCGCGGCGACGCGATGCTGGCGCGTTGCGCGCGGCGAAGGCGGTTCGCTCGAGGGCGGGCGCGTGTTCATTGACTCGCACGGTGAGCGTCTGCGCATCACCGTCGTGGGCGATGGCCCAGAGCGCACGATCTTCCAGGGCCGTCGCGACGGATGCGATTGATCACCGGCTTTGATCACGCGGTAATAGCCGTGCGCGACATCGCCCAGGGCGTGGCTGCCTACGAGGTGTTGCTGGGCGCAAAGGCAAGCGTGATCGAAACACGAGACGATGTGGCGAGCGCGGTGGTTGTCACACGCAATGTCGCCGTTGAACTCATGGCGCCAGCGGGGCCGGGCGCATCCCGCTTGAGCGCTGCGCTGGAAGATGGTGGCGAAGGCTTAAAGAGCTTGGTGTTTGCCGCGTCGGACATCGAGAAATTGTACGCGCGCTGCGAACGCGTTGGCCTCGATCCAGAGATCATCGTCGAACGCGCGGGTGCGCGCAGCTTTCGCGCTAGTACTGAGCGTACGCACGGCACACGCTTGTTCTTTATGCAGCGTAGCGAGCCGCTGGAAGGCAGCGCGGCTGTTTTGGGATTGGATCATGCCGTAGTCCGCACGCCCGACAGCGAGCGCGCTGCGGCGCTCTATGGCGCGCGGCTTGGCCTTGATATGCGGCTGGACCGCGAAGTCATGGGCAGGCGGCTGATGTTCTTCCGTTGCGGCGATGCGATCGTCGAAGTCATTCACGACGACACGTTGATCGACGGGAAAGATCGGCTCTGGGGCCTATCCTGGCGTGTCGCTGACGCTCTGGCCGAACGTGAACGTTTGGCGACTGCGGGGCTGAATGTCTCTGAAGCGCGCGCAGGCATGAAGCCGGGGACGCGGGTGTTCACGGTCCGTGACGGGACGTGCGGCGTGCCTACGCTGATGATCGAGCAAAACCCAAAGCGCGATTGATCTTCGCGCTTACGCGCGCCATGCTCCGGCTGCAAACCAGATAGCGAGGGCAGCATGGCCGAGCCTCTGAACGCCACTTTTTTCGCTCTTAAGAAGCGCGAGCAGAGCGGGGTGCTGTTTCGCCTCGCCATTGCTTTCTTGATCGCTGCAATTGTTCTCGTCGGTGCGTTTGTCGCGCTGTTTTGGACGAGCCTCGCCCCGGTGATCACCTGGTACGGCCAGGTTATCGAGGCGGCGTCCACGAACGACACTTCCGCGATTGAGGCAGCGGGCATCCCGCCGGGCTTCTTCGGCTTCATCGGCGGCACGCTCCTGTGGATGTTTCCCTTCTATATTTTGTGCGCGGCGTTTGAGGCGGGCGCGCTGCGCTGGATGATCCACGGTGAGACGGTTGGCTTCATGGGCCTTTCGCTCGGCGCGCCGACATGGCGTGTGTGGTCGGTTTATTGGATCTGGTTCCTGCTCAACATAGCGTTCTCGATTATGATGGCCGTGCTTATGTCTGTGGTCGTTGGCATGCTTGCCGTGGGCAGCGGCGGCGATCCAGCGGCGGCGATGACGGCAATACCGTTTGTGTATGTGGTGCAGTACGGACTGATGATTTATTTCGGCGTGCGCTTTGCGCCGGCAGCGGCTACGAGCGTCGCGCGGCGCAGGTTCGCGTTCTTTGATGCGTGGACGGTGACGAAAGGGCGCTTCCTGGCGCTGTTTGGTTCGTTCTTCCTCTTGTACCTGATCTACGGCCTAGTCACCATCGGACTGGGGATTGCGTACTTTGTTGGTGTCCTTGGCCCGTCGGCGCCTGATCTCGCTGCAGCGGCGAACGATCCGGCTCGCTTCAACCAAGTGGTTCTGGAAGTGGTCCAAAGCTACATCACATCGCTCACCAACCCGCAGAGTTGGGTGATCATTGGTGCGCTGCAGTTGGTTGGCACGATCTTCGCCGTGGTTTTCTACGTGGTCATGTTCGGCGTTAACGCACGGGCCGCGCAAGCCGCGCTGGAGGAAGGCAAGATCAAGCCTGCTGAGGCGTGATCGTTTAGCCGGTCGCGCTCTTCTTGCTGGCGCGCTTGGTCGCTTTCGGCGCGGATGCGCCGGCGGCCGCAGCTTTGAGCTTCGGCTTTTGCGCGGCGCCCCGCTCGCCATGGCGCTTCAGCGCTTCAGCGAGGTAGCGGCCGGTGTGGCTGGCTTTCACCTTTGCCACATCTTCTGGCGTGCCTTCAGCAACGATCTTCCCGCCGCCATCACCACCTTCGGGGCCGAGATCGATTACCCAATCGGCGGTTTTGATGACGTCGAGATTGTGCTCGATAACGAGCACCGTGTTGCCGTTGTCGACCAGCTCATGCAGCACTTCGAGCAGCTTCTTGGTGTCTTCGAAGTGGAGACCGGTGGTGGGTTCATCGAGAATGTAAAGCGTGCGGCCTGTGGCGCGTTTGCTGAGCTCCTTCGAAAGCTTCACGCGCTGGGCCTCGCCGCCGGAGAGCGTTGTCGCTTGTTGGCCGATGTGAACGTAGCCGAGGCCGACGCGCTTTAGCGTTTCGAGTTTGTCGCGAATGCTCGGCACGGCGCTGAAGAGATTCGCGCCTTCCTCAACTGTCATGTCCAGCACGTCGGAGATCGACTTGCCCTTGTAGAGGATCTCCAGCGTCTCGCGATTGTAACGTTTGCCCTTGCAGGTATCACAAGTGACGTAGACGTCCGGCAGGAAGTGCATTTCGATCTTAATGACGCCGTCGCCCTGACATGCTTCGCAACGCCCGCCCTTGACGTTGAACGAGAAGCGGCCGGGGCCGTAACCGCGGGCTTTGGACTCCGGCAGGCCCGCATACCAATCACGGATCGGCGTGAAGGCGCCGGTATAGGTGGCGGGGTTTGAGCGTGGCGTCCGGCCAATGGGCGACTGGTCGATGTCGATGATCTTATCGATATGCTCGAGGCCTTCGATCTTGTCGTGCTCAGCTGGGACGTCGCCCGCACCGTGCCATTGTCTCGCGACAGCTTTGTAAAGTGTTTCGATAACGAGAGTTGATTTGCCACCGCCGCTGACGCCGGTGACGCACGTGAATGTGCCAAGTGGGATGTCGGCGTTGACGTTCTGCAAATTGTTGCCGCGCGCGTTGCGAATGCCGATGGCGCGCTTCGTAACGCGCCGGCGCTTGTCGGGAATCGTGATTTCGCGGCGGCCGGTCAGGTAGGCGCCGGTTATCGAATCTTTGTTCTTCTGAATCTGTGCAGGCGTGCCCTCGGCGATGATCTGGCCGCCATGGATGCCAGCGGCGGGGCCCATGTCGATGACGTGATCGGCGGTGAGGATGGCTTCCTCGTCGTGCTCAACCACGAGGACTGAGTTGCCGAGGTCCCGCAGGCGAATGAGTGTTTCGAGCAGACGGGTGTTGTCGCGCTGGTGCAATCCGATGCTTGGCTCATCGAGCACATAGAGAACGCCCGTCAGGCCTGAACCGATTTGGCTTGCAAGCCGGATGCGCTGGCTTTCGCCGCCACTGAGGGTGCCGGAGGAGCGTCCGAGCGAGAGATAATCCAGGCCGACATCAACGAGGAAGCGCAGACGGTCGTTGATCTCCTTCAAGATGCGAACGGCGATTTCCTTTTGTTTCGGCGTGAGCTTGTCGTTCAACGCCGCAAACCAATCGCGCGCGTTGCGGATCGACATGGTCGAGGCGGTTGCGATGTCGGTCATTGCGACCTTCACAGCGAGTGCTTCCGGTTTCAGCCGCTTGCCTTCGCACGTCGGGCACGGCGCTTCTGATTGGAAGCGCTCGAGGTCCTCGCGCACCCAGGTGGAATCTGTCTCTTTCCAACGCCGCTCCAGGTTTGGCAGCACGCCCTCGAAGTTCTTTGTGGTTTCGTAGCGGCGAACGCCATCGTCATAAACGAATTTGATCGGCTCTTTGGTGCCGTTGAGGATCGCGTTCTTGAGCTCCTTCGGGAGGTCTTTCCAGGGTGCGGTGATCTTGGCTTTGAAGTGCTTGGCAAGCGCTTCGAGCGTTTGTGCGTAAAGCGGCGACGGACCTTTGGCCCAGGGCGCAACGGCGCCTTCCTTCAACGTCTTGTCGTGATCGGGAACGACGCGTTCGGCGTCGAACTTGAGCTGTACGCCGAGGCCATCGCACGCGGGGCACGCGCCGGCCGGGTTGTTGAACGAGAATAGACGCGGTTCGATTTCGGGGATGGTGAAGCCTGAAACCGGGCACGCAAACTTCTGCGAGAAGATCAGCCGCTCAGGGCCGGCGGCCTTGTTCTTCAGCGTCGCCTTGCCGCCGCCAGTCGCCGCTCCATCGGCGAACTCCGCGAACGCCACGCCCTCGGCAAGCTTCAGGGCTTGTTCGAGAGAGTCCGCGAGGCGCGTTTCAATGCCGGCCTTCACGGCGATGCGGTCAACGACAATGTCGATGTCGTGCTTGAATTTCTTGTCGAGTGTTGGCGGTTCGCTGAGTTCGTAGAACTCGCCATCGATCTTGGCGCGCTGGTAGCCCTTCTTCAGGTACTCAGCCATTTCCTTTTTGTACTCGCCCTTGCGGTCGCGCACGACCGGCGCAAGCAAATACAAACGGGTGCCTTCCTTCAGCGCCATGATCCGATCGACCATTTCGCTGACTTGCATCGCCGCGATGGGTTCGCCGGTGGCGGGCGAATACGGAATGCCGACGCGCGCCCAGAGGAGGCGCATGTAATCGTAAATTTCCGTGACGGTGCCGACAGTCGAGCGCGGATTGCGTGATGTTGTCTTCTGCTCGATCGAGATTGCCGGCGAGAGGCCTTCGATGGAATCTACATCGGGCTTCTGCATCAATTCGAGAAATTGGCGCGCATAGGCCGAGAGCGATTCCACGTAGCGGCGCTGGCCTTCGGCATAGATCGTGTCGAACGCGAGCGAGGATTTGCCGCTGCCGCTGAGGCCGGTGATGACGACCAATTCGTTTCGCGGAATGTCGGCGTTCACAGCCTTGAGGTTGTGTTCGCGTGCGCCGCGGATGCGGATGTGGGTGAGACCGTCCTTCATTGCGGCAAACCGAAAGCGATTGACGTCATGGAGATGCCCGGAAAGAAGTGACGGTTGAAGACAAAGGGTTGTTCGTCATCGCCTTGTGCCGCGAGTGTATAGAACAGCGGGAAGAAGTGTTCCCAATCTGCGTTGGCGTTGGGAATGGCCGGGTGCGTGGCGTAGTTCAACACAGCCGCAGTGTCGCCGCGTTGGACGGCGTCGAGAATGTAGTCGTCAAATTCCTTGTCCCAGGGCGTTGCTTGACCCTGGTTGCGAAAGAAGCTCTGCAGATTATGGACGATATCGCCCGATGCGATCAGCAGCACGCCTTCATCGCGTAGCGAAGCGAGCGCTTGGCCGATCGCGTAGTGCTCTTGCGGTGGCCTGCGCGCATCGAGGCTGACTTGCACGATCGGCACGTCGGCGGCCGGATACATGTGTTTGACCACCGACCACGTGCCGTGATCGAGGCCCCAGGTGTCATCGAGTTCAGCGCCAAACGGTTTCAGGCGCTTGGTGATCTCGCGCGCCAGGATCGGATCGCCTTCGGCGGGATATTGAACGTCGAACAAAGCCTGCGGGAAGCTTCGGCCAAAGTCGTGAATTGTGCGCGGCCGCTCATTTGATGTGATGCGCACGCCGTCCGTGACCCAATGCGCCGACACGCAGACGATGGCGCGCGGCTTTGGAAAGCGCTGCGCGACCTCCGCCCAGCCGCGCGCGGAGGGCGTGTCTTCGATCGCGTTCATCGGCGAACCATGGCCGACGAACAGGGCGGGTGCTCTGGTGGTCATCAAGTCTTTCTCGGGGACCGCCAGGAGCCCCAGCGGACACCATATTTAGTAGCCGGAGTCGGCTGGACATCAAGAACAAAGATGGAACGATGGTTTGATCTCATGTGATGTCCGCCCCTGTGCGCCTTCGGTCGTTTCGGCTCCGGCGGCTTCGCCTCGTTAGTTCGACTGGTTAATGACCCTTTACCAATTGGGCGAGTCGGCGTATAGAACATAGAGAGAACATTTGTCCGGGCCCGAGCCGGCGGATGCCTCACCATCGAGTAGTGCGAAGGAAACAGGAGGTCGGCGATGGCTGGCAGCGTCAACAAAGTGATTTTGATCGGCAACCTGGGCAAGGACCCGGAAATCCGGAAGCTGAACAACGGCGATACGGTTGTGAACCTCTCGGTCGCGACCTCGGAAAACTGGCGCGACAAGCAAAGCGGCGAGCGTCGTGAAAAGACCGAGTGGCACCGCGTCGTGATCTTCAACGAGAACATCGCGAAGGTGGCCGAGCAATACCTGAAGAAGGGCTCGACGGTTTACATCGAAGGCCAGCTTCAGACGCGCAAGTACGAGCAGAACGGTGTCGAGAAGTACACGACGGAAGTCGTGCTGCAGCGCTTCCGCGGCGAACTCACCATGCTTGGCGGCAAAGGCGACGGCGGCGGCCGTTCGTACGATGACGGCGGTGACAGCTTTGGCTCATCGAGCGGCAAGAAGCGCGTCAGTGACGGCCCGCGCGAAAGCTTCAATCAGGATCTCGACGACGAGATCCCGTTCTGAGCCAGAACATCGGTACGTGACGGGTTGGGCGCTCCGCGAGGGGCGCCCATATCGTTTCGATGATCCCGCTTTCCGTTCTTGATCTTGCGCCCATCGTTGAAGGCGGCAGCGTGGCGCAGGCCCTGGCCAACAGCCGAGACCTCGCGCAGCACGCTGAACGGCTTGGCTACAATCGATTCTGGCTCGCCGAGCACCACGCGATGCCCGGAATCGCGAGCGCGGCGACTGCGCTGACGATCATGAACGTGGCGCACGCGACGAAACGCATTCGTGTCGGCGCCGGCGGGATCATGTTGCCAAACCACGCGCCGATCATCATCGCGGAGCAGTTCGGGACGCTCGAAGCGCTGTTTCCCGGCCGTATTGATTTGGGGCTTGGCCGAGCGCCTGGCGGCGATGGGCTCACGGCGCGCGCGCTGCGCCGCACGTTGATCGGTGGCGAAGACCGCTTTCCGCAAGATGTGCTTGAGCTGCAGGCGATGCTTGGGCCGAGCGAGCCAGGGCAGCGGCTTCGTGTCGTGCCGGGCGAGGGTTCGAACACGCCGCTTTGGATGTTGGGCTCGTCCACGTTCGGCGCCCAGCTTGCGGCAGCACTCGGCTTGCCATTCGCTTTCGCCTCGCACTTTGCGCCGGCGCAAATGATGAGCGCCGTGGAAATTTATCGCTCGACCTTTCGGCCATCGGAGCAGCTGCAGAAGCCGTACGTCATGCTTGGTTTCAATATTTTCGCGGCGCCCAGCGATGAAGAAGGCCGGATGCTCTCGACTTCACTCATGCAAGCCTTCGCGAGCTTGCGCCGCGGTGAGCCGCGCCGCTTGCAGCCGCCAAGTCCGGCGTTTGAAGCAAGCCTCAACGACATGGAACGGGCGCAGCTTGAACAAGTTCTGCAATGCTCTGCGATCGGATCGCCGGAGACGGTGAAGCGCAGCATCGACGCGTTCATCGCCCGCACCGGCGCCGACGAACTAATCCTCGCCTCGCACATCTTCGATCACGCCGCGCGCGTCCGGGCGTATAAAATTGTAGCTGATGTTTGTGGCTTGAAGCCGGCTTAGGCGCCCAGAGTTTCCTCAAGCGTCAGCGGAGCGCTGCAGCGGAGTGCTAGGTTGCGCGCCCAGTCCCGCGCCATGGCGATCTCAAGACGGTGTTCGACGCCCGCTTCTTCATATTGCGCGCGACGGGACTCGGCGTCGAAGGGACGGCCTAGTTCCTTAGCGTGTTCGTGAAAGACGGCGCTGTTGGCGATTTCGGACGCAAGCTTCGGCGGGATCGCCAGGCCGAAGAAGTCGCCGACGCGGCTCAGTGTTGTAGCAGGATCGGCGAGAAACGTCTCGCTATTGAGCACGCGAACGCGGCGGCCGAAGCGTTTGGCAATCGAGTCCATGAATGCGGCCTGCATTAGCCACGCTTGTGCAGCGATTTGAAGGTCAGCGTGCAGCACGACCTGATCAGCCTTCGCTCCAGCATCCAATGGGATCACCGGCGCGAACTGGAAGAAGAGCTCACGTGCAAAGATGCGGCCTTCAAACCCGCGCCGGGCGATGGCGCGCAGAAACGTGTCGAGACCTGAGAAGAGAACGATGGCCTTCGCGTCCGGGCGCGCGTGCAACAATTGCGGAATGATGTGATTGGCAACCGTGCTCGGCTTCACGACTTGTGCTTCGCCGGGCGAAAGCGGCCGCGAAAGCAGATCGAGAGTGACTGTTAGAGCCTCAAGCGCACCAGCTGTGCGGCGGCTACTCGACCAATACTCGGCAAAGGAGGCCAGCACCGCCGGCTCCTTCAGGCCCATCGCGACGCCGGGGATGTCGAGGGCGCGCGCCAGAAGCGTCGAACAGCAAAAACCCGTGTGGAAGACGAAGTGGAGCGGACCGCGTGCGTCTTGGATGAGATCTAGCGGGAGTTCAGAGATTGGTGCGGGTGAGGTTTCGGCGTCGCGGCTTACAAAACGAGGGTCGAGGAATGTTATCGTCCGCTGCTTCTCCCGCGGGACGCGCGCAAACGTGAGCGTATCGCGCCGTGGGTCGTAGAAATGTGGAATCCAGGCAGGATCCTGAACGAAGTCCGCCCAGCTTCCCAAAGACGGCGCCGCTTGCATGTAATCCTGCCGAAGGTTCGGCCCGGATCACGCGCCAAGTCGATGTGTAAGGCAAGTTACACTCGTCGTTTAGTTCTGTGCATCCGACGATTTGCTGGGGCGGGGGTCATCACGTCGGTGTGAGGAGTGTGTCGGCGGGCGGGCGTATGGTTGGCACTGGGAGCAAGGACCTCGCACCCAGCGATCTAGCGGCAAACGTATCTCATGACGCGGATGACGCCTGTCGCGAGCGGCCGGAATCCGCGTAGAAGCCCGCATCGTGACCACCCCCTCGCGCGCCTTTGCTCCGCTGGACCTGATCCAGCTGCTTTCGATCGCGTTTATCTGGGGCGTCAACAACATCCTGGCCAAGATTGCCGTCGACGCGTTGCCGGCGATGATGACCGTGGCTTTGCGCTTCCTTTTCGTGTTGTTGGTGCTGATCTGGTTCATCCGCGTTCCGCCGCGCTCAATGTGGCAGCCGTTCGCACTAATGTTGATCTTCGTTGGGCCGCTGCACTTCGGCATTCAGTACACCGGGTTGAAGCTGGCTACCGACATCGCACCAATGGTGGTCGCGATGCAGCTTTGGGCGCCGGCTTCGGTCGTGTTCG
>JAWKUZ010000012.1:0-138210 GCA_041398305.1 Hyphomonadaceae bacterium
GCCAGTCGCAAGACTGGAAAAGAACTACCCTTGGCGCCGACCACGCGCCCCGCTCTCCCACTCTGGGAAGCGCTAGATGAAACGGGAGAGCGAGGCTCGTCCCGGCGCGAATCTTTTCCGCTTCCACCCATGGGCGAGGCCGCGAAACCGGTGAGCGCCGCACGACGGAGTCAAGTTGCGCTTCCGTTTCTTGCGGCCATACGGCTAATCTCTGGGCAGAAAATCTGCGGAGTTCCCGCGATGGGTGGAGATCAGAATGGCTGAAGAAGCGCAGAAGCCGCGGGGCTTTCTTGGTTTTGTCGAACGGGCGGGCAACAAATTGCCCGATCCAGTCTTCATCTTCTTCTGGCTGATCGGAATCTTGATCGCTTTCAGCGCCGGCGCGGCGCTGATGGGCTATTCAGCAATACACCCCACGCAAGTCGACGAAGCCGGAAACCGCGTCGTCATAAGCGCTGTCAGCCTGCTCTCCGCCGAAAACATCCAGCGGCTCTGGGTGGAGATGCCGCAAACCTTCACGCACTTCCATCCGCTCGGCTACGTACTTGTTGTAATGCTCGGCGCGGGCGTCGCCGAACGCTCCGGCCTCTTTGCCAGCGCCATGCGCGAAGGCGTGCGCGGAGCGCCCAAGTTTCTGCTGACGCCGGCGGTGGCGTTCGTCGCTATGATAGGCAACCTCGCCGCCGACGCCGCCTATGTCGTGCTCGTACCGCTGGCCGCTGTGCTCTACGCGGCCGCGGGGCGCCATCCGGTCGCCGGCATCACGGCTGCCTTCGCTGGCGTGTCGGGCGGCTTCTCCGCAAACCTGTTGCCCGGCCAACTCGACGCCCTCCTCTTCGGCATCACGCAAGCGGCCGTAGATGCGTCCGGCCTTCATCCGGGCTGGGTCGCGAACATTGCGGGCAATTGGTACTTCATCGCTGCGATGCTGGTGGTGTTCTTGCCGGTGATCTGGTTCGTCACCGACGCCATTGTTGAACCACGGCTCAAGAAATACTCGCCGCCCAATGGCGAAGCCATGGCCAATCTTGGCGACGCCGACGCGCCACTGACGCCTGAAGAAAAGAAGGGCCTCGGTGCCGCCGGCCTTGCATCGCTGTTCGTCATTGGCCTTTGGGTGGTCTTCGTGTTCATGCCGGGCACGCCGCTCATCAACGAAGAAGCGCCAATCCCTGAAGCCCGCCTTACGCCACTCTATCAGTCGCTGGTGGCTGGCTTCTTTCTTCTATTTCTCGCCGCGGGCTGGGCCTATGGCGCGGCCGCCGGCAAGATCAAAAATCACCGCGATGTCGTCCAGATGATGGCGGCGGCTATGGGTGATCTCGCCTACTATCTCGTGCTCGCGTTCGCCGCCGCGCACTTCGTGGCGATGTTCAACTGGTCGAACCTGGGCCTCATCTTCGCGGTGCAAGGCGCCGATGCGATCCGAGAGTCCGGGCTTCCGCTTCCGGCGCTCCTGGTTCTGATCGTGGTCTTCGCCGCCGGCATCAACCTCTTCATCGGCTCGGCAAGCGCCAAGTGGGCGCTGCTGGCGCCGGTGGTCGTGCCGATGCTGATGTTGCTCAATGTGAGCCCAGAGATGACCACGGCCTCTTATCGCGTCGGCGACAGCGTCACCAACATCATCACACCGCTCATGGTGTACTTCCCGCTAGTGCTGACGTTCTGCCAGCGCTGGCGCACCGATTTCGGCCTGGGAAGTTTGACCGCGGCCATGCTGCCATACTCGTTCTGGCTGCTGATCTTGGGCCTCGCTCTCACTTTCGGGTGGGTCTTCCTCGATCTACCACTCGGGCCAGGCGCATCCGTGGACTACGCCTTGCCGGTGGCGCCAACGCCGCAATAGAGGCTTCGCATGAACCGGGAGAGCACAAGCTCATCCCGGTTCATGCATTACGCCGCTTCCGGCCATGGTGGTGATGGCGGCGGGCCAGCGAGCGGCGCATGCGCCGGCAAGTGACACGTCACCGTAACGCCGCGGCCCGGCTCGCTAGAAAGCGCAACCCAGCCGCCGTGCATCTCCACGAACGAACGCACCAGCGCGAGACCCAAGCCCGCGCCACGGCGATCGCCGGACTCGAAGCTATCGAACGCACGCGCTTGCTGTTCGAACGCCATGCCCTTGCCGGTGTCAGCCACCGTGAGGCGCACAACGCCGTCAAGCCGCTCAGCCGAAACCGTGATCGTGTCGCCGCGCTCAGTGTGGCGAAGCGCGTTGGAGAGCAGGTTCACGATCACTTGCGTGATGCGCTTCGGATCTGCGTTGATCTCTCCGATCTTCGGATCGCACTTGATCTTGATCGGCACTTCGGTGTCGCGCGCCTTCGAAGCGGCCATCTGCACGGACTCGCTGATGGTCTCGTAGATGTCCATCGGCGCCATATCGAGTTGGACGTTGCCCGCTTCGACCATGGCGACATCAAGGATGTTGTCGATGAGCTTCGAAAGCGAGCCCGAGGCTTCGATGATCGAACCTACCTGCTCGATCTGGCGATCGTTGAGCGGACCGAACACTTTGTGCGAAAGCAGTTCGGCGTTGCCGTAGATCGCCTGCAGCGGGTTGCGGAGCTGGTAGGAGACGTTCTCGACGAACTGGCCTTTGAGCTTATCTGCCTGTTCGAACGCTTCGGCGCGCTCGCGCAGCGCGTCTTCAACACGGCGATCGGCCGTGATGTCCTGGAACGCCACGAGCGTTGCGCCGTCCGGCAGCGGACGGGTCAGGAACTTCAGCACGCTCTCATCGCTCCGGCGCATCTCACCGCGGAACTCGGTGCGCGCCTCCGGCGACGGATCGGTGATGCGGGCGCGCACTTGCGCCCACGTCGCGCGATCATGGAACAGGTGCTCGCAGGCGGCGATCACCGCGTCGAACGCCATCTCATCCTGCAGTGTGCCCGCCTCAAGTTTCCACATCGCACCGAAGGCAGCGTTGTGCAGTTTCAGGCGGCCATCGAGGCCGAACACGACAACCGCCTCGTGCAGCTTGTCGAGCGCAGCCTTCTGCGTTTGCAGCAGCGCGTCGTAGGAGCTCTTCAACGCGACTTCGTTGGTGATGTCGGAGAAGATCAGCAGCATGCCGCCGCCTGGGTGCGGCTGGCGCGCGATGCGCAGCATGCGACTATCGGGCAGCACCCAGAAGTCTTCCGGCAGGCTTTCGTGCTCCTGGTAGAGCGCCAGTTCGCGCGCGCGCCATTCAGCGTAGTTCGCGTGCGCTGGAAGCTTGCGCTTCTCTTTCAGGTAATCGAGCCACGCCGCGTGCGAGGGGCGATCTTGCAAGAACGCCGGATCGAGGCCCCACATCTGTTCGAAGGCACGGTTGTGGAACACAAGGCGCTTGCCCTGATCGAACACCGCGATGCCCTCGGCAAGGTGGTTCAGCGTTTCATCATGCGCGCGCTGCTGGCGCGCCAGCGTGTCACTGGCGGCTTCGCTGTCGGTGACGTCGATGGCGAGACCGGCCGCGCCGCCCGCAACCGGGCTAACGCGAAGGCGAAGCGTCCGCAGCTGCGTGCCAACGACGGCCGAACGCGTTTCTTCGACGGACTCGCCGGTCTCGATGGCTTTGCGTGCGAGATCGGTCGCGCCTTGATCGAGTTGAAGATTGCGCTCGATGGCTTGGGTCAGCGATTTGGCTTCAAGCGCCGTGAGATAGTTCGGGTTCGCCCATTGCAGTTTCAGCGCACCGTCAACGCGCCACGCCATGAACGGCGCTTCGTTCCACATTTCGAGGAACGCGGCAGGATCGCGCGCGATGACTTCGGTCGCGCCTTCGATGCGGCCGCCGGCGCCACCCTCTTCCACGCCACGCACACTAGCGTCGAGAATCCAAACAACAGCCCGCGCCCCCGCGGTGCGGCCATCGACTTCGACATAGACGCCGTCCGGCGTCGCAATTGTGAGCGAGAACGGAGCGCCTTCGCGACGCAGACGTTGCAGAGCCGGCGCAAGACGCGTCATCACGCCGGTGGCGCCGCGCGCGTCGAAGCCCGAGAGGCCTTGCAGAATGCGGATCGCAGGTTCGGCCGCGTGCGCCGCGCCCGAGAAACGCAACAGCGAGGCAAGCGCGAGCGGGCTGCCGTAGATGCGCGGCTTACCCCAATCGGTCTCGCTGTCGGCCAGCGTGTCTTCCCAAATCAACACGACGCCGGGGTGCGCGCCGAACACGGCGTCCGCCCAAGCGACAGTGTCTTCGAGTTCGCGCGCGCGTTTCTTCCACGCTTCAACGCCGCCGCGCGCGCCTTCGGTGACGCGAATGGCCCAGAGCAGCGCCGCAAGTGCGATCGCGGCCGAGCCAGCCACCATGAGCAAGCTTCCGTCCAATGCCGACCCCTAAATTCCATCTTTTCGGCGAAACGAATCGCCGAGCCCCAAGGGCTAGTTTCCCGGTTTGCGCGCGCGTTTGCACCCGCGCGCCTGTCCGGGCCGGTTAACAAAATGCTAAAAGGGTTAGCGGCGAGTTAAGTTAAGAAATATCAATTGGTTAACGAAGCTATCCGCCCTGCTGACGCAGGTTTTCTACCGCTTGTTGCGCAGCCGCGAGGGTTGGACGCAGCGTTCGAGCGCGGCGGCCAGCGTCCCTCGCCTTGGACGCACCGGAGATGCGGAAGACGAACGGCATCTTGTAGCTCGCGCCGAAACGGATGTGGACGTCCTTGGGCTTGAACTTGGCATGGAGCAGCGCCTCGCGGGCGGACTCGTAAAAAACGTCGGACGGCCATGCGTCGACGCAGTTGATGTTCTTGGCGCGGCCGTTGGCGCCGACTTCGAACTCGGCGATGGCGATGCCTTCGATGCCGAGCCGCCGCGCCAGCTTTGGATATCGAGCACGTAGCGAACCGACCACATCCCACGGCATGTCGGAGTGATCGTCCTCCTCGGCCTCAATAAGTTGGCGCACGGACTTTTCCGCCGGTGCATTCCACACGACGCAACACGGCCCGCTGGGCAGGCGGGCGATGACGCGTTGCATCTCACGGCGCTCGCGCAGCCGGTCGCGCAGCCATTCGCCCGCGCTGAAGACGACGATCACGAACACCAGCACGATGGCGCCGGCAATAAGCATGGCGACGCCGCCACCCCAACCTTGGGCAAGCAAGAGCGTCGTGATGGCCAAATGCGACAGAACGACCACGGCAAAGAGCGCTGCGTAAAACAGCGCTCGCATTGTCCATGTGGACAGCGTTTTGGTGGCGCGGATGAGCATCTGGCTTCCCTGCGCCTAGATGCACGCACTAAGGCGCAGGTGCAACGGTCCAGCGCCGTGCTTCACGCAACGTTCAGTGGAATGCCGCACGGCCAGCTAGGAAACGCTACTCGATGCGGAAGAACGAGGCCGTCACGAAGTAGCAGCCATCGGGCGTGGAGCAATTATACATGCGCGCGACGATATTGTAGTCGCGCGCTGCGTCGGGGCGGAACGTAACCGATGGCGTGCTGTCGGTTGCAACATCGCTGACAATCTCCTGGCCCGTGTCCGCATCAGTGACAACGAGATCGAGATCGCCACATGCGGCTTCGCAGAAGCCGATGACCGTGATCAGGCCATCGCCCCAATTCGCGATGAGATGGCTGGTGCGCTGTTGGCCGGTGCGCAACGTTGAAAGCTCTGCGCTAAGCAGATCTTTGCCTTCGTTCCGCGGCGCCGCCGCCTCGCGGTAGGTAACCAGATTGCGGAGCTGTTCCAGCAGCGGCCCCGAGAGCGCGCTGTACTGCTGAGCGTTGGCGGGCAGGATCGCCATGCCAAGAAATGCCGCGACCGCGACCCAAATGTTCAAGCTACGCATAAGGCTGTCTCCCCACCCTCGCAGGGCGAGGAGACGCCGTTTCATGCCACCTGGCAAGTGGGCTTAGTAGCGGTAGTGATCCGGCTTAAACGGACCGGCTTGCGGCACGCCGATATAGTCAGCTTGCTCCTTGCTCATCTTCGTGAGCTTCGCGCCAAGCTTTTCGAGGTGAAGCGTCGCGACCTTTTCATCGAGATGCTTCGGCAGCGTATAGACCTCGTTCTTGTAAGCGCCGCCATTGGTCCAGAGTTCAATCTGCGCCAGCGTCTGGTTGGTGAATGAGGCCGACATCACGAAGCTCGGGTGGCCGGTGGCGTTGCCGAGGTTCACGAGACGACCTTCCGACAGAACGATGATCTTTCTTGCCGTCCGGGAATTCCACGTGGTGGACTTGCGGCTTGATCTCGTCCCGCCAGTTCTTCAGGCCAGCGATCTGAATTTCGCTGTCGAAGTGGCCGATGTTGGCGACGATGGCGTTGTTCTTCATCGCGCGCATGTATGGTCGACGGTGAGGACGTCCTTGTTGCCGGTGGCTGTGACGAAGATGTCCGCGTGCGGCGCGGCGTCTTCCATGGTGACGACCTGATAGCCTTCCATCGCCGCTTGCAGCGCGCAGATCGGATCAACTTCGGTGACCATCACGCGCGCGCCGCCTTGACGGAGCGAGGCGGCCGAGCCTTTGCCCACATCACCGTAGCCGGCGACGACCGCAACCTTGCCCGAGCATGACGTCGGTGCCGCGGCGGATCGCGTCGACCAGCGATTCCCGGCAGCCATAAAGGTTGTCGAACTTCGACTTGGTGACGCTATCGTTGACGTTTATGGCCGGGAACGGGAGATCGCCCTTCTTTGCCATTTCATAGAGGCGGTGCACGCCTGTCGTGGTTTCTTCCGAAACACCCTTCACTGCATCGCGGATGGCCGAATAGAAGCCCGGCTTCTCCTTCAGATAGCGCTTCATGGTGGCGAAGAGCGCCTCTTCTTCTTCGTTCGACGGCTTGTCGAGGATCGAGGCGTCCTTCTCGGCCTTCGGGCCGAGCACGCAGAGCAAAGTCGCATCGCCGCCGTCGTCGAGGATCATGTTGGGGTAACCGCCGTCCGACCATTCGAAGATGCGGTGGGCGTAGTCCCAGTACTCAAAGCAGCGTTTCGCCCTTGGTGGCGAAGACCGGCGTGCCTTTCGCGGCGATCGCGGCAGCGGCGTGGTCTTGCGTCGAGAAGATGTTGCACGAGGCCCAACGCACTTCGGCGCCGAGCGCCTGCAGCGTCTCGATCAGCACGGCGGTTTGGATGGTCATGTGCAGCGAGCCGGCGATCTTCGCGCCTTTCAGCGGCTGCTTCGAGCCGTACTCGGCGCGCACGGCCATCAGGCCCGGCATTTCGGTTTCGGCGATTTCGATTTCCTTGCGGCCAAAAGCAGCGAGGTTGATGTCACGGACGACGTAATCTTTAGCGCTCATCGCGCGCCCTCCTTCGAGTTCGCGAGCGTCGTTTTTCCAAATGGAAAGCCCGGCCCGAGCCTGGCGGCACGCAGTGCCGTCGCAACGCTCCTCGGGAGGCGGGCGGGATGTAGCAAAGGCCGTCTCGCGAGGCAATTGCGCCGCGCTGGCGGCTGCCTTGCGGAAAATGGCGGACTATTCCGCAGGTTGTGCGTTGGAACGCAGATCCCAGCGGATTTGGTAAGGGGTTTCGCCCTTCCAGGCGCCGATGTGGATGTGCGGGTTTCGGCCGTAGCCGTTGTTGCCGACCCGGGCGACGACTTGGCCAGCGAGCACCCGATCTCCACGCGCGACCTGCAAATCCTGCACGTGCGCATATAGCACACGCATGCCGTCGGCTCGCTCGAACAGAATGATGCTGGCGGGCGGGCGGCCAAGATGGCCGGGCTGATTGACGACCGAGTTCACATTGACGGCGACGACCGTGCCGTCGAACGGCGCCAGCACTTCCGCGTTCCAGCCGTACCAATCTTCGTTGCGCGCACCGTCATTGCGAAACGCAGTCACGAAGCCGCCTTCGACGCCGTCCTGTAGGCCGGCCTGAATCACACAATCCGTGCCTAGCGCATCGCCCAGATACTCAAGCTCGCCGTTATAGTGTTCGCCGCACGAGAAGTACTCGTTGAAGATGCGGTGGATGGTGACAGTTTCGATCACTTCCGGCGTTACTGCGCGTCCCTGCGCAAGAGCGGGCGCTGCGCTCAGCAGGCAAATCAGTGCGGTGATGGCGGCGCGCATGCTTCTCTCCCCGTTTCAGGCAGGGTTGGAGCAGCGGCGCGCGGCAAAAACAAGACGGGCCGCCGACGTTAGTCAGCGGCCCGTCGCTTAGTTCTGGGCGCTAGCTTATGAACCGCCGGACCAGCGATCGAGCATGCGCTTGGCCGCGTCGCGGCCGCCGATGCCGAAGGCAATCGCCACCGCAACCGCTACCGAACCCAAGATCAGGCCGAAGGCGAGCGCGATGATGTTGTTGGCGAGACCCATGAAGGACAAGCCAACCGCCGTCGCCAGCGCGATGACGCCCCAGCGCACCATGGTCGATATAATCTCGGACGACGGTTTGCCTTCGCGGCGCGACGCGGCCGCAAGGATGTTCGCCAGCAGAATACCCAGCGCGATAATGATGGCGCCGAAGAGCACACTGCTCGCAAGGCTCAGCACCTGCGTGAGCATCGCCGCCATGGCCGCGAACTCGAGCAAGCGCGCCGCTTCGACAGCGGCGAAGAGAACGATGCCGATGAGCACGGCAAGGCCGATCATTCGCGACGGCGGGAACTTGGACATGTTCACCGTGTCGACGCCCGGCGTCAGATCCATTTTCTCGCGGCCAACGCGAACGGGTTCAGCGTTGGCAATCCCGGCAATGATGTCGTCGAAGCCGATCGACTTCAGACCCTCTTCGATCAACGTCATCACCCAACGGCCGATGAGATAGGCAATGAAGATAATCAGCGCCGCGCCGATGACGCGTGGGATGGTGATCAGGATGCCGTTGAGCATCGCCGTCGCCGGATCGGAGATGGCGGTGATGTTGAGCGCCTGAAGTGCGGCGATCGACACCGGGATGATAATCAACGTGAAGGCTAGAAGGCCGAGCAAACGGGCTAGACCCGGGCCCTTCGGCGTGTGCGTGAGCCCCACGTCGATCAAGCGGCGATCGAGTTCGACTGCTTCCACGGTCGCCTCCACCATGCGGCGGACGACAGTGGCGAGCACAAAGCCAATAAAGAAGATCAGCGCAGCGCCGACGACCGACGGCAAGTAGCGCAGGAACTCCGTCACCATGCCGTTGAGCGGCGCGACGACTGACGTGAGACCGAGCACGTTGAGCGCGGCAATGAGGCCCAAGAGCCAAACTAGCCAGTAGCCGACTTCGCCGATGCGCTCGCCAACATCGACTGTCGGCTTCACGCCGGCAGCGCCGGCGCCATCGCGGCGGGCAAAGAACGGAATGCGATCGATGCCCTTGGCAATCGCCCATTTTACGGCCTTGGCCGCGAAGTGCGCGATGACGACAATGGCAAGCGCCCACAAAATGTTGAGCGCGTCGGTGCGCAGCCAATTCGAAATGGCCGCTTGGTTTTCAGGCGTAATCATAGGGCAGCCTCCCTCGCCGAGCTGCGTTTGAAGATGCTCCTACGATCACTGCAACGCACGCATTTCATAGGCCTTGCGCGCTTTAGGCGTGCATATCCTTTGCTGCATCCGCGAGATATTCGCGCGTCAGGCGCCGCGTGTGCGGTCAGTTCAACGCGGCGGGGAATGTCGGCATCGAATCGAAGTCTTCGGCCACGTGTTGGCGGATCACGCGCGCTCCGGTTTCGGTGGCGATACGCTCCACGAGTTCCTGAGACGCAACCGTTTGAGCGCGATCCGTATTGAAGCTCGGCACCAAGTGGCGCTCACGGCTCTCAGCCAGGTGAAACATATCGCCCGTCAGCAGAACCGGACCCGCGTTCGGCAAGCGCACGAGAAGCATGGTGTGCCCAGGCGTGTGGCCGGGCGCTTGAATGATGGTGACGGACCCATCGCCGAAGACGTCATACTGCGCGTCGCCCTCAATGAGCTGCGTTTGCGCGTTCTCTAATTGCGAGTAGCCGGCAAACGCCTGTCCGGTTCGAGCTTCGTCGCTGAACATGTAGTTGCGCTCGTCGGCATCGACGATCCACGTCGACTGAGCGAAGAGATTGCCGTTGCCGGTATGATCGCCGTGCTGGTGAGAGAACGAGACAAACTCGATATCTGCAGGCGTGAGATTGAGTTGAGCAAGTTGAGACTCAAGGCTGGCGCGCATCACAACAGCAGCGCCCATTGCCGGGAGTTCCATGCGGCCATCAGGCATCGCCGCGATCGCATCCGGAAATCCTGTGTCCCAGATGAGATCGCCGTTCGGATGGCGAATGAGGTAGCACGGCACGGCAAACTCGCGGGATTGACCATTCATCGAGCCATCATCGGCAAACATGCCAACGTCTCCGAAGGTCGCACGGCCGCAATCCATCGTATAAAGCTCAACCGCGGGCGCTTGCGCCTGCTCCGATGGTTGGCCACACGCAGAAAGCATCGCCAGAGCGGCGACAGACAACATCAGCTTCTTCATGGATCGCGTTCTCCCTGCCGCTGTTCAAGCGCTGGAGCCGCCGAAGCGCAAGCGCAGAATGAGAATCGTAACAACGAGGACTAAGCAAACGGCGTTTGCGGAGGTGACAGGCCACGAGCCGCTAAGCGCGCCATAGGTTGTCCAGCAAGCGAACCCGACCGTGGTCACCGCGTACATGCGGAGCGAGACGCTTGAGGCATCTCGCTCCGTCACGATCTTGGTGATTTGAGGAATGAAGCTGGTCATCGAACACAAGCCGGCAATCACACCGAACGTATTGATTAGCCAAGCCGGCGCCTCGTCCATCTAGGCCCGCTTGATGACGCGAACGATGAGCAACAGAACGACCGCGCCGATGAACGCCGTGAAAATGGTGTTGACGATGCCAACGCCGATAGCGACGCCCAATACGCCGAACAGCCAGCCGCCGAGGAATGCGCCGATAATGCCGACAATGATGTTGCCGATCAGGCCAAAGCCAAAGCCGCGCACAACCAGGCCAGCGAGCCAGCCCGCAACGGCGCCTACAAGTATCCAAATGAGAATGGTTTCGATCGCCATGAAATGTCCTCCGATGGCGGCTTAACGCTGGCGGGAAATCGAGGTTCCCCGCCGGAACTTAAACCTGCTCAACCGCCAGCGATGACAGCCCGGCATTGAGCCAAACGCTCGCCGCTCATATCGGTCGCCAATTCCAGACTTTGCTGCGTGTATGAACCCTGCCCTGTCGGCAGATAGCGGATCGATCGCTCCGTTTCGCGGTCGCGGACCACATACGTAATCTCGATCTCGGAATTGCCGATTTCGCCACCATCGCGACGGATCAGGGTCATGCCGTTGCGCATGCCAGCGGCGTAGGCCGGGAGCGCGGGATCGACACCGGCGATGATGTTGTTGTTCGCTTGGGTCGCTTGGATGTCGAAGCCGCGATGAAAGTTCGGGACGTCGCGCGTGACGATGCGTCCGCACGGCGCGAGCAACGCCTCGGGCAGCAGAATGAACGTTCCCTGATCAATGTGCGATGCGATGTCGGAGGCGACCTCTAGATCTGCGCCGTCGGCCGACTGCCTGAACACCTCGACCGCGTATTGTTCACCTTGCGAGGCACGACGGCGCATATCGAGCACCACTTCATCAAAGCTACGATCGTTTGCGCGCAAGCGCCCGTCCCAGATCATCGCCAGCAAACGGCCGCGAAAGTAGGGCTGGCGCTGCGTGTCACGATCGTTCCAGAAGTTTGCGAGGATCTGGGCGTTCGGCGCCGTTCGGACAGGCGACCGCGCGTAGTCGCGCAGGGCGTCGTTGAGATCAGCGGCGTATTGCTCAACTGTCCACTGTCCGCCGCGCACCATGAGCCGCGCCGTGTAAAACTCGGTGAAGCCCTCAGACGCCCAATACTGCAGCGCCTGATCGTCGTTCGGCAGACCGCCAACTTGCGGTGAAATCCACGTGTGAAAGCTCTCGTGCGCGAGTGTGCGCGCAATCACATTAAGCTCGGCGTTCGGCGTGGCGAAGAACGCGAAGGCATCCTCAAGTCCGGTGCCGCCGATGGAGAGCCACCCTTCCGGACCCTCAAGATAGAGCACTGTGACAAGATAAGGCGCCGCGTCATCGTGCCAAAACCCGCGCTGGCTAGAGATGATGTTGGCGGCGCGATCTAGGAAGTCCTGGTCGCTGAAGCTCCACTGGCCTCTGATCGCAAGGCGAACCTTCGAGTTCGGATCGGTCAAGATGCGGAAGTCTCCCGCGACCACGACACTTGACCAGACTTCGCCTAACGTCAGTTCATCGTGTTCGAAATCCGAAGCATAGCTCCAGCCGCGCGGAAGGTCCCTCACCGCAAAGCGCACGCGCGTCTCAGGTGGCGGTGTGTCTGGAGTGACCATGAAAGCGTTGCCGATGAGGTGGAAATAGGTTGGCTGAATTGTCGCGCGATAGATGTTGCCGATTTCAGCGCGCGGCAGACCTTCCCAATCCTGGATGACGCGATAGCGGAGATGAATTCGGGCGTTCGGGCGGTGGGTGAGAATGCGCTGATGCGGCGAGGCGCCTTGGCGCATAGCCGAGGCGCCCGAGACGATCTCCAAGTCTTGGATGCTCCGCCAAAGTTCCTCCTGGCCGCCCCAACTATCGGGCAAGCGCACGCCACTCTCGCCATCGGCGTCGCCGCGGAAGCGCAAATCGATCTGCACGGCGCGAAGTGCGCCCTCTTCCATGACCGGCGTCAGCGTGTAGTCGATGCGAGGCGGCGCAGTGGCGCTCACGCAAAAGAGCACCGCAGCGGCGGTGACGATGGCTTGGACGATCGAACGCATGGTTTCCCCGCTTAGTGGCTCAGCGGACAGATGCAGAGATTGTGGCAAAGGGGAGGCAACCACCGCGCCTATTCGTCTTCGTGGAATTTCCCCGTGATCAGCGCCTCGACCGCCGCCATCGCCTCCTCAGCTTGCGGCCCACGCGTCTCGATCTCTACTTCGTCGCCGATCCCGGCGCCGAGCATCATCAGATCCATGAGCGATCGGGCGTCGGCTTCGTCGCTTTCCTTCCGGACGCTGATGCGGGTGTTATCGTAGCCAAGCGCGAGTTCAGCCAACTTGCGCGAGGCGCGCGCGTGCAGACCCTTCTTGTTCACGATCAGCAGCGTGCGCGTGATGCTCATGGCCTCGCCTGTGTCTGCCGGCCTGATTAGGCCGCGCCGCCGGCGAGCTCCACCGAGGCGACTCGAATATAGCGCCGTCCGGCGTCCTGTGCAGCAAGTGCCGCTTCCGGCAGGCTGACCTTGTCGCGTACCTCGGCGAGCTTGATCAGCATCGGAAGATTCACGCCCGCAATCACTTCGGTTTTGACTTGGTTGATCACCGAGATCGCGAGGTTCGATGGCGTGCCGCCAAACATGTCGGTCAAGATGACGACGCCGTCGCCCTTATCGACGGTGCGAACAGCATCGATGATATCGGCGCGGCGCTCTTCCATATTGTCATTGGGACCGATGGCGATGGCGCGCATCTGATCCTGCGGGCCAAGAACATGCTCCGCGGCCGCGACGAATTCATCCGCCAAGCGACCGTGGGACACAACCACGATGCCGATCATTCTAATCTACTCCCGCCACCCGCCAGAGGGCCTGGATAAGAGCTGCTACATAGGCTTTCGCGGGTGCGGGAGGAAGCGAAAGCCGCACTGCGATTGCAGTTTTCGACGGGTGGCTCAATGCGTCACCGGCAATTCTACGATCAGGCGAGCGCCGCCGCTCTCTCCTCGTCCCAAACCGTCCTTGTTCTGGGCGTAAATGCGGCCACCAATCGAGGTGACAATCTGGCGGGCAATCGAAAGACCGAGGCCGGAATTGCCGCCAAACGCCGCGCCCTTCGGCCGCTGCGTGTAGAAGCGCTCGAAAATAGTATCGAGATTTTCTGGCGGGATGCCCGGTCCTTGGTCTTCGACAACAGCCCGGACGATAGGCCCATCTTTGGCGATGGAAACGGTAACAACGCCACCCGGCGGGCTGAACGAGCGCGCGTTGTCGATCAAGTTGCGGAACACTTGGCCAAGCGGCCCCGCCTGCCCCAGGACAAACAACCCATCGGGCTTGACGCCCTTGAACTCAAAACCGACCGACGCCGGTTCATCCGGCGTTTGGTAGGCGCGCGTGAGTTCGAACAGGAGCGCGCCAATGTCGATGCGCTGGAGGTCGAGCATCGCCGTCTCCGCTTCGATGCGGCTGGCGCGCGCGATGTCAGTGATAAGCCGATCGAGTCGCTGCACATCCTGAGCAACAATCGAAAGCATTTGCGCTTGCTGTTCCGGCGATGACGCCGAGCGGGCAGACGCGACTGCAGACTGGATGGAAGCTAGCGGATTCTTGATCTCGTGGCTGACGTCAGCGGCGAAGCGCGAATTGGCGTCGATACGATCCGCTAGCGCGCCTGTCATCGCTTCCAGGGAGTGCGCCAGCGCGCCAATTTCATCCTTGCGCCGGGAAACGTCCGGCAGCGAAAGCCGCGTCGCGCCCGTCAGGCGCAGCGAATCCGCTTCGCCAGCTAGTTTGCGCAAGGGACGCGCAATAAACAGCGCCAGAAGCAACGACGAGAGAAAGATCGCGATCGTCGCGCCGATCATGAACGGGATCATGCTGGCGCGTTCAGCGACCAGTATGCGCTCAACGTCGGCGCTTTCGGTGGTCACGGTGCCAATCACCTGCTGCACCCGCCGGAACGGCACAGTGACCGAAACCACGCGCTCGCCGCGTTCGTTTAGCCGCTCGCCATACACAATCTCTCCACGCAACGCGCGATTTTGCTCCTCTTCAAGCGTCGTGGTCGGCCGCCACGGCGTCAGGCGCAGATACTCCACCTGCCGCGCTGCCCGCTCCAGCCGCTGGGCAAGCGTTCGATCCTCAGCGATCGGCGTTTCCCGGATCTCATCGTAGATGACGTCGCTATCAGCTACGAGCACGCCATCTTCGTCGAACACGCGCACGCGCGGCCGCCCCACATTCGAGCGTGCGCCCTCGGCGATCGGCGGCAATATCCGCAGCAACACAAGGCGCAGATTGGAGACATTGATGTAAGGGTATGGGTCGCCCTCGACCGTGCCGGTTTCAATCAGCAGATTGGTGATGAGTTCGCCCTGCGTGCGCAGATTGCGAAACTGCGCCTCGGTCAAACCGGCGCGCATCTCCGTCAGCAGCAGCACCCCGAAAATCAGGAACGCCAGACCGACGAAATTCCAAATGAAGATGATCCGCGCAATGCGGGACCGCAGGAGCGCGCGGAAAGTCCCGTCAGGCTTCGTTGTACCTGTAGCCGACGCCATAGAGGGTTTCGATCGCGTCGAAGTCGCCGTCGATGTCGCGGAACTTCTTGCGGAGCCGCTTGATGTGGCTGTCGATTGTTCTGTCGTCGACATAGACCTGATCGTCATAGGCAGCGTCCATCAGCTGATCGCGGCTTTTGACGTAGCCGGGACGCTGCGCGAGCGCTTGCAGGATAAGAAATTCGGTGACCGTGAGGCGAACTTGTTCGCCCTTCCACGTACAGGCGTGGCGGTTCGGATCAAGCGTGAGTTCGCCGCGGACGATGGGCTTCTTGTCAGAGGCTGCCTCCGCTCCCGGCACGCCGGCGCGCGTACGGCGCAAGAGCGCCTTCACCCGCTCGCTGAGCAGGCGCTGGGAGAATGGCTTTTTGATGTAGTCGTCGGCGCCGACATTGAAGCCCACGACCTCATCCATCTCGTCGTCCTTCGACGTGAGGAAGATGACCGGCAGGTTCGAAGCTTGACGCAGACGGCGCAAAACCTCGACGCCATCCATGCGCGGCATCTTGATGTCGAGAATGGCGATATCCGGCGGCGTCTCGGACAGCGCGGCAAGCGCGGCGGCCCCGTCCGTATAAGTGCGCACGGTGTAGCCCTCGCCCTCAAACAGGACTTTCAGGGAGGCGAGGATGTTCTCGTCGTCGTCGACAAGGGCGATGGTCGGCATGGGCGGGTCGCGGATCCTGACTTTACCGTAATGAACTGGTACGGGCTTTCTTACCCGTCAATGGCCGCAGACGCTAGCGTGGGTGTTTCACGGGCTTGTGTACGAGCCGGCGCAGGCCTCAGGCGCGAGAAACGGCGAAAATGCGGTGGCAACGACCTCCGTAGCTTCCACACGCCACTATTCGGCTCGGACGGCCCGGAGATCGAACGAGCCGTGGTAGTCGGCGTGGCTCAGCTCGCCGCAAAAGGTCGGCGTGTCACCGTTCAGGAGCGCCCGGCGCCGGGCCGATCCTTGAGGCTGGACGAAGACTTTGTTGTTGTAGAGATCGACGAGCCCCGGCGGTGGGGAAGGCACGAACGAGAAGTGCGCGTTGCCGCCAACAACGTGAAGCGTGCCGGTTACGCAGACGAACTCTCCGCCACGCGCCCGAGCGAGTTCTGATGCGCCAGGCGCGCGCGTATCGATGAGCACGGTAGGCTCCCCCGCGCTCACGCACGCCGCCAACAGAAACGCCAAGCCAAACGCCCTCAATGCGCAGCTCCCCAAGTAGCGCCCGCCTTCGCTTCTACCGTCAGCGGCACGCTTAGGATAGCGGCGGGCTCTGGCGCGGCTTCCATCACGTCTTTCGCCAGCTTGCAGAGCGCCTCCGATTCTGCCTTCGGCGCTTCGAAGACCAGTTCGTCATGAACTTGCAGCAGCATGCGCGACTTGAGCTTGGCTTTCGCCAACGCTGGCGGCAGCCGAACCATGGCACGGCGGATGATATCGGCAGCAGCTCCTTGCAGCGGCGCGTTGATCGACTGGCGCTCACCGAAGGCGCGCTCCTGCGCGTTCTTCGACTGAATACCCTTCACCCAGATGCGGCGGCCAAAGATGGTCTTCACGTAGCCATTGACGCGCGCAAAGGTCTTGGTCTCTTCCATATAGTCGCGGATGCCGGGGAAGCGCTCGAAGTATTTCTTGATGTAGGCGGCTGCCTCTTCGCGCGCGATGCCGAGATTGCGGGCTAGACCGAAGGCGCTGATGCCGTAGATGATCCCGAAATTGATCGCCTTCGCGTTGGCGCGAATTTCTTTCGGCATGCCTTCCACTGGCACACCAAACATCTCCGACGCCGTGCGCGCGTGAATATCGATCCCGTCGGCGAACGCCTGCTTCAGCTGCGGAATGTCGGCGACGTGCGCGAGCAGGCGAAGCTCGATCTGCGAATAATCGGCACTGACAAGAACGTTGCCCTTCTCCGCAATGAACGCCTCGCGGATGCGGCGGCCCTCTTCCGTGCGAATCGGGATGTTCTGCAAGTTCGGATCGTTCGATGCGAGACGGCCCGTGGTGCTGGCGGCGAGCGCATAGGTTGTATGCACGCGCCGCGTTTCGGGATTCACCGCCGCTTGCAGCGCTTCGGTGTAGGTGGAGCGCAGCTTTGAGAGCTGGCGCCATTCGAGGACTTTCGCCGGCAGATCGTGCTGCTCGGCGAGATCTTCGAGGATGCTGGCGTCGGTGGACCAGGCGCCGGTCTTGGTTTTGCTGCCGCCGGGGAGTTTCAGTTCATCGAAGAGAATTTCGCCCAACTGCTTCGGCGATCCCAGATTGAACTCCTTGTTCGCCAGCCCGTAAGCCTCAGCTTCGTACTGCAGCATACGCTGTGCGAAATCGCCAGAGAGCCGCGAGAGCATCTGCGGATCGATCTTGACGCCTTCGCGCTCCATCGCCGTGAGGATCGCGGGTAGCGGACGCTCCAGCGTTTCATACACGGTGACAAGCCGGTTGCTTGCGAGTTCGGCGCTGAGCTTGCGGTGGAGGCGCAATGCGGCGTCGGCATACTCAGCGGAATAGGCAGCTGCACGTTCGATCGGAACGAGATCAAAGCTCTGCTGCGCTTTGCCCTTCCCAGCGACGTCGGCGTACGGCGTGAGCGTGTGGCCGATGTGCTTTTCGATCAGCGAGATCTTATCGTGATCATCGGCGCCGCCATAAAGCGTGTATGAGGCGAGCATCGGATCGTCATACGGCGCAAGCGCGATCTTGTGTTTCGCTAAGAGCGCAATGTCCCACTTGATATTGAGGCCAACCTTGGTGACCGACGTGTCCTCAAGCAGCGGCTGCAGAGCCGCAAGCGCGGTCCTGAGCGGAATTTGATCGCCGGTATCGGCGGCGCTTTCCTGCGACGGCGCCTCACTGGCAAACAATTCACCGGCGCGCGATTGCGCACCACGATGTGCGAGCGGAATGTAGATCGCATCATTGGCGCCGATCGAGAGCGACAAACCAACAAGGTTCGCACGCACGGCGTCAAACGAATCCGCCTCCGTATCGATGCCGACCGCGCCAGCCAGTTTTGCGCGACGAACATAATCCTCAAGCGCCGCTAGATCGCGGACGATCTTGTATGCATCGCGCTTGAACTCCCGCTCGATTTCTTCGGGCACAGGGCCGGTGCGTGAGCCGTCATCGGCGTGCGCTGGCGCGGGCGGCGGCGCGGCGCTCGCGTAGCTCGCGACGATCTGCACGCCCTTCTCTTTCGCGAAATGCTCGCGCACGCGACGGCCCAGGGTGCGGAACTCCATCGCGTCGATGAACTGCAGCAGCATTGCGGGATCAGCCTCGCGCAACGCGAAACTCTCCCACTTCTCCTCGACGTCGACGTCATCCTTTAGCGTCACCAGCTGGCGCGAGAGGCGGATTTGATCGGCGAAGTTAATCAGCGTCTCGCGGCGCTTCTGCTGTTTGACCTCGTTGGCGCGCTCCAGGATCGCATCGAGTGAGCCGAAGGTGGTCAGGAGTTCCGCGGCGGTCTTCGGGCCAATGCCCGGCGCACCCGGAACGTTGTCAGTAGAGTCGCCGATCAGCGCCTGCGCGTCGATGACCTTGTCAGGCCCGACGCCAAACTTTTCCATCACCGCATCCGTACCGAGGATGCGGTTTTTCATCGGGTCGTAGAGTTGCACCACGCCTTCGACGATCAGTTGCATCAGATCTTTGTCCGAGGACACGATGCGCACACTGGCGCCGCTCGCAGCGGCTTGGCGCGCGTAGGTGGCGATGAGGTCGTCTGCTTCGAAGCCGCCCATCTCAATGCACGGCAGATTGAACGCGCGCGTCGCGTCGCGGACCAATGGAAACTGAGGGATTAGATCTTCAGGTGTGGGCGGACGATGAGCTTTGTAGTCGGGGTACAACTGGTTGCGAAATGTCACTTCGCTCTTGTCGAAGATGACGGCGAGATGCGTTGGGGCTTCGTTCCCCCGCATCTCACCGAGGAACTTCCACAACATGTTGCAGAAGCCCATGACGGCTTTTGTAGGCAATCCGTCTGACCGGCTCATGTCCGGCAGCGCATGGTAAGCGCGGAAAATGTAAGCCGAGCCGTCGATGAGGTAGAGGCGCGGAGCGTCTTTCTTAGCCATGCGCCTATCTAGGCGCTCCGCGCACGTTGGTCAGCCCTTATCCGGCGAACAGTTTATTGTAATCGGGCGGGCTGCCGCGCCGCTGCCACAGCGCCTCCGAATCGCCGTCGCGCAAGAGGTCCTCCGCCGCCTCGCGGGCGCTCGCCATCGCAACATTGAAGAGGCCTGTACCCGCGCTGAGACGGCGAACGCCAAGTTCGCGAAGCTTTGAGGCCGCCGGCGCGCCGGGGCGGGCAATAATGTTCAGCGGCAATTTTGTGCCACGGACGACGGCGCTTATTTCTGCTGCGTCCGCGATGCCAGGTACGAACAAGCCACTGGCGCCTGCCCGCTCAATCGCGGCTGCGCGGCGTAACGCCTCTTCGACAGCTTGTTCGGCCGGAACCAGCTGCTTCAGGATCACGTCCGTGCGCGCGTTGATGAAGAGATTGACGCCCTTCTTCTCCGCAACGGCGCGGATGGCTTCGATCTTCCGAAGATGCAGCTCATGCGGCTGCTTGCCGTCTTCGAGATTGATGCCGACGGCGCCCGCATCGATCAACTTGCCGACATTGTGCGCTGCCTGCGCCGGATCATCCGAGTAACCGCCTTCGGCATCGCAGCTGATCGGAATATTCACTGCGCGCGCCGTCGCTTCGACGACAGCAATCAGGTTCGCGATCGGGAAATGATGGCCGTCCGCGTAACCTTGCGCCCACGCAACGCCTGCGCTCGACGTGGCGATGGCTTTGGCGCCAGCGTCTTGCACGATGCGTGCGGACGCTGCGTCCCACGCATTGGGGAGTATCAAAAGTTCTTCATGCAGCTTGTGGAAAGTTGCGGCGTTTTCTGCGGACATTTCTCGTGTCTCCTCGATCATTGCATTATAGCACGATCCACACCCGCCCCTCGCTGTTTTCGGACTTCACTGATTCTTTTTCGCGAACGCTTGCGTGAGCAGCGAAGCACTCCAATCTGTTGTGGTTGGAGGAATTCATGTTCGATCATCTCTCGCTCGGCGTGCGCGATCTGGAAGCGGCGGCGCAATTCTATGACGCGCTGTTTGCGCCACTCGGCCACTCGCAGACATGGTCGAAGGAAAATGAACTCGCCTACGGCCGCGACGGCACGCGCCTCTTCTGGCTCTATCCGGCTGACGGCGACCGCATCGCCGGCCTCGGCGCACACATCGCGTTCCGCGCAACCTCAGAGCAGGAAGTCGATGACGCTTACCTCGCCGCGATCGCGCACGGCGCAACGACGGTGCGCGAAGCGGGTCTGCACTTGGATATCGGGCCCGACTATTACGGCGCGGTCGTCCTCGATCCCGATGGCAACAAGATCGAAATCGTCGTCGGCGCGATGCACTAGCATGGAGCGCCGGCGTCCTCGCCGTCATCTTTGGACCGCGCAGCCTTCGACGAGCTCAGGCTGACGCTACTTTAAGACCGGTATTGGAATTGGCGTCACGCTGAGCTTGTCGAAGCGCGGCGCCACGCACGATGCCGGCGAGGACGCCGGCGGTCCATAATTAGTGATCGTCGCCCGCGCCGGTGGCGAGCACGAAGCGGCGGTCGCAATAGCCGCACTCGACGAAGTTCTCTTCGCCCATGTCGTAATAGACGACCGGGTGCCCCAAAGCGCCGCCACCGCCATCGCACTTCACGCGGCGCGAGGTCACTTCGATCACCTCCGGCGCCGGGATCGCGTCAGGATCGCCCGGGGTCGAAGCGTCGGTTCTCGGATTGTCGTGAAGTTTCGCCATTTCTGGTCGCGGCCTAGGGTTGAAGCGGGTAAAGCGCGCCCGTAACTAAAGCGCATCGCGCGCCTGCGCAATGCGGGCCACCCCAGGTAATCCATGCCAGCAGCACAAACGCCGCCCGAGTTCGCCATCGAAGCGCGCGGCCTCGACAAAACCTATCGCGCCCAAGGCAAGGGCGCGGCCGTCCATGCACTTAAGTCCATCGATCTGGCAATCCCGCGCGGCTCGTTCTTCGGCCTGCTCGGGCCGAACGGCTGGCAAGTCGACCTTCATAAACATTCTGGGCGGTCTCGTTGTGAAGAGCGGCGGGACCGCTTCGATTTGGGGCCACGACATAGACGCCGATCCGATGAACGCGCGCGGCGCCATCGGCATCGTGCCGCAAGAACTGAACATGGACCCGTTCTTCTCCCCCTCCGAGGCGCTGGAGATTCAGGCGGGCTATTACGGCGTGCCGAAAGCTGAGCGACGGACGGAGGAGATCCTTCGCGCGGTGGGCCTATGGGATAAACGCGACGCGTATGCGCGGACTTTGTCAGGCGGCATGAAGCGACGCCTGCTTGTGGCGAAAGCCATGGTGCACGGGCCGCCTGTATTGGTGCTGGACGAACCAACGGCCGGCGTCGATGTCGAGCTCCGCCGCCAGCTTTGGGACTATGTGCGTTCGCTACACGCGAACGGCGTCACCATCGTGCTGACGACGCACTATCTCGAAGAAGCACAAGAACTCTGCGACACCATCGCGATCATCAATCACGGCAACGTCATCGCCTGCGAGCCGACATCGAAGCTCATCTCACGTCTGGATCAGAAGACTTTAGTGGTAACGCCGCAAGCGCCGGTTACGCCACCGCTCAAAGGTTTTGAGGATGTGACCTTCGCAATGAAGAACGGCGGCGCGTTCGCGCTGACCTACAAGACCAGCGAGCACTCAGTCGAAGAATTGCTCGATCGCGTCCGCGCGGCGGGCGTTACGATCAAGGATCTCTCGATCCAAGAACCAGACCTGGAAGATGTATTCGTGGAGCTGACGGCATGAAGTACGTCAATCTCGGCAAGAGTGGCCTCAAAGTTTCTCGCATCTGCCTCGGCACCATGGCTTACGCCAACGGCGCCGGCGGCGCGCATCCTTGGGCGCTCAGCGAGGAAGCGTCGCAGCCTTTCTATAAGCGCGCCTTCGAAGCTGGGATCAATTTCTACGACACAGCCAACGTCTATTCTTTCGGCACCAGCGAGGAATTTCTCGGCCGCGCGGTGAAGAAATACGCCAAGCGCGATGAGGTCGTGATCGCCACCAAGGTGCACGGCGAAATGCGGCCTGGCGACCCGAACGGCAAAGGTCTCTCTCGCAAGCACATCCTTGGCGAGATTGATCTCAGCCTAAAGCGCCTCGGCACCGACTATGTCGATCTCTATCAAATCCACCGGCTCGATCCGGACACGCCAATCGAGGAAACGTTGGAAGCGCTGCATGACGTCGTGAAGAGCGGCAAGGCGCGCTACATCGGCGCTTCGTCAATGTATGCATGGCAGTTCATGCAAGCTTTGGCGCTGCAAAAGGAGAATGGCTGGTCGCGCTTCATCTCGATGCAAAACCATTTGAACCTACTCTACCGTGAAGAAGAGCGTGAAATGCTGCCGCTCTGCCGCAACCAAGGCATTGGTGTGATTCCGTGGTCGCCACTTGCGCGCGGACGGTTGGCGCGCGGCCCGGATGAAAAGACCGAACGCAGCGAAACCGACAAGTTCGGCGCTTACCTCTATCGCAAGACCATCGAGGCCGACCGTGCGGTGATCGAACGCGTCGGCGAGGTCGCTGCGGCACGCGGATTGCCGCGCGCTCAGGTAGCGTTGGCATGGCACTTCAGCAAGCCGGAAGTCACAGCCCCGATTGTAGGCGCGACCAAGATCGAGCAATTGGAAGACGCGATTGCTGCGGTGGATGTATCGCTCAGCGCTGAGGACGTGAAGCTTTTGGAAGCGCCCTACATCCCCCACCCGGTTTCCGGATTCTTCTGAGGGCCAAGCCCATGTGCCGCAACATCAAGACGCTGTTCAATTTCGATCCGCCCGCGACGGACAAGGAAATCCGCGACGCGTCGCTGCAATTCGTGCGCAAGCTTTCGGGCTACAATGCGCCATCGAAGGCCAACGAAGAGGCGTTCAACGCCGCGATCGATGAAGTGTTCGAAGCCGCCAAGCGTATGCTGACAACGCTCGAAACAAACGCGCCGCCGAAGGATCGCGAAGTCGAGGCAGCGAAAGCAAAGGCGCGTTCCGCTGAACGCTTCGGCAAGCAAGCGGAAGCGTGATGCCCTACGTCAACATCAAGATCACTAAGACCGGCGCCACGGCAGAACAGAAGGCCGAGCTGATCAAGGGCGCCACCGAGTTGCTCCAGCGCGTGCTCAACAAGAACCCAGCGACGACTATCGTCGTTATTGAGGAAGTCGAAACCGATAATTGGGGCATCGGCGGCGAAAGCGTGACCGCGCGCAACGCCAAAGCCAACTCATGAACGCGCCAACGCTCGCCTTCTATATCGCGCTCTCGACGCTAGGCGGCATTCTCATTCCGATCATGGCCGCGCTCTCGGGCGGCTCGGGCGCACACTCGACAACCCTTGGGCGGCGGCAGCAATCGTGTCGGCCGGCGCATTTGCGCTTGTGCTCTCGTTCACGCTGCTGACGGGAAACGTGCACGTGTCATGGGACGCACTTCGGCAAGCGAGGCCTCTGCAGCTACTCGCAGGTGTTGGCTTTGCCTATTTATTTGCTCTCGATCACCTGGGTTGGCCCACGCTTCGGCATCGGCAACGCAGTGATGTTTGTGCTCGCTGGGCAAATCATCTCGTCAGCGGTGATCGATCACTTCGGTTTGTTTGGCGCGCCGCAGAAGCCAATCGACTGGCTGCGTGCTTGCGGCCTCGTGATCATGGCAATTGGCATCGCGATCGCGCAGATCACGGCGAATAACGCTAGGCCGACAGCCTAGACCAGAGCGTCGAGCAGAACGAGCGCTAGCGGAACAAGCGCCAAGGCATCAACGAGCGCTATAGTACGCAATCGCTGGGGTGACTTGGCCAGCAGATAGCCAATCAAGAAACCGACCACACTGATCGATGTCACCAGAGCCGCAGCCACACGCGCTTGCGGGTAGAAAGCCGCCAAGACGCAGACACTCGCCACCGCCAGGAACAACACGCCGCGATGCGCGAGGAGGAGTGCGAGCGGCCCAGCTTCGTCCACACCGTACATACGCTTGCGCATTTGCGGTGAGAACGTCGCCAGCGCCGGCGGCGTATGCACCAACACAAGCGCCAACCAAGCGAGCGTCACCCACATGGCCTAGGCCGGTCGCTCCGCCAGCACGCTTACAGCGAGCAAGCGCGAACCGTCCGGCGTGCAGCGCTCATCGACGATGCGCCAACCTTGCGCCTTAAGCAGCGCAGTTGCGTGACCGATGCGCTCCATGCCGCGCGCGGCCCCGGCGAAGTTGGTTGGCTTATCCAAGTTCGAAGCCCGCTGCGTGATCACCAGCCGTCCACCCGGCGCCAGCACGCGCGCCACTTCGCGCAGACCGCGCGCGGGGTCGGACCAGAACTGGAACGTATTCACCGCAAACGCGCGATCGAACATGCAATCGCGGAACGGGAGATCGGCCACTTCGGCGCGCATAATTACGGCGCGACCCTTGAGGCAGGCGCTGTGCGCGACATGGGCCGCATAGTGCGCGGCCGCGGCGGACTGGTCGATGCCGGCGACGAAGCCTTCGCTCCCTACCCGCTTCAGCGCGGCCCGCACGCCCGCACCCGGGCCGCAGCCAAGCTCAATGACGGCATCGCCGGTGCGCGGTGCGAGCAAATCGAGAGCGGCTTTGTTCTGGCCGCCATTCTTAAGGGCCATGGCCGTAAGCGCCACGCCCCCTAGCGGTCCGCGCGGATCACCCCATATGCAATCCAAGCCTTTGCAGCGTTCGCCGGATTCACCGACCGTCATTGACGCGCGCATGTCGCTCTCCCAAGATGACAATCTAGCTGTCAAATATGACAAGTGGGTTGTCAAGTGAAAAAGCCCCAACAAGCGTCGGCCGAGGACGTTCTGGATCTCTCGGTCGCCGTGATCGAGTTTTACTTCCGCATCGAAGCGATCACGCAGGCGACCGCAGGCTTCGCCACGGCCGGGGGCGAATGGGGCATCTTGCGTATGCTCGTGAGAGACGGGCCGCAGACCGTGCCCGAAATGGCGCGCTCGCGCCCGGTATCACGCCAGCACTGCCAGACCATCGCCAACGCACTCGAAGCGCAAGGCCTGGTCGAATTTATCGACAACCCCAAGCACAAAAAATCCAAGTTGGTGCGCGCAACCAAGAAGGGCCGCGACCGCTTTCAATCCATGCGCAAGCAATTCCTGGCGGCTGCCGGCGTCTATGCACCACTGTTCACTTCAGCCGAAATAACGCTGGCGACAGATGTGTGCCGGCGCGCGCGTGACATGATCGAGGTCTAAAGGAAACACATGGGAGCGTGACTGCTCTCGATCACAGGTCTGTCTTCCGCTTCTCGGAACGACCACCAGACGACGAGCCTTGGATTGCACCAATGCAAGCGCCCCTCCGCGCGCGTTAGGTTGGTCATGCAAAGCTTCACTTGGCCATCCGGCAGTGCGAACCAATATTCGCGAGAGCGCTCCGGCACGGATTGCATACCGATCTCATCGACCGCGGCGGCGGCGCGATAGGCGTCCGCGTTCTCGGGCGCCTCGGTTCTAGTCCATGGGCGGCTGTCGCCGCCGCCGTTACTGCAAAAATCCGAGATCACCCAACTATTGTAAATCGGCAGCGAAGCGCACGAACTCGCAAGTGGCGCGAGCGCCAACGCCAAGGACGGCACAATCCATCTCATCCCGCCCTCCAGCACGAAAGTGCTCAACCGCCGATGTGCGCGCTAAGGAAACGATCGATCTCTTCGAGCAAACGCTGACGGTTTGCCTCCTCCCAATTTCCCCAGTAGTGCCCCTCATCAGCGAAGTCGATGTACTCAACCTGCTTGCCGGCGCGGCGGAGTGCGTCACGCATTGCTTCCGATTGTTCAACACGAACGATGCCATCGCGTCGGCCATGGATCAGCAGCACCGGTGCCTGGAAGTTGGCGGCGTGGCGCGTAGGCGAAACCGCGAGCAACTCATCGCGATCGCGGTTGGCGTCGCCAGTGACCTGCACCCAATATGCATAGCCCATTGAGCCGCGCCCCTGCTGCTGACGCTCCTCGTCGAGCATTTGCACCAGATCGGCATCTCCAGCGATAGAGATCACGCAGCGATAGAGATCCGGCGTAAAGGCCCCGCCAGCGAGCGCGACGTAGCCGCCGTACGAGCCACCTACGATGCAGATGCGCTGTGCATCGGCGGCGCCGGTTTGAATCAGATGACGCACACCGTCAGTAACGTCGTCCTGCATCCGTCGGCCCCATTGACGGTGTCCGGCGGCAGCGAACGAACGGCCCGAGCCTTCGGAGCCGCGGAAGTTCGGCTGGAACACGGCATAACCACGCGCAGCCAGGAACTGGTCGATGAAGCTGAAGCCATAGGAATCGCGCGATTCAGGTCCGCCATGCGGAAGCACGACAAGCCCCCGGACCTCCCCTTGCGGCCGCGTTAGATAACCCCATAGCGCCGTGCCATCACGCGCCGTGTAGTTGACTACATCCGTTTGCGCGAGCTGCGTGCGCGGTATCTGCGGATGGGTCGAGCCGATCGCGGTGATCTGGGTGGCAGCAAGGTCGTAGATATAAGCGGTTGGCGGGATCGTCGGCCCATCGGCCCAGATCAGCCAGACCGCCTTGTCATGCGAAACGCCCAAAAGGGTAAAGTCGGCCAGACCATCGAAGTACGCGCTAATGGCGTCGAAGTGACGCTGCATCGCCGGATCGGAAGCACGGCACTCCCAGCGCTGCACCTGACCACAGCCGGCGAGCAGCGAGTTGTCGTTCGGGTCGACACGAATGGCGTCAGCGTCAGTGTTGGGATGATTGTAAATCGGCGCGCCGAGTTGGCCGGTGCGCGTGTCGTAGAGATAGATCGCTTGATACTCCTGCCCGTCCGGTCGCGCGGCGACATAAACCTGACCGGCGCCAGGGCCAGCGCGCAGTGGCTGGAAGTCGCGATTTTGCGCAATAGTCGAGCGCCGCACTTCGTGCGCCAACTCCCAACGCCCGCCTTCTGGTGCGCGGCGGAAGAAGCGATAGCCGGATGAATACGGCAGCGCCTCCATGCGCAGCACGGGATTGCTGTCGCCATCGACGTACATGCGGATCGTGTCCCAGCCGGACTCGTCATCGACGACAGTGGCGCGGCCGGTGTTCACGTTGGCGCGATAGATCGTGTAGCCGCGCTGCCCCCAAGTTCCGAACAGCACATTCTCCGGATCGTCAGGCAGCACGTCGATCAAGTGCATCGGCGCCCAATCGGCCGCCGCGAGACGGCGCATCTGCCCTTCGAACATAGTGGCGATGCTCGAGCCGTCGCGATTCATCGCATAGACACGGCGAATAACTTCGTACGTTGTGTCCTGTGGCGTGCCGTCCCAATCGATCCGCTGCGACGCCGAGAAAAGCAGCCGGTTGTCGCTCTTCCAGGCGACCCAATCGAGGAAGAGGCCACGCGAACGGCGCGCGCTTTGAACCGCTTGCGCCTGACGCGTGCGCCAATCTACGACGACGATCGCCTCGCCGCCCTCGACACGCTGGATCATCGCAACGTAGCGTCCGTCGGGCGACAAAGAGACGCTCCAGAGGTTCTGGTCGCGCGCGAACAGTTCCGCGCTCAACGCTTGCGTCTGCGCCGAGGCCGGTATGGCCGCCAACGCTGCAAGGGTGCAAAGCGCCGCGAAGATTTTGCGAAACATTTTCGAACCCCAACCCCGAGATAGCGCCAAAACTACCGCCTCCGCGCCGCGGCGCAAGCGACGTGGTCACCTGCACGTAGCGCAGGTGCAGCAAACGAAAACGGCGGGCGCTTCGTAGCACGCCCGCCGTCTCGACAACCCCGGGATGGGGTCATTGCTACTTTTGCGTCGGTGACGCGCCACGCGGGCGTTTGAGCCCGCGACAAGCAAGAACTTGCTTAGCGGCCGCCCATCACCTGGGCCTTCATCACGGCCGACTGGCGGAACGCCAGCTTCTTCGACGCCTTGATCTTCACCGGCTCACCCGTTTGTGGGTTGCGGCCCATGCGGGCCTTGCGGTGGCGAACCATGACCATGCCGATATCGCCGATCTTCACCTTCGCGCCCTTCAGGACGTAGGCCTTCACAACATCGGTATAGCCTTCGACCATCGCCTTGGCTTCCGACTTCTTGACGCCGAGGTGATCGGCGACCGACTGGAGCAGAGCGCTTGCGGTGACCGTCTTGCCAGCCGTCGCGGTGACCTTCACGGCCTTCGCCGGGGCCGGAGCGGCCTTCTTCGCGGTCTTGCGGACGGCGGACTTCTTCTTGGCTGGCGCCTTTTTCTTCGCTGCCTTCTTGGCCATTGTGGTGTTTCCCTTCTCAAAGGTTGTCGTGTGTTTACTCAACGAACCGGCGTCAAATCAGGCTTTTTGGCCGCCCTTTTCCGCGCCAGCGTCTGAGTAGATGCCATCCATTTCTTGACGGAGCGTGACCGCGCCTTTCTCGAAACACGTCAAAAAGCGCTATTTCATGCGGTTTTCGACGTTTGCGTTGGATTCCCTGACATGAGGGCCTCTGAGTCGCAACGTAAAAAAGCTGATTTACAGGGGTTTCCACACGCGCGGCGGCCGCGCGTGTTACCAAAACCCACATAAATCAGCAAAAATGCGGCGTGCCGCCTCAGCGCAGACCCATGCGAATGGCGCCGTCCAAGCGCACATCCTCGCCGTTGAAGTACGGATTGCGAATCATTTCGAGAGCGAGAGATGCGTATTCTTGCGGGTTTCCGAGCCGCTTCGGGAACGGAACACTCGCAGCCAGCGCCTCTTTCACTTTCTCTGGCGCGCCCATCATCAGCGGCGTTTCGAAGATGCCAGGCAGGATCGTGTTGATGCGAATGCCCTCGCCCGAGAGGTCGCGGGCGATCGGCAGCGTCATACCAACGACGCCGCCCTTCGACGCTGAATAAGCCGCCTGGCCCATCTGCCCGTCTTCAGCCGCGACAGAGGCCGTCATCACCATGGCGCCACGCTCACCGCTTTCGAGCGGATCGAGCGTCAGGATGCCAGCGGCGGATTTTGCGACGCAGCGAAACGTGCCGATCAAATTGATCTGAATAGTCAGCTCAAAGATGTTGAGCGGGAAATGCTTGATCTCGCCGGTCTCGCGCGAGCGGCTGGCGGTCTTCATCGCCGAACCGATGCCCGCGCAGCAAACGAGGATCCGTTCCTGGCCATTGGCCTTGCGGGCAGCTTCAAAGCCGGCGCTGACGCTATCGTCGCTGGTGACATCGACCTTGCAGAAGGTGGCGCCGAGTTCACCGGCGGTGGCTTTGCCGCGCTCCTCGTCGCGATCGAAAATGGCGACCTTCACGCCTTCGGCGCGCAGTTTCTCGACCGTCGCCTTGCCCAAGCCTGACGCGCCGCCCGTCACAACAGCCGCGATATCTGACGAAAGACGCATCTTGCTCCTCCCTTGGCGCACGCGTTGGCGCGCCCCGGCGTTCTAGCCGGAGCGCGCACGAACGCAATGTCGCGCAACGTCAGTTCGGATCGCGTTCGCGCCCTGGGTGCGGGTCAACATCCGGCTGCTGCGCCGGTGGTGGTGGTGGAGGTGGCGGCGCTGGTGGAGGCACCGGTGGAGGCGGCGGCGGAGGTGGCGTCACCGGCGGAGGCACCGGTGGAGGCGGCGGTGTCACCGGCGGAGGCGGAGGTGGAGGCGGTGTAACGGGCGGCGGGTTCGGGTCATGCGGAGGACGCACTGGCGGTGGACGCGGCGGTCCCGGTGGTGGCGGAGCCGGCGGCGGTGGCGGTTGCGGCGGCGGATTGCTCGCCGCGTCCTGCAGCGTTCGAATGCGGCGATGCGCGCGATCGCGGAACTCACCGTCGCGCTGTGTTGCCAGATAGTACTCGTATGCGCTGATCGTATCGCGGCGCACGGCGCGATCCCATGCCGAGCGGTCGTCGGCGCGGATTTGGTAGATGCGCCGCTCAGCGTCATCGCGATGATAGCCATCCGGAAATTCACGGATGTAGCGCTCGTACTCGCGGATTTCGTCGCGACGGCGCGCGCTGTCCCATACCCAGTCATCACGGCGGCGATAATCGTCAATGATACGGCGGGCATCAGTGGCGTACGGTGAGCGCGGATATGCGCGCAGGAAGTCGGCGTAGCCGCCGATCGAATCGAGCCGCCGCGCGCGCACCCACGCGCCCTCGTCGGTGTTCCACAGATAGTCCAGGCGTTCGCGCGCTTCTTCCGAATTCGCGCCGTTAGGCCAAGCGTTCAGAAATCCTTCGTAAGCCTCAATGCGATCGATACGCGAGACTTCCGCCCACGCGGCACGTTCTTCAGCGGCTAGACGTGGCGCAGCCAGAACCGCGCGCCGCTCATCGGCTTCCCGCGCGTTGGCGCCCCACCCGAAGGTACGCAAATACTCTTCGTAAGATGTTTCGGTGTTGACCTGCCGCGCCCTGCCCCAGGCTTCGCGCTCGAGCACCATCAGTTCGGCGATACGCTGGCGCGCCTGCTCCGCGTGCAGGCCTGCGCCATAAGCGCCGAGATAGCTTTCATAGGCGGCTGGGAAATCCTGCGACGCCGCGGCGTTCCACGCCTGGAATTCCAGATCCTCCGGCGTCGGCGGCGTTGCACACGCGGCCAGCAGCGTCGCGACCGAAGCCGCAGCCAACATCCTCAATCGCCAAAGCTTCGTCGCCATGCCCACTTCCCCGTATCGCACCCCTGGTAGTACCACACTGAGCTGAACCGCGACGGAATCGAAGGGCCAAACGATGGGGGGGTTAGCGATTGGCCCGATGTTTTGGGCGCTCATGGCGCTCGCCGCCGGGGCTGCCGCCGCGTACGGCCTCTATTTCCTGCAACGGCCGCCGAGCTTAGTGCGCGCCGGGGTGAAGACCGTGTTCATGGGTGCGACGGCAGCGGCCCTAGCCAGCGCCGGCATACCTTTTCCACTGGTCGCGGCTATCGCGTTTTCGGCGCTTGGCGATTTCTTCCTCGCGTTCAAATCGAAATGGACGTTGCCGTTCGGCATCCTAGCTTTCCTGCTCGCGCAGCTGATCTATGTCGTGATCTTCACCGCGCTTTGGTTTTTCTCCGGCGACAACAGTCCGCTCTTGCCGCGCTACATCGCCATGGGCACGGTGATTGTCACAGCCATCGCGTTTCTCATTTGGATGTCGCCAAAGCTCGGCTGGATGGCGCTCGGCGTCGTGCCGTACGCCATCGCAATCACCGGCATGGGCGTCGCCGCGATGTGGCTCCCATGGGCTGGGTGGCCCGCAATACTCGGCGCGTTGCTGTTCTTGACCAGCGACTTCGTGCTCGCGACGGAGCTTTTCCGTTTGCCGGCGGACGCACCCGTTCGCCGCATCACCGCCCCTGTCGTGTGGTGGACTTATGTAGCGGCGCAAATTTTGATCGTTTGGGGCGTCATCAATCTGATACTGACAAGGGGCTGACCATGCGCGTCTTGGCACTCGCACTTCTGACAACACTCGCCGCTTGCGGACAGAGCACCTCGCCGCCGCCCAGCGGCCCGCAATTCGACAATCCGCAAGTGATCGTCGATCGCTTACTATTGATCGACGCGTGCCTAGCGCTCGCACCTGACCGGCGCATCGTCACCATCAATCCTGCGTCAAGCCTCACCCTGCGTCTCTCCGGAGAGGCTGGTGCTCTTGATTGCGCGGTGCCGGATGACGATCCAGATCCTGCGCGCGCAACGGTGTTGCCCGCGCTCAACGATCCGCCATCCGACGCCATTTTGTTTGTTCGCGCGCCCGGCGAAAATCCCGGTGGCGAGTGCTATCAGGCGCCCGAAGTCCGCAACGAACGCGGAGAATTGCTCGGTTGGACGCTCGATCCGGAAGGCTGCTAGTCCAGCGACGGCAAATCGAGCTGCTGCTCTTTCGCGCACTGGATCGCTTCATCGTAGCCCGCATCGGCATGACGCATAACACCCGTGCCGGGATCATTCCACAGCACGCGCGCGATGCGCTTCGACGCCGCTTCGGTGCCGTCGCAAACAATCACAACGCCAGAATGCTGCGAATAGCCCATGCCGACGCCGCCACCATGATGCAGCGATACCCAGGTCGCGCCGCCCGCCGTGTTCAGCAACGCATTGAGCAGCGGCCAATCACTAACAGCGTCGCTGCCATCGCGCATTTTTTCGGTCTCGCGATTTGGCGAAGCGACTGAGCCAGAATCCAAGTGATCGCGCCCAATCACCAGTGGCCCGATCTCTCCCTTCGCCACCATCTCGTTGAACGCCAACCCCAGCCGATGGCGTTGACCCAACCCCACCCAACAAATCCGCGCGGGCAAGCCTTGGAACGCGATCCGTTCCTTCGCCATGTCGAGCCAGCGATGGAGGTGTGCATCGTTCGGGATCAGCTCTTTCACCTTCGCGTCGGTCTTGGCGATGTCGTCCGGATTTCCGGTGAGCGCGGCCCAGCGGAACGGACCAATGCCGCGACAGAACAACGGACGCACGTAGGCCGGCACAAAGCCCGGATACGCGAACGCATCGGCGACGCCGTTATCCTTCGCGACTTGGCGGATGTTGTTGCCGTAGTCGACGGTGGGGATGCCCATGTTGTGAAAGTCGAGCATCGCTTTCACATGCACAGCAATCGAAGCGCACGCCGCTTCGCGAACGGCTTCCGGATTTTGCACGCGCGTTTTGTTCCAGCGCTCAACCGTCCAACCCGCAGGCAAGTAACCGTTCACAGTGTCATGCGCTGAAGTTTGATCGGTGACGGCGTCCGGGCGAATGCCACGCTTCACCATCTCCGGCAGAATCTCCGCCGCATTGCCGAGCAAGCCAACCGAAATCGCCTCGCCCTTCGCGCACGCTTCGTTGATGAGCCTCATTGCCTCGTCAAGCGTCTCAGCCCGCTTATCGAGATAGCGCGTCTGCAGGCGCTTATCGATGCGATCGCTTTGACACTCGATCGCTAAGCAGCACGCACCCGCCATCACAGCAGCGAGCGGCTGCGCACCGCCCATGCCGCCGAGACCAGCGGTGAGAATCCACTTGCCCGACCAATCGCCGCCGAAATGTTTGCGGCCCATTTCAGCGAAGGTCTCGTACGTGCCCTGCACGATGCCTTGCGTGCCGATATAGATCCACGACCCGGCCGTCATCTGGCCGTACATCATGAGCCCTTTGCGATCGAGTTCGTCAAAATGCTCCCACGTCGCCCAACGCGGCACGAGGTTCGAGTTGGCAAGCAATACGCGGGGCGCGTCGGCATGCGTTTTGAACACGCCGACAGGCTTGCCGCTTTGCACAAGCAGCGTTTCGTCATCTTCGAGACGGCGTAGCGTTTCGACGATCTTGTCGTAGCTCTTCCAGTCGCGCGCGGCGCGGCCGATGCCGCCGTACACGACGAGCTCTTCGGGATGCTCAGCCACATCCGGATCGAGATTGTTCATGAGCATGCGCAGCGGCGCTTCAGTCAGCCAACTCTTGCAGCTCAGCGTCGTGCCGTGCGGCGCGCGGATGACGCGCGAGTCATCGCGACGGGGATCCATGTTTCCTCCAGGAATTTTGGCGCGGTCTTACCTCAGACCACGCGGCCCGCAAACACCCGCTCGCGCAACAACGGCGCGCCGAGCCAATAGCTCAGTTCAGCGGGCGACTTGATATCCCAGATCGCCAAATCAGCGGCCTTGCCGACTTCAAGCGTGCCGACTTCATCGAGTATGCCAAGCGCCCGCGCGCCTTCGCGCGTGATGCCAGCGAGCGCTTCCTCCGGCGTGAGCCTAAACAGCGTGCAAGCCATGTTGAGGGCCACCAGCGGCGACGTCATGGGCGACGTGCCGGGATTGCAATCGCTCGCCACCGCCATTTGCACGCCGGCTTTGCGTAGAGCATCGATCGGCGGCAATTGCTTCTCACGCAAGAAGTAGAACGCGCCCGGCAGAAGCACGGCCACCGTGCCGCTTTTGGCCATGGCAGCAATACCAGCGTCATCGAGATACTCGAGGTGATCGGCGCTCAACGCTTTGTGTCGCGCAGCAAGCGCGGACCCATGCTGATTGCTGAGCTGCTCGGCGTGCAGCTTCACGTCGAGACCAGCGGCGCGCGCGGCGGAGAACACGTAGTCGGTCTCTTCGGCGGTGAAGCCGATATTCTCGCAAAACGCATCGACCGCATCCGCAACGCCAGCCGCCGCCACAGCTGGGATCATCACGTCGGCAACGAGTTGCACGTAGGCGGCGCGATCATCCTTGAACTCCGGCGGCAGCGCGTGGAGGCCAAGGAACGTCCGCTTCACGCGCACATTGGCGCGCGCCGCGAGATCGCCCGCCGCTTCAAGCATCTTGAGCTCGTTTTCGAGATCGAGGCCGTAGCCAGACTTGATCTCTACTGTCGTCACACCTTCGCGCGTTAGTCCTGCCAGCCGGTGGGATGCGCTCTCGGTGAGTTCTTCGCGTGCCGCCGCCCGCGTTGCGGCCACGGTGGAGACAATGCCGCCGCCTGCCCGCGCGATTTCTTCATAGCTCGCGCCCTGAAGGCGCAGTTCAAACTCGCGCGCGCGATCGCCGCCGAAGACGAGGTGGGTGTGGCAATCGACGAAACCGGGCGTGATCCACGCGTCCTCGCAACGGCGGACTTCGTGCGCGAGCTCATCCGGCGGCTTCGGCAGATCGGCCGCGAAACCCACCCACGCGATGCGGCCATCCTTTGCCGCCACGGCGCCGCGTTCAATCGCGCCGTACGGCTTACCAGGCGCCATCGTGGCCAGGTTCGCGTCAACCCAAAGCGTATCCCACATGCGAGCTCTATAGACTGCGCCGCGCCGTCGCGCCAATGATCCGGCCATGACCACCGATTCAGATTGCCGCTCCTGGTTCTCGGCCGCCGATTTGCTGACGCAAGATACTGCCGCGCCTGTGGCGCTGCTCGGTGCGCCCGTGGGTCTTGGTTCCATTACGCCGGGCGGCTGCGGTGAAGCGCCGACGGTGGTGCGCGCAGCGATGAAGCGCATGAGCGTTTATGACCTGGAGACGGAGACTGATCTTTCGGCGCTGCGCGTGTTCGATGCCGGCGACGCAGATGTCGCCGATCTAGAGCCCGCCGCTTCGCTGGCGCCGTTGATAGCGATGGCAGGCCCCTTAACAAAGGCACACGCTCTCACAATCGTCCTCGGCGGCAACAACGCCATCACCCGCCCCTGCGTACACGCACTCGATCCCACGTTGAAACGTGTCGGCGTACTGACGCTCGATGCGCATTTCGATCTGCGCGACACCGATTGCGGCCTCACCAACGGCAACCCGATCCAAGCCCTACTGCAAGACGGCCTCCCCGGCGCGCACATCGCGCAGATTGGCCTGCTGCCCTTCGCCAACACCAAGAAGGCGCATCAGAAAGCCAAGGACGCAGGTATCTACGTTGCCACCGCTGCAGCCTGCAAAGCTCAAGGATTAGCGGCGATCGCGGGAAACGCGCTGGAACGGCTGGCGGCGCGCTGCGACGTGATCCACGTGGACTTCGACATTGATGTCGTCGACCGCAGCGCCATGCCAGGCGCGCCCGGTGCGCGTCCGGGTGGCGTCGCCGCACAGGATTTCTTCGATGCAACACGCCTCATCTGCGCACACCCAAAGGTGCGCAGTGTCGATCTGACTGAGTTCGATCCCTCACTCGACGTCGCCGCGATCAGTGCGCTCACCGCCGCGCGTTGGACCTGCGAGGTCTCGGCAGGGTTCCTGAAGCGCTAGAAGCGTAGAAACGGCACGAGCATCGGCACGCGTTCGCGATACGCGGCGTACTCGGGACCAAGCTCAACACTAAGGAAGCGCTCTTCGAGCCGCGCCTTCATCCAAATCCCGAGACAGACCAAGATCGCGCCAATCACAGCGCCCGTCTCCGCGCGCGACAGCGCCGTCGCCCATCCCGCAGTCAGCATCCCGGTATAGATCGGATGCCGGACCAATGCGTAGGGCCCGGTTTCCACGATACGGTGATCGGCCTTTCTGGTCACAGAACCGGACCAAAGAGGTCCCAAATAGAGGCGCGCCCACCAAGCAAACGCCAGCCCGGCGACCACAATCGCGAACATCAGCCAAATGAATTGATCGCTTACGTCCCATTCGGGACCGATGCTGAAATCGTGAGTTGGAGTGAACAACAGCAACGCGCCGGCCACGGTGATGAGGCGGCTCGGAATCTCCGATATGCCCGCGCGCGCCGCGGTGCGTCTCGACCATACTGCTGCCGCCAGCCAGGTCGCGAAGAATCCGACCCACGCATAGGTAATGGCAACATTCGGAGGGACGGTGAGTTGTGGCGCCATCAGCCTAGCCCAAAAATTCCGCAACTTCGCTCATGAAGCGATCGAACTGATCGATCATGATGAAGTGATAGCTCTCGTCGATCTTCACGAGCCGCGCACTCGGCACGCTGGCGTACGAGGCGCGCATGAAGCCATCATATTGCTCCGGCGTAAGCGGCATTTGCGGCGGGATCACATAGAGCACGGTGATCGGCGCGGTGATGTTGGTCAGTTCCGGACGCAGATCGGTGGTGATCAGTTCGTGGAATGCGTTGGCGGTGACGCCGATGTCGCTGGTGCGCGCGTGTTCGATGATCTCAGGCCGCGCCGCTTCGGTGCGGACCATGGTGTTGATCGTCGCGCGCGTCTGTTCGGAAACAACGCCTTGCGGCGCCATGCGCATGCCGGCGCGGATTTGATCCGCCATCGGGCGAACGCTATCAGGTGTCGCCGTCGGCCCGCCGAACATGTTGCCCATGAATGGGAACATATCGACGACCATCAGCTTACCGACGGATTCCGGATGGCGCGCCGCCAGCATCATGCCGATCGTGCCGCCCATCGAGTGACCGATGACAGCAGGCCGATGCAGATTGTTCTCGGCGATATAGCGTGCGATCTCTTCCGCCACCGGCGCTGACACCGGGCCGTCGCCGTTGGCGCCAACAGGCGCGCCTGCGAAGCCATTCACCTGCACGAGATGGACGCGATAATTGCCCTCAAGCGCGGTGGCGGTTCCGTACCAAATATCGCTCGACGAGCTGAGGCCAGGAATGAGGATGACATCCGCCCCACTACCACGCGTCGAGACACTAATGCGATCAGAGGCGAACTCGCTCGATGTCAACGGTGCAGGCGTGCTCGCGCATGCAGCCAGAGCAAGGAGCGCGACGATTAGAAGTCCGCGACGTAGCATTCGCTTCTCCGAGTTTCCGTGGCGCCGTTTGCGCCCGTTTGAGCCTTTATCGCCGCCGCCCTAGTCGCTGGATGCAGACGGCGCAATTTTTGTGAACGGGATCAGCATTGGCACGCGGCTGCGATAGTTGCGGTAGGATTCATCGCCCAAGTCGCGGCGCAGAAACCGCTCCTCCAGCTTGGCGCGCAACGAGATTGCCGCAATCAGCACAAGCGCTCCTGCCACCGCCTCGAGTCGCCCCCGGTCTATGGCGGTAGCGACCACGGCGAGCAGAAGCCCTGCATACACCGGATGGCGCACCACGCCGTACGGCCCCGTGTCGACCACGCGGTGATCCTCCGTCGGCGCCGATGTGCTTGACCAGAGCGGACCAAGATGCAGCCGCGCCGCCCAGGTGAAGCCGAGGCCAAGCACCACAAGCCCGGCCATCGCCCAGCCAATCTGGGGCGTGGCCGTCCACAACATCGCTTCCGGCAGCGGCCAGTACGACGCGAGTATCATGACCACCGCAGCGAGTGTCAGCACGCGGCTTGGGCTTTCCGCGCCGAGATCGTGATGCGACGCCGTGCGTGCACTCCACCCCGCGGCGAGAATCCATGTGACAAGCCAAACGATCCACGCCGCAGCAATGAATGCGCCGGGCGTCATTCCATCGTCACCACGAGCTTGCCTGTGGCGGTGCGGTCCATGAGGGCGCGAATGGCTTTGCCGCCTTCGCGCAACGGATAGCGCGCAGAGATGCGCGGCTTCACCTTGCCCTCGGCATAGAGCTTGAAGAGATCGCGCACATTGCCCTGATGCAATTGCGGTTCGCGCGCGACACTGGCGCCCCAAAACACGCCGACGATCGACGAGCTCTTCAGCAAGGTCAGATTGAGCGGCGGTGTCGGGATGCCAGCGGGAAAGCCGATGACGAGATAGCGCCCATTCCAATTCATCGCACGCAGCGCCGGCTCGCAATAATCGCCGCCGACAGCATCGTAAACAACATCCGCGCCGCCGCCGCAGGCCTTCTTGAACGCCTCCGCCAAGTCCTTGCTCTGCTGCTTCGACATGCCAGACGCCGGATAGATCACCGCTTCGTCGGCGCCGGCCGCCTTCGCGAACGCTGCCTTCTCTTCGGTCGAGACAGCCGCGATCACGCGCGCGCCCATGGCTTTACCGAGTTCGATCGCCGCAACGCCGACGCCACCGGCCGCGCCGAGGATCAGCAATTGCTCGCCGGCCTTAAGTACACCGCGATCCTTCAAGCCGTAATACGAGGTGCCATAGGTCAGGATAAACGCGCTCGCCTCATCGAACGGCATCGCATCCGGAATTGGCAGCACACGCGCGGCTTGCGCTTTGACCTTCTCGGCCATACCGCCCCAGCCGAGCGAACCGATTACGCGTTGCCCAACCTTCACATTGGTCACGCCCGGACCAACACTTTCGATGACGCCTGCAATCTCACCGCCCGGTGCGAATGGGCGCTCGGGCTTGAACTGGTATTTGTCTTCGATGATCAGCGCGTCCGGGAAGTTCACACCGGCGGCTTTCACCGCAATCACAACTTCGCCCTCTCCCGCCACCGGGTCCGGCGCATCGGCATATTCGAGAGCTTCCGGCGGGCCGATTTTGGTGCTGAGCAGCGCTTTCATGGTGTCTCCCAAATGCGTTTCGAGGTGCGTTGCGCTTTCTTGTAGCGGCTCGCGCGGCGGCGGTCCAAAATTAGCGTATGACCAGACGCGGCTATTTTCTCCGCCTCGCCCTTTCCGTCGTCATCGACCTGTTCGACTTGACGCTGGGGCGCATCCCAGTTTTCGGCAGCGTCACCGAGGGCGTCGGCACCGTTGTTCTTGTAGCCCTGTGGGGGCCGGCGGGGCTGGTGAACCTGTGGGAGTTGGTCGACTTTACCGACCAGGCCGACAGCTTCGTCCCCACCGCCACCTTGGTGGCGCTGTATGTCGGTTGGCGACAAGGAATGTTCGGCAAGAGTTCCGCAAACGTGACGACACACGATAGCGCGGCGCCCAGCGAATAGGTCTATAGAGCGCCTCATGACTTCGACCTGGGCGCTCGCCCTCCATGGCGGCGCAGGCGCCATCGCCGAGCGCGCTTACAAAGCTGAAGAAGAGCACATGGCCGCCCTGCTCGATCGGGGCGCGGCGATGCTGGCGCACGGCGAAAGCGCGCTTGATGTGGTCACAGCGATGGCGGCGGACCTCGAAGCAAGCGGCCTGCACGTCGCCGGCAAGGGCGCGGCGCCGAACGCGGCCGGCGTCGTTGAACTTGATGCCTCGCTGATGGATGGCTCGACGCGCGCGGCCGGCGCGGTTGCGGCATTGCAAGGCTTCGTCTCTCCGATTCAAGTCGCGCGCGGCGTAATGGAGAAGACGCCGCACGTGCTGCTCGTCGGCCCTGGCGCTTGCACCTTCGCGCGCGATCAGGGCTTTGAACGCGTCGAAGATCCGAAGACCTATTACGTCGCTGCCGAAAGCGGGCTACCCGGCTCAGGCACTATCGGCGCGGTCGCGCTCGACACCAGGGGCAAGCTGGCGGCGGCGACATCCACCGGCGGCTTACACGGCAAGATGCCAGGTCGCGTTGGTGACACGCCAATCATCGGCGCCGGCTGCTGGGCTGATGAACGCGCGGCAATCTCGTGTACCGGCCTCGGCGAATATTTCATGCGCGTGAACGCCGCGGCAGACGTTTCCGCGCGCATTGCGTATGCGGGACAAAGCTTGGAACAGGCCGCCGCCGCGGTTGTGGAAGACGTGCGCAAACTTGGCGGCTATGGCGGCTTGATCGCCGTGGACGCGAAGGGCAACGTCACCGCGCCGTTCGCGAGTCAGGGCATGAAGCGCGGGCTCGCATCATCCGCAGGCTTGCGCGAAGTGAAGACGTTCTAACTGAGGTGTGCACATGAAGAAGATCGCAGCTCTCGCCGCTCTCGCTCTCCTCGCCGCGTGCGCCACGACAAGCGGCGGCACGCCGAGCGGACCGTACAGTCAGTGGCGCTGCGATGGCGGGGCGGCATTCAGCGTGCGCATCAGCACGGACGGCGACGGATCGGCCGAAGTGTTCGCAGGCGGCCAAACCTATCGCCTGCCAAGAATCGCCGGCGGCTCGGGGCTGCGTTACTCGAATGGTCAGGTCGAGTATCTGGAGCGCGGGGGTAGCGCCTCGCTCGGCGGCGCGCGCGGCGGACCATACAACAACTGCAGCAGAGGCTGATGCGCGGCTATTTCGGCATTGGCGCTGAGGACATCTCGAAACCGATGAACCTCGGCGCGCTCATGCGCACCGCGCACGCGTTCGGGGCCAGCTTCTTCTTCACCATCAACGCGCATCCAAAGGTGCGCGAGGCGTACAATAGCGACACCTCGCGTAGCTTCGATCACATGCCGTACTATCCGTGGGCCAATCTCGACGCGCTCATGCTACCGAAGGGCTGCGCGCTCGTTGGCGTTGAGCTGACCGACGATGCAGTGGAGCTGCCGCGTTTTCAGCATCCGCAGGCCGCAGCCTATGTGCTCGGCCGCGAGCGCGGATCGCTATCGCCCGAGCTGCTCGCGCGCTGCCAGCACGTCGTGAAGATTCCAACCAAGTTCTGCGTGAACGTTGGCCTTGCCGGCGCACTTGTTATGTATGATCGCCTACTCGCGCATGGCGGCTATCCCGCGCGCCCAATCATGCCCGGCGGCCCATCGCCCGAGATGAATGCGAAGCCAAAGCCGAAGGGCTAGCGCGGTGCGTAAACATACTGGATGCGCGGCTTGTCGGTGACCGCCCAGATCAGCGCCCAGAACCAACCGACCACAGTCCAGCCAAAGAAGAAGTTCAGTAGGAAGATCGCCAGCGTGTTGTGGCCGCGCACGAGCGCAATGATCGCCGGCAGGAAGAACAGCGCTGTGAGGATCGTAAGCGAGACCATCGGCGGCTCCAGTGAACTGCTTCGAATAACGTATGCCTGCTGTTCCTCTGCCGCAAGTTACGGGCGTTGTGAATCAGACGCGGCAGGCGCAGTAATCCGCCATGGTCGATTTCAGCGCAGCCTATTCGAGGCTTTCCGCGAACGTGCGGGGCGCACTGTGGATGCTCGCCTCGGCCGTGACGTTCACGCTGATGACGTCACTGATCAAATATCTGGGCGACGATTACACGCCGGCGCTGCAAACGTTCTACCGACAAGTTGCAGGTCTGATCGTGCTCTTGCCGCTGATTCTGCGCGATCCTGCCGGCTCGTTCCGCACGACGCGGCCGGGCATTCTCCTCTTTCGCTCGCTCGCCGGCACGCTCGGCATGGTGCTCGCGTTCTGGGCCTACCAGGAAATGCCGTTGGCAGAGGCGAACGCGCTTTCGTTCACGCGCACGCTTTGGATCGTGCCGCTGGCGATCTTTGTTCTCGGCGAGAAGATCGGGCCGTGGCGGCTAGGCGCAACGCTCGTTGGCTTCATCGGCGTGCTGATCATGCTGCAGCCTTCAATTGCCAACGCGGTGGGCTGGCCCGCCGCCGCGTCGCTCGGATCGGCGGCGCTCTTTGCGATGACGGTTACCGGCATGAAGATGATGACACGCGATCACTCTGTCACGGTGTTGATGGTGTGGTCGGCGGTGCTCGGGCTTGTGCTCTCGATCCCACTCGCGGTGCTCGAATGGCGTTGGCCGGCGCCAATGGACCTCGCACTGCTGGCGGTGATGGGCGTGCTCGGGATCGCGACGCAGGCTTGCTACATTAAGGGCATGGCGCTGGGCGACGCCGCAGCCATGGCGCCGATCGATTACACGCGACTGGTGTTCGCGATCCTGTTCGGGCTGGTGCTGTTCCACGAGGTACCGAACTGGATCACCATGCTGGGCGCGCTGATCGTGATCGTCTCGACGCTGGTGATCACGCTCCGGGAGCTGCACTTCAAGCAGAAGCCAGCTCCCGTGCGCGCCGAATAGCTAGGGTTGCGGTGCGTTCGTCCGCTTCAACGCCGGCCAATCAGAGAACGCGAACCAAATCCACAGCCCAAACACAACGAAGACCCCAATCAGGTTGATGATCGGAATAATCAGCAACAGGTTCAGCAACGCCAAAGCGCCTGGATGACCTGCTTTCGAGAATATCTTCCATTGAAGGAAGATGGAGAAAATGAAGCATGCAATGCCGACGAGCGCGAACACTGCAAACATCGGCCCCATGGCTTGCATCATGGCCGTGGGATCGCCGCCGTATTGAGAATAGTCGTTCATGAGTTCCCTCTCCCGGATTGAACGCGGGCGACCGTATGCTCAAATCTGCGCCCGGCAAGCGCTACCGCAATGCACTTAGGCGGAGTTGGGGATTGCGGCGGCCGAGAAGCCTCCCCATAAACCGGCTTCGTGACATGCGTTGCTCCCTCCAAGCCTTCGCTTGCCGGCCTGTCAAAGGCTGAGCTTGCCGAAACGCTCATCGCCGTCGGCGTTGAGCCGAAGAAGTCGAAGATGCGCGCCGAGCAACTGTGGCGCTGGATTTACCATTACGGCGTCACCGACTTTGGCGCGATGACCAATGTCGCCAAGGAACTGCGCGCGACCTTGGCCGAGCACTACACACTCGCTCGCCCAGAGATCGTCACGCAGCAGATCTCGACGGACGGCACGCGCAAATGGCTCATCAGGCTTGGCCCCGGCGTCGAAGCGGAAGCGGTGTTCATACCGGGCGTCGGCAAGGCCGGCGCGCTTTGCGTCAGCTCGCAAGTCGGCTGCACGCTGAACTGCACGTTCTGCCATACCGGCACGCAGAAGTTGGTGCGCAACCTCACGTCCGCAGAAATCGTCACGCAGGTGATGATCGCGCGCGACGCGCTGGGCGAATGGCCGACGCAAGAGCGTCCGCTGAACGACGGCGACCGCCAGCTCACCAACATCGTGTTTATGGGCATGGGCGAGCCGCTCTACAATTTGGACAATGTCGACACCGCGATTGACGTCATCTCCGATGGCGACGGCATCTCGATTGGACGCCGCCGCATCACGGTGAGCACGGCAGGAGTCGCGCCGCGCATCCAAGAGCTGGGTGAGCGCACCGGCGCGATGTTGGCGATCTCACTGCACGCGACCAATGACGAGCTACGCAACCAGCTGGTGCCGCTAAACAAGAAATATCAACTCGAAGAGCTGTTCGCTGCCATCCGCTCCTACCCTTCGCTGGGCAACGCGAAGCGTGTGACCTTCGAGTACGTGATGCTGAAGGGCGTCAACGACTCGCTGCCCGAGGCGAAAGCGCTGGTGAAGCTACTCGCCGGCATCCCAGCGAAGATCAATTTGATCCCGTTCAATCCCTGGCCCGGCACGCAGTACGAATGCTCCGATTGGGCCACGATCGAAGCGTTCGCCGAAGTGCTGAACCGGGCCGGCTATTCTTCACCGATCCGCACGCCGCGCGGCCGCGACATCCTCGCGGCATGCGGGCAACTACGAAGCGAGAGCGTGAAGCAACGCGCGAGCGAGCGATTGAAGGCCGGGGCGTGAACCAAACGCCGACGCTCGCCGGCGCTGACATTGTTCTTCGGCCTCTGATCATTGCCGACGCGCCGTCTCTGTTCCTCGCTCTCGGCGACCCGCAAGTACAACTCTACCGCCGACAACCAGCTCATCTGAACGTCGACGAAGCCCGCACCTATATCGCCGATACGCTAGCGCGTTCGCGCTGCGCGTGGGCGATCACCACAGACGGCGGAGAAGCGCTGGGGCGCCTAGCATTGCGCGAACCCGAGCCGAGTATTGGCGAATTCGGCATCGTGCTTCGGCGGGCGGCGCAAGGGCGCGGTCTCGGCTCCAAGGCTATTGCGCTGGCCGAGGCTCATGCCTTCGAGGACTTGGGCTTCACTGCACTTCGCGCAAACATCGACGCGGAGAATGCGGCCTCGCTCGCGCTCTTCCGACGCGCCGGTTTCTCAAATGAGACCTTTGAACCTGCCACGCGCGCGACCGAACTTGGTATTCGCGACTCTATCATTCTGCAGAAGCAGCGGCCGTAGACTCGGCCGGCGTCGGCGTGCATTGGACGTGGACCGCCCGGCAGTTGCCGCCGCCACGCGCGCGGCATTGCGCGACCGCGCCACGCACCGCGTCGTCCGTCGCGTAAGCCCAGGCCATGCCGCGCGCACGCTCCGCACGGCTCAGCGCCATGGCGGCGCAGACATTGCGGAACGCGAAGGCGTCGCAATCACGAACCGCTGATCCGTTGCACGCCGCAGCAGCCGCCTGCATCGCCTCCATGGGCTGGGCATAGTCGGTCGAGAACGCAATGCGCCACGTCGAGCGCGAAATGGCCATGGCGCCGAAGCTATCGGCGGCGCCGGGGCCGCGCGCTTGGGCTAGAGTGAATCCCGGGAGCGCGGCCCGACCCGCCGCTATGTCCTCAGCGATCCAGGCATTGATTTCATCGACTTGCTGCTGCGCCTCCGCCACATGCGCCCCGTTCGGATACACGGCGAGATAGTGCTGAAGCGTTGCAAGCGAGCGTGGATCAATAGCGGCGGCGTAAGCCGCATCGTCGTACTCGCGCATGACTTCGCCACCAACGCCGAAGGCAGCATACTCCGCCGGCACGGTCGGCTTCGAGCGGATCGCCGTCTCGATGTCCTGACGTCCCTGCACGGTGCTGCCGCGCCCAACGGCAGCGAGTCCACGGCCGAACAGCCGCCAGGCCACCCACTCATCGCTGCCGCCCAAACGGAGCGCCGTGTTGAAATCTTGCCACGCCTCGGGATTGCGGTTCTGCCGAAGACCGACCAAGCCGCGATTGCCGAACGCGGCCGCGAGCGTGGGGCTCATCTCGATCGCACGATTGCAGTCGTTGCGCGCACCGTTGAGATTTTCGCCGCGCGCCCGCAACCAGCACCGCGTGCTGTAATCGGCGGCCAGAGCGCCGCTGCGGCCTATGATCTTGTCGTAGTCACGCAATGCTGCGTCGATATCGCCGCGGCTGATTTGGATAGCGGCGCGCGACCGCAGTGAATCGTTCTGCGGCGCAAGATCGATGGATGCGTTCAACGCCTCCAATGCCGCGTCGTGATTGCCTGCCTGCAGCGCAGCTTGTGCCTCGGTGAAGCGTGCACGGGCATGTTCGCGGTCGGCTTCACTTGGGCCGGGCCAGGTTCCGGTCAGCACCAACGCCGCGAGCGCCCCGCCCGCGAGCAGCACTACGGCGGCCGCGATCATCCACCACTTGCCCATACATCCCCCCTCTGGCGGCGGGACACTAGCATTGCCGCGCGCGGTTCACATCCGGAGTTTCATCTCATTGGAGGGTGTCAGGAGCGGCCCGTCGCGCTAGTCTCGCGATACGGAGGGGACGGAATGGCAACCAGCACCAGCGCCCGCATCGCGCGTGACCGTGGCGTATCGGGCTTCTTCGCGTTTCTCGCATCGTTGCCTGCGCTGGCGGCGATCGGCGCACTAATCTTTATCGGCTACAGTATGGTGACAGATCCCAACGAGGATCTTTCCGACAACGGCGGCTATCTGATGATCGGCTTGCTGGCGCTGTTTTCGTTTCTGTTCTTCATCGTGGCGCGCTGGACCTATGACGCGGTGCAGGCAGGTCTCACGCCGCAGCGCGTGCAGGCAATGTGGCTGCGGCGGTTCCAATCCGAGAATGGAGATGCGTTCCGCACCTCGCGCGTTGTCGACAGACTTTCACGCTTTGGCGTGTCGGCATTGACCTTGCAGGATCGCGACGTGCAGCTTTCGTTCGAGCAGCGGCGCAATCGGTTGGCGCCAATGTTCTGGCTGCTGTTCATCCCGATCGCCGCGGCGATCGTCTATTTCTTGTATCAAGGTTTCCTCGACGCCCGGGCGGACCTCATGGACCAACCGCAGGCCGAAAACCTCCAGCAAGCGATCGGCCAGATTTTCGGCGCCATGTTCGGGTTGATTGCTATTGCTATTGTTCTGATCGCCGGTGTGTTCATTGGCGTCATGGGCACGCTCGTTGTCGTCATGGTGCTCGCCATGATCGCTGGCCCCATCGGCGCTATGTTCTCGCGTAATCGCGACGATTTTGCCTCATTGCCGCGAACGCTTCAGCGCCTGCAGCGGGGCAAGGGTCGGCGCGGCGCTTCCATTGTGCGAATTTCGGATGCGAACTGGCGGGCGGCGGTCACCTCCTCACTCAGTGCAGTCGATGTCGCTATCATCGATCTAACCGATGTCAGCGAGCATGTCGCGTGGGAGATCGGCGAAGCGGTGAAGGCAGTCGGCGCGCAGGGCTTGGTGTTCATCTGCTGCGAAGGCCACTCGCTCTCGAACGAAGCACGCGCAGCGGTGCGCGGGGCGCTCGGTCGTGAGCCGAGCAACGTCGTCTACTATCCGGCCAAGCGCGGCGGAGACGTAAAGCGCTTTGCCAGGTCGCTGCGCGAGAGCATCTATGACGCGGCAGATCTGCGCGGCGCGATGAAGAATTGAGATGACCATACCCAACCTGAAAGCGCCGGGCGTAGTGCTGCGTCCGCTTGCGCTGAGCGACGCGGAGGCGCTGTTCGCTGCGCACGGCGATGAACGCACGCACCATTATTGGTCCGGTCCTGCGCACCGCGATGTCGAGCAGACACGCGCCTACATTGCCGAAACGCTCAACATGCCTGGCGCGCATGTGTGGGCGATCACTGAGAACGGCGACGAAGCGTTGGGCCGCATTGGACTCTTCGCCGAGCGCGAAGGCGTCGCCGATATCGGCGTGATCATGACGCCATCCGCCAGCGGCCGCGGCTTGGCCTCGAAAGCGCTGACGCTTGTCGTCGAGTATGGCTTTAGCGCACTCGATCTGCATCGCATTGGGGCTGATATCGATCCAGACAACAACGCTTCGATCTCGCTGTTTCTGCGTGGCGGCTTTCAGCGCGAGGGTTTACTTCGCGGCAATTGGAAGACGCACCTTGGCATTCGCGACAGCGTGATCATGTCGAAGCTCCGGGATTAGCCGCTAGCCGGCGATAACCGGCATTTCAATTTTTCCGCCAGCCTCTCCCGCCTCTTGACGGTTCGAGCCATCGCTTCACGATGTCCCCAGGCGAGAGGAGTGCGGCATGCGTTACGTGTTGGCGGGCTTAGCATTGGCGCTGTTGGCGGCGTGTGGACCAGCTCAGGTGAACGAGCGACGCATTGCCAACGCCGACAGCGAACCCGGCAACTGGATGACGCACGGGCGCACCTATGGCGAAGATCGTTACTCGCCACTCGATGCAATCAATACCGAGAACGTCTCGGAGCTCGGCCTCGCGTGGAGCTACGAGCTGCGTGAGCCGCGCGGCGCTGAGGCAACGCCGATCGTCGTCGATGGCGTCATGTATGTGACCTCCGCATGGAGCATCGTTTACGCGCTCGACGCCGCAACCGGGCGTGAGCTTTGGGTCTATGACCCGCAGGTGCCGCGTGAGCGTGGCGCTTCCGCCTGCTGCGATGTCGTCAATCGCGGCGTCGCCGTTTGGAACGGCAGAGTCTATGCGGGCACGCTCGACGGACGCTTGATCGCACTCGACGCGCGCACCGGTCGCCTCGTTTGGGAGCAGGTCACGGTCGACCAAGCGCGGCCGTACACGATCACAGGCGCCCCGCGGGCGGCGCGCGGCCTAATCTTCATCGGCAATGGCGGCGCCGAATATGGCGTCCGCGGCTACGTGAGCGCCTACGACGCCGCGAGCGGCCGCCTGCGCTGGCGCTTCTACACGACGCCCAACCCGAACGAGCCCGACAACGCCGCATCGGACTCCGTGCGCGATCAAGCGTTGGCGACATGGAATCCAGATGCAGGCGCGTGGCTTGAATCCGGCGGTGGTGGCACGGCCTGGGATGCGCTTGTATTCGATCCGGAGACGGACACGCTCTGGATCGGCGTCGGTAACGGCGAGCCGTGGAATCGCGAAATCCGTTCGCCATCGATTGAAGGCCGCAACAACGACAATCTCTATCTGTCGTCCGTCGTCGGCGTCGATCCCGACACCGGCGAATATAAGTGCCACTATCAGGAAACGCCCGGCGAGACTTGGGATTATACCGGCACGCAGCCAATCATTCTGAGCACGCTCACCATCGACGGCGCTGAACGCCGTGTGTTGCTGCACGCGCCGAAGAACGGCTTCTTCTATGTGATCGATCGCACCGATTGCGGCTTGATCTCTGCCGGTTCGATCGCAACGCAAACGTGGACGCGCGGCGTCGATATGGCGACGGGCCGGCCGATCGAGAACGCGGAAGCACGCTTTGTCAGCGGTACCGCGATCGTACTGCCCTCGCCTTTCGGCGCTCACAATTGGCATCCGATGTCGATGTCGCGGCAGACTGGCCTCGTCTACATCCCGGTGCAGGAAATGGCGCAGGACTACACGTCCGATCCGGCGTTCGTGTATCGGCCGGGACGTTGGAACACCGGCACGGTGCACGCGCCATTGCCGGATGATCGCGCAACGCGCACGGCGATCCGAAACTCGATGCAAGGCTTCCTGCTAGCTTGGGACCCAGTGAACCAGCGAGAAGCATGGCGTGTGCAACTCGGGGCGCCGTGGAATGGCGGCACGTTGGCGACGGCCGGGGGCCTGGTCTTCCAGGGCACGCTCGACGGACGCTTCCGCGCTTATGATGCGCGCACTGGCGAGCAGCTCTGGGACTACGACAATCAAGCCGCGACCATGGGCGGACCGATCAGCTACGCCGTCAACGGTCAGCAATACGTGGCGTCCTTGGCGAGCTACGGCACGCTCTATTTCCTGCCAGTTGGCTTTGGCATCGACAATCCGCCGGCAGAGCCGCAGCCTGGGCGCGTGAACGTGTTTCGCATCGGCGGCGACGCACAATTGCCAACGCGCGAACTCGTGCGCTTGCCGATGGAGCGCCCGCCCGCAATGCGTGTCAACGCCGCCACGATGGCGCGCGGTGCGGGGCTTTATTCGCAATTCTGCGCCGTCTGCCACGGCATCGGCGCTGCGTCGGGCGGCCTGGTGCCGGATCTAAGGCGCGCACCATCTCTGCAGGACGCCGGTGTCTGGGCGCAGACCGTGCATGGCGCGCGCGCCGCCAACGGCATGCCGGACTTCAGCGACTGGGTGAGCGATGCCGACGCCGAAGCGCTTCGCGCCTATGTCGCGCACGAGGCGACGACGCTCTACGCGGACGAACAAGACTAGCGGCACGCGAGGTTGATCGCTACGCAGGCGGGAGTGCAGAGCGCGCTGCGTTGGCCGCTAGGCCGTTAGGCTTTGCGGGATCGTAGCGCCGGCGGGGAGACGGAGTGAGGCAGTGGTCCCCCGCCCCGGCTCACTGACGAGGGAGACGTCGCCGCCGAGAAGACGGGCAATGCGGCGCGTGATGGTGAGGCCGAGGCCAGTGCCGCCATAAAAGCGTGTCGTCGATTCATCAGCCTGCGTGAACGGCGCGAACAGCTTTTCGAGCTGCTCGGGCGTGATGCCGATGCCGGTGTCGACGATCTCGAAAGTCAGCCAAGGGCCATCGTCAGCGTGGTCCATGCGCATGCGCAGACAGATTTCGCCGTTGTGGGTAAACTTGACGGCGTTGGCGAGCAAGTTGAGCAGGCATTGATTGAGACGAAATTCGTCACTGCAGACAGGCGCTACAGCGCCGACGATCTCGAAGCGGAGGGTATTGCCGTTGGCTTCCGCGCTCTTGGCGACGGCCTCGAGCGCTTCCGACGCCAGCGCCTTCGGGTCGAAATAGTCTTCGCCGATGTCCATCTTGCCGGCTTCAATCTTGGACAACTCCAAGATCTCATTGATCAGCTTCAGCAGATGGCGCGCGGCGCCGAGAATTTTGTCGTGATCGGCGACATCGGCGACTTCCCCGTCTTGCGCCTCCTCGCGGAGCATCTCGCCATAGCCGATAATGGCGTTGAGCGGCGTGCGGAGTTCATGGCTCATGTTGGCCAGAAACTGTGACTTTGCTTCGCTCGCTTGCTCGGCGATTGTTTTTTGCGCCTCGAGCATGATGGCGCGCTCACGAATGGCCGCCATTTCGTTGAGTTCGTCCGCCATCAGCGCGTTGGCGCGATCGCCATGGCGGCGATCATCATCGTGCTGATCGTAGGTTGCGCTGACCACCGCGAGCAGCGCCTCAAGCGGCTGCTCCGGCGCATCACGCAGGATGCGATCGTATTGGCGGCGAAGCGTGCGGTTCATGAGGCTTAGGCAGCTTCTTCCAGCGTCATGATCGTCATGGTCTGATTGTGGAGGCCGCAGAAGCCTTCATCCGGCGACGCTGAAATCTCGCCGTGCGAGTAAAACCCGATCTGCTGGAAGCCGCTCGGCAATTCGCGCGCCACCGCTTCCACTTCGTCTCCGGCATACTCACCCATCACGATCCGGCGGCCGACACAGCTGACGAGGAGTGCGAGACCACGTGCGTCCGCCCCACCCCCGACGTTGCGCGCGGCAACAGCAGCACCCTCGGCTAGATTGTCGAAGGCGCCGCGCATCAGACGCGCGGTCCACCCTTCGGGAATGCCGGCCGCGAACGTCAAAGTGCGCAATTCACGATCGACGTTCAGAACCGTGCGGATGACCTGCTGGGTAGGATCATCGGGGTTGGTGACGAGGAGAGGGAAACGCAACGCCGAAGACGGCAATTGCTCTGCATATTCGCCGAGATAATGCTCGTAGAGATCGAGGGCGGGCTTGCCGTCCAGCTCAAACAAAGTCAGGCCTTCAGCCCTGGTAATACGCCGCGGCGGGCCGAAATTATCCCAGCCGTGCGCGCAACCCTGCGACATCTTCAAGGATGAGCCGTAGAACCCGAGCGCGGCAACACATTGTTCGCGCGGCGCGGCGTTGGCGCCAACGAGCGTGCGTTGGAAGTCGGACCCATCTGACGCGAGGCCGCCGGAAATCGGGACAGCGTTGCCGAGCACGCCCCGCATGCCCGCGAGCAGCTCTACCCCTTCGACGTTAAGGCTGTCGCAGAGCACCATCACCCCGACCAAGTCAGGCGCGCGCAGCTGCAGCGCAATCTCAGTGCCCACTTGCCGTGATGCAGCGACGTTGATGTTCGCCGAAACCAGCTTCGTTGTCGCGTGGTCCAGCTTCACGGCCACGGCGATGGCTTGCTCATCATGGAGCAGCGCGTCGTTAATGCATGTACCGGTCGTGCAACCCAGAACGTGGCCGCTGGCTGCGACTTCGCGCACTGCGCCTTGGAAGCGATCATCAGCGATCACATCGTTCGGCCCGAAGTAGAGAACGAAGGTCGGAGAGATTGGGTCCGAAAGCGCAAATTGACCGCTCGCGCGGTCCCAAGGCATGGTGACTACTTGCATTGGTTAGATACCGTTAAGGATTTTCAGCCGAGCGAAGATAACGGACACTGCTTAAGACGCGGTGTTACGCAGGCGGAATTTTCGGTTTAGGCTGAACGATATCGAGTTCTGCCTTGTCACAGTGACGAGCGCGAGGTGACAAGATCGTGCCAACCATGTCCGCAGAACTTGTCTCGCTGATCCAAAATCTTGCTGTGGCGAGTGGGATGGTGGCGCTGACCGTACTCACCCACTTCTGGGGCTTCATTCTCCTGACCTATCTGATGCGCCGCGGCGGCAAGAGACTGCGACCTCAGGAGAGTCGCTCCGGACAAGCGATGCTCATCCTGTTGGTGGTGTTCGGCATCTTCGGACTGCACACGCTGGAGATATGGTTCTACGCGGCGCTCTATCTGCTTCTGGGCGAGGCTCGGCTCCTGGAGGAGGCGCTGTACTTCTCAACCGTCACCTTCGCTTCTTTGGGTTTTGGCGACATCGTGCTGAGCCCAAAATGGCGCTTGCTGAGTGCTATAGAGGCCGCCAATGGCGTTATCCTGTTCGCGTGGTCGACCACCTTCCTGCTCGGGGTCAATACGCGGCTGCGGTTGTTGGAGCATGATTGGCTCGAACACCGCGACAAAGAGCCAGCTAGCGAATGACAGCCGTTCAAGCCTCGCCGATGAGGTCGCGGTAAGCTCGCCAGCTGGCTAATCCCAACCACGGAAAGATGATCACGAGCGCGAGCCAAGATGTGGCCGCGGAGATAATTAGCAACAACGCAATGAGACCGGCCCAGAATAGCAGAGGCACAAAATTCTTCGACACGGCTTGGAGACTGCTGAACATCGCGCCAAACGCGTCGGCGTTACGATCAAGCAGCATGGGCGCCGAAACAACGGTTATGGAAAAGGCGAAGAACGCCAATATGCCGCCAATGATCGTTCCCGATATCAGCATCACATGACCCTCGGGCGTGTGCAGCGCGAAGTCGGCGAACGCCTGCACGGTCGTGTGCAGCCGATAGGTGGAGAGGCCATAGACCACCTGGGCAACGCGTCCCCAGAGCAGGTAGAGCAGCAGCAGCGTCAGCCCGAGATAGAAGATATCAGGCCGGACCGCCGCGCGCACGAAGATCATCTGCGAGAGCGTTGGCTGCTGCCCGCCCCCTAACAAGCGTCCCGCTTCGTAAAGCCCCATGGCGAGCATGGGCGCGATGAAGACGAAACCGCAGCTGAGCGTAAGCGCCCAGAATGCCAGATTGGAGTCTATGAGCAGACGCCAAAGCGCAAAGCTCAGGCCAGCAATGCCGGCGCCGTAGATGACACAAGGCACAAGCGCTTCGGTGAAATCCCGCCAACCGAGCGCCAACCACCGCACCGGGGCGCCGACGCCAACGACATTCACCCGCGGCAAGATTGTACCCTAGGCCTGGAATGTTGCTGCGAGTGCGATCGCGGCGAGGCCGATGCACCAGGCGCTGGCCAATAGCATGAGCCAAACGCGATCGGTTCGCGCAACGCAGAGCTTGAGAGTTGGCATGTTCAATTCTCCCGCCCCAAGGATTGATCGGCCTCGGGAAGCGAGAATTGATTCAAATCAAACGAGCGCGAGTTGGTTGAGCCGAAATTGGGCGCCGATTCCGCCCGAGCAAAGGCAGCAGGTCATAAAGGGAGACGCTCATGCTCCGTTCCGTGATTGTCGGACTTGCGTTTGTGCTGACGGCCTGCGCGGGGACACCCACGCCCTCCCCTTCGCCATTGGCCACGACCGCCTCGCCCGCGCGTGGGTTGGCCTACGCGCGAGGTGTTTGCGCAGATTGTCACGCCGTTGAACCGGGGCAGATGGATTCACCGGTTCGAGACGCTCCCGCGTTTGAGGTCATCGCCAACCTGCCCGGCATGACACCGACCGCCCTCAATGCCTGGCTGCACGCGCCGCATCCGAGCATGCCCAATGTGATCGTTGCGCCAAGTGATCGCGAAGACATTGCGGCTTATTTGAACTCGCTAAGGCTCGGCTCTGGTAGAGGCTGACCGCTGAGGCTGGGTTCGCGCTGGTTAAACAAGACGAAAGTTTGGCGAACGAAGCCTTACTGGGCAGAGGTTCCCTGCAAACGTGTTCTCTAAATTTGCAGAGCGTTGTCCCGTGCACCCGGGACAGCGGCGGGCGCGATACCTGCTAAATTAGGGCCAATCAAAAATCAGGCCCCCAAATGACAACCTTGTACAATGAGCCGCCGCTCGAGAGAGAGACGGCCGACTACACGACTCGCGAAGGCGCCAAGCGCCTGTCCGACATGATCGAAGCTTACTGGCTGGAACGAGGCCGAGCCGTAACGATCGCGCTTCATAACGCCGGTTTCCACGCCGCCATCAGGAGTGCACGCTTCGATGTCCGCAGCGACATGATCAACGGCTGGCCGCGATCACCATCCTAACCGCACAAGATGATGGCCTGACTTAACCGGCCAAGGAGTTACTATGCCCGAAGCGCTGAAGCCGGATGGCACGCCCGCAGGAGGCGCCGCCGCGCAAGACCTCGTGGCGATCTCGCGCCAAATCGAGGCGATTGCGAGCCGCGCCGCCGAAGAAATCGAGGCCGTATTCTTCGCATACGCTAAGTCGCTGCGAACACGCGCCGGCGTGGAGAGCAACGCGGAAGAAGAGGCCGTGCCGTTCGGGCGACTACGCCGAACCGCCGAGGAATTGTAGCGCCGCCTGCGTCCGGTTCGCGACGTCGAGCTTGGCGAGGCAACGCTTTACGTAGGTCTCCACGGTGTGCTCCGAGACGTTGAGCAGCTCCGCGATCTCGCTGTTGGATTTGTTGTTGACGATAGCAACGAGCACTTCGCGCTCGCGCTTTGAGAGCGTGCTGCTCCTACGGACGTTGAGCTCGCGATACCGGAAAAAGTATTCCGAAAACAGGATCTGAATCCTGCGCAGATCTGCGTGCGTCAGATCCGGCCGCGGGCGATCGAACGCGGCCGAGAAGTATCCGTAGGCGCCTGGCTTCGCAAAGACTGGCGTTGTCACGCCATCGCGAAGGCCAGCTTCGCGCATGGCTTCGATGAAAGCTTCGGCGGATTGGGTTAGGTGCAGCGAGTCTTCGATCTTGAGGAAGTGGACGGGCATGCCCAAGCTCATGGTCGCAAGCATGACTGGGTCATTTCCCAACAGCGACGCCCGATAAATCGTCTGCACGCTCTCGGGAAAGGTGGAGATGATCGGAATACGGTCGGTTGCCGACGAGCCGCCGAACGGAAAGGCAAAGCCGGAGATCGCGCGGGCGCCAAGGCCGTCGAAGGTCTTCACCAAAAGTTGGTTCAGCGCCCGGATATCGGGCGCGGCGACCACATCATCGACGTAGGCGGAGATATCCATACCCGCACCTCACCAGTGAGCCAAATGTAGCTCAATCCGGCCCGTAATGCAGCCCCTCAGGGGCGCCCCACGTAGAGGCTGCAATTCCAGCGACGGCACCCGTGCTAAGATCGAAAATTCAGCCTAAGCTGGAAAGTCTATGCGGATACTCGCGTTCCAAGGCAGATCAAACCGCATGGCGGCGGCGGCCTACGCCGCTTCGTATTTGTTCAGCCTGTTCGCTTGCGTCGTGCTGATAGGCGCCTATGGCGCACGTCTTTTCTACGTCGACGGGATGAGCGAAGCCGAGATCGACCCGCGAACGGCGCCGTATTCGACATTTGCTCTTGTCGGGGGCGCGGCGTGGCTTGTGGCGGTCGTCGCGCCAGCGTTCGTCCGTCGTCTGCACGACATTGGCCATTCGGGGTGGTGGCTGGCGATCATGGCTCCGGCGGTGCTGCCCTTGTTTTTCCTCTTGTTCTTACGCGGCTCCGAGCGGGATAACAGGTTCGGGGCGAAGCCAGCATCTTCACACGCTCCACTCTACGTCATCATCGCATCTGTAATAATGACGGTTGGGGTACCGCTCGCCATTATGCGTTGAGCAGCCGCAGGTCCAGGCCGACCGCGCCTCGGTCGCACATGCGAACTAGCCCGGGAATGATTTGAAGCCCTTCAGTCGGGGCGCAGTCCGAATGCTGTTATTCAGTTCGGCCGCGTCACGGGACACGTACTTGGTCGCACGCGACCTGCGTGGCGTTGAGGCGGCCGGTCGGCGTCCAGGCGTCGGCGCCGTAAGCGCGCACGTATTCTGTTCGCACCCAATGATCGGCGTCGATGATTTCGAAGACGGCTTTCCAATCGTAGTCGCGATGCGGATGCACCTGCCACATCACCATGCCCTCATCGCGCAACTCTGCCCGCAAATCCTGACCAGGGTTGTTGTTGGTGTGCACCCACACCATCGTCCAGACGCCGGTTTCTGGATTGACCATGCGCAAATTGGCGCCGCGGCCTAGATCAATTGGCTGACCTGGAATTTGGACGTTGAACCACTCGTCATAGACGGCCCACCCGCCGAGCGCCCAGCGCCCGTTCCAATATGTCGGTGCAGTCGGGCCGAATTCGTTGCTCTCAGGATCATAGCGCTGCGCATCGATGCGAAAACAACCGATCAGGAATTCGAATTGATCCAACTGCGTAGGCGCATCCGGGGCGCGAGCGCCAATATCCCAGCCGGCCGCCGCAAGCGCGGCCAGACCGGCGATGAGTGATTTGATCATCGCGATCCCTCCTCTGCTACGCGCAGTGAACGGATCGAGGGCTTACGCTTCATCGGTTGATCGATAGATGGCGCCGTGAACGCGACGCATGCCATCCGTCGCGCTACGGCGCGCGCGCACCGCTTGCATAGTCGGTGTAATCGCGGTGCTCGGTAACTAGACCGTCCTCTATCGTAACGATCGTGACGATTGGATATCGGTAGCGCACCGGACCGCTAGGGCCATCAACCTCAGGATAGACAGCACCGATGAAGACGACACGTCCGGAGGCTTCATAGACACGCTCCACTTCATAGTGGAGCGATCTGATCGAACGAGACCAGTTTCGTATGCCTGCGAGAATAGCGTCACGGCCATGCCAGACGAACGGCCCGCCGATGCCCTCCACATGAGTTGAGGTCGGATCGTTGAACTCAGCGGATTCGGCGTAAAGGGTCGCCAAGCGATCGAGATCGAGCGCGGAATAGGCTTCGAGGTAGGACTGCGCCGTCTCGCGCGCAGATGGCTCGCCACGTTCCTGTGCGGATGCGATGGGCGTGATCGCCAATACGAGAGCCAAGGTCAGTGTGCGCAACATGGCGCCACTATGCGAGCAACCGCTTGCGCCGCCGTCGCAATGTCGACGGACAGCTAGAGCGGCGCGACAGTTGGTGGCGGCTTAGAGCTGCTCGATGAACTTCAGATTGCGCAGGCCATCGCCGCTGCGCTCTTTGGCGTTCATCTTGCCGCTGCGTATGCCGTTTATGAGTTCGAGCGCGCTCTTTTTATTGACAGGCAGTTCGGCGTCGCTCTGGCCGAGCGGCGTGACGCGTTCACCCCAGCGCACAAGGTGCGCACAAACCGTTAGGCCGGCGCCGAACGCAGGCATGAGGATCAGCGCGCCAGGTTTCACGCGCCCCTCTTCCAAAGCCTCGGCAAGCGCGACCGGCACCGTAGCGGCGCTCATATTGCCGTAACGCTCCACGGTAAGCATGACCTTGTCGGGCGATACGCCGCTGCGTGACACGACCGCATCGATGATACGCAGATTAGCTTGGTGCGGCACTACGAGATCAATGTCTTCGGCCTTCACGCCGCACTTGGTCATGACGGCTTGGCTCGCCTGCACCATTCCGGTGACGGCGCGCTTGAAAATTTCGGGACCGTCGAAATCCCAATCGGTATCGCCCATGGTGATGCCGCGATTGACGTAGGCGGTGCCCATGCCGCGCACGCGCAGCGTTTGGCGCGCATCGGCCAAGCAGCCGAGCTGTTCGCCAAGCACGCCCTCTTCCTTTTCGGTCGCCTGCACGACGACAGCCGCGCAGCCATCGCCGAACAGCACGGCGACGTTGCGGTTTTCCCAATCCATGAATGGCGAGATCCACTCAACGCCTATGACGATGGCGTTTCTCACGACGCCGGTGCGGATCATCGCTGTGGCGGTGGAGAGCGAATAGAGAAAGCTCGTGCACGCCGTGTTGAGATCGATCGAGGCGGCCTTGGTGGCGCCGATCGCGGCTTGCACGCCGGAGGCGGAGTTGGGCACCTGCTCATCGTTGCTGCAGCTGCCATAGACAATGAGATCAACGTCCTTGGCGTCGAGTCCCGCACAGGCGAGCGCGCGCTTTGCGGCGATGGTCGCCATCTCGCTGGCGGTGACATGAGAAACGCGGCGCTCCTTCATCCCGGTGCGCGAGACGATCCATTCGTCGTTGGTGTCCAGGAATGTAGAGAGATCAGCGTTGGTAAGCGTGGCCGGCGGCATGCATTTGCCCCAACCGGTAATAGCCGCGTAGGTCATTCGGGCGTTCCCTCGATTTTATGGCGTACCGCTAGCAGGCGGCGGCGCGGTCGTCATCCGGGAAGCGCTGGAGGCGAGCTCTAGAGTACAGCCTCGCCCCGAAATACGGGCACGCAGCGGCCAGCGACTGTCGCTGTGATCTCGCCGCGCGGCGGGACGCTGTGATTTGCAACAGGCTGGGGCGGCCCATCTCCCCGCCTTGGCGCACATTGAAGGATACGTCATCGGCTGTGCTGTGGTGCAGCAAAAGCCCTGCAAGCGGAGCGTTGGCGCTTCCCGTGGCGGGATCTTCCCACGTGCCTGAGAGCGGCGCGAACATACGCGCGCGGATGTCGGCGCCGTCGCGTGCGTAGACAAAAAGCGAGAACCGATCACCGAGATCGCCACGCGATGCGTGCGCGCGTCTGAAGCCGCTGAGATCGGGCGTGCAACGCCCGACGGCATCGCGATGGATTTCGGCGAACACATATGGATTGCCCATTGAGGCAACCACAGGCGCGTGCGTCGTTGTGATGATGTCGCTCGGCTTGAGATCGAGACACTCGGCGATCAGTTGCGGCAAGAAATCAGGACCAGTGGAAAGCGGTTGCGGCGCTGTGATCTTGCCTCCGATCACCTCGCCTCTCGCATCGCGCTCAAGCTCGACGGCAACGATGCCCGCGGGCACCTCCAAGCGCAGGTGATCGCCTTGCGCCAGACCAGCTCGCGCGAGCACGTAGGCTGTGCCGATGCTGGGATGGCCGGTGAATGCCATTTCCGCTGTGCGGTTGAAGATGCGGACGCGCGCTGTGTTTTCCGGCTTCTCCGGCGGCAACACAAACGTGGTCTCGCTCAGATTGAACTCGAACGCGAGCTGCTGCATCTGCTCCGCTGAGAGCCCACGCGCGTCTGTGAACACCGCGAGCGGATTGCCGCCGAAGCGCGTTTCAGTGAACACATCTACGGTCTCGAACGCGTAAGCGGTCATCGGTGAACTCCTGGCCGCTCACATGGGCGCGGCGGTGCACTAGCGCAACGATCTCCGATCGTTTCGCTGGCATCACACAGGTAGCGCGCGACTCATGCTAGGCGTCGCTCATGGAACCCATCGCACAAGCAACTGCAATCGTTCTCGCTGGCGCTTCGCTCGGCTGGATCGCGCTTTTTTCCTTCGTGCTGGCGCCGGTAGCGTTCAAGCAATTCGACGCCGGCCGCGCCGAGCGGCTGGTGAAGCACGTGATGAATTCCGGGCACGGGATTTTGGGCTTGATCGCGTTCGCTGCGGCGATTGCCGCGCTGATGGCGGGCGCGGTTGCCGGCGCTTCGGTCGCTGCAGTTGGCGGTGCGTTTGCGTTCATGTGCAAGTTCGCGCTGGCGCCGCGGGACGACAAGCCGATCAAAGGTCACCGCGTGCTCAAGACAGCGCGCATCGTGGCTTCAGGACTGACCGCGTTCATCGCGCCGGTGCTCATCGCCGCGATCGTCCTCACGATGATGAAGATCTAGGCGGCGGCTGTCGTCTTCCGTTCCTGGATCGAGCGCTTGGCGCGTTCGATCCACGTGGCGACGTCATCAGCTGTCGGTGCGGGTGCAGTACCCCACGCGCGCTGACCTTCGTCCGACAAGCCCCATTGCGCGACGGCTTCACAGAGCTGCGACGGATCGCTCTCAACCAGATCGCTTGCATCCTGGATGCCGCACGCCACCAGCGCCTGCGCTTCACGTGACTTCATGCCCGGCACGGTGCAGGCGAGCAGAGCTTGCGCCTGCCAATCACGGATCACTTTCGCGGAGATGTGGCGCGCATCAATCTGCTGTTCGCCCTCTTCCGCGTTCATGGCGAGCAGATCAGCGATGGTTTTGACTCCAACAGCTTCGAGGCGCTTCGCCGTCTTCGGGCCGATGGACGGCGCCTGCACGACTGGCGCGCCTTCATTGAGGGAGAATTTCGGCAGTGTCTTCTCGCGCTTAGCCAGCGGCGCGCCTTCAGGAAGTTCGCGCGGCATTTGTTGCTTCAGCGGCTGCGGCGGCACGACAGGTTCCGGTTCGGACTTGGTCGCCAGCTCAATTGTGCGAACCTGCTTGGCGCTCGGAATCGGCGCTGTTTTGCCCTTCAAAACGCGCGGGACCGCGCCCTCGCCGGCCTTCTCGCCAATCTCGCGCGGCCACTTGGCGTCAAGATTTGAGAGCGGCGTCTTCAAGACTTCGGTGGCATGCAACTCGCGCACGGCCTTGTCGTCTTCGCCGAGCGTCGTCCGCACTTTGCCTGTACGGCGGTATTCCTCGTACTGCGCTTCAACCTCGCGCCGCGACGCAGCATCATCGAGTGTCTTCAGCACCGCTTGGATTGGAATTTCAAGCGCGAGGAAGAACGCCTGCAGATCGTCGCCCATGCGCGGCGGCCGCACGGCCGCCTCCTGGAACGCTCGATCCAAGATGCGCGCGAATCCAACCACGGCGTGGCCGACGAGCTTGGCAATCGTGTCCTTCAGTTCCTGATCGAGACCCGCAGGCGGATCTTTCACGCCGGTAGCAAAGTCATAGTGCTCGATCACCGTTTCGTAGTGCTCGTTCGATGCCTTGGCGCCGGCGCGCACCATCTCGGCCAGCCACTTGTCGCCGCCTGGCGGGTCCATCTTCGGATAGCCGCCCAGATCGTTCTCAAGGATGCGCTGGAAGGTGGTGTAGGACTTCGAGAAGCTCCACTCGACAGCGCGGTGGATCACATTCTCTTCTTCGGTCTGGTGTGTGTGAAAAGGCTGAATTGGATCGGCGTAATAGTGGCTCATCACACCGGCGCACCACGCCGCTTGCTTCCAGTCCTTGGCGGCCATCGCGCGCACCGTGCGGCGATACCATTCCTCGCAACTTTCGATCGCCCCGCCCCACTCCTTCTCGCGCACGTGCAGGACGTGGTTCTTGAAGTCCTTGAACTCGGTGTCTGGCGCCTTGGCGCCGGCGAGGTAGTCGGCGTGGAAGTGAAGCAGGAGATTGCGCCAACGCTCAGCGTCGGGGCTTTGCAGGTGTCGCAGCGCATCGATCGCGATGCGGTGATGATTTGAACGGCAGCGGCTCGCAAAAACGACCGCATACAATAGCGACATGACTTCCTGCCCTCGCCCCAGGACTAAACGCGAGGTTAAGAAATCGAGCCGCTTTGGTTACCGAGGCGTTAACCGCCCCGGACCAGCCCCCAATCTTCGCTGAGAATTCGCACCAGCCGTTCGTGACGCTCCTCGATGGCCTGCAGCGTCCATTCAGAGATCGGCGCGATATCCTTGGTCAGTGCGTGGATCGGCGCGGTGGTGTCGAAATAGACCTTCCGTTTGTCCGGATAGGGCTTCACGTCGGCAGTCGCGTTCTGATCGTAGGTCAGCAGCGTCAAGTTGCCGAGCAGATTTGCGAGCTCGTTCCGCAGCGCGGGGTCTGGGAAACGCTCGTTCCACCACGCGCTTCCGTTCTTCGGCAGCACGTGCTCGACCGTTGCGTCGTCGGTCATGCGCAGGATTGTCCCGCCTGGCATCGCCGCCTCCAGACGCATCAGCAAGAGCCGGCGCTGGCGATCGCGTTTGCGTGAGCGGTTCAGCGTGGCGAAGAACTTCATCTGCTCGGCTTCAGTCAGCAACAGCGCGCGTTGTTTGCCTTCGCCGGCGTAAAGCACCTTATCGTCGTCGATATATTTGATGATGTTGGCGTAGCGGGATTCGCGTTCGCGGTTGTCGACGACTGAAAGCTCGCAGGCGAAGGTGAAGCGATCGAGCGCCTGGAAGAAGCGGCGCGCCCTCTCCGGCTCCGAAGCGTGCTCCGCCAGAAACGCGATGGCGCACGGCGCCCAATCCCACTGCTCTACTTCCTTCATCAGCGCGACGCGGCGGTTCACTTCGGCGCTGGCGGGACCGACATCAATCGAGCCGGCGAAGATCGCACGCAGTGCGTGCGCGTAACGCGGCAGCTGTTCGAACAAGAACTTGCGCACCCCGCCTGCCCGCTCGACCGCCGTGCGGAACGAGGCCAGGTCGCCGGGCGAGAGCATCGGCTCACCTGTCAGCAGGAACGGCATCATGTAAAGCAAGCGCGCAAAGTTCTCGCGCTCGAACAGATCCTCCGTCTGCTCCCACTTGCGTGCGGCAGCATCGGCTTCGGTATTCGACAAACCGGAGTTCTCTAAGAGATCGCTCTTGATGATGTCAGCGCCGGAGAGCGGCGAGCCGCGCTTGTTTAACGTGTTGAACACGGTTTGCGCGCAGCCGCGCTCATCGGCGTCGACCACGTTCAGCGTGCAACAGCGCGCGATGTAGGACATGAACGCATCGAGATCGCGATCTTCGGTGATCTTGCTAAGCTCGGATTCAATCGTGCGCGCGGCGTTAGCGATGAGGTCCTTGGAATCGACGCCGATTTCCGCATGGCGCGCCAACTCCGACATATGGCCGGCCTCCTGCACGAAGCCGAGATAGAAGTTCTGATCTTCCTCACGCAGCAACAAGCGCGGCGTGTTCCCGTCCATGATCAGCGTTTGATACGACTTGGCGCGGCCCGGCATGCGGTCGCGTGCATAGGCGAGCATCATGGTGAGCGTGGCGAGACGCTGCTGGCCGTCAGATACTTCAAGCTTGCCGTGGTTCTTCACCAGCACGATCTGCCCGATGAAATAGAACGTGGCGCTACGCTTGTGAGCCCGCCAAAGATCCTGAATGAGCTCGCGGACCTCGCGCTCGGTCCACGTGTAGGGACGCTGGTAGCGCGGAACTTTGAGCTGCTTTCGCGTCAGCACCGCCGCGAGATTTAGAATGATGGAGTTCAGCCCAAGGGGCGTGTCGCCAAAGGCGCCGGCCATAGATTTTTCCCCGCCAGAATTATTTCTTGGCCGTGATCGTTGCGCGTGCCGAGAGCGGGTGCAATGCACGTGCTGGAATAACTGCGCCTACATTTTTTCAGCGTTTCCCAAAAAGCACGGCGCGGCTAATGCGTTAGCGGCGCAACCTGAAAGTTCGGCGCTTCACCGATTGCAGAAAATTCTGAGAAGCCGCGCGCCTCGAATGCACGCAGAAGTGCGCGCGCGCTATCCTCGCTTGTGAACGCTGCACGCCGTGCGCGTGGTGCGCCTCGCTCAGCGATGAGCACATGCGCGAGACGCCGCGCGATCGCCTCGCCGGAATCCAACCACACGCACCTACGCGGCGCCGCCGCTGAGAGTTCCGCGGCGAGCAACGGGAAGTGCGTGCAAGCAAGCGCCACGACATCGATGTCGTGGCCGCCGGACGCACCAAAAAGTCCATCGACAGCTTCTGTGATCGCAGCCTGATCTGCAATCCCCCCTCGAAGTTTTCCTTCGGCGGCCTCAACCAGGGCGGCCGAGCCGAACCGGATGACCCGCTTGCCCTCGGCGAACTGAGTGATCAGGTCGTTTGTGTAGGTGCGCCGCACCGTAGCGGGCGTCGCGAGCAAGCCGATGACGCCGGTATTCGTCGCGGCCGCGGCGGGCTTGATCGGCGGCACGACACCAACGACCGGAATGCTCAGGGCGGCGCGAACCGGCTCAAGCGCGATGGTCGACGCTGTGTTGCAGGCGACGACGACAGCGTCCGACGCACATTCCTCGACCAGGCTGGTCAGCAACGCCGGTACGCGAGCACGCAATTGCTCGTCCGTCTTTAGGCCGTAAGGAAGCCACGCATTGTCGGCGGCGTAGTCCAGTTCGAACGCGTGGCCCGAGGCGGCAATGGCGTCGAAAACCGAAAGCCCGCCGACGCCAGAATCAAACACCAAAACGCGCTTTGCGCCGTTAACCATTTGGGCAATCGAACCGGAGTGAGAACATTAATGAGTGCTCTGATTTAGGCCGGATTTTCCGTTTCGGCCAAGGGACAGCAAGCATCTGTGGAAACCCGGTGTTAACCGACTTTGCGGGAATCATAACGACGGGTAGCAACGCTGAGTGGGGTCAAAGGTCAACGCGCCGAATGGCGTGTTTTTGGATTCGGGGTCGGTAACATGAACGCCATCGGCAAATCCTCTGTCGTCTTCGGGACGCTGTCGGGCCTGTTCTGGGGCGGTTGGGTGTTGGGATCTCAAACACCCGAAGGACAAGAAGCGATCGCGCGCGCCTACGCGGCTTACGCTGAGCAGCAAGCGACCGCGAACGAAGATCTTTTCGATTCAACCGCGCTTCGCGCCGTCGTCTGTGGCGGCGTCGAGAATGGCGCGCAGCAGCCCTGCCTCGCCGTAGTCGCGGGCGGTCGCCTTTTCATCGTCGACGCCGGCTCGGGCGCGACAGACTCGCTGGCCCAGCGCGGCGTACCAATGGACCGCCTGCAAGCTGTACTGCTGACCACCTCCGGCCTGCAGCAGATGTCGGACCTGAGTGAGATGTACCGGCAGACCTCAAGCGGTCGCGAAGATTCGCTGCTGCCGGTATACGGCCCTGCCGACACGCAACGCATGGTCGATGGCTTGAACCAAGCCGCCGGCATGGACGGCGCCTCGCGCGGCCTTCAAGCCTGGGGCCCCTCGCCGGAGCCGGGCCGCTCGGTAATCGTGTTCGAGGCTGACGGCCTCGTCGTCTCCGCGTTCACGACGCAGGAAGACGCATTCACTGGCCGCGTCGGCTATCGCTTTGACTATCGCGGCCGTTCGATCGTGGTCGGCGGCGACGGGCACATGATTGGAGCGGATGCGGCCTCGAACGCCGACGTTGTGCTGCAAGGCGCGCAAAGCCAAGCACTCTCGCACATCCGCCAACAGGCCAGCATGACGGCAGCGGAAGTCGCCGCCGAGGCGCGCGGCTCGAACACTGGCCTCGTCGTCCTCACCGGCGCGAACAACCAGGTCGAGGCTCAGGTGCAGATGTCGGAAGCGCGCGCGGCGGGCTTCGATGATGTGACGTCCGGTCGTGTCGGCACGCTGATTGAGCTGCCGCTCGACAACATGGAAATCAACGTCCGTCCGCTTTAACGCAGCCAGGATCGACGACAGTGAAAGGGGAGCCTCGAGGCTCCCCTTTTTGCTGCGCGTGACGCATACCGGCGCGAGAGGAGCTGCAACATGAGCGCGCCAGAATTCTTCAATCCCGACAACATTGCACCGCCGCAGGGAGCTTACTCTCACGGCGGCTGGGTGAAGGCCGGATCCGATCTGCCCTACATTGCTGGCCAGGTCGGTGTTCGCCCTGACGGTTCGCTGCCGCCCACTGTCGCCGAGCAGGCTGATGTCGCCTACGCGAACCTGCGCGCCGTACTTGAATCCGTGGGTTTGACGCCGGCAAATATCGTCAAAATCAACACCTATTGCGTTGCCGGCCAGCCGCTGGAGACAATTCGAGGCGCAAGACGCAATGCGCTCGGAGACATTCGCCCCGCCTCGACGTTCGTGTGCGTCCCTCAGCTGATAGAGCCAAAATATCTCGTCGAGATCGAAGCCGTAGCAGCGCGATAGCAATGAGCGACGGACTCTCGCCGCCGCAACGTTGAAGTTAGGCGCAGAAGGTCATTCTCATGCCCGATCTCAGGCTCGCTGCTATTGCCGCACACCGCTTTGGACTAGGTCCGCGACCGGGCGAACTTCGTGCGATTGCCGGCGATCCGCGCGGCTGGGTGAAATCTCAACTCGGCCCGCAACGCGCCCTGCCCGCGCCAATCGCGGCGCTGCCGCCGGCCGAGGATGATCTATTAGCGTTTGGGCGCTGGCTGGCGCGACGGCGGCTGCGCGGCCCAAACGCACAGCGCATGGAAGAACGCGCCGAGCGCCAAGGCGTCACGCAAGAGGAATTGCAGCGACTCTCGATCGAGGAAGATTTCGTCCAGAACTTTCGCCAGCGCGTGACGCGTGCTGTCGGCGCACGGCTGGAAGCGGCGATCGTCACGGATACGCCGGTGTACGAGCGGCTGGTGCATTTCTGGGGCAACCACTTCACCGTCTCGACGGCAAAGCCCGGCGCGATCGCGCTGCCGCCTTCGTTTGAAAAAGATGCGATCCGCCCGCACGTCGGTGGACGCTTCACTGACATGCTGCTCGCTTCAACCAAGCATCCCGGCATGATCGTCTATCTCGACAACTGGCTTTCGATCGGCCCGAACAGCCAAGTCGCGCAGCACCCGAACCGTGGCCGGCGTCTGCCGGGCGGCGGGCGGCCAACAGGTCTCAACGAAAATCTCGCGCGCGAAGTCTTGGAGCTGCACACCCTCGGCGTAAACGGCGGCTACACGCAGCGCGATGTGCAAACGCTGGCGGCCATCATCACAGGCTGGACCTATGAGCGGCCACGGCTGCGCGATCTGGTCAGCGATCAGGTGGCAGAGCGCAACGGCACGCAGCTGTTCGAGTTCGACGCCGATGCGCATGAGCCAGGGCCAAAGACTCTGCTGAACCGCACCTACGCGCAGACGGGCCTAGCGCAAGGCGAAGCAGCTCTGAGCGATCTGGCGCGGCATCCCTCGACTGCGCGCTTCATCGCGACGAAGCTTTGCCGGCACTACATCGCAGACGATCCGCCCGCCGCTGCTGTCGCCCGCGTCGAGCGCGCGTTCGCCGACAGCGAGGGCGATTTGCGCCGAACGATGGATGCACTGGTTGATAGCCCGGAAGCTTGGGCGACACCGTTCGCCAAGTTCAAGCGTCCAGAAGAATACGCGATCACACTGCTGCGCTCGGCCAATCTGCGAACCTTGCCACCGGGCGCGGGCATCGCGGCCTTAACTTCAATGGGGCAGCGGCCGTATTCGGCGCCAGGCCCGGATGGTTGGGCCGACATTTCCGCCGCGTGGCTCACAGCCGATCTCGTGTGGAAGCGGCTCGAATTTGCACAGGCCTACGCGTCGCGCATAGCGCGCGCCGATCTTGATCCGATGAACGTGGGCGACGCGTGCCTCGGTCCGCTCGTCAGCAACGAGACCCGCACGGCTGTCTCACGCGCTGAGTCACCGGCTCAGGGCTTGGCGCTGATCTATGGCGCGCCTGAGATGCAACGGAGATGAACATGCTGAACCGCCGCCATCTCCTTGTGGGCGCGACCGGCGCCGCCGCACTCTCCTTCCCGGTGTTTGCCTTCGGCCAAGCGCAAGCGACCGACAAGCGCTTGCTCGTGATCATCCTGCGCGGCGGCATGGATGGCCTTGCCGCGCTCGCGCCCATAGGCGATCCCGCCTACGCCAGCGCGCGCGGCCGCTTGGCGCTGCAACGCGACGGCGCACTCGCGCTTGATGATACCTTCGCACTCAACGCCAACTTGCCGAAGATGCATGCGCTTTATCGCGCCGGCGAATTGCTGCCGATCCATGCGTGCGCGACCGCCTACCGCGAGCGCTCGCATTTCGATGCGCAGAACGTGTTGGAAAGCGGCGCGCCGGCGCCGTTCGCACGCACGGAAGGCTGGCTTAACAAGGCGCTGGGCGCATTGCCGGGCGCGCGCCCGGAAATGGGCATGGCGCTCTCGCCGCAAGCGCCGCTCATTCTACGTGGGCCGACGAACGTCGCCACGTGGTCTCCGTCCGCGCTCCCCGATGTCGATAACGACACGATGGCGCGCCTCCTCGCGCTCTACCAAGCACGCGATCCGGCGCTTGCACATGCGCTGAGTTCCGCCATCAGCGCCAATGGCGTGGCGATGGATGCGGGTGCGGAAGCAATGCGCGCGGGGCCCCGCTCCATCACGCCGACAGCGCAGATCGCGGCGCGGTTCTTGAAGGACGATGCCGGGCCGATCGCAGCGGTCATGGAAATGGGCGGCTGGGATACCCATGCCAACCAAGGCATCGAGCAAGGCGCGTTGGCGCGTGGGCTGACTTCTCTCGACGACGGGCTCGAAGCGTTCAAGCAAGAGATGGGTCCGGCTTGGGCTAACACGGTCGTCATCATCGCCACCGAATTCGGTCGCACCGTCGCGCCGAATGGCGCCAACGGAACCGATCACGGCACCGGCATGGCCGCGTTCCTTGCCGGCGGCGCGGTACGCGGCGGGCGGGTGCTGGCGGATTGGCCAGGCCTGCAGCGCGCGGCGCTCTATGAAGGCCGCGACCTGCGGCCAACGACGGATATGCGCGCTGTGTTCAAGGGCGTACTGGCCGATCACCTGCGCGTACCGGGCGCGGCGCTAGAACGCGATGCATTCCCACACAGCCGCAGCGTGCGCGGCATTCAGGACTTGCTGCGGGCCTGAGGCCCCCTAAACTCCGCCGCGCCCATGCGCGCGCTGATTGCCTTTGCCGCTTTGCTCTTGTTCGCGACGCCCGCGTCGGCGGATCGCTTTGCGCTGACCTATGACGGGCTCGGCTTGGGTTTCGTGCCTGTCGGCGGTGTCGTTGTCGACGCCGACGTTTCGGACGAAAGTTACGACATCTCCGCCTCGCTGATCTCGCGCGGCATCCTGAACTTGTTCGAACGCACCAACATCCAGGCAAGCTCGTCCGGACTCATCAACAACGGCTTCGTGCGCTGGCAGCGCTACGATCTCGATCATCACTACAACCGCAAGCGCCGCGTCATCAGCATGACCGCTGACGCAAACGGCATCATCACTTCGCAGATCGAGCCGGACTACCGGACCTGGGGCGACCCGGCGGCGACAGAAGAGCAACGCCGGCTTTCGCGCGATCCGCTTTCAAACGTCGTCGCGATGGCGATCGATGTGGGCCGCTCGCACCAGTGCCAGGGGACCTACCCGACCTTCGACGGGCGTTTTCATTATCTGCTGCAGCTGAGCGACGGCGATATCGATGACTTCGACGGCGGTGGCTATGAGGGCGAAGTCCTGAAGTGTTCGCTCGCCTACGTGGCGGTGAGCGGTTTCAATCAACGCGACGCCGGCCGCCGCCGTATTCCCGAAGGCCAGATTTGGTTCGCGTTGATGTCAGACACGACGTTCGCGCCGCCGGTGCGCATATCGACGCCGCTTTCGGCCGGCGGCGCGACAATCCGGCTCGCCAGCTTCCGGCGCGCGCGCGTTGACGTGCAGTATGAGTCCGATACACCCGCCCAACCTTGACCGCCCGCCGCGCCGCCACCGATCTACTTGTCGCCGTGATGGAGCGCGGCCGCGCGCTGGAAGACGCACTTGGCGAAACGCCCAACTTCAAAGCGCTCGAGGGCCGTGACCGCGCCTTTGCACGCGCGCTGGTGACGGCGGGCCTAAGGCGCCTCGGCGGCATTGACGCGGTACTTTCAGAATTTCTCGATCGCCCCCTACCCGACAGCGCGCACCATGCGCGTGCGCTACTTCATCTCGGCGCGGCGCAATTGCTCGTGCTTGGCACGCCCGCGCATGCGGCGGTAGGCGAAACGGTTGAGACGGCAAATCAGATGCGCGAGGCGCGAGGCTTCGCCAAGCTGATGAACGCGGTGCTGCGCAAGGTAGCGAACAACGGCCCAAAAATTCTAGACAATCTGCCACCAGGTTCGGATCTGCCGCACTGGCTCTACACGCGCTGGCGCGCGGCTTACGGAGAAGCAGCACCAGCGATGGCGGAAGCACTGCTGACGGAGCCACCGCTGGATATCAGCGTGAAGAACGACGCCGCCGGCTGGGCTGAGCGCCTGTTTGGCGCCGTGACGCCGACCGGAAGCGTGCGGCTTACCGAGCATGCGCCTGTCGACTCCCTCCCCGGCTTCAACGAAGGCGCCTGGTGGGTGCAAGATGCGGCGGCGGCGTTGCCGGCGCAGCTGCTGGGCGACGTCCATGGCAAGCGCGTGCTCGATCTTTGCGCGGCGCCCGGCGGCAAGACATTGCAGCTCGCAGCGGCGGGCGCAGCGGTGACGGCAGTCGACAAATCAGAGGTGCGGCTGAAACGGCTGCGCGAAAACTTGGCGCGTACGAAACTTAAGGCCGAGGTCGTGTGCGCCGACGCGCTTGAGTTCAAAGCGGAGCCGTTCGACGCGGTGCTGCTCGACGCGCCATGCACCTCCACAGGCACGTTACGCCGTCATCCAGATGTCGCCTGGTTGCGGCGACCAACGGACGTGAAGGCATTATCTGATCTGCAAGCGCAGCTGATCGAAGCAGCGGCGAAGCTGCTGAAGCCGGGGGCGCCGCTCGTGTACGCTGTGTGCTCACTTGAGCCCGAGGAAGGCCCTGGCGTCGTAGCGGATGCGCTGCGCAAGGGCTGGCGGCGCAATCCGCTCACAACTGAAATTCCGGCGGGCTTCATCACCGCCGACGGCGATATGCGCACCCATCCGGGCCTATGGCCCGAGATTGGCGGCCTCGATGGCTTTTACGCCGCACGTTTGGTGCGCAGCTAGCATATCCGGCAAGCGCCTTGCCTTGCGCCGCCTCCCCGGCGCGGGGTACGACAAAGTATGGCGCGGACGCTCATTGCACCTTCGATATTGGCGGCGGATTTCTCCAAGCTGGGAGAAGAAGTGCGCGCGGCTGAGGAAGCCGGCGCCGACATGATCCATGTCGATGTGATGGACGGCCATTTCGTGCCGAACATCTCGATCGGCCCAGTCGTGGTAAAATCGATCCGGTCGTACACAAAGCTGCCGTTCGACGTTCACCTGATGATCGCGCCGGTCGATCCCTACATCCAAGCGTTCCGCGATGCGGGCGCCGACATCATCACAGTCCATCCCGAAGCCGGGCCGCACTTGCACCGCACATTGCAGGCGATCAAAGCGACCGGCGCGAAAGCAGGCGTCTCGCTCAATCCCGGCACGCCGGCGGAAGCGATCGATCCGGTGATCGATCTCGTCGACCTCGTGCTGGTGATGAGCGTCAACCCGGGTTTCGGCGGCCAAAGCTTCATTGAGACAGCGCTGCCCAAAATCGAAAAGCTGCGGAAGAAGATCGATGCGTCGGGCCGCGACATCATCTTGGAGGTCGATGGCGGCGTGAACGCGAAGACAGCGCCTAGCGTCATTTCCGCGGGCGCAACCGCGCTTGTCGCTGGGACAGCTGTCTATGGCGGCGATCCCACCGCGTACGCGGACAACATCAAACGCCTGAGAGCCGCCGCGTAGGATCAATGAGCGCGCCGGTCTCCCCCTCCAACCGGCAAGCGAGGCCGGTCGCGGCAAACGATCATTGGCGCGCGAATCCATTTCATCGCATGCGCCTGGGCGACGCAGCGCCCGATCGCATCGGCTATTGGGGCAATGACCCGCGCGTCGGCGACACAGAGCGCGGGCGCGAAATCGGACGCGGCGTTTGGCGCATCGGCGCCGAACGCCTGCAGGGCGATCATTTGTTTCCGTGGTTGCCGTCACATCCGTCGCGGCACTTCACGGCGCGGCTTCATTCGTTTTCCTGGCTGGTTGATCTCGCCGCCATCGGGCCATCGGCGCACAGCTTCATCGCGCAACTGATTGATGCATGGGTGAAGGAGCACGGCGAGTGGGATGATCTCGCGTGGGATCCGGAGATCACCGCCGAACGCTTGTTTGCTTGGCTGTGCTGGGGCCGGCCCGCATTCGAGATGGGCGCACCGGAGCAGCGCGCTTCGCTGTTACGCTCGGCCGCGCGACAAGCGCGCTTGCTGTTGATGGCGCAAAGCGAACTGAGCGAACGCCATCTCGGTTCGATCAAAGCGGGCGCTGCACTCGTGCTCGCCGGCGCCGCTGATTTTCCAGACGGAGAGCGCTTCGCCGAACAAGGCGAGGAAATGCTGATCGAGGCGTGCGCCAAGCAATTCTACCCTGACGGCGGCCACCTCTCGCGTTCACCAGAGGCGCTGGCGGAGGCGCTGTGCGACCTAGTTGCCGCGCGCGATGCGCTGGCTGATCCGCCGCAGATCCTCACTGACACGCTGCCGAAGCTCGCCAACATGCTGCGCATGTTGCGGCTTGGCGATGGCGGGCTTGGCTGCTTCCAGGGCGGATCGGAAAGCTCTGCCGCGACCATTGATGCCGTGCTGGCGCGCGTTGGCGGCGAGGTACGGCCCTTTCAGTTCGCGAACCACACCGGCTTTCAGCGTTTAGACGTTGGGCCGATGCGCGTGCTGATGGATGTCGGCGGCGCGCCGCCGCTCAACTACGCCGAGCGCGCGCACGCGAGCGCGCTGGCGTTTGAACTGTCGAGCGAGACCGAACGGCTGATCGTCAGCATCGGCGCGACACGCGAACTCTCGCCCGCCGCCCGCATGGCCGCACGCGCTACCAACGCCCACTCAACTCTGGTGCTCGCCGACGCACTTTCCGCCAATCTCGACGAACGCCGCGGCGGCTCTCGCTTGAGCGGCCCGCAACTGGACGAAGTGCGCCGCTCATCAGACGAAAGCGGCATCACCGTCCAAGGCCGGCACGACGGCTACAAAGAGAAATACGGCCTCTGGCACCGGCGCTACATCTTCGTCGATCACGAAGGCAAGAACCTGCGCGGCATTGACGAGCTGATCCGTCCGATGAAGCTCAAGTCGCCGAACCCGAAAAAGAACATCCCTTACGTCGTACGCTTCCACCTGCATCCAAGCGTGCGCGTCCGCATCTCAGAACACCAAACAGCGCTGCTAGAAACGCCCGGCGGCCAGCGCTGGCGGCTGCGCACAGACGCGCCAACGATTGAGATCGAGCCGTCGATCTATTGGGGCGGCGAAATCCCACTCGAGAGCCACCAGATCACGCTGTCCGGCGAAGCTGATCCGATGGGCCACGGCCTCGCGCCGCCGAACCGCATTCGCTGGGCGTTGGCGCGCAATTAGCGCTTTCGCGCCACCAGGTAGGTGCGCATATCCTTCTTTCCCGAGCCGTGGCGCGCGCGCTCGATAACCTCGAAGCCAGCCTCTGTAATCTCGCGCTCCAACTCTTCGGCGGAGAAGAAGCCGACATAGGGCGCTTTGCCGACCGCCTGCATCAGCGGCACGAGCAGCCGGATGGCAAATCCTATCTCCGTCAGCGCCGGTGTCTTCGAAATGAAAAGACCGCCCGGCTTCAGCAAACGATGCACGCCGCGCAGGGTCGCGGCGCGATCTTCGATCAGGTGCAGCAGGTTGAACGCCATGGCCGCGTCGAAGCTCGCATCGGGATAAGGCGCCGCATCCGGTGTCGCGACGGCGAACTCGACGTTGGCGCAATTCTCAGCCGCCGCCTTCTCGCGAGCGATGGCGATCATTTCCGCCGAAATATCGGTGGCCACGAGGCGCGCGACCGAAGGCGCGAGCTTCAGCGCCGTCGTACCGGTCCCGCAGCCGAGTTCGATCGCGACGTCAGTATCTTTCAAAAGACGGCGGGCATGATTGAGCGTGCGCTCGTAACCCTCCATGTCTGCGATGGGACTCTTGGCGTACTTGCGCGCCGCGCGGTCCCAGAAGCGTGCGTTGTCAGCTGGCATGAGGCGGCCCTAGCACAGGGCGGCGCCTGAATTCAAAGATAACGCCGACGTCTGCTTTTCGCCGGGAGCCGTCGTTCACGAAAGGCTCGTCCGCCTATTCGGCCCGTAATAGCGCTTCCCGGTACAAGGCGCGATCGCAGACGCTTTCATCCAGATCAGGCAGAGCTGCATAGTAGTTTCGTCTAGTCCACGCGGCCGCCTCTAGCATTTCGTTCAGCAGCTCGGCGCTTGGCTCCGATGCGTCCCGTTTGACGCTGAGGAAGCTATGATAAGGGTCAATCAGGCGCTGGAATCCCAACTCTTCCCCAGCCCAAGCGACTGGATCGTCGCAGGGATTCTGCAGCGGAAACAGAAAGAACTCTCCATTGTGGAAGTTCTTCATCAACTCGACGACGCAGTGCTCTATCTTGATTTCTCCACGGAGGCCGGCGTCCAAGATCGTTTGAATTGCAATCCACGCCGCCGTTCGCCGCCCAGGTCTTGCAACGCTTTCCTCTTGAAGTGCGCGTTCAAATATCGGCGCGCAATCTGACATGATGGGGTGGGTTTCGCCGGCAAGCATCGCGATTGCGGGTGAAGCGCTACCGGCTTCCAACCAGCTCATGGCCAGCCCGACGAGATCGTCAGCGCTCAGCAAATCGAGGCACTGAAAAGCCGCTGCCTGCGACACAGTCAATGAAAGCGAGAACCGCAACGTTACAGCCGTCCCGACAAGAACATTCGAGCCATCCAATCCCTAGCGCTAATTTCTGCGAAAGTCGCCTGAAGCGTCGGCCATCTTGGCGTCATCTAAAGCGCTGCATCGCCGGGAGTGCCGCATGAGCCGAAGGGTGCCAGAAGCGGACTTCGACAAAATCTATCCCACATCAAACACCCTCGCCGACAGGCTATGTTGCGCGCTTCGGCGTTACGGGTATTTTTGTTGCGGCTGCAGTTCGCAGCGGAGGGATGCAAGGTGGACGCGCCTAGATGTCGTCGCTGCGAGACGGAAATGGAGCCGGGGTGGCTGATAGATAGCGTCACCGTCGGACAGAAGCACAGCGCGCATTTTGTCGAACCAACGATATGGATTGAGGGTGAAGCCGAACCTCTGAGGGACCGATGGGGCAGTGTCGAGGGTGCGGGGTATGACACTCAGTCTCGCGCAGCGTTACAGACCCGCGCCTATCGCTGCAGCACCTGCGGGCTGCTCGAGCTCTATGCGTTTCCTTTCAAGGAACACTACGTGCGACCTTGAGGCGGCGGATATCAGCAAAATCTATCCCACACCAAACACCGCTCTCGCCCAGCAAAATCAACGCGCAGCACAAAATCTATCCTACACCCCCAGCACCAGCCGTATCATGCGCGCATCCCTCGCACGGGAGGTTCAACAGGCTAGCCGAGCCAAGCGAGCGCGAGGGTCGCGATTGAGCGTGATGTTTGGGTCGAGACGATCCGGTCCAAACAGAAGCCCACGGGAGAGCAGCGTAAGGCGCAAACCGTGGGAGCGCACCGGAGCAAGGCAAAGCTCCGCACGCCGCCGGGGACCGATCCAAGGGAGTGAAAGACCTCCCCGTGACGGCCCGTCGAATAACAATCGCAAAGGGCGCGTGGCGACACGCGGCGGTGCGTGAAGCACCGCACCCTAGGCACTACCCAGCGCGTCCCCACGCGCCCTGCTCCCGATTATTGGGTGCTTCGCTCACACCGAAGCACAGGCGCCGCAGTGCGCCACACTGGCCCCGGCCCGCCCGTCAGTTCATAAACGCGACGAATTCCAGTGATTCCCGCGGAAAAAACGATGTCAGACATTCTCCCAATCAAGCGCGCGCTCATTTCGGTCTCGGACAAGACGGGCCTCATCGATCACGCCAGGGCGCTTTCGGCGCTGGGCGCAAAGCTCGTTTCCACCGGCGGCACGCACAAGGCGATCGCGGACGCGGGGCTGGCGGTCGAAGACGTTTCGTCGGTCACCAATTTTCCCGAGATGATGGATGGCCGCGTAAAGACGCTGCACCCGAAAGTGCACGGCGGCTTGCTGGCGCTGCGCGACAACAAGGAACACGCGACGGCGATGAAGGAGCACGGCATCGAGGGCTTCGATGTGCTCTACGTGAACCTCTACCCGTTCGAAGCAACGGTCGCGCGCGGCGCGGATTTCGAAACCTGCATCGAGAACATCGACATCGGCGGCCCGGCGATGATCCGCGCCGCGGCAAAGAATTACGGTTGGATCGCCGTCGCCACCGACGCCGAAGACATGGCCGCGATCCTGGAAGAAGCGAAAGCGCATGGCGGCACCACGCTCGCACTGCGCAAGAAGCTCTCAGCCAAAGCCTTCGCACGAACCGGCGCTTACGATGCGGCGATCTCGGCGTGGTACGCCGAGCAACTGGAAGACAAAGCGCCCGCCTATCGCACGCTTGGCGGCAAACTGAAGCAATCGCTGCGCTACGGCGAAAACCCACACCAGAACGCGGCGTTCTACGTCACCGGTGAGAAGCGCTTCGGCGTCGCCACCGCGACGCAGCTGCAGGGCAAAGAGCTGAGCTACAACAATCTGAACGACACAGACGCGGCGTTCGAGCTTGTCGCCGAGTTCGATCCGAAAGATGGCCCGGCTGTCGCGATCATCAAGCACGCCAATCCGTGCGGCGTCGCGCGTGGCGGCTCGGTGGTCGAAGCTTACAAGCGCGCACTTGAGTGCGACCCGGTGTCGGCGTTCGGCGGCATCGTGGCGCTGAACCAACGGCTAGACAAAGCCGCCGCCGAGGCGATCGCCGAAATCTTCACCGAAGTCGTCATCGCGCCGGAGGCGGATGAAGATGCGGTCGCGGTGTTCGCGAAGAAGAAGAACCTGCGCCTGCTCGTCACCGGCGGCCTGCCTGATCCGGCGGCGCCGGGGCTTTCGTTCAAGACTATCGCCGGCGGCTTCCTCGTACAGAACCGCGACATTGGCCGCATCACGCGCGCGGACTTGAAGATCGTCACCAAGAAGCAGCCGACGGACGCGCAGATCAACGACATGCTGTTCGCCTTCACTGTCTGCAAGCACGTGAAATCGAACGCGATCATTTTCGCGAAGGACGGCCAGACCGCCGGCATCGGCGCAGGCCAAATGAACCGCCGCGACTCCGCCCGTATCGCCGCGCTGCGCGCTGGTGAAGCGGCAGAGATGGCGAAGCTCCCCGCTTCGCTGGCGGCGGGCTCGGCCTGCGCGTCGGACGCATTCTTCCCGTTTCCAGACGGATTGCTGCAAGCCGTCGAAGCCGGCGCGACCTGCGTCATCCAACCAGGCGGCTCAATCCGCGACGACGACGTGATCAAAGCCGCCGACGAAGCCGGGATAGCAATGGCCTTTACGGGGATGCGCCACTTCCGCCATTAAGGTGATATGAGCGACACGAGCACGGCCAAGCACCACACCGCCACGAAGAGCGAGAAGCTCGTCATCGGCGCATCATCACTCGGCACCGTGTTCGAGTGGTACGATTTCTATCTCTACGGCTCGCTCGCCACCTATATCTCGGCGCACTTCTTCTCGAATGTAAACGAGACAACGGCCTTTATTTTCGCGCTGGCCGCGTTCGCTGCGGGCTTCGCCGTACGGCCGTTCGGTGCGCTCGTGTTTGGGCGCATCGGCGACATCGTCGGGCGGAAGAACACGTTCTTGGTCACCATGGCGATCATGGGTCTCTCGACGTTCGTCGTTGGCCTACTGCCCGGCTACGAACAAATCGGCGTCGCCGCGCCAATCGCCTTGGTTCTGATGCGATTGCTGCAAGGATTGGCGCTCGGCGGCGAATACGGCGGCGCCGCTACTTATGTGGCGGAGCACGCGCCGAACAATAAGCGCGGACTCTATACGAGCTGGATCCAAACGACGGCAACGCTCGGGCTCTTCCTTTCGCTCATCGTCATCATGGCGACGCGCGCACTGGTCCCGGCGGACGAATTTGCGGAATGGGGGTGGCGCCTGCCCTTCCTCGCTTCGATCATTCTGCTCGGCGTCTCGCTTTGGATCCGGATGCAGCTCAACGAAAGCCCGGTCTTCCAGAAGATGAAGGAAGAAGGCGCGACTTCGAAAGCGCCGTTGGCCGAGAGCTTCGGCAAGTGGAGCAATCTGAAGCTGGTGCTGATCGCCTTGTTCGGCGCCGTCGCCGGTCAGGCGGTGGTTTGGTACACGGGCCAATTCTACGCGCTGTTCTTCCTAGAGCGGATGCTCAAAGTCGATGGGCTGACCGCCAACGGGCTGATCGCGATGGGCCTGCTGATCAGCACGCCATTCTTCATCTTCTTCGGCTGGCTGTCGGACAAGATCGGCCGCAAGCCAATCATCATGGCCGGCTGCGCGCTGGCAGCCTTGACGTACTTCCCGCTGTTTGGCGCGCTGACCGAAGCCGCCAATCCAGCATTGGCAAATGCGCAACGCGACGCGCCTGTCATTGTTCGCGCGGATCAGAGCACCTGCTCGTTCCAGTTCGACCCGGTGGGACGCAACAAGTTCGATTCGCAGTCTTGCGACGTTGCGCGGGCGTTCCTATCACGCGCCGGCGTCAGCTACGACAACGCAGCCGCCGAGGCCGGCGCGCTTGCGGAAATTCATGTCGGCACGCGCATCATTCGTGCGCCGGACGTCGCGAACCTCACTGGCGATGATCGCACCGCGGCCATCGCGGCCTTCCAGACCGACGCACGCGCGGCTTTGGATGAAGTGGGCTATCCCGTCGCCGCAGATGAAGCCGCTATCAACAAGCCGCTCGTCGTCGCGATCCTGGCGTTGCTCGTCATCTACGTGACGATGGTCTACGGGCCGATCGCGGCGCTGCTGGTCGAGCTCTTCCCCTCGCGCATCCGCTACACGTCGATGTCGCTGCCCTATCACATCGGCAATGGCTGGTTCGGTGGCTTCCTGCCGACGACAGCGTTCGCCATCGTCGCCGCCACGGGCAACATCTATAACGGCCTCTGGTATCCAATCGCGATCGTCGCACTCACACTTGTCGTCGGGCTCTTCCTGTTGCCAGAGACTCACAAGCGCGACATCGACGCGTGATCAGCGCAACGATGACGGCGCTGGCGAGCTGCTTTGAACAGCCAGAGCAGTGGTGATCGCAGTGCGGATTTCATCCGACGTTGGCTCGGTGCGCGTGCCGAAAGCTTGGATGATGCGCCCGTCGCGGCCGATCAAGATTTTGTGGAAGTTCCACTGTGGCACGGCGCTCTCGCCAATCTGTTGCTCGGCCCAGGCGTAGAACGGGTGGCGCGTTTCGCCGATCACGTCAGTCTTCGCCGCCATCGGGAATGTCACCCCGTAGTTCAGCGTGCAGAATTCCTGAATCTCTTCAGCAGAGCCCGGCTCCTGGCCGTTGAAGTTATTGGCCGGCACGCCGACGATCTCAAACCCTTGCCCGTGATACTCGTCGTAGATCGCCTGCAAGCCCTCATATTGCGGCGTGAACCCGCAACGTGACGCCGTGTTCACGACCATAACAACCTCGCCCTCGAATGCCGTCATCGGCACGCGCTCAGCCCAGAGGCCAGGAAACGAGAACTGGTACGCCGTCGCTGCGTCGGCCGCGGCCGGATCGGGCGCTGCCGCAAAGCGGGTCTGCTGCTCTTGGACCGCAGCCGCGACGGCCGCGCTGCGCTCGGTTGCGACTTCAGACGTAGGCGGTTCCGGGGCGCGGCTGCAGGCGGCTAGTCCGAAAGCGGCGAATGCGAGTATGGTGCGTGCAATGATCATGTGGTTCGGCTCCGCGAACAATCTGGCGCAACGCCGGGCGCAGCGCCAGCCTTGCACGACGATCCGCCTCGCCCCCATTTTGGCAGGCGTTGCTCTCTTGTTGGGATTGTCCATGCCGGTTCAGGCGTTTGCGGAAACTCTTGAGCAGCGGATCGCGCGGCTGGAACCGCACTACGCAGTGCGCCAACCGGAGCATTTGGAGGGCCGTGGCCCGGTCGTGATCATGTTGCATGGCTGCGGCGGCAATCGTCCCTTCATCAACGATATGGCGGATGCGGCAGCCAGCGCGGGGGCCACGGCGATCGTGGTCGATTCATTCGCGCCGCGCCGGATCAGCCGCATTGCGGCGTTTGCCACGGTTTGCACCGGAGCACGCCTGCAAGGCCGCGAGCGAGCCGGCGATCTTTACGCAACGCTTGCATGGGCGCAGCGGCAACCTTGGGCCGATCCTGACCGCATCAGCGTCATCGGCTGGAGCCATGGCGGCTGGACCATCATGGACGCGCTGGCGCTACGGAGCGGCGAAGAGATGCAGCGTGCAACCGGCTTGGAGGGTCTTTCCGATGAACCTCTGCGCGGCCTGGCGGCCACGATGATCGTTTATCCGTACGCAGGCGTTGGCACGCTTACGGGCCGTCGCGATTGGCGTATCGCGCCGCGCAGTACAGCCATAATCGCAGAACGCGACTACATCGTCGGCTCATCGCGCGCTGCTTTGGAACGCCAGCGTGCACGCGGCGCGCCGATGGAAATTCATGTGTTCGAGAACGCCACGCACGCTTTTGAGGACCAAGAGGCCGAAGATCCGCGCGTGCGCTACAATCCGGCAGCGACCGCGCGTGAGCACGATCTACTGCGCGCGATGATCGCAGCACTTTAGCGGACGGCGGCGACCAGGCCGTTGAACTCCGCCGCGATCAGCATGAGCTTGGCGAAACTCCACGGCCCCTGCCCGTCGAGATCAGCAAATGCAGAACGCGTACGGTTGACCGGCTTGCCCAGCGAGGCGAGCCACTGCTTGGCCGCTTCCGCAACCCAGGCATCGTCGGCGTCTTTCGGCGGCGCACCGATGGCCCGCGCTGCAGCCTCCGCGAGTTTCAACTGTGCTTCACCGAAATCGCCAGCAGCGCGGCGCACCACGAGGCGGTCCCAATGCTGTTCGAGTTTCATGTTCGTAGCTGAGTCACGAAGCGCGTCGAGGCCAAGTTCCGCGCCGATGACGCAGTGAAGCGTCGAGGCAGCATCAATCGGCCAGGCCGTGTCGCGCGCCATATCGGCGACATCGAGCGAGAGTGTCAGCGGCGAAAGCAGCGCCGCTTCGTTTGCCAGGTCCTCCGGCGCGCCAAGTTCAATCAGCGACGTGCGGCGCGTGTTCACCCGATCACGCTCGATGACACTGAGATCATTTTCGATCGTTACGCGCTGGACGCGGACGGGCTCGAGATAGCGCTCGACCACTTCGAGAATGGTCGGCGGTGTTTCGCCCTCAAGGCCGGCGTTGCGCGCGAGATACGTCACCGCGCGGCGAAGTGCGCCACCAACACGCTGATGCAGTGCGGTCTGTGCAGCGGCCGGAACCTTGTTGTCGAGTGCATTGATGCGGTCGACCAGATCTTCCAATTCGAAGATGCGGCGCGCCGACTCGAACGCCAGCGCCACGGTGACGGTGCGCGCGCGAGAGATTTCTTTGATGCGGTCCACAAAGGACGGGCCGCAGCGATTGACCAAATCATCCGCCAATTGCGTCGCGATGATCTCGCGGCGCAGGCGATGGCGCGCCATCTGATCTTCAAACTTCCAAAGCTCTCTCGGGAAATATTCCTTGAGCGGCGCCTTGAAGGCCGGATCGTCCGGCGCGGAAGAATCGACGAGCGCGTCGAATAGGTTGATCTTCGAGTAGGCGACAAGCTTCGCCAGTTCCGGTCGGGTGAGGCCAAGCTTCGCGGCGCGCAGCGCAGCGAACTCGCCGGTAAGCGGCAGACCTTCGACACGACGCGATAGCTTGCCCTCAGATTCCAGGCGCTGAATGAAGCGCTCGTGGCTGTCGAGATCGTTCACGGCGCTAGCCTGCGCAATCGAGATGGCGCCGGTCTGATCGTAATTGTTCATGAGCACGAGCGCACCGACTTCGTCGGTCATCGACTCGAGCAGCTTGTCGCGCTTATCGGCTGCAAGGGCACGGGCACGGATAACGTCGCCGAGCAGGATTTTGATGTTCACCTCGTGGTCGGAGGTGTCAACGCCGGCGGAATTGTCGATCGCGTCGGTATTGATGCGGCCGCCGGCGCGGGCAAATGCGATCCGGCCTTTCTGGGTAACACCGAGATTGGCGCCCTCGCCTACGACCAGCGCCTTCACATCCTCTGCGTCGACGCGGATGCCATCATTGGCTTTGTCGCCGACGTCGCCGTGACTCTCGGCGCGCGCCTTAATGTAGTTGCCGATGCCGCCGAACCACATCAACTCACATTCGCTGCTCAACAGAGCCGACATCAGCTCCACCGGCGTGACCGAAGATTTCTCGATGCCGGTGATCGCGGCGATCTCGCGGGAAATCTCGATCGCCTTGGCGCTGCGCGAGAACACGCCGCCGCCCTTTGAGATGAGCTTCTTGTCGTAATCCTGCCAGCTGGTGCGCGGCGTATCGAACAGCCGCTTGCGCTCAATCCAGCTCTTTTCGCAGTCGGCCGGATTAGGATCGATGAAGATGTCGCGGTGATCGAACGCTGCCAGCAAACGGATCTTTCGCGAGAGCAACATGCCGTTGCCGAACACGTCGCCCGACATGTCGCCGACACCGATGACGGTGAATTCCTCGTTCTGAATGTCCTTGCCGATTTCGCGGAAGTGACGCTTCACCGCTTCCCACGCGCCCTTGGCGGTGATGCCCATGGCTTTGTGGTCGTAGCCGACCGAACCACCGGAGGCGAACGCATCGCCCAGCCAGTGGCCGTAATCGGCGCTGATGCCGTTGGCGATGTCGGAGAACGTCGCCGTGCCCTTATCGGCGGCGACAACGAGATACGGATCGTCGTCGTCCCAGCGCTCAACGTCGAGCGGCGGCACGACATCGTCGTTCTTGATGTTGTCGGTGATATCCAGGAGGCCGCGCAGAAACGTCTTGTAGGCTTCGACACCTACTTCCTGGAAATTCGGCGCGCCACGCGGCGGCAGCCGCTTCGGGAAGAAGCCGCCCTTGGCGCCGACCGGCACGATAATGGCGTTCTTCACTTGCTGCGCTTTGACAAGATCGAGCACTTCGGTGCGGAAATCGTCGCGCCGGTCCGACCAGCGCAAGCCGCCGCGCGCAACGGCGCCAAAACGCAAGTGTATGCCTTCGACTTGCGGACTAGCGACCCAGATTTCGCGATACGGCTTCGGCGCGGGTAGATCGGCCACGGCCTGCGAGTCGATCTTGAACGAAATATAGGACTTCGGCTGCTGGTCCGAGCCGACCTGATAATAGTTGGTGCGCAGGATTGCCTTCACCAACTGCGCGATGCGGCGCAGGGCACGGTCTTCGTCCAAACTGACCACTTCCGTGAGCTTGGACTCAATCATGAATTCGAGCTTCGTCGAGCGAGCCAAGCGCGTGTCGCGACTTTCCGGCAGATGCGGATCGAAGCGGGCTTTGAAGAAGGCCAAGATCAGCGCGGCGATGCGCGTGTTGTTGGCAAGCGCCTGCTCTTGCATCGCCTGCGTCGGATCAAGGCCAGTTTGCTGGCGATAGCGGGCGAGTGCGCGGATCAAAGCTGCTTCGCGCCACGAACACGGCAATGCGAGGATGAGCCTGTTGAAGCCGTCACTCTCGGCTTTGCCCGTCCAGACCGCCTGGAACGCTTGCTCGAACAGCGCCCCAGCACGGTCCAGATCAATCGGCTTACCATCGGCGGAGCGGCACTCGATGTCGTGCACGTGAATGCGCTCGGCTGCGTGGAATGGCGCGGCGTTGAGGTGCAGTTCGAAATTCACTTCGGAATCAACGAACAGCCCCATGTTCTCAAGCATCGGCACTGTGGCTGAGAGCGCGAGCACATCGCCGCGCGCATAGAACTTGCAGCGCATGATGTTTTCGGCATCGCCCGGGCGGCGATAGACGCGGGCGCGGACGGTCTCGTCGTCACGCGCGCTCATGATCTCGGCGGTATCGATCAGCGCTTCATCGACCGGGTAGCGTTCACGATACGCCGCGGTGAATGCGCCGGAGAAGCGGTTCACGGCCTCTTCACGGGAGCCGGTGTCGAAGCGCTCGGACCGCATGAGCGCAGCGCCATATTGATCGTTCCAAGTGTGGGTGAGCGCCGCAACGTCGAGCTCAAGCGCGTGAAGATTCGGTGCGGGGCGCGTCTTGTCGATGTCGCCGATGACGAACAGCACGCGCGCGAGCTGGCCTTCGCCCAATTGCGGCTGAAAGCTATCGACGTGGCCGCCATAATAGTTCGCGATCACATTGCCGGCGCGCTCTCGCACGTCGGTGTCATAGCGATCCTTCGGGATATAGACGAGCGCGGTGGCGAAGCGATTGAACCGATCCCGGCGCAGGAATACGCGCGCGCGCGGGCGATCCAGCAAGTGCAACACGCCCCGTGAGGTTTCGAGCAGTTCTTCGCGGCTGATCTGCCAGAGTTCTTCGCGCGGATAGTATTCTATGATCTTGCGCAGTGTCTTGGCATTGTGGCCGCCGGGTGCGAAGCCGGCTTGGTGCATCACCCACTCGGCTTTCTTGCGCAGCACAGGAATGTTGCGTGTCGGCTCGGTAAAGCTTTCGCTGGTGAAGAGGCCAACGAAGCGGACTTCGCCCGTAACCTCGCCCTGGTCGTTGTAGCGCTTGACGCCGATATAGTCGGCGGTGGCGCGGCGGTGCACGCGCGCGCGTAATGTCGACTTCGCCACAATCAGCGGCGTCGGCTCGGCCACAAGGCGTTTCAATTCCGGCGTAAGCACCATCGGCTCAGCCGAAGTGCGCAGCACGTAACGATCAAAGTCGCGCAGCACGCCGAGGCAGGTGTCCTCGATGATATCAGGCTCGTGTGGCGTCAGTGCACCCTTGGCGTCGCGCACGTATTGATAGTCGCGAGCGCCGAGGAAGGTGAACTTATCGGCCGCGAGCCAGCGGAGCAGCGCCACGGCTTCCGCAACATCGCTGGGCGCGGCGTTCGACTTCGCCTTCTCCAGATCGTCGGCGCAATCGAGCATGCGCTGGCGCATCGCTTGGAAGTCCGCCACGGACTCGCGAACGTCCGCAAGCGAGGCGCGGACGCCATCCACCAATTCCCTGCTCTTCAGCGCCGAGAGCCGCGGCACGTGAATCTGGATGAGCGAGTCGCGGCCCTTCCCTTTTGCGGAGGGCGCCAGCGGGTGGAACATGGCGAGCGACGGGATGCCCTGATCGGCCAATTCGCCCATGACCGAGTCCACCAGGAACGGCATGTCGGGGCCGGCAATCTCCAAGATGTCGCGATCGAGCGCCTTGCCGCCAACGCCGACACCGTGACGGATGCGGATGCATTGTTCTTCGCATTCACGCTCGGCGCGCCAGATCCAGAAGTCGTGGGCGAGCGCGGCGAAGTCCTCGACCGAAAGATCGCCCAACTCGTCGTCCGAGGCGTCCTCATAGAGGCCCCTCAGGAAAGCCTCAGCGGCAGCGTCGATCACACCGTTCGCGCGGAAGGCGGGCCATGGCCCCTTCGCGGCTTGATCGATAAATTGGTCTGCGGTTTTCGGGAGTTCCTGGCGCGCAGTAGCGGCGTCCATAGGGCGTTTCCTTATTTTGGCGCGAACCTACTCGCCCCCGCGTCAACTTCAACCGCCGGAAGGCCTCGATCTGACCTCAAGAGCGGGTCCGAGGTGTGCATCGGCGGATGGCCGGGAACGAGCAGCCGGTTTGTGGCGTTCGCCCTGCGATGTTCGCCCGCGAATACCTCTCCGTCGTCAACCGCTGGGCCCGGGACCAGCTGCGCCAAGAGGTGCAGACGGCCGCTGCCAGGCGTCACCTGCGCCAATTGATTAAAGCGTCGGAAGCGTTGGGCGCGCAGCTACCACCGCCCGGCCAGCCGCCGCAGAACGTCGTGCGCCTTGCGGATCACAAACGTAAAGCAGCCACACGCGCGCGGCGGCGCTTGGACGTGATGCTGAGTTTCTTGGATAACTGAAGCACACGCTTCAGAAATTGGCGGCGCCGCCGGACGGGGACAAGCTGTCCGACGGCGCCTGCAGGCCTCGCAGCAGGCTGGGTGGGGGACGCACGCGGAGGCCTGTTCCGATGAGACGGCCGCTTCGCGTTAGATGTAGCCCCCCATTGAGCCCACGCACGCAAATCGACACGTCAGTAACTGACGTGAACGCGCGCCGAGACGGGAGCGAAACCAGTTAGCGTTTTGCCGAAACGCCCCTAGCCCCGGCGACGTTCTTCACAATCAGCGATACATGTTCGTCACCGATTCGCAACATCAATTTGATCCGGCTTCGGACTTACTCACGCGTGTTGTTTCGGCTGTGGGTTTGCCGTCGGCGGAGAGCAGAATTGCGATCCAACGTGTCGACGGAAATTGCGCCAATACAATCATGATCATGACTGTCATCGGCGCCGCGAGAAACGCACCGACGATGCCCCAAACGAGTCCCCAAATCGCCAAAGCCAGCAGCACCACGACGGCTGAGAGATTCAATGAATCTCCTGTCATGCGCGGCTGAACGAAGTTGCCGATCGCAAATTGCCAGAAACCAACGCCGGCAAACACAGCGACCACCGGGCCGAGTGTCGGAAATTGCACAAGCGCAACGGCAGTTGTGAGCACCGTTGCGGCAATAGAACCGATCGTTGGGATGTAATTGAGAAAGAAAATCAAGAATGACCAAAACAACGCGTTGTCCAAGCCAATAATTTTGAGCGTGATATACGTGAGCGCGGTGATGATGAGGCTCATCAGCGTCTGCACCCACAAATAGCGCTCCATCGACAACCGGATGCGCGCGATCACATCGCGGGCCGCTTCGCGCTGGCCCCTGCCGCGAAAAATCAGATCGAGTTTGTCTTTCATCACGGCAGCTGCCGGAAACAGGAAAGCCAAATAGATCAATGTGAAGGTGGCGGCCGACGCAAAATTCTGAATACTGCCACCAACCTCCGCTGCGAGGCGATTGTTTGGGTTGGCCTGCGCCACCAGATCGCGAACCGTTGGCGGAATGCCGGGCGCACCGATCGCCGCGTGTGCCTGGCTGATCACCTGATTCAACCGGAACTCGTAGCGGTTCACATCGGAAAGAATGTTCGCCAGGTTGTCGATGACCACGAACCCGATCAGCGCGATCAGGCTCAACACCAGAAACAGCGCGACCGGCAGCGCTAGCCAGCGCGGCATGAACGGAATGCGTTTGTCGAGCGTCTCGGTGAGCCCATGGATGGCAAGCCAAAGGATCATCGCCATTGCGAACTGAGTCAGCGGCTCGCGCAGGTAATACAGTCCCGCCGCGATAACGCCTGTTGCGACGATCCAGAGCGCGCCGCGCTGCGAGATTTCCAGAGGGGCCATTACGCCCTCTTGCTTTGCGGGCCGCTGCGGCGCAAGGCCCGGCTTGGCCGGAAAGGCCCATTGCGCCAAGCTGTTGGCGAAGAGGAGTCGCGAAGAATGGCGGAAACGATCGAGATTGGCCTCGCGCCAGAAGGCGTGCAGGGCTTGGCGCTGAAGCGGGCCAACCGCCACGGTCTGATCGCCGGCGCGACCGGAACCGGCAAGACCGTGACGCTACAAGTTCTGGCCGAGGCGTTCGCGCGCGAAGGCGTCAACGTCTTCGCCGCCGACATCAAGGGCGACCTCTCCGGCTGCGCTGCGGTTGGCGATCCACCGCCCGGCTGGGCGACGGCCCGCGCCACCGAAATCAACATGCCGCTGACGCCCGAAGCGCAGCCGGCTGTGTTCTGGGACGTCTATGGCGAACTCGGCCACCCGGTGCGCACCACGGTCACGGAAATGGGTCCGGTGCTTATGGGCCGCGTGCTCGAAGCCACCGACGCGCAGGAAGGCGCGCTCACGATCGCGTTCCGGCTTGCCGACGATTGGCTGAACGAGGGCAAGAACGAAGGCCTATTGCTCGACCTCAACGATCTCCGCGCGCTGCTGACCTACCTCTCGGACAATTCCGAGGACATCGGCAAGAAATATGGGCTAGTCACGGCGCAATCGATCGCAGCGCTACAACGCAAAGTGCTGCAGCTGGAGATGGACGGCGCCGACCGCTTCTTTGGCGAGCCGGCGTTTAAGCTTGAAGAACTCACGCGCACGCGCCCGGACGGCAAGGGCACGATCAATGTGCTTGCCTCGGAGCGGCTGGTGCAAAGCCCGCGCCTCTATTCGGCGTTCCTGCTTTGGCTGATGAGCGAGCTTTGGGAAGAGCTCCCGGAAGTCGGCGATATGGACAAGCCGAAGCTCGTCTTCTTCTTCGACGAAGCCCACCTCCTCTTCCGCGACGCGCCGAAGGATCTGATCAACAAGGTCGAGCAAGTGGTGCGCCTGATCCGCTCGAAGGGCGTCGGCATATACTTTGTCACACAGTCGCCAACGGACATCCCGGAAACCGTGCTGGCGCAACTGGGCAACCGCTTCCAGCATGCGCTTCGCGCCTACACGCCAACAGACCAGAAAGCGGTCCGCGCCGCGGCACAATCTTTCCGGGCAAACGAGAATGTCGACGTGGCGAAGGAAATTCAGGAGTTGGGTGTTGGCGAAGCGCTCATCTCAACGCTTGACGCCAAAGGCGCGCCGACACCTGTTGCGCGCACTAAGGTCCGCCCGCCAAACAGTCAGGTTGGCCCTATTCTGCCCGCCGAGCGCGCCGCGCTGATGAAAGCCAACACAGCCGGCCGCGCGTATGAGAAGGCCGTGGACCGCGTCAGCGCCCACGAAATTCTGGGCAAGCGCGCCGCGCAACTGGCCGAGGCCGAAGCGCGCGAAGAAGAACGCGCCGCGCGTGAGAAGGAAGCGGCGAAAGCTTCGCGCTCCCGCTCCCGATCCACGGGCGACACAACGCGCTCTCGCTCGCGCAGCAGCTCACGAACAACGCCGCTCGAACGGCAAGGCGGGCGTGTCGCTAGCGGTGTGTTCAACACCATCGTGCGCGAGCTGATGCGCGGCATTCTTGGCACGCCATCGCGGCGGCGGCGCTAATCGACCAACCCGCTCTTCCACTCCGCATCGCGGCGCGGGAGTGAGAGGTAGGATTCGCTACGCATTTCCATGAGACGTGAGGCGGTGCGTTCAAACTCGAAGCTCTGATCGCCTGCGGGGTACAAATCCTGCGGCTGAGCCTCGGCAGAAGCTACGAGCTTTACCTTCGCCTCGTAGAGCGCATCAATCAGATTGCGAAAGCGCGCCGCCTCTTCGCGGAGAGATGGGGAAAGACGCGGGATGTTTTCCAGCAGAACCGTGTGGAAGCGCTCGGCTATTTCGAGATAATCCCCCGAGCCCAAAGCCCGCGCGCATAAATCGTCGAAGCTGAAACGCGCTACGCCGGCGGCCTGCCGTTCAACCCGCAGATCGCGTCCGCTCACGTCCAGCACAACCGCATGCGGGGACGCGCCTGCAGTAAGCCGCTTCCACGCGGTTTCCATGGCTTCGTCAGCGGCGGGACCGAGCGGGGCGTAATAGACTGGCGCAGCCATGAGCTGGCGCAGCCGGAAATCGTGAGGGCCAGCGATCTGCGCGACATCAAGCTCCTGTTTCAGCAGATCGATGAATGGCAGGAAGAGCTGGCGGTTAATGCCATTTTTGTAGAGGTCGTCCGGCGCCCGGTTTGAGGTGGCGACAATCACCACATCGTCTGCGAACAAGCGTTCGAACAAGCGTCCGAGGATCATCGCGTCGGCAATGTCGGTCACCTGGATTTCGTCGAAGCAAAGCAACGTCGCGTCCGCGGCGATGGCTTTGGCCGCTTCCGCGATCAGACGATCCTGGCCCGCCCCGCGCTCACGGGCTTTCCGTAGGAACGCGTGCTGCTGCAGCATGAATTCGTGGAAGTGGACGCGGCGCTTCTTCTTTACCGGCGCCGCCTCGAAAAACAGATCGAGGAGCATCGACTTACCGCGGCCGACAGGTCCCCAAAGGTAGAGCCCGCGTGGCGGCTGGGATTTGAAAGGCCAGCCCCCCGGCTTCCAGCCATCCAGCGCCTTCGTCAGCGTTTCCAGGCGTTCAGCCGCCGCCGCCTGATCTGCGTCAGGCGCGAGTTCGCCGTTGGCCAGGCGCTGGCGGTACGCGGCCAGAAGCGAAGTCATTGCATCCCCAGGGTGATTTGCGCCGCAAAAAAGCCTGCTCGACCGGGTGAAGGCAAGCCCGAAACCCTTTGCCAGGGTTCCGGGCCGTGCTTCCCTTGCGTCCGGCTTTCGAGTCGCGAGAAAACAGTCCTATGACGGACACCGTCGCCACGCACACACCAACCCGACCCGTCGCGCGGCCGAAGCATATCGTAGATGTGCTGATCGAAGAGCGCGCGCCAAAGCTCTCGGCCAGCGCCGGGTGGCCGGTGCTGCGGCCGATCCTCTACACGGTTCTCAACTACAACAAGGCCGTGCGCATGGCCGACATGATCGCACCGATGAGCGGGCGCGATGCACTGGAGTCGATCTCGGACCTGCTTTCGGTGAAGCCGGTTGTCACCGGGCTCGAGCGCATGCCGAAGGACGGCGCATTTATTATCCTGTCGAACCATCCAACAGGCATTACGGACGGCATTGCACTCTATGACGCCGTGAAGCCCGAGCGGCCGGATGTCCTGTTCTATGCAAACTCGGACGCTGAACGCGTCTGCCCGCGTTTCAATGAGACGTTGATACCGGTGGAATGGGTGCAGGCGAAGCGCACACGCGAGCGTACGCGCCTCACACTAAAGATGACGGACGAAGCATTCGAAGCGAACCGTCCACTTGCGATCTTCCCTGCAGGACGCTTGGCGCGGATGCGCGATGGCAAGTTGCGCGACCCGGAATGGATGCCAACGGCGGCTTCACTCGCGCGCAAGTACGAGCTGCCGATCCTGCCAGTGCATATGTCCGGCCCCTTCTCGTTCTGGTTTCACACGTTCTCGAAGTTCTCTGCCGAGTTGCGCGACATCACGCTGTTCCACGAACTGCTCAACAAGCAGGGCAAGACTTACAAACTGACGTTCGGCCCGCTCATCCCGCATGAGCACGCGACCGGCGATACGACCGCCGTTATCCGGAAACTCAAATACTACATTGAGCGTGTGCTGCCGCATGCCGCCGATACGCCGTTCGATCCACAGGGCCCAGAGTGCGACTGGCGCGATCCGCCCAAGGTCCAGCCCTAAAATCTCCTGATTGTGAAAATTTGGCCATGGACGCCGCACGCGACGCGGCGCAGGATGCTTCGCGCGAGGGGCGGGTTCGGGAGAAGAGGACTTCCATGCGCGCCCGAATGCTGGCGATTGCGATTTGGACGGCCGCGGCCGCCAGCGCCTTCGCGATTCCTTACATTCCCCCGCCACAGCCTGTGTACGAAGCGCCGATTGACCGCGCGCTCGCCAACGTAGAGGCGATGGAGGGCATTGATCCGGTGCAGCGCGACCTTCTGCTCGGGCGACTGAACCTACTCGCGTATGCGCGCAACGATGCGGCATTCACCTACATCACAGAGAACGATCAGCTGAGCCCCAACGGTAGCGTGCTTTGCACGGAGGTGCCGCGCATGCGTCCGCCGTCGCCAGAAGAGCCGGCGTTCGGGCCTGAAGATCGGTGCGCTGCGTTTAACTTTGCGCTTGGACCGCAAGACGAAACGGCGGGCGCGGGGCCAGCCGAACCGAATGCCGCGGCGCTTGCGCGCCTGAGCGCCGCACGCGGCCACTATTCAAATGCGCTGCATGCGGATCCGAACAATCTGCGCGCGCGCCTGGGCTACGCTTACGTGCTGGATCGTCTCGGCCGCACGAGCGACGCGCGCCGCGAGCTACGCGCGATCATCAAGAAGGGCCTGCCGCGTCTCGCGGACGAGCAATCGGAGTGGGAAGATCACGCTGTGCTCACCGAGACAGCGGAGCATCTGAGCCATCTTGCGACATCGCGCAGAGACCGTGCGCGGGTGCAGCGTTTGCGTGATCGTCTCGAAGCGAGCCGGCCCATTATTTACGTGACGCCGATTGTAGTGCCGATGCGCGATGTCGCGTTCTCGCGCCTAATCGATGAGGCCTCCCCTGTCGCGTTTGATTTCGCCGGCACCGGCGACCGCCGCGCCCAAGGCTGGCTGACGCCGGATGCAGCGTGGCTGGTCTGGGATCCGGAATGGCGCGGCGAAGTGAACTCCGGCTTCGACATGATCGGCCAGCGCACTTGGAGCGTGTTCTGGAGTGATGGCTTCGAAGCGCTGCGTGCACTCGATGACAATCGCGACGGCGAACTGACCGGCGGCGAACTCGGCGGCCTCGCCTTGTGGCGTGACGAAAACCGCAACGGCGTCAGCGATCCGGGCGAAGTGATCCCGGTCAACGTGCATGGGATCGCGGGCCTTTCGGTGCGTGGTGATCCCACGCGGCCAGGGCTCATCACAGCGCGAAATGGCGTGCGTTTCGACGATGGCTCAAGGCGTCCACTTTATGATTGGACGCCGGGTCTGGGCCGCGCGCCTGTGAGCTAATCCTTTCCGACGCCGACTGCAGCGCCGCTGGAGAGGACTGCGTCAGCGCCGCTTGCAGCGGCTTCGAGACCATTCGCCCGCGCGATTTCGCCGATCATCACGGCAGACGGCTTGATCGCCCGCGCCATGGTGCGGCGATCAACGCCGACGAGGCCAAACGTCGGCGCGTACCCGCTCATCCATTCGAAATTGTCGAGCAGCGTCCAATAGACGTAGCCGCGAATGTCGACGCCATCCGCCATTGCGGCGCTGACGCTTTCGAGTGCGCTTCGGATGAAAACGCGGCGACGGCTATCGTCCTGCGTGGCGATGCCGGATTCGGTGACGATGATCGGCGTTTGCGTCGCCGCCCACGCATCGCGGCATGCCGCGCCGAGCGCTTCGGGGCGATATTCGTAGCCCATCTGGGTGAGCTCGACGCCTTGCGGCGGGCGGCGCGTGTACTTGCCGTCCGCACCAAAGCGCATGCGCGTGTAGGTTTGCACACCGAGGAATTCGTCGCGCTTGGCAGACTCGTAATACGGTGCGTAGACCTTACTCTTGTAGGCGCTGACCGCTGCGCGCGAGGCTTCTGTATCCTCCGCTTCGCACTCCTGGATTGACATGGTCATGCCAACGGGCACGTGCGGCGCGGCGGCCTTGATCGCGTCACGGGCCAGTTCGTGCGCGCGGATCGCGCGGGCGGTGTAGCCCTCGAGGCCAGCAAACAAAAAGAACGACTCGATCGGCGCACCCATCGCGGCTTCGCCGGCTGCGACGCGCTCCGGGTACTTCGCCTTCACGCGCGACATCAGCTCTTCGAGCGAGTCCGGCAGATTGATCTCATTGATCGTGCAAGCGTAGGCGAGCTGATCGCCGAACGCGTTCGCTACGGCTTCGCAATAGCGCGCGAAGCGTTCCGGGAAGCGCTCATCCTGCCAGCCACCGTCGCGCGCGACCCACCGCGGGTTGGTGAAGTGATGGAAGGTCGCCATCGGCTGGATGTTGCGCGTCCAGCAGGCGTCGACCACGCGCTTGTAGTGATCGAGCGTCTGTTGCGAGAACGCGCCCTCTTCCGGCTCAACGCGCGCCCATTCGATCGAGAAGCGATAGGTGTTGAGACCAAGCCCCGCGAGTATCGCCAGATCATCGCCGTAGCGCGCGAACTGATCGCAGGCGACACCCGAAGGTTCTACGAAGAAGGAAGGCTTGGCGTTCTCCAGCGCCCAGCAATCGCTATTCCAATTGCCGCCTTCGACTTGGTGCGCAGCCGTAGCCGCGCCCCAGACGAAGTCGGCCGGGAACGTCACAGCTTGCGCTCAACCATCGCCTTCTTGATTTCGGCGATGGCCTTGGCGGGGTTCAGACCCTTTGGGCAAACCTGCGCGCAATTCATGATTGTGTGGCAGCGATAGAGCTTGAACGGGTCTTCGAGCGAATCGAGCCGCTCGCCTTGCATCTCGTCGCGGCTATCATTGATCCAGCGATAAGCTTGCAGCAGCGCGGCGGGGCCCATGAAGCGATCGGCGTTCCACCAATAGGACGGGCACGAGGTCGAGCAGCACGCGCAAAGGATGCACTCGTAGAGACCATCGAGCTTGGCGCGCTCTTCCGGGCTCTGACGCCATTCGCCATCGGGCTCCGGCGTGACCGTTTGCAGGTAAGGCTGGATCGCCGCGTATTGCGCGGTGAAGTTGGTGAGATCCGGCACCAGATCCTTCACCACTGGCTGGTGCGGCAGCGGTGAGATCGTGATCGTGCCCGCCGGCAGTTCATCGATGCCCTTGGTGCAGGCGAGCGTGTTGCGGCCGCCGATGTTCATCGCACACGACCCGCACACACCTTCGCGGCATGAGCGGCGGAACGTTAGCGTCGAGTCCATGTCATTCTTGATGGCGATCAGCGCATCGAGAACCATCGGCCCGCATGTCGAGAGATCAACCTCGTAGATGTCCCAACTTGGGTTCTCGCCGCTCTCCGGCTCGTAGCGATAAACCTTGAACTCACGGACCTTCTTCGCCCCGGCAGGCGCTTTGTGGCGCTTTCCGGTTTTGACCTTGGAGTTCTTCGGGAGCGTGAGTTCGACCATGGTTCTGCATACCTGACGAGCGCCGCAGCGCCCGTCAAGCATGCGATTTGTCCTAGGTTTGTCCGGTAGTTACGGACACGCCCCGGCCGTACCAATCGATCCGCCTTGTGGCGATCATGGTGGCGGCGATGACCACGAAGGCGACCACCGAACCGGCCAGCAGCGCAAAGTCCTCCAGTGTCATCAGCACGTACATAGCGCCGTAGAGAACGGCGAGGCCGACGAGCGCCCGCGCCCCTACCGCGCCGGAGTGGAACGATGCGCCCGCGTAATAGGCGAGCAGCAGCACGGTGGCCGTAGCTGCAAACACAAACGCCAGCGTGAAGCCGATCATTTCCGTGATCGACAGCAGCAGTAGATAGAACACGCACTGCGCCAGGCCGACGAGAATGTATTGCGCCGGGTGCGCCTTACGGCCGCTGACGGCCTCGAAAATCAGCGTCGCCAGGAAAACGATGCCGATGAACATGATGCCGTACGCCACCGCCCGTCCAACACCGCGATAGACGTCGTCCGAAGAGACGAAGCTCACCGCCATGTCGCGGCCGGTGATCAAGCCCAAATTGAACGAGCTGAGGTCAGCCGCCTCCTCCGCACCGCGTGCGACCAGCGGCACGTTCCATGACACGGCGAAGCCGTCGTTGCTTAGCTCCGGCGCACGCGGCGCTTGGAAGTAGCCTTCGGCGCTGACGTCCTTGCGATCGCCACGTATCGAAACGGAGGTGTCTTGCGCAAACGCGGCGACGGAGAAACGCTGTGCGCCGGTGAGCTGGAGGCGGGTCTCGACGCTGAAGTCTCGCGGCGCATCGGCTAGCGGCGCACGTGCGGCAAATGCCTGTAATGATGTCGGCAACGGCGCCGCTGGCGCGGAGAAGATGCCGGGGCGCGAATAGGTCGCGGGGTCGGCCGGCACAAGGCTAAGGTCAGAAATCGGCTCCATGGTTGCCGTTGAGCCGTCGGCGAAGCGCAGCTGAGGCGAGCTTTGAATGGCGCGGCTGTCGCTCACGAACATGACGACGCGCGATTGGCTCCAATCAAAGCGATAGGAATCGTCAACGCCATCAAGCGCTTCGCTTGGTGTGAAAGCGGCATCAAACTCGGTGTCAGCGGTATAGATCGCGGCGCGGTAGATGCCCCGGCGGCGGTTCTCGACCGTTAGGTTGGAGTCGGCGGAGCCGGTCTCGGCAAACACCACATAGGTGCCGCGATCGAGACGCCGTTGCGTCCGGCCTTGATCGTCCGTGACCTCGACGGAGCGCGTGTATGGCACCAGCAACATAGGACCGCCAAGCACTTGAGAGCCGCCAGCGGCGCTGCCGATCTGCGTCGTCACCTGACGCGCGCGGTTCTCGCGCTCAGCGACAAGCCCTCCGACGACGAGCAGCGGAACGCCCATCACCAGCACCAGCAAGCAGACAAGCAAAAGCTTCAGGCCCAACGATCCGCGCGGGATCAGGCCTGCGATTGGATTGGTCGCCACGGAATTCCCTCCCTTGCGCGTCGAGGCTCAAACAATGACGCGCAAGCAAACATTTGTCGCCTCGATCAAGGCGAGATGTCGACAGAGACGGCGCTATCTGGCGGCGTCCACTCCTCAATTTGTGGGGCTGGCGGTTCGGAGGTGAACGCAATCACGAACGCGGCCGCGCCCGCGAGCGCACACGCGAATGAAAACAGTCGCGCCGCCATGTCGTAGGTCGCCGCCGTCTTATCAGTATCGGCACCGCCAGAGAGCGCCGCTTGCCGGCGCCAATCGATCAGCAAATAACCGATCACAAAAACGAGAGGCACGAAGAAGCCCCAGGGGGCGACGTCGATCATCCACGCCTTAACGTAGAGCCCCAGTGACCCCAGCATCAGCCCGGCGAGTACCGCGAAGCTGGCGAACGTCTGGCCGCGATCTCCGATGGATTTGCGCAAGCGGCGGCGGCGTTCGCCCAGCTCGTCGAGCAGATTTGTGAAGAATCCGGCCATTCACGAAGCACTTAGCCTAGCTCGCGGTGTTCCGCAAAGCCGCCAAGCGGCTCGATTTTGCCCCACGTCGGCACTAAGTTTCGACCAAAGAGGTTATGCGATGAAGCTCAACTGGAAATGGATCGGCATCGGCGTCGGCGGATTCTTCGGCGTGCTGGTGCTCGGCGTGGTGCTGTTCATCGCCTTCTTCCCCAAAGAGTTGGCCGCGCGCGAGGCCGAGCGGCGGATCGAAGAAGCCACGGGCCGCGACCTTGTTCTCGGCAACAATATCGAAGTGTCGTTCTGGCCGGCGCTGGGATTCTCAGTCGACAACGCTTCGCTTTCCAATCCCGAAGGCTTCGAGAACCCTGCGCGCCGCGGTGGCGTCGATGCCGCCGAAGCGCCGTTCATCGCCGCCAACCGCATCGTGTTCGCGGTCAAGGTCATGCCTCTGCTGCGCGGCGCCATCGAGGTGAAGGAACTCATCTTCGACGGCGCGCAGGTTAACATGGTCGCGCACGAGGATGGCGCCAACAATTGGACCTTCCCAACCGAAGAGACGGCCGAAAAAGAAACGACGATCGAGGATCTCCGCCTCGACGACGTACGCCTGACCGACGGCATGATTTCGTTTCAAGGCGCGGAAGGCGAAGCGCCGCTTGTTCTGGAAAACGTCGATGCCAGCCTGGCGTTGGAATCCCTCGATGCGCCGGCGCAACTGCAAGCCGCGTTCGATTATCGCGGCGAGCGGATGAACATTGATGGCGAGATCGGCCTGCCACGCGCCGTGCTTGAAAAGGGCGAGACGCCCCTCACGGCGCGCGTCAACACCGCGCCGCTCGACGCGTCGTTCGATGGCACGTTCAATAGCGAGAACGGCGCGCTGGCCGGTGCGCTGGAAGCCAGCGGGTCAAACCTGCGCAATCTCCTTGCCTGGATGGGCTCGCCGATGGGCGAAGGCGGCGGCTTCCGAAACTACAGCCTCAACGCGCGCATGGAGCGGCAAGGCGAAACGACGAGGCTTTCCGACGCCACCATCCGCTTGGACAACATCAACGCCAGCGGCGACCTCACGCTCATCATGCCGGAAGGCGGACGCATGCGCGTCGATGGCGCGCTGAGCGCACCTGCGGTCGATCTCAACGCTTACCTCCCCGCGCCCGCGCAACAAGGCGCCGAAGGCGTTGAAGTCGATACCGCGTGGAGCAACGCACCTCTCGATCTCACAGGCCTGCGCGCACTCGACGCGAACCTAAACCTCACGCTCGGGACGCTGCAATTCCAGCGCATGACCTTCTCGAACGTGGCGCTTGGTTTGCGTGTCGCCAACGGCGCGGCGGACGCGCGGCTCACGCGCATCTCCCTTTATGACGGTGGTGGCACGGCGCGCTTGATCGCCGATGGTTCCGGCCCGGTGCCGCGCATCGCGGTGGAGTTGAACGCGCAAAACGTACAAGCCGAAACGCTGCTGCGCGACGCGATTGGGTTCGACCGCATCGCTGGCCGAGGCCGGCTGACGGCCTCGCTTGTCGGCCAAGGCGCGTCGCAGGCGGCAATCATGCGCAGCCTGCGCGGCAACGCGGCCTTCAATTTCAACGATGGTGAGTTGAAGGGCGTGAACCTCGCGCAAGTGGCGCGCACCATTCAGGCGACGCTGGCGGGCCAAGCGGTCGGCGCCGCGGCTTCGACCGACTTCGCCGAACTCTCCTCCACCTTCACAGTCGCTGATGGCGTGATGGCGACGGACAATCTCCGCTTGCTGAATCCGTTCGTGCGCCTTGAGGGCCAGGGCCTCGTCAACATCGGCTCGCAAACGATCGATATGCGCATCGCACCGCGGGCGGTGAACAATGCGCAGGGCCAGGGCGGTGACGCGACCATCGCGGGCCTCGGCATTCCATTCCGTATCACCGGCCCGTGGTCACACGTGAGCTTCCGGCCTGCACTGGAGGAGGTGGTGCAGAACCAGCTGCGCGATATCCTAAGCCGCCAGGGCGAAGACAATCCGCTTGGCCGTCTTGGCGAAGCGTTGTTCGGACGCACACCGGCAGCAGCGCCAGCGCCCGCGAACGAAACACCGGCGGAGCAACCGGCCGAAGGCCAAGCGCAAACGGAGCAGCCTGCTCAGCAACCGCAACAGCGCCCAAGCAACCCGCTTGCGGATCTCTTCAATCAGGCGCTTCAGCGCGGCCAGAAACAGGAGCCGCAGCCCGAACCCGAGGCGGAGCCAGCGCCCACGCCCTGATCGCGGGCCGCTACTACTTCTTCTGCCGCTCGGTCCAGAAGATCGCGATCTTGTTGCCGTCGGGATCGCGGAAGTAGGCGAAATCGCCAAACGCGCCGCGCGCTCCCGGCTTGCCCTCACATGTGGCGCCGAGCGAGAGCGCCTTCTCATAGATGCGCGGCACGTCCGTTTGCTCATCGACATTGATCGCGAGCATTGTGCCGTTGCCAGGGTGCTGCGCTTCGCCGTTATACGGGCGGGTCACCATCAGCATCGCGCCTGAGCCCAGGCGATACATCTGCCCCTGTGGCGTCGGGAATAGTTTCTTGCCGCCGAGTTCCGGCGTCAGCGCATCGTAAAAAGCGCATGCGCGATCGAAGTCGCCGGCGCCGAGACAGACATAACCGATTTGAGCCATGGCGTTTTCACTCCTTCGCCGCACCGGGCAGCTCTTCGTTGTTGGCCGGAGTGAAGGCCGGGCGACAGCGCATCGTCAAGACTGACGCTGCGCCACGCATGAGCGATCAAGGCCTATCCAAATGCCGCCGCGTGCTGCAACCTATAGACATGGGGCTACTTTCAGGGCGCTCGGGACGGCTGGCCTTCTGGGTTTTCAGCGGCATTCTGCTTGTGTGCCAAACGGCGCTGTTGCTGATCACGCAAAGCCGACTTTGGGCAGAGCTCTTGATCCTACTCCCATCTCTGCTGCTTTGGAGCCGACGGTTTCACGATATAAACATCAGTGGTTGGTGGGCCTTCACACCGATGGGCGTGGCCTTTGTCGAAGGCTTCGTCGACGCCTTCATCGCGCGTGCGAACGCCGCGCCTTTGGCGGCGAGCGCCGCCGTAGACCTTCCGCCCCACTGGCTCGACAGCGCGCTACAGTATCCGATGGCATTCCTGACTGGATTCGTCGCGGGATTCGCGAACGCGTTGGTGGCGAAGTTCGCAACCGATCCCGTCACCGCCACAGTCAGCGTAGCCTTCACACTGTTCCTTGGCCTATGGCCGGGATCACCTGCCGCCAACCGTTTCGGCCCACCGCCTGGCGTCAAGGCGCCGTAGCGTCGGGCATGGTTTCGTCAGGCGGCGGCTCTACCGCTTCCTCAGGTTGCGCTTCCTCAGCTTGAACCTCGACCTGCGATACTGGCGGAGGCGTGGGCAATCCGGCCAACCACTCGACCCCACCACCCATGTTCGGATCACTCTCTGTCCGCCCACCGACGATCTCTGATTCAAGACCAGTCCAGATCGGCACGGCGTATGGTTGGAAGAGACGCACCGCCAAGTCCTGATCGCACAGATCGCGCTTCACGCAGACTTCGAGCGCATCGAAGAAGTCGAGCGTGAGCCAGAGATCGTGACCGACATAGGGTGAGCCACTATTGGCCGCATCGAGAATTCGCTGACGCGCCAGCAACCGCTCTTCGCTGCTGAACATGTCGTAGAGCGCGAATGTCTGGACGACGCGCGCATCCTCCATCTTCGCCACTTCTTCGTTGTAAGTTTGGAGGCCGAGATAACCGCCGCCAGCGGCCGCCGCGATACTGACCCAAGTGCCCAAGACACCGGACCACGCAGCCATATTCATACGCTCTGCCATTGTGCTTCCCCCTTGCCTTCAAACGAAGCATGAGGATCACGTCACATCAAGCAAAGCTTGGCGTAGCCGCTAGTACACCCGCTTCTTCGGCGGGATGTATTCGACTTCGTTGGTCATCGTGTTGGTGTGGACGGGGCGATAATCGAGCGTCGCTTTGCCGGTCTTGGTGTCGAGCCACGCGAGCGTGTGCTTCATCCAGTTCTGATCGTCGCGATCGGGGAAATCTTCGCGGGCATGGGCACCGCGGGACTCAGTGCGGTTCAAACCGCCGACGACTGTGACGACAGCTTGGCCGAGCAGATTGTCGAACTCGAGCGTTTCGACCAGATCGGTGTTCCAGATCATCGATCGATCGGTGACTTTCACATCCGGCGCTTCGGCCCAGACCTTTTCCATCCGCTGCACGCCCTCTTCCATCACCGGGCCAGTGCGATAGACGGCGCAGGTCTCCTGCATCGTGCGCTGCATCTTTTCGCGCAACCGCGCGGTCGGTGTGCCGCCATTTGCGTTGCGGAACTTGTCGAAGCGCGCGAGGTGCTCGTCCGCGGCGTTCGCCGGCAGCGATGCTTGCGAAGCGTTAGCCTTGAGCTTCTCAGCGCAGCGCTGGCCAACGGCGCGGCCGAACACGACCAAGTCGATCAGCGAGTTCGAGCCCAAGCGATTAGCGCCGTGCACCGAAACGCACGCCGCCTCGCCGACAGCCATCAGACCCGGCACAACTTCGTCCGGGTTGCCGTTCTTCAGCGTAACGACTTCGCCGTGATAGTTCGTCGGGATGCCACCCATGTTGTAGTGCACGGTCGGCAGCACCGGGATCGGTTCGCGCGTGACATCGACGCCGGCGAAAATCTTTGCGCTTTCGGAAATGCCGGGCAGCCGCTCGTGGAGCACTTTCGGATCGAGGTGATCCAGGTGCAGATTGATGTGATCCTTGTTCGGACCAACACCGCGGCCCTCACGGATTTCAAGCGTCATGGCGCGGCTCACCATGTCGCGCGGCGCAAGATCCTTCACGGTCGGCGCGTAGCGCTCCATGAAGCGCTCGCCGTTTGAGTTTGTTAGGTAACCGCCCTCGCCGCGCGCGCCTTCAGTGATGAGGCAACCCGCGGGGAAAATACCGGTGGGGTGGAATTGCACGAATTCCATGTCCTGCAACGGCAGGCCAGCCCGCAACACCATAGCGCCGCCATCGCCGGTGCAAGTGTGGGCGGACGTGCATGAGAGATAAGCGCGGCCGTAACCACCGGTGGCGAGCACAACGGTCTGCGCGCGAAAGCGATGTAGCGTGCCGTCATCGAGCTTCCACGCCGTGACACCACGGCAGACGCCGTCTTCCATGATCAGATCAAGCGCGAAGAACTCGATGAAGAAGTCCACCGCATGGCGAAGCGACTGGCCATACATTGTATGCAGCATGGCGTGACCGGTGCGGTCCGCCGCGGCGCATGTGCGCTGGATAGGCGCTTCGCCGAAATTCTTGGTCATGCCGCCGAAGGCGCGCTGATAAATCTTGCCTTCTTCGGTGCGCGAGAACGGCACGCCCCAGTGCTCAAGTTCGTACACCGCCGCCGGGGCGTTGCGCGTCAGATACTCGATCGCGTCTTGGTCGCCCAGCCAGTCCGACCCCTTCACGGTGTCGAACATGTGCCACTGCCACTTATCCTCGCTCATGTTGCCGAGCGCGGCGGAGATGCCGCCCTGCGCTGCAACCGTATGCGAACGCGTTGGGAAGACTTTGGTGACGCACGCTGTCTTCAAGCCCGCCTGCGCGGCGCCAAGTGCAGCACGCAATCCCGATCCGCCGGCGCCGACAACAACGACGTCAAAGGTGTGATCGACCCAAGTGTAAGCGGCCAAAGGATCAGACTCCGAAATTCACGAGCAGCACGGCGAAAATCGCGCCAACGGCAAGCACCAGCGGAAATGCGGCATTGAGGAAGAGAAGGATCATCTTCGTCGATGGCTTCAAGATGTAATCCACGATCACTTCCTGCAGGCCGATCGACATATGATAGAGGCCGATCGCCACCAGCAAGATCACGCCGACGGCGTTCACCGGATCGGAGACCCAATCGATCGTCGCCAGATAGCTGGCGTCGCGGATCGAAAGTGCGACAGAGACCACGAACCACGGCGCCAAAATGCAAAGCGCGATCGAAGTGACGCGCTGCGCGATGAAATGGCCAGTGCCCTCACCCGATGCGCCGTGGGCGCGAACCCGGCCAAGCGGTGTGCGCATGCTGCGTTCGGAATTGCTCATGCGCTCAGCCTCCGAACGTCAGCAGCGCCCACAACCCGATGGGCGCGGCGAAGGCGAAGAGAATGGCGAACCAGGCGCTGGTGTCTGCATCAGCAGGCACGAGGCCAGCGCCAGTATCGAACACCAAATGGCGAATGCCGTTGGCGAGGTGGTAGGCGAGCGCGGCGACCACGAGATACATCGCAAGCTGCCCGTACCAGGCCGAGAGGATCGTATCGACGATCGCATACGCTTCGGATCCGGCGGCGGCAGCAATGAGCCAAATCGCCATGCAGATCGCCGCGCCATAGAGACCAACGCCGGTCACGCGATGAATAATCGAACTCGCCATCGTCACATGCCAGCGCCAGATGCTGACATGTGGTGCAATGGGGCGGTCTTGCGGGCTCGGCGCACCGGCCATCAGGGGACCTCTTGTGCTTGATATAGGAACGGAATCTGCGGGCGGAACATAGGCTGGGAGGCGCCCAAGTCAATCAAACGAATTGACGCTGCGGATGGTCGATTCAGGTGCGGACAGAACGGCGCGCCGTGTTAGCGTCGGGGCGTTCTGGGGGATGTCATGATACGGACTTTGGCGATTGGCGCGGCCCTTGTACTCGCCGCCACGAGCACGCCGGCGCTGAGCCAACAACGCGGCAATCGCGCGCTGGCGACAGTGATCACGGCCTACGAGCAAGCGAACCGGCGCTATGACCCCATAACCTCTTCGCTCGAAGGCGATCGCGATGCCTTGCGGCGGCTTCCGGATGCGTCGCGCGAGGGCGAACTGGCTTATCGCGCCGAACTCGTTGCGCTCAAGGCGCGGCTGGAACGGGTTCCAACGCGAGGGCTGAACGACGAAGACGCACTGAACCGCGCCTACCTGATGCGCACCATCGATCAAGCGATCGCGGCGATTGATCTCGATTTCGGACGGGCGTCGTTCGGAAATGGCGGCGGTTTCTTAGCCGTCGCCTCCTACCTTGCCTACACCACGCCGATTCAATCGGGGGACGACGCGGAAGCTTGGCTGGCGCGCCTCGAGGCCGCGCCGCTCTATTACCAACAGGGCGTCGCAAACGCGCGCCGCGGTATCGAGACGGGCTACACCCAGCCCCGTCTGATCACCGAGCGGGGCATTGGCGTTGCGCGCGCACTCACCGACAGGCTTGAAGAGACGGCGCTGACACCGCTCGCGACGATGCCGGACACGATCCCGGCGGCCCAACAAGAGCAATACCGCGAGCGCGCGCGCACGATTGTACGCGAGCGGATCTTGCCGGCGCACCGTGAAGCGCTGGCGTTTATCGAGTCGGACTATCTGCCGGCGTCTCGTCCCGGGCTTGGCCTACGCTCTGTGCCGGGCGGCGAAGATCTCTATCGTTATCTCGTCCGTTCCTACACGACGACTGACATGACGCCTGAGCAGATCCATGAACTCGGTAATCAGGAAGTCGCACGCATCCGCGCGCTGATGGAGGAGGAGATTCGCGCCAGCGGCTTTCGCGGAGACTTCGCTGCGTTCCAGCAATTCCTGCGCACGGACCGCCAGTTCTACGCACAGACGCCTGAAGACCTAATCGAACACGCGTCGGAAGTCGCAAAGCGCGCTGACGGCGAGCTCCCGCGCCTGTTCGCCACCTTGCCGCGCCTGTCTTACGGCATCCGTGAAATCCCGGCAGCGCAAGCAGCGAACACAACCACGGCGTACTACACGCAAGGCAGCGCCGCGCTCGGTCAATCCGGAACTTACTGGGTCAACACCACTAGGCTCGATCAGCGCCCGCTCTACGAACTTCCCGCGCTCACCGTTCACGAAGCCATGCCGGGGCACCACTTGCAGATCGCGCGCGCGCAGGAATTGGGCGAACTCCCCTACTTCCGGCGCAACGCCTTCGAGACAGCGTTCGTTGAGGGCTGGGGCCTTTATGCGGAAACGCTCGGCGAAGACATGGGCATGTATCGCACGCCCTATGAGCGCTTCGGCCGGCTGAGCTATGAGATGTGGCGCGCGTGCCGCTTGGTCGCCGACACCGGCATCCATTGGCTGGGTTGGGATATTGAGCAGGCGCGCCGCTGCTTCGCGGAAAACACCGCGCTCTCGCCGCACAACATCCAAACTGAACTTGAGCGCTACATCGCAACACCGGGCCAAGCGCTCGCATACAAGATCGGCGAACTGACGATGCGCCGTTTGCGCCGCGAGGCGACCGAGGCCTTGGGCGAACGTTTCGACATTCGCGCCTTCCATGATGAATTGCTGAGCGCGGGCGCTGTGCCGATGGATGTGTTGGAAGCGCGCATGCGCGCCTGGGTGGCGCGTCAGCAAGAGGCGGCCAACTGATGTATATCGATTTCAACCAGATCGCCCGCATCGGAAAAATCGTGGCATTGCTCGGCTTCTTTCTGCCGTGGGTGACGGTGTCGTGTTCCAACACCGAGATTCTCAGCGCCACCGGCTGGCAGCTGATGACCGGTGATCCTCAACCAGCTGGCCCACTCGAGGGCATGGCCGATCAGCGCCAGCAAGCCGAGGACTCGGAACCGGCCGTGATCGTCATCACGGCATTCGCGATCATTCTGATCGGTCTCGGCATAAGTCTCGTCACACGCGCGCAAACCGCAGCGGTTTCGATGCTGGTCTGCGCCGTCCTCGGCATCGGCATTTCGTATTACGGCGTCGAGAACATGCGCAGCGAACTCCGGCGCGAGATCACCGAGGGTCAGCAACAACGAAGCGGCCAGGTAGCGGACAGCCCCTTCTTCAGCGCCGAACAGCAGAACGATTTGTCGCGCGCGGTCGCGTCATCGGTGACGGTTGAAGAGCAGGAAGGCTACATGGTCACGCATGGCGGCCTTCTCATCGCGGCAATCTTCTCGTTGCTGACGTTGTTCGCGCGGCGGACACCAAAGGCCGAAGCGCCGCCCGGCGCGGCGCCCACCTAGCGCTTCGGGATCGCGGCCCAATAGTCGAAGTCGAGTACGACGTTGGGATCATACTCGCCGGCTTCGTTCTTGAACGGAAACGCCGCCGCGTTTTGGTTCTTCACGGCAACCAGCCGTAGCCGCACTGCGCCAACGCCGCCGAGGTCTTCCTTGGCCAGCACTTCCGACCACGCATAGAGCGTATCGCCAGCGAACAGCGGATTGACATGGCGTCCGCCATTGATGCCGAGCATGAGCTGCGCGTTGGCGAGGCCATTGAACGAGATCGCGCGCGCAAGCGAGATCGTCACACCGCCATAGATCAGCCGCTTGCCGAAGCGCGACTCCTTCTGCACGAGCGCATCGAAGTGAACCTTCGCGGTGTTCTGATAGAGCCGCGTCGCCAGTTGGTGCTCGGCTTCTTCCACCGTCATGCCGTCGACGTGATTGATCTTCTCGCCAACCTCGTAATCTTCAAATGCGTGCGGCGAGCCAGCGAGCGTCCAATCGTAACTGGCAAAGTCGAGACCCGGCGGCAGCATCAGTTCATTCGCGGGCACGACATTCTTCGGCGTCACCGGCGGTGAATCCGTCGTCGCCGCGCTCGCGTCGCGCTTGTTCACCATCACCCAGCGCACGTAGCTGAGCACCGGCTCTTCATCCTGATTGAAGCCGGTGGTGCGGACGGTGACGACGCCTGTCTTGCCGCTTGAGTTGGCCTTAAGCCCAATCACTTCAGACACGGCCGAGAGCGTGTCGCCAGGATAGACGGGCGCGAGGAACCGCCCCTCCGCGTAGCCAAGATTGGCGACGGCATTGAGCGAGATGTCCGGCACGGTCTTGCCGAACACAGTGTGAAACACCAGCAGCGGATCGATCGGCGCGCCCGGCAACCCGCAATCCTGGGCGAAGCTGTCGCCACTAAACAGCGCGTGCCTTGCGCCGGTGAGTGCGATGTTCAACGCGGCGTCCGCCTCGCTCAGCGTGCGCGGCGTCGCATGCGTTATCTGCTGCCCCGGCGTGAAGTCTTCGAAAAAGTTGCCAGGATTGGATTTGGTGCTCATGCGTCTTCTCTTAGCGACGCGGGCGATGCGCACTCAACCTCTTCCAGCGCCAGCCAGCCGGAATAATGCGTCAGGCGCCCCAGAAGCGGCAGCGCGATCGGCACGTCGAAGCGGAAGCGGCCCTGCTCATCCTGCGTTTCCGTCGCAGTCGAGCGCGGCGCGAGCCATGCGGGCAGCGGAATTGGTCCAAGCCGCCAGCCAATGATCTTCATGGCAAGCGCGCCCGCCGCGACGCTCACCTTCATATCGAACGTGAACGGCCCAAAGCTCTCACTGACCACGCCCGGGCGCACGTAACGCAGCCGGCTTTCCATGCGCCGCTCCCCGAAGCGTCGGGTCCACGTTTCCTTCGTGGGATCGAGGCGCATGGTGACCTGCACCGGCGTCTCCGCCCCCTCTGGAGGCAAGCCGAACATGCGCGCAAACAGCGACGCAAGTAGCGAGTCCGCTCCCGCCACTTTCGCGACGCCCTTCAAGCGCGTCACTGGACCGGCGCGATGCATCGCGCGCACGATCGCAGGCGCTTGCTCGAAGTCGGAGCCAAGCGCGGCTTCGAACGGCGAACGCAGCGGCGCCTTATCTATGCGCGTGGTGAACGCGTGCCGCTCGAACTCCGGCGCGAAATCCTCCAGCGTCAGCATCGCGACGCACGGGCGCGCGCCAACTGGCAGACCGCCGCCCTGCACAAAGCGTCGCGCCAACGCCAGCGCCGCGAACGTCGGCGTGTACGGGCCCAGTCCGTTTTCCGCGATCATCGTCCAGCATGCACGCGCCGGCCGATCCTGCGGATCGCGGCCGAGTGCTTCGACGATCATGCCGCCGCGATCGCTGCCGAACGGCAACAGCGCGTCGCCTGCGGCGCGCAACACCTCCGCCAAACGCACAGGGTTGCGGATCACGCCCCAACGCCGCAACGCGGCCATCACTTCCATGCCACGCTGCATCAGCGGCACTTCGAGACCTGCCATGAACAATGCCGTGTCGCGCGGGGCGTAGCGCGCCGGCAGCAGGTCAAGGTCGGGGGTTTCAGCAATCGCGAAGCGGCGGCGGCCGAGACCCGGCACTTCAATCACGCCACAATCAGACCAACCGCTCCGCTCCCGCCAGGCGCCGTCCTCGAACACAGACGTTGGCGCGCCGGTCCAGGTGAGGATCGCTTTCATGACGGCGGGGCCGCGATCCATCTTGTTCGCCGGCGCGATGCCCGCACGGATCGTATCGATGCGCGTCCAACCGGCGCGGATATGATCGAGCACAGCGTGCGTGAGCGCCGGTGTCGAACTGGCGCCGGTGATCGCCGCAACACCGCGCTCGCGCGCCAGCGCATCCAGTTCTGGAAACGCCGCCACGAAGTCGCGCGCATCAGCGAGATCGAGGTAATGCACGCCAGCCTCAATCACGGCGCGCGCGAACCGCAGGTCGGCGCCTTGAAACGGACCGGCTGCGTCGATGACCAGATCAGGCCCCGCGTTCGCAACATCCACTGCCGTCGCGGTTTCGCGATCAAGCACAACCGCGTCCGCCGCGCCTACGGCGTCAGCCGCTTCTCGCGCTCTCGCCAGCGATCGGCCCGCCAAAATGATGTGCGCGTCGGTTGTCTCCCGCAAACCCGTGGCTAGGCGCCGTCCAAATACGCCCGCCCCACCGACAATCAGCACACGCTTCATGGCGCCGCGTCCAAGATACGCGCCGCGAACGCCGGATCACCGGCCCAGCACTGCGACTTGCGTCCGAACCAGCGATAGCGGCGGCGCGCGATGATGTCGTAGAGCCAATTTCGGATCGTGCGCGGCACAAACCGAGCGACGCGCGCCCATCGCCACCCCGGCAGAACGCCAAGAATCTCGATCGCTGCATCCGATTTGAAATAGGCGCGCCCATCTATTGCAGCGAGGTTCGTCTGCGGTGCATCGGCATCAACGCCAAACCGCGCCGCGAGCGCGCGGCCGAACGGCGATTGAATCGCGACGAATTTGAAGCGTTGCGCGATGTCGCGCTCATGCACGAACCGCGCCCAGTAGGAACACAACACGCAATCGCCGTCGAACACGATCAAATCCTGATCCAATTTCGGCGCGGCGACGGCTTCCCATGCCATGAGTAGAATCTAGCGCGACACGGGCGTCGGCGGTATGGGACAAAGCGTCCGGAGGAACGCTGATGGATTGGCTCATAGTGCTGCGCTGGTTGCACGTGATCGGTGCGAGCGTGCTGCTTGGCACCGGCGCCGGCATCGCGTTCTTCATGTTGATGGCGCACCGAACGAAGGACCCCGGCTTTATCGCTGGCGTCGCGCGCATCGTTGTCATCGCGGACTGGGTGTTCACGGCTTCGGCGGTTATCGCTCAACCGATCACCGGCTTCTTGCTCGCGCAGGCGATTGGCTGGCCGATGAGCGAGGGCTGGATTGTGCTCTCGCTAGCGCTCTACGTGGTTACAGGCGCGTTTTGGATTCCGGTCGTTTGGATACAGGCGCGAATGCAGAAGCTCGCGGCGGCGGCCGCCGCCGACAACGAGCCGCTCCCACCCGCGTATCACCGTCTCTTCCGCCTGTGGTTTGCGTTTGGTTTCCCGGCGTTCGCCGCTGTGCTCTCCATCATCTGGCTGATGCTGGCGCGGCCGAACGTCACGCTCTTTGGCTGATCGCCTCGGCGACCGCGACGACGCGCTTAGCTTCATCAAGGTGCAGCAGCTCCGTCATCCGCCCGTCGACCTTGATCACGCCTTTGCCTGCGTTCTCCGGCAGTGCGAATGCATCGATCACCGCGCGCGCCCGCGAGACCTCCTCCTCCGTCGGCGCGAAGATGGCGTTGCAGACGTCGATCTGACTCGGATGGATCAACGTCTTGCCGTCGAAGCCAAACTCCAGCCCCTGACGGCACTCAGCCTCGAACCCAGTCGTATCCGCGATGTCGTTATAGACGCCATCGATCACGGTAAGCCCCTCGGCGCGCGCCGCCGTTACAGCGAGCGACATCGGCGCATAGAACGCCGCGCGGTTCGCACCCGCTCGTGCGCGCGTTTCCTTCGCGAGATCGTTCAGACCCATCACGAACACAGCAAGCCGCGTTCCCGCAGCCGCACCGGCGATCTTACTCAGATTCAGGATTGCGCGCGGCGTTTCGATCATCACCCAGAGCGATGCATCGGGACTGAATCCCGCCTTCGTCATTTCAACATCAAGCGCGCGCACCTGATCGCCGCTCTCCACCTTTGGCGCGAGAACGCCATCGGGCCGGGCGGTGCCCGCAGCGACAATATCGTTCCGGCCCCAGGGCGTTGTCAGCGCATTGACGCGCACGATCACCTCGCGCTTGCCGTAACCGCCTGCCTTCACCGCCACTGCAACCTGCTCACGCGCCGCATCCTTTGCCTCGGGCGCGACGGAATCCTCGAGATCCAGCAACAGCACATCCGCAGGCAGCGTCTTTGCTTTTTCCAATGCCTTTGCATTGGCGCCTGGCATATAGAGGCAGGAACGGCGCGGTCTGACTGTCATCTCTTGCTCGGGAGTGCGACGCAGGCGAACATCGCCAGCAGAGGTTTTCTAACCGCGTGAAGACGATTTTGTCGATCCAAAGCCAGGTTGTCGGCGCCCGTGTCGGCAATTCTGTCGCGGCCTTCGCGATGGAAAGGCTCGGTGTGCGCGTTCTGCAGGCGCCGACGACTTTGCTCGGTCGCCGCCCCGATCATGGCCCGCCCGGCGGCGGGCCGATCCCTGCGGAAACGCTTGCTGCTTTGCTCGAAGGCCTGGCGGCAGATGGCATCTTCGCCGAGATCGACGCTGTGCTCACCGGCTACCTCGGCCACCCCGAGCAAGTGGCCGTGATCCTGGACGCGATCGAACGAATCAAAAAGGCGAACCCGAAGGCGATCTTCGTGTGCGACCCAGTTCTTGGCGACGAAGGCAAGCTCTTCGTCAGCGATGCAATTGCCGACGCCGTGCTCAACGGTCTCTGGCCACACGCCGATTGGCTGACACCGAACAGCTACGAACTCGGGCTGCTCACGAGCCGCTCCATCGATAGCCTCGCCGATGCGCGCGACGCCGCGAAGCGCATCGGCAAACCCGTCCTCTGCTCCTCAATCCGCACCGCGTTAGGCCTCGGCAATCTGCTTTCGCAACCGACCGGCGACTGGTTCTGCGAAACCGCGCGGCTGCCGCGGGCGCCTAAGGGCACCGGCGATCTGCTGTCGGCGTTATTCGTTGGGCGGCGCGTTCGTGGCGATGCGCCAGCGATCGCGCTCGAGGGTGCGACGGGCGCTGTGTACGATGTGATCGTGCGATCGATGGCGGCGGACAGCGAAGATTTGTTGTTGCCGGAGGCGCAAGCGGTTCTGGATGAGCCTGTCACCTGGCCGCGCGCACGCCATCTGGAGATGGCGTGATGGCGGAAGGCTACGTTGCACCGGGATTTGAGCGCGTGCGCGACGCGTTCGACGCCGGGCTCGCCGAGGAAATGGGCGCGGGCTTCGCCGCGATTCGCGATGGCGATGTCGTCGTGAACCTCTGGGGCGGAAGGGCGAACCGCGATCACACCAAGCCCTGGGTCGAAGACACAATTGTGCCGGTGTACTCGACAACCAAGGGCGTCAGCGCGCTGGTGATGGCGATGCTCGCTGATCGCGATGCACTCGACTACGATCAACCGGTCGCTGCGCTGTGGCCCGCCTTTGGTGCGAATGGCAAGGACAAGGTCACCATTCGCCAAACGCTGGCGCATCAAGCAGGCGTGCCGGGTTTTCTTGAGCCGATAGATCCCGATTTGTGGCTCGACCCGCCTGCGTGTGCGGAGGCGATCGCCGCGCTCGCGCCGCTTTGGCCGCCGGGAACCGCGAGCGGCTATCACCCGATGACGTGGGGCTATATTGCCGGCGCGATCGCAAAACGCGCGACGGGCCGATCGCTCGGAACGATCTTGCGCGAGGAAATTTGCGCGCCGCTTGGCATCGACTTTCAGATTGGCACGCCGGAAAGCGAACACGCCCGAGCATCGGAGATGCGCAAGCCGTCTCGCGGTGGCGACTTTGGGGAGATCACGCCGCCGCGCAAAGCTGCGTTCTTCACCAGGTGGGCCGCGCCCACGCGTGGCTCGACCATCTGGCGCAAGGTCGAAATCCCAGCGGCCAATGGACACGGAACGGCGCTGGCGGTTGCGCGCCTTTACGAAGCCTACGCCACCGGCGGCATGATCAACGGCGCGCGCGTCATCTCGCAGGAAGGCTTCGATGCGCTGACCAAGCGTGTCTGGAAGGGCGATGACCTAGTCATGCCATTCAACGTCGATTGGCGCGCCGGCATCATGGGCAACTCGAACCGCTTTTTCGGACCGAACCTGGAAGCGTTCGGACACCCCGGCAATGGCGGCAGTCTCGGCATGGGCGATCCGGTAACGGGCGTATCGGCCGGCTATGTGATGAACAGGCAATCGCACCACATCATGGGTGACCCGCGGCCGCTCAAACTGATCGAAGCGCTCTACGCATGCCTGTGAAGCGTTGGGCCTTTGAAGTGGCGGCGGTGCTCATCGCTGCATCGATGCTTGCCTTCTTCGTGTCGCGCGCGCTCAACATGGACAACATGACGTTGCCGAGCGGCCAGCCGTTCTTCGGCGACTTCATGGCGTTTTGGAGCGCCGGGCGTGCGGCGCTCGATGGACACGTCGCTGAAATTCACGAGCGCGCGATGTTGTGGCCGCTGCAGCAAGCCACGGCGCCGGACGTCAAATACTACGCGCCGTGGAATTCGCCGCCGACGTTCCTGCTCATCGTCAGCGTTCTGGGGCTGATGCCTTACCCAGTCGCGGCGGTCGCCTTTCTGCTCGGCACAACACTCTTCTTTCTCTACGCCATCCGCCGCTTTCTGCCTGACACGCGGGCGCTGATCTTCCCGGCAACAGCACCGACGTTGATCTACCAGATTGGCACGGTGCAGGCCGGCATGTTGATCGCCGGCATTGTCGGCATGGCGCTTCGCTGGCTCGACAAGCGGCCCATTGCCTCCGGCGCGATGATCGCGCTGCTAGCCATCAAACCGCACTTGGCAGTGCTTTGGCCGCTATTGCTCGGGCTTTCCGGACGCTGGCGCGTGTTCGTTGCCGCTGCGGTTGCAACGATCGTATTCGTGGCGCTCGCTGGCTTCGTGTTCGGCTTTGAGTCCTACGGCCGCTGGTTTGAGAGTCTGGCGAACTCGCAAGGTCTCATAAGCCAGCAGCGGATCACGACACCCGCTTATGCCTCGCTTTACGCCAATCTGCTCGGCTTGGGTTTGTCGCAGACCATTGCCATCGCCTTGCATGCGCTTAGCGCGGTGCTGGGGGTTCTGATCGCCTGCGTTGTGTTTCGCACCAAGGACGTCGCTTTGAGCGGCGCGGCTTTGTGCGCGGCGACACTGTTGGTTTCACCGTATTTGTTCTTCTACGACTTCACGATGTTGCTGATCGGCGCGGCGCTGCTTGGCGCGCCGCGCACGCCGCTGGAGTACGCCGCTGCGATCTTTGCGTGGAGCGCGGCGCTGACCGTGGCCATCGGCGCCTTTATCGCGCTGCCGGTTTGCCCGCTCGCTGCGTGGCTTGTGCTTGCGGTGGCGTTCATACGCTCAAGAAATGAGGCGTCTCTCCCCGCGCCAGCACCACAGCTGTAAGCGGCCCGCCGAAGCAGGCGCCTGTGTCGACGTTGATGCGGCGACGCTGCAGTTCGGGACGGAGATCGTGCGGCGGCGTGTGACCGTGCACGACGATGATGTCTCTCGTTTCTTCGCGATCGGGCCAGCTCTCGGAATTGAAGAAGGCGCGTGAGCGTGTCCACATCCTCAATTCGTCAGTGCAGTTCGGAAACGTGTTCGGATCGATGCCGCCGTGCACGAATACCAAACCGCGTTCTTCGACGCGGAGCATCACCGGCAGCTTGTCGAGCCAGGCGATGTGGTCCGCATCGATGGCGTCGCGAAAGTCATCCGTCGTGCCATTGGCCAACATGTATGAGGTGATTGTCTCGTCGCCGCCATTCTCGGCCCAGTGGTATATGCCGATGGATTCACGCTTGCTGTACGCGTGCAGCATCAACTCTTCGTGGTTGCCTTTGATTGCTACCGCCTCGCCGGCTTCGCACATCTGCTTCGCACGCACGACGACGCCGCGGCTATCCGGCCCGCGGTCAACCAGATCGCCGAGAAACACGATCTTGTAAGATTGTTTGCGCAGCCCTGCGTTCTCGCGGATGAGTCGCAGCAAGTCGTCGAGCCGTTCGAGCTCGCCGTGGACATCGCCGATTGCGTAATAAACTAGGTCACTCATGCTTGCCTTGAGCGGCGCAGCGTATCCCATGAGAAAAAGGCCAAACCGAGCCAGATCAGAACGAAGCTTGCGGCGCGCAGCGGCGTGAACGGCTCGCCGAACGCCAAGCCTGTCGCAAACTGGAGTGACGGCGCCAAAAATTGTAGCAAGCCCAGGGTTGTGAAGCTTACGCGCCGCGCGCCGAACGCGAATGCCATGAGCGGAATTGCCGTCACCGGACCGGCGACCGCCAACAACGCCGCCATGGACCAGCTCGATGTGAAGCTGAGCGGCGCTTCGCTTGAGGCCCACCACAACAGGCCGATGACAAGCGGCATTAGCGCCAAGCTCTCGATCAGGAGGCCGACTGCGGCAGGTACGGGGGCCCGCTTGCGGATCACCGCGTACACGGACCAAGTGGCGCAGAGAGCCAGCGCCATCCACGGCGGCGCGCCGAGCGCGAAGCCCTGCACAACAACGCCGACGAGCGCCAAGGTCAGCGCGATCACCTGCGGCGTCCGGATCTTTTCGCTGAAAAACAGCACGCCGACCGCGACGCTCACCAATGGCGCCAGGAAGTATGCCAATGCCGATTCAATCACGCGCTCGTGGAGCACGAGATAGACGTAGAGACCCCAGTTCACGAAGATGAAGCAGGCCGAGGCCGCGAGCGTGCCGATCATGCGCGGTTTGAGCGCCGTTCCGATTTCGCGCCAGCCGGGGCGCCATCCACTCATCAGGAAGACGGCGATGAATGCCGAGGGCGCCGCCCACAGAATCCGTTGCGCCAACACTTCGCGCACGTCCACGCTCGACATGAGTTTCAGATAGAGCGGCAGGAAGCCCCAAATGACATAGGCTGAGGCGGCTGAGATGAAGCCAGCGCGGCGCTCGGCCTCCGATGGACTTTCCGTGATGGGCGCAAGTGTCGTCATGACGCGGGGTAGCCGTAGGGGTTTGGATTCTTGATGTGCATCAGCCGCTCGGGCGCTTCGACGGGTGTGAAGCCGAGCGGCGCGTAAACGCCGTGCGCGTCCTTGGTGCCAAGCAGCCAACGGCGCAGGCCTTGAAGTTCGGGATGACGCTGAAACAGCTGCACCAGCGCGCGGCCGACGCCTTTGCCTTGCTTTCCGGGCAGTACGATCACATCGCAGAGCCAGGCGAAGGTGGCTTTGTCCGTCACCACGCGCGCGAAGCCGACCAGCTTGCCGTGCTCGTCGCGGGCGATTGCGCACATCGAATTGGCGCAGGCGCGCGCGACGACCTCACGCGGAATGCCGGGAGACCAATAGGTCTCGCGCAGCACGGCGTGGATAGCGTCGATGTCCGTTTCCGACGGCTGTTCGATGGCGATGGATGGCATGCGTCCCCTCGCCCGGTAGATAGGAAGGGGCAGGTGTTTGCGCCACGCTCGAAACGACGAAACCGCCTACACATTTTGTAACAGCAGATGTCAGTTTTGCTCACGGGGGTCGCGCGCCTTCGTGCGTGCGCACTACGGCGTGAGGATGGAGAGCAGGACGCGCTTCGGATGAAGCTTCAAAAGAAACAATAGATGTGGGGTTTGCCGAAGCGCGCCCTGCGCGGTTTGTTTTGCAGCCGGCGGAAGCTTGAGGCGTTCTAGGATTCCCGGGCGGCCATGCGTTTGCTGACAGAGGGATTTGGTTCGTTTGATCGCTGCGGCCTTCTCCCGCCCGTTACGATCATCCCCGACGCTGGGTATCCGGCGACTCTTAGCGCCTAGCTTCGCGTTCCCGGCTGACGTGCAGGCGAAGACCAATTTCTTCGCACAGGGCCTCGGCTTCCTTGTCTCACCGAGCAGCGACTTTCATCCTCGCGGACTTCCATCGCATCACGTTCAAACCGCATCTCCCGCGCTATCAGCCATTGGTACCGTAGCCTCCATGCAGGAGATGCGGGCAGTGTAAGAGTGTGTGAAGGCCGTCGGATTGATTTTTGGTGCGGGCTTTGGATTCAGCGGGTTAGTGCGGAAATGTCAGGGATAGAGCGCGCGTCTATCCTCGGGTTTCTGACGCACGCACGAGCGCGTTAGTCATGGGGTACGCTCGTTAGGTCTACGTACACAGCATCGCCGACCTGACATATCAGCGCGCCGTGATCGGGCCAGTCGAAGCGCGAACACGAGATTCGAGTGAATCTGCCACCACTTGTCTCGATCGTGACGATCGGAAGGCTGCTTCTTTCAAATAGCTCTTCAAAAACCCGATCGAACTCTTCCTGATCGCGGCCAGAAACATCCGCCGACCAGGGTGTGTAACCGCGCCCATACGAGAAGAAGGCGTTTCCCCAACCCCTTTCTCGGTGTTGCGCAGCCAGTAACCTCGCTTGCGAAAGCTCTTGATTGCATCTCTGCGGAGAAGCGTCTGAGCAATTGAGTTCGCTGCCAGGCTGTTCGAAAGGGCTCGTCGCTGTCGTCGCTAGGTCGAAGTCGGCTGAAAGCCGCTCACAATCGCTTCGCGTCATTGGAACGTGGACATACGTTGAGGACGTCGTTCGAATCTGCCGAAGTCCGTCAGAGCCGATTTGCACAAAGCGCTCTCGCACGACTTGGCTAGTGCAGTAGTCGCCCTCCTGAACCCACGGGCGTCGGACAATTATGAAGAGGCCATTGCGTGCATCAACGACGCGATCGTCCCCGATTTCTCGTACTGAAAGCCGATTGTAGGTCCTCGCGGCAGCCGTACCACTCGCCGCGGGTCGTGTATCGGCTTGTCCCAATACCAATGGCTGCGCCTCTGCCGCTCCCGCCAGAAGGACGGCAGCAACCAACCACCAATGCAATCGGGCGATCACGCCGCCCTTAGCCGCTTGAATAAGCCCTTGTTCAACATCAGCTCGGCGATTTGCACGGCGTTTAGCGCGGCGCCCTTGCGGAGGTTGTCGCTGACCACCCAGAGCGAGAGGCCGTTATCGACGGTGTGATCTTCGCGGATGCGCGAGACATAGGTCGCGAACTCGCCGACACAATCGAGCGGCGTGGCGTAGCCGCCGTCCTCGTGCTTATCGATCACCATCAGACCCGGCGCTTCGCGCAGGATTTCACGCGCTTCATCGGCGCTGATCTCATTCTCGAACTCGATGTTCACGGCTTCGGAGTGGCCGACAAACACCGGCACGCGCACTGAGGTTGCGGTCAGCTTGATCTTCGGATCGAGCATCTTCTTGGTCTCGACTTCGATCTTCCACTCTTCGGTGGTGTAGCCGTCGTCCATGAAGTCGCCGCCGTGCGGGATGACGTTAAAGGCGATCTGCTTCGGAAACTCTTCCGGCACGATCTCATCGCCGACATAGAGCTTCTTGGTCTGGTTCCAGAGTTCATCCATCGCTTCGCGGCCGGCGCCGGAGACGGATTGATAGGTCGCCACCACCACGCGCTTGATCGTGGCGCGGTCATGCAGCGGCTTCAGCGCAACGACCAATTGCGCCGTCGAGCAATTCGGATTCGCGATGATGTTGAGCTTGTCGTAGCCCTGGACCGCATCGGGGTTCACTTCCGGCACGACAAGCGGCACGCGCGGATCCATGCGCCAGGCGCTCGAATTGTCGATCACCACCGCGCCGGTCGCGCCGATCTTCGGCGACCATTCCTTCGAGACAGAGCCGCCGGCGCTCATCAGCACGAGATCGACGCCGGAGAAATCGAACGTCTCGAGGTCCTTCACCTTCAGCGTCTTGTCGCCGTAGCTGACTTCCTTGCCGACGGATTTGCGCGAGGCGAGCGCGATCACTTCGTCAGCCGGAAACAAACGCTCTTCGAGAATGGTCAGCATTTCCCGGCCAACGGTTCCGGTGGCGCCAACGACGGCTACGCGCAATCCCATGAAATGGTCTCCCGCGAGCGCTGCTCCCCAGAGCCGCTCGCGCTAGGCTAGCTAAGCAGAATCCACGGTTTTTCCAAGGCGTCGCGCGGGACAAGGACGCATAGCCAGCCTACATTTCCGCGCTGACCAGGGGGACAGGACATGACCGACAACGCCACCAATCTCGAGATCTACAAGCTCTTGGTGGAGGATGTTCGCGAGGCGCGGCGGGCGCGGCGCGAACTCTCCAACGTGTTCATGACGCTGAACATCGCCGGCATGAGCGCCCTCGGCTTCTTGGCCAGCGCCAGCGGCCTGCCGAACCCGACGCTGTTCACGCTCTGCGCCCTGGCGTTGGCGCTGACCTGCATAATCTGGCGCACGTCGAACTCCTATTACACCGTGCTGCTCGCGGCGAAGTACAAGAACATCTACGCGATCGAGGATGATCTTGGCGTTCACCCGATCCGCGATGAATGGCAGAGCATCACTGGCAAGCGCCGCGCGATGAAGTGGTGGTCGCTGGAGCGCGCCATGCCCATCCTCTTCATCATCGGCTATGCCGTCTTCTTCGCCGTGCAAGTCGGCGGCTGGGATGTCGAAGCTTTGGTCAGAGCGGTGATCAACGGCGTCGCGGATTTGATCCGCGACGCCGGGATCATGTTCTAGTCAGTGCATCGCCATCGCGGTGCGTTCACCGGCGCCGCGTTCGCGCTTTGGGGCAAAGCGCATGCGTTTGCAGGCAACGGTTTCGCCGCGGCCGAGCGAGAACATGGCTTTGGTCTCGCCGGTGTAGGCGAAGCCGACTTTGCTCAGCACACGGCCCGAGGCCGGGTTATCGACGAAATGCCCCGCCTCTAGCGCGCCGAGCTTGCCGGCCTCCGAGACGAACGCGGTCGCCGCTTCGGTTGCAAAGCCCTGGCCCCAGAACGGGCGGCCGAACCAATAGCCCATCTCAAAGCCGTCCTCGCCGCGCTTATGCGCGCCGATTGCGCCAATGAGGCCTTCGCCGGGAAGTTCGACGGCATAGACAAAATCATGCCCACGCGGCGCGCGCGCGGCGTTGATCATGATCCAGCCTTCCGCGGCGGAGGTGAGATACGGGAGCGGCGTCATAGCGAGATTTCGCCCAACGCCTGGATCGTCGCAGAACTGAGCAACGCGCTGCGCATCCGACATACGGAGGCGCCGCAGCTTCAGTCTCGGTGTTTCGATCTCGATCACGTCACGCATGTGAGCCGCTCCTTTGGCTCTATCGCGTGGGGCATAAAAAAGGGGCGCCTTGATCCGGGCGCCCCACGCTATCTTGGGAACCGGATCGCCCTCTTGTCAGGCGATCCGGGAAGGTCTCTTCCGTTCTCGCCTATTCCGCGGCCACCGCGAGCGGTGCGATGGATACGTACGTGCGGCCGTCGCGCTTCGTTGCGAACTGCACCTGGCCTTCACAAAGCGCGAAGAGCGTGTGGTCGCGGCCAAGGCCGACGTTCGTGCCCGGGTGGAACTTGGTGCCGCGCTGACGGACGAGGATCTCGCCGCCATTGACCGACTGGCCGCCAAAGCGCTTCACGCCAAGACGACGACCGGCCGAGTCACGACCGTTGCGCGAAGAGCCGCCTGCTTTCTTGTGAGCCATGACGCCCTCTTATTCCTTGCTGCCGCCGATGGCGGTGATCTTCACGTGGCTTTCGGTCTGACGGTGGCCAGCGCGACGGCGATAGGTGTTGCGGCGGCGCTTCTTGAACACGAAGACCTTGTCGCCCTTCTTGGTGTCGACGAGCGTGCCGGTGACGGTGACGCCGGCGAGGTCCTTGCCGAGCTTCACGTTCTTGCCGTCGCCCGACATCAGCACGTCCGAAAACGTGACCTTCGAACCGGCCTTACCGTCGAGCTTTTCGACGACGATCACGTCGTCCTTAGCTACCCGGTATTGCTTGCCGCCCGTCTTGATTACCGCGAACATCGTAACCGCCAAAAAATTCGTGCGCCCGGACGTAGCTCGCCCGGGCGGGGAGCGGGGGGTATAAGGGAAACGCCCGGCTAGCGTCAATGCGGAAGCGGGACATTTTGGCGGGATTTTGCGAGCGCTGGGGCGGTTAGCTCGTACTCTTCCGGTTCACACAAAATATCACATGATTTCTGACGATTAGAGGATACCCCGGCCGCCTGGACCGGGGGGTGGGCCAGCGCCTGGGCTGGGCGCAGATTAGAGCCGCATCCAGCTCGGGGCCGCGCTTCTCCCCTCGGACAGCCACATCGCCGGCCTGCCCCAGCCGCCAATCCTGCCATTCAATGTCAGGATTTTGTGCGAGAGTGAGGAATGCGCGCGAGCCGCCTCCTCTCGATCCTGATCCTTCTACAGATGCGCGGGCGCCTAAGCGCCGAGGCGTTGGCGGAGGAATTTGAGGTCTCAGTCCGCACGATTTATCGCGACGTCGATCAACTGAGCGCCGCCGGCGTGCCGATCTACGCCGAGCGCGGTCGCGCTGGCGGTTTTCAACTGCACGACGGCTATCGCACCAAACTTACAGGCTTCACCGCCCAGGAAGCGGACGCGCTGCTGCTCTCCGGAGTCGGCGCCGCCGCGCAAGATTTGGGTCTCGGTCCCGATCTCGCCGCTGCGCAACTCAAGTTGCTTGCGAGCCTGCCACCAGAATCCGGCGCGAGCGCTGAGCGCGTCTCCGCGCGCTTTCATCTCGATCCGCAGAACTGGTACGCGCGCGCCGACGCTTCCGACGTGTTGAAGCCGCTCGCCGCCGCCGTCTGGAACGAACGCCGGGTGCTTGTGCGCTACGAAAGCTGGAAAGATGTGGTCGAGCGCACGCTTGATCCGCTTGGCCTCGTCCTAAAGGGCGGCGTTTGGTATCTGGTCGCCGCCGTCAAAAGCGCACCGCGCACATACCGCGTCTCCAACATCCAGGATCTGCAAGTCCTGGACACGGCGTTTACACGCCCACGGAGCTTCAATCTTGCGCGCTACTGGAGCGAATGGTCGAAGGATTTCGAGGCGCGCCTCATCAAGTCGCACGCGATTATCGAAGTCTCCCCCGCCGGCCGCCGCTTCCTGCGCGACACCAATGCCGGCGCACACGAAGCGCTGTGCGCCGACAACAAACCTTGCAAACCTGAAGGCTGGGTGCGGGCGCGTGTGCCGATCGAAAGCATCGATCTGGCCAAGCGCCAGTTCATGCATCTCGGCGCGGAGCTCAAAGTGGTCGAGCCCCCCGAACTCCGCGTCGCGATCGCCGATGAAGCGAAGAAAGTCGCTGCGCTCTACAAGCGCTAGCTAGGCGAGTCCCAATTGTAGCTCTTCGCGCGCGTCACTGTGCGCTTCGCCAGCATCGGGTGCGGATCGAACGCACCACCGAACATATCGTCCATCAAATAGTCCGGCCGCCGCGCTGTGATCCCGCGCGCGCCCGCCATCTGCAGAGCCAAGTGTCCGCGATCCATGCGCCGCAGTTCATCCTCGCTGAAATCACCCAACACATGTGCAAGGTCGGACGCCATCAGGTGGTTCGGCACGCCGAACACTTGGATGCCGGCCGCGTTGGTCAACACTGTCTGCCACTCGTTCGGCAGCATGCGCTTGATCTGCGCCAAGTCCTGGAAGAACGCCCACACGCGCACACCGTAAGAACGCGCCAAGGTGTAAACCATCGAGAGCATCGAAAAGTCGCCCAGTTGCGCGCACTCATCTATTGCGAACAAGGTTCGATATTTCGGCAACTCGCTCTCGCGCGACAACACCGCGGACAAGAGCGCCGACGTCCACAACCGGAATAGCGCTGCATGGCTCGCAAGCTTCGATGGCGGCACCACAAGATAGATTGTCATCGGCTCGCCACGCGCGACAGCGCGCAGGTCAATGCTTGAAGAGATCACGGTCTTCTGCGCCGCGTCCGAGCCGATCACTGAGAAATAACTGCATGCTGTTGCGTGGATCCCTGAGCGGCAGCGATCCTCCGTCTGCAGGAAGCTCGATATTTCCTCGTAGGCAAAGCGATGCAGCTTGCCGCCCATCGTGTCGAGCAGCACGGCCAGATTATAAACCGTGTCGTCCGATTTCAGATAGCCGCGCACTTTCTTGAGCGAACGATCCTTCGCTTCGGCGGTCGACGCCACGGCCGAGATCACGCCCGCTGCCAGATCGTGGCCGCGAATGTCCCAGAACGGATCCTTTAACGATAATCCGCCGCCCGAGAGCTGTTTGGCCACGTCCATCGCCAGCGCCGACGGATCGATGCCTGGGATGTCGAAGGCGTCCATCGGATTGAGACTGTCGGTATTCTCGGTAACGACGCCGAACGGATCGATGATGTGCACTTTGTGCCCTATCTCGCGCCGTCGCCGCGCGGTGACGCGGCACGCTTCGCCCTTTGGATCGATGACGATCGCGGGCCCTTCATAGGTCAGCAAATTTGGAATGAGACCGCCGCGCCCCTTTCCCGCGCCGGTTGGCGCGATAGTGATGAGGTGTCCTTCTCCGTCGAGCCAGATCGGCTCACCGCCATTCGCCGCCGGCTCCGGCGCATCTACAAAGCCCATGCGCGGCGCCGCGTCCTCGAGGCGATAGCCCATCAACAATTTGTCGCCGGCGCCAGCCGCGCTCTTCGCGCGCCGTCGTTTACGATTCGCACCGGCAGTCGCACGAGCGTTGTGGTTCATCTGACTCATCTGTCACTCCTCGCGAACACATCTGGAGCAACACGTAAGCAGAGCGCGGACGTTCAAATGCGGCGCAAATGAGAAGCCGAAATAGCGTGACCGCTTTCACGCACAAACGCAGAGGTGGAGACGACGCGCGCGAGACTCACCCCAAGCTGAAAGCGCGGCCCGAAGGCAACAAGCAGGTGTCACCGGTAGGCGACAGGAGGGGAGTTGCTGGCGGAGAGGGAGGGATTCGAACCCTCGGTACGCTTGCACGTACTCCGGTTTTCGAGACCGGCCTATTCAGCCACTCTAGCACCTCTCCGGAGGCCCGCTTAATGGCGAGCGCCGGAGCCGGTTGCAAGTCCGGCGTCTAGGTTTTTTCAGGCCCGTGCGGCAAGAAGAGCCGGTGAGTAAGCTGAAAGTCGCGATCTTGGCCGTTGCCGCGGCCGGCATGGCCGCCTGTGGCCGGGCCGCGCCCACGCAGGCAACGGCGCAATGCGTAGCGCTTGCGGCCTCGGCCCAAGCGGCGATTGCGGGCGGCGACCTCGACCGCGGCCCGAACCGCTTTGAACCCGAGGAACAGGTCGGCGGCGCCGGCGCGGTCGCGCCATTCAGCATCGACGTGCACGAAGTGACCAACGCGCAGTACGCCGCGTTTGTCGACGCTACGCACTACATAACGGTGGCCGAGCGACCGGGACCAGACGGCGGGCCGATGGGCGCGGCAGTGTTTGACCGCAGCCAAGCACGCTGGCGCATCGATCCTCTAGCGAACTGGCGCCATCCTGACGGTGCAGGCTCTTCGATCGAGGGGCGCGACGCTTATCCTGTCGTCGCCGTGGCGTATGAAGACGCCGTCGCGTACGCAAATTGGGCGGGACGGCGTTTGCCCACTGAGAACGAGTGGGAGTTCGCGGCGCGCGGCAATGCCCCCGCTCCGGGCGATCGGCGCGCCGAAGCCTTCGATGAGCACGGCGCGGCGCGCGCCAACACCTGGCAAGGCGTGTTTCCGTTTCAGGATACGGGCGAAGACGGTTTTGCTGGCCTCGCGCCGGTTGGTTGCTTTCCTGCCAACGCAAACGGCCTCTACGACATGACAGGCAATGTCTGGGAATGGACCAGCGATCGCTTTGTTGGCGCAGATGGCCTGGATGCAGCGCGTGCGGCGGACGCGCCGACTCGCGTGATTAAAGGCGGCTCGCAACTCTGTGCGCCGAACTTCTGCTCGCGCTATCGCAGCGGCTCGCGACAGCCAGGCGACGAAGGCCTTGGCATGTCGCACATCGGCTTCCGCACGGTGGCGGACAGTTAGTCCACCAGCGCGCTGACCATGCGTCTGAGCACATCTTGCGCCTGCCTGACACTCAGACCCTGCTCGTGGCGCAAGCGCCGCCAGGCTTCGAAGCTTAAAGCCAGATCGAGCGCCTCCAGCATTTCGTTGCGCGCGAGCGTCGTCGGCAAAACCGCGAGCAATGCCTGACGTTGCAGGCGCGTGATTTTCTTGTGCTCGCCGGTCAAAAAGTCGGAGGTGTGGCGGCGCGCGTCGGCGGCGGTTTTTACCGGCAGCATTTGTTCGAACGCCTTAGCGCGGCGCTCGATCAACTCGTCCAGCCGCCCTCGCCAGGTGGAGGCGGTCAACGGCTGTGCAAACGCCGGCGTGAGGCGTGAAGTCATGACCTCATGCATTTCGCGAAAGACGCCCTCCATATCGGAGAACAGACGAAACACCGTGCGACGGCCAACGCCAGCGCGCTCGGCTACCAGGTCAGCGCTTGGATCAACCACCCCTTCCCGCAGCAGGTCGAGCATAGCGAGCGCTATTTTTCGGCGGCTTGCGTCCGAGCGCTGACGCCGGCCATCAATCTCAATTGCCGCGTCAGTTTTCGCTGCGCGTGCGCTCACGCCGTTTCCTTGATGAACGCATCGATCAGATCGGCAATCTCGTCGGGCTTGTCCTCTTGGAGGAAATGGCCGCCGCCGATGATCGTTGTGTGCTTTTGCCCTTTGCAGCCTGGGATACGCTCCTGCAGCCGCTTATCGGCGCCGCGCGTGATTGGATCTTGATCGCTGAACGTGGTCAGGAATGGCTTGGTGAAGCCTTCCAGCACCTTCCACGCCTCAAGATTTTCCTTCACCGATGGCATGTCCGGCTCCACCGGCACAAGCGCGGGAAACTGGCGTGCACCGGCTTTGAAGGTCTCGTCCGGATACGGCGCTTCGTATGCATCCATCTCCGCTTGGCTCAGCTCACGTACCGTGGCGCCATTCAAAATGGTGCCGGTTGGGAACACGGGCACTGTTTGGCTGAACTTGCGCCACGCCTCAAACGCAGGATTGGCGCCCGTGCCGGTTGGGAGAAAAGTATTGCCGGCGACGACGCGCGCAAAACGCTCTGGAAACGCCGCAACGAGACGCAAGCCGATCAGCCCACCCCAATCCTGACAGAACAGCGTGATGTCGCGCAAATCATTGGCCACGAGCCAATCACTCATCCACTTCACGTGCGCCTCGTAAGTATAGTCCTCACGCGCGGCGGGCTTGTCGGAGCGTCCAAAGCCGATCAGATCAGGCGCCACGACGCGATGACCTTGCGCAATCAAGCGCGCGATCATCTTGCGATAGAGGAAAGACCAGCTCGGCTCGCCATGCATGAGCAGCACCGGCGCTTTGTTACGCGGGCCTTCATCGATCGCCGCAATGCGAAGCATGGCGCCCGAAGCGTCGCGCACTTCGGTGTAATGCGGCGCGTAGGGAAAATCAGGCAGATTGGCGAAGCGATCATCGGGCGTGCGAAGGACTTGCATGAACGGTCTCCCCTCGTGGCCGCATTGACAGGCGGCAGTGTGTGAATATATTGGCACTAATAGTGCCTATTGTTGCGCGACGACGTCAAGCGCAAAAAGACAGGCCAGGGAGGGCGCAATGAAAGCAAGGGCTTGGCTGGCTGGGGTGGCGGTCGTGCTGGCCGCCGTAGGCGCCGGCGCGTACTTCTTCCGCGGGGAGATTGCGACGCGCCTCGTGGAACGAACCGCGAGCCGCGCCATGCAATCCGATTTGCGCGCCCAACTTCCAGATGGCTTGCACGCGGCCTTCTGTGGCACCGGCTCTCCCTTGCCGGATCGCACGCGCGCTGGCCCTTGTCTTGCCGTCATCGCAGGTCAGCACGTTTTCGTTTTCGACGCCGGCGACGGCGCGTCCGAGACGCTGTCGCTTATGGGCATTTCGCAGAGCGACATCGAGGCGCTCTTCCTCACCCACCTGCACTCCGATCACATCGACGGCCTAGATACTGTCGCGCTCCAGCACTGGGTGAATGGCCCGGCACACGAACCGCTCACGGTCGTCGGGTTGCCTGGCACGTCGCGTGTCGTGGCCGGGATGAATGAAGCTTACGCTATCGATCAGTCCTATCGCACCGCGCACCACGGTCCAGAGATTATGCCGCCGAGCGGCGCCGGCATGGTGGCGCGCGAGTTTGCGTTGCCACTGAATGACGGTGAGGAGATTGAGCTTCACAACGCCGAGGGCGTGCGCATTGTAGCGTTCCGCGTCGATCACGCACCCACCGATGCCGTCGGTTATCGCGTTGAGTATGGCGGGCGCAGAATCGTCATCAGCGGCGATACCGCGCGCTCGGCATCGCTCACGCAAGCAGCGCACGGGGCCGACCTACTGATCCACGAAGCCATCTCACCGCGCCTCGACGCCATCATGCACCAAGCGGCGCAAGCATCGGGCCGGGAAAACATTGGCTCGATCTTCAACGACATTCTCGACTATCACACCGCGCCTGAGGACGCCGGGCGCGTCGCGCAAGAAGCCGGTGTCGGCGCGCTTGCGATCACGCATTTCCTGCCGCAGACGCCGATCCCCGGCCTAGCCCACACCTTCGTTCAAGCGGCAGAGACCACCTATGACGGCCCGGTCTTCGCCATGCGCGACGGCGACGTGATTTCGCTGCCAAGCGCTGGCGGCATGCTGCGTTCACATCATTTGCGATAGGGAGAAGCGCCTATGAAACGGCTCGCAATCATCGGTGGCGTGCTCGCGCTGATCGCGCTCGGCGGCTTCTTTCTGTGGAAGCACTATTGGTACTATCTCCCTGGGATCGTCGGAAACATCCAACACCCGATCGCCGCCAATCGCGACATCACCTGGGCGCCAGGCCCGGCTGAAGCGCCAGCCGGCGAACGCCCGCCGAACATCATCGTCATCCTGGCAGATGATCTTGGCTACAACGACATCTCGATCGATGGCGGCGGTGTCGCCGGTATTGTGCAGACGCCGAACATTGACGCCATTGGGCGCACTGGCGTCATCGTTGATCAAGGCTATGCCAGCAACGCCACCTGCTCACCCTCGCGCGCTGCGATCATGACAGGCCGCTACCCGACACGGTTTGGCTTTGAGTTCACGTCGGCGCCGCAGGCGTTCGCCCGCTACATCTCCCACTCCCAGCCCGAGTCTCTGCGCCAACCGATCTTCCACGAAGAGCGTGTGGCAGACGTGCCGCCGCGCGCGACGCTCGGCCTGCCGCCCAGCGAAATCACCATGGCTGAGATGCTCCAGGCTCAGGGCTATCACACCATGCTGATCGGCAAGTGGCACCTTGGCGAAGTGGCCGCGATGCGCCCCGAGTCGCAGGGGTTCAACGAATCTCTCGGCATCATGCAGGGCGCGGCGATGTTCTTGCCGCCGAACGATCCGAATGTCGTCAATGCGCGGCTAGAGTTTGATCCCATCGATCGTTTCCTCTGGGCCAACCTGCCCTACGCGGTCGATCTTCATAACGCCGCTGGCGATGTGCGGATGCGCCCGCGCGGCTACGTGACGGACTATTTCGCGGATGAAGCCGTCTCGGCCATTGAGGCCAACCGCAATCGCCCGTTCTTCCTCTATCTGAGCTTCACCGCCGCGCACACGCCGCTGCAGGCGACGCGCGAGGATTATGAGGCGCTCAGCACCATTCCTGATCATACGCAACGCGTTTATGGCGCCATGATCCGCGCGCTCGATCGCGGCGTCGGGCGCGTCATGCAGGCGCTGCGCGACAACGGCATCGATGACAACACCATCGTGATCTTCGTCAGCGACAATGGCGGCGCTTGGTACACCGGCCTCGCGGATATCAACGCGCCGTTCCGCGGCTGGAAGTCCACTTTCTTCGAAGGCGGCATCCGGACGCCCTACTTCGTGCGTTGGCCCGGCGGCCTGCCGAGTGGCCGGCGCATCGCTGGCCCCGCGACGCACATGGACATCTTCGCCACCGCGGCCGCAGCCTCTGGCGCGCCGACGCAACCCCAGCTCGATGGCGTCAATCTGCTGCCTTATCTGCGCGGCGAAACGCAGGGCCCGCCAAACCAGCGCATCTTTTGGCGCTCAGGCCCCTATCGCGTTGTCCGCGACGGCGATTGGAAGTTGCAAGTTAGCGAGACGCCTGATCGTGTGTGGCTCTTCAATCTGGCGCAGGATCCGACCGAACAACACGATCTCTCCGCGCAGGAGCCAGAGCGTGTCGCTGCTATGCGCGCAATGATCGAGGCACAGAACGCCAACGCGCCACCACCTCTTTGGCCGGCGCTGATCGAAGGTCCTGTGCGCATAGACGTGCCGCTCAACGCGCCATGGACCGAGGACCAAGAATACATCTACTGGTCCAACTGACGTGACGATCGCACTCATCACACTTGCGCTCGTCGCCGCGCTGATTGCAGCGCTTTGGAGCATCGGGGCGCGCGAGCCAGTGTATGCGATCGCACGAGGCGGTGAGCCGCACTGGTTCATCGCCGTCCGCGGCGAAGCGGGCGCGTTGGCGCCGGGCGTCACCGAGCGCTGGAGCTGTCGCACCGACTTCACCATGATCGGCGGCGAACCCGACGGCGCTTACTGGCAGCGTTTTGTGATCGCTAGCGGTGGCGATCCTGGCACGCTCCCCATCGCGGTTGAGGCAGCCGAGGATGCGTACGTCGCGCGCATAAAGCTTCGCCGGCCACCGCCGCTCATCCTCGGTTTTCTAAAAGCCCTGATTGCACTCGGCATTCTCAGCAGGCCAGATGGCCCGATTGTGCAGGACGCGCAGGCGCTCAACTTTCGCAGCGACGTGATGCCAAGCGCGGCCTCGATCTCGCGCTTGCTGGCGCAACCGCAAAGCTACGCTCCCGCAATGGTGAACTTCCTCGCCTACTACAACGACGCTAAGTACGGCGTTGCGCAGCCCGGCGTCTCGGGCCGCGCCGCATACATGCGCTACGGCGTGGTCGCCATGCGGACAGTCTATCGCACCGGAGGCCACCTGCTCTTCACCGGCCGCATTCTCGAGGTTCTGCGCGAGGCGAAGGCCGGGCCAACCGTGGGGCGTTGGGACGATCTGGCGGCGATGCGCTATCCCAATCCGCCTGCCATCCTCTCGATGGAACACGCGCCGGATTACCACGCGGCGCTGAATGATCGCGATGCTGGCCTCGAACGCACACTGGTGATCGCGACCACGCCCGAGCGCCGATAGGCTCGTTCCCGGTCTCTCCGGCCCCTGAGTTCTCTGGTCGTCAAAGCACTTAGCCGGTGGTATTTCGGCCCGCATGCGGACCATCCTGATCACCCTGGCCCTATGCGCCGCACCCTGCGCCTTCGCGCAGACGTCCCTCTTCCCATCGACACCTCTTCAAGACCGCTATGGATACGGCGGGTCATTCGGCGCTGGATCAAGCGAGTGCACGAGCAGCCGCAGAGCCGCGAGCGCTGAACGCGCGATCGAGGTGTGCACGCAATTGATCGGCATGAACCTGGAGCGCAGCGACATCGCCCTAGCTCACTATGTCCTCGGCGACCGCTATGAAGATCTTGGGCGCCAGGATGAAGCCAACGCTGAGTTCGAACAGGGCGTGGCGATCTTTCAAGCCCTCATCGATGAAGCGCCCTTGGGGGCGGACCAATATGTTGGCCGCAGCCTAGGATATCTGCGTCTAAATCGCTTCGACGACGCCATCGCTGACGCCACGCGCGCCATCAATTATGATGACAGCCACGTCCAAGCCCATTCAACGCGTGCCTTCCTCTACTTCCGCACTGGCAACTATCAGGGCGCCATGGCGGACTATGACCGCGCGGCCCGCCTCGGTCAGCGCCGGGCCGCACGCGGGAGCATGCGCGCAATCGGCCCGCGCGAAGCCCTCATCAATCCTCGCGTCTACGGCGTGCGCTGCGAGACCCGCGCAGCCGCGGGGATCGAGTTGGATGTGGCGGAAGAAGCCTGCCGCATCGCTGTCCGCAATTCGGCTGCCAGCACGTTTTCGCGCGGCTTCTTGCGCTTCAAACAGGGCCGCTTCGAAGAGGCTTGGGCGGACTTCAACACCGCCTATGAAGAGAACGACACCAGCGGCTTTTCACTGTATGGCCGCGGCGTCGCCGCCGTGCGGCTCGGCCGCCAAGAAGAAGGCGAGGCTGATATCGCTAGAGCCCGCGAGATCGAAGGCGACGATTTGGACGGTTACGTCAACGCTGGTCTCGTCCCTTGAGGGCTCAGTTGTTGCGGACGGATCGCGTTGGGCGCATTCTCGGGCCCAAGCTCAATCGGAGGTTCCCAGTGCGCTTGCTTGCCACCGCCCTCGCCGCGATGCTCATTACGTCGCCTGCGTTTGCGCAGGCCGGCCCAGGCATGTCGGACCCGATCACCGCGCCTGCCAATTTGAGTCAACTCAGCCCAACGCACCGCTATTGGGAATCGTGTCTGACGGGTGAGGGTGAGGTCGCGGTTCGCGGCTGCGGTCGCGTCATCGGCGCGCGCGTGTCACGCATGCACACCGCTACCGCGCACTATTTCCGCTCCATCGCGCTTCAAGCGCTTGGCGAGGACGAGCGCGCGCTCCGCGATCTCCGGCGCGCCTACTTCACCTTCGGCGATCTCGTCTTCGAGAACGAGAACAACGCCGTCGCCCGGTACGGGCGTGGCCTCAGCCTCCAGCGCATGGGCCATGATCAAGAGGCCGAGCAGGAAATGAGCCGCGCCATCGCCAATTCCCAAGGCGAAGCCAGCCACTTCTTCGAGATCAACGGCTAGAAGTCCAATCCGGCGCTCGTTTTGCTTGCTTGGGGCATTATTTCATATATAAACTAACTCATGCGTATCGCCTGCGTCGGCGGCGGCCCCGCCGCTCTCGTCTTCGCCATTTCCATGAAGCTGCGCGACCCGCGGCACGAGATCGTTGTGTTCGAACGCAACGATCCCGGCGACACGTTCGGCTGGGGCGTCGTCTTCTCCGACCAGACCATGGAGAACCTCCGCGCCAACGATCCAAAGAGTGCAGATGAAATCGAAGCCGGATTCGCCCATTGGGACGACATCGACGTCTACATCCACGGCCAGACCATCACCTCCTCCGGCCACGGCTTCGTTGGCATCGGCAGGAAGCGCCTACTGAACATCCTGCAAGACCGCGCTCGCGAGCTTGACGTAGAGCTTGAGTTCAAGACCGAGATCGATCCCTCTCCCGAGCTCTTCGCCGCCTACGACCTTGTCCTGGCCTGCGACGGCGCCAACTCCAAGCTCCGCACCGCCGACGCAGCGCACTTCGGCGTCGACATCGACATCCGCCCGAACAAGTACATCTGGCTCGGCGCCAATAAGGCCTTCGAAGCCTTCACCTTCGCCTTCGAGACGACGCCACACGGTTGGATCTGGGCCCACGCCTACAAGTTCGAGGACAACGCCTCGACCTTCATCGTCGAATGCAGCGAAGCCACTTGGCGGAGCTTCGGCTTTGACAAGATGAGCCAAGACGAAACCTGCCGCGCCGCCGAAAAGCTCTTCGCCGAGTATCTCGATGGCGCCACGCTCGACACCAACGCCAAGCACCTGCGCGGTTCAGCCTGGCTCAACTTCCCACGCATCGTTTGCAGCACATGGCACAAGGATAACTTGATCCTGATAGGCGACGCCGCCCACACCGCGCACTTTTCTATCGGTTCCGGCACCAAGCTCGCTATCGAAGACGCGATCAAGCTCGCGCAAGTCCTCCACGGTGGCAAACCGCTCGCAGAGGCGCTGGCCGAGTATCACGCCGAGCGCCAAGTCGAAGTGTTGAAACTCCAAAACGCCGCGCGCAACTCAACCGAGTGGTTCGAGAACATCGATCGCTACGCGACGCTTGAGCCGCTACAGTTCACTTACTCGCTACTCACCCGCAGCCAACGCGTCAGCCACGAGAATCTCCGTGTCCGCGACAAAACTTATCTCGGCAAAGTCGAGTCCTGGTTCTCCGGCGTCGAGCACAATCCACCACCGCCCATGTTCGCACCGCTCAAGCTCCGCGATATGGAGATATCCAACCGCGTCGTCGTCAGCCCGATGTGCATGTATTCCGCTGTCGACGGCGAGGTGAACGACTTTCACCTTGTCCACTATGGCGCCCGGGCCAGTGGCGGCGCTGGCCTCATATTCACCGAGATGACAGACGTCTCCGCCGACGCCCGCATCACCCCCGGCTGCGCCGGAATGTACGATTCAAAACACGTCGCCGCCTGGAAACGCATCGTCGACTACGTCCACACCAACACCGGCGCGAAGTTCGCACTCCAACTCGCTCACGCCGGCCGCAAAGGCTCCACGCGCAGGCCGTGGAGTGAAGATCCGAACGACAAGCGTGATTACTCGGATCAACCGCTCGAAACCGGCAACTGGGAGCTCATCGCCCCCTCACCGCTCGCGTGGTCCGAAGCCAACGCCGCACCGCGCGAAATAACACGCGCCGACATGGATCGCGTCAAAGCCGATTTCGTCCGCGCCACGCTCATGGGCGAACAAGCCGGCTTCGACATGCTCGAACTGCATTGCGGCCACGGCTATCTGCTCTCGTCCTTCCTCACGCCAATCAGCAATCAGCGCACGGACGAATACGGCGGCAGCATCGAAAACCGCCTCCGCTTCCCGCTCGAAGTCTTCGAAGACATGCGCGCCGCTTGGCCGAAGCACAAGCCCATGAGCGTCCGCATCTCCGCCACCGATTGGCACGACGATGGCCTCAGCGCCGAAGATTCCGTCGCCATCGCCGAAGCGTTCGCTGAAGCCGGCGCCGATCTCATCGACGTCTCCGCCGGCCAAACCACACCGCTCGCCAAACCAGTCTATGGCCGCATGTTCCAAACACCCTTCTGCGATCGCATCCGCAACGAAGCGCGCGTGAAGACCATGGCCGTCGGCAACATCTTCGAACCCGACCACGTCAACTCCATCCTCGCCGCCGGCCGCGCCGATCTTTGCGCGCTCGCGCGTCCGCATTTGATGGATGCAAACTGGTCGCTGCGCGCCGCCGCCGAACTTGGCTACGGCAAACTCGCGCCGCCCAAACAGTACCGCACCGGATACGCGCAAATGCAGCGCACACTCGCACGCAAGGACAACTAATGGCTCACCACGTCTTCATCACCGGCGGCGGCACCGGCATAGGCCTCGCCACCGCGCGCGCTCTTGTCCCCGCCGGGGCGCGCTTCACGCTCGTCGGCCGCGACGGCGCACGCGTCGCCAGCGCCGCCGAAGAATTCGAGAACGCCCAAGGTCTATCGTGCGACGTGGCAAATGAAGACTCAGTAGCGGCCGCCTTCACCGCCGCGCGCGATCGCTACGGCCCGATCGACATCCTGATCAACAATGCCGGCATCACCCCATCCGCGCCGCTCGACCGCATGGATCTCTCCATGTGGAATCAGTGCCTCGCGATCAACCTCACCGGCGCCTTCCTCTGCTCACGCGCCGCGATCACCGACATGTACGCCAACAAATGGGGCCGCATCGTCAACGTCGCCTCTATCGCCGGCCTCCAAGGCGGCGCTTACATCAGCGCCTATTGCGCCTCCAAGCACGGCATGATCGGCATGACACGCGCGCTGGCGAAAGAAGCCGCGAAGAAAGGCGTCACCGTCAACGCCATTTGTCCGGGCTATGTCGAGACCGACATCGTCACCCGCGCCGCCGAAAACATCGCCAGCAAAACCAAACTCAGCGAAGACGAGGCCAAGGCCTCGCTCTACGCCAAGAACCCGCAAGGCCGCCTCATCACTGCCGACGAAGTCGCGAGCGCCATCGCCTGGCTCTGCAGCGACGGCGCCGCCGCAACGAACGGCGCGGCAATCCCAATGTCCGGCGGCGAAGTTTAGATGGCGAGCGCGCAGGACACCGTCCGCCTCTCGCTCAGGCTGCTGACGACGAGCCGCCTGATCGAGCGCGAAGTCGACGCCCTCATGCGCGCCAAGTTCGATAGCACCATCGCCCGCTTCGATTTCCTCTCCGCCCTCGATCGCCACGGCGCGCTCACACTCGGCGAAGTCTCGCAATACTTGCTCGTCTCGAACGGCAACGTCACGCAGTTGCGAACGCGCCTGAGCGCCGATGGCCTCATCGAAACAAGCCACGACGAAAACGACCGTCGCATTCAACGGGTCCGGTTGACGCGTCGAGGCGAAAGCGTATTCAAGCTGATGGCCAAAGCGCACGCGGCGTGCGTGGATGCGCTGCTGCGCGATCTCACGCACGCCGACAAAAACGCGCTGTCGCGGCTCCTCGATGCAGCCAAAGCATCGGTGCGCCGCAAGCTGACGAAGGGAGCGGCGCCGTGATCAACGATGCCTGGAAAAGCGCCGAATATCAGGCCGAACATTTCTTATGGGCTGTCAGCAACCGCGTCGCGACCGTCACGCTCAATCGACCCGAACGCAAGAACCCGCTGACGTTCGAGTCATATTCCGAACTTCGCGACCTCTTCCGGCGCCTCTCCTACGCCGACGATTGCCGCGCCATCGTCATTACCGGCGCCGGCGGCAATTTCTGCTCCGGCGGCGACGTGCATGACATCATCGCACCGCTCACAAAAATGACGATGCCCGAGCTGATGCGCTTCACGCGCATGACCGGCGATCTCGTCAAGGCCATGCGCGCCTGTCCACAACCGATCGTTGCCGCCGTCGAAGGAGTCTGCGCCGGCGCCGGCGCCATCATCGCGATGGCGAGCGACATCCGCTACGCCTCGGCCAACGCGAAGACCGCATTTCTCTTCACCCGCGTTGGCCTGGCCGGCTGCGACATGGGCGCTTGCGCAATCCTGCCGCGCATCATCGGCCACGGCCGCGCCAGCGAACTCCTCTACACCGGCCGCTCGATGAGCGCCGACGAAGGCGAACGCTGGGGCTTCTTCAACAAGCTCACTGAAACACCCCTCGCCGAAGCGCAAGCTTTCGCAGTGAGCCTCGCTAACGGCCCCGCCTTCGCGCATTCCATGACCAAGAATCAACTCAACATGGAATGGAACATGAGCCTCGAGCAAGCGCTCGAAGCCGAAGCGCAAGCGCAGGCCATCTGCATGAAGACGAAAGACTTCGAGCGCGCCTACGTCGCCTTCGCGTCGAAGCAGAAGCCGGTGTTCGAGGGCGATTGATGAGCGCACACACCGACACCTTCGTCCGCGACAACCTTCCGCCGCGCGATCAATGGCCGGAGATGAAGTTTACACTGCCGGAACTGCAGTTCCCCGCGCAGTACAATGCGAGCAGCATGCTCGACGCAGCGGTCGCCCGCGGGCACGGCGCCAACAAGGCCGTATTGCTTCCCTCCGCCACGCTCACTTACGACGCGCTCCTCGAAGAGGCCTCTCGCATCGCAGAGGTCCTCGCTACCGTGTTCGATCTGACGCCTGGCAATCGAGTGCTGATTCACGCCTCAAACACGCGGCTATCGTTGCCAGTTTGGTGGGGTGTTTTCCGCGCGGGCGGCGTCGCGGTTGGGACGATGCCGATGCTGCGCGCCCACGAACTCGCCGTCATCCTCAACAAAGCACAGGTCTCGCACGCGATCGTCGATGACCACCGCGAGGCCGAACTCGAAGCTGCCCGCCCGGACGCTCCCCCGCTCGGGCTCATCACGACCAGCGAGCTCGAGCGCTTGATGAAGAAAGCGTCCGGACGCCTTCCCGCTGTGGCCACCGCGGCTGACGATCCAGCGCTCATCGCCTTCACCTCCGGCACGACCGGCACGCCCAAGGGCTGCGTCCATTTCCACCGCGACATCGCGGCGATGGCAGAGACAGTCTCCCGCCACATTCTGCAACCAAAGCCGACGGACGTGTTCATTGGCACGCCGCCGTTCGCGTTCACGTTCGGCCTCGGCGCCGGCATGGTGTTCCCCGCAAGTATCGGCGCAGCGACCGCCATCTGTGAGAAGCCCGGCTTCGATGTGCTCGCCGATACGATCGCCCAGCACAAAGCCACCACGCTCTTCACTTCGCCAACCGGCTATCGAGCGCTGATGAAGCAGGATCTAGCCAAGCTCGCGTCACTGCACACCTGTGTCTCCGCTGGCGAGCACCTGCCGCGCGCAACGTCGGACCAATGGTTCGAACGCACCGGCATCCGTATCATCGACGGCATCGGTTCGACCGAGATGATTCACATCTTCGTCTCCGCGCGCGGCGACGACATCCGCCCCGGTTCAACCGGCAAAGCCGTGCCCGGCTACGAAGCGACGTTGCTCAACGAAAACGACGAACCGATCGCGGGCGAAGGCGAAGGCCGGCTTGCCATCAAAGGTCCAACCGGCTGCCGCTATCTCGCCGATGAGCGTCAGAAGAACTATGTCGTCAACGGCTGGAACGTCACCGGCGACATCTACCGCCGCGATGCCGACGGCTATTTCTGGTACGTTTCTCGCGCTGACGACATGATTATCTCGTCTGGTTACAATATCGGCGCGCCAGAGGTGGAGAACGCTCTTTTGAGTCACGATGCCGTCGCCGAATGCGCTGTCGTCGGCGTGCCGGATGAAGAGCGTGGTCAGATCGTCAAAGCCTTCGTCGTACTCAATCCGAACCTCAGCGCCAGCGCGCGCGAGCTGCAGGATCACGTGAAGGCGACGATAGCTCCCTACAAGTATCCACGCGCTATCGAGTTCGTCGCAGAACTCCCGAAGACAAACACCGGCAAGTTACAACGCTTCAAACTACGCGAGCGCAAATGAAGTTCACCCGCGATCTCATTATCCGCTTCGAGCACTGCGACGCGGCCGGAATCATCTTCTATCCGCGCTTCTTCGGTCTCGTGAACGAAACCGTGGAAGATTGGTTCGCGAGCCTCGGCCATTCTTTCAAATCGCTACACATCGACGACCGCAAAGGCGTGCCAACCGTGCGCTTCGAGTGCGAATTCGTCGGCCCCGTGCGCATCGGCGACATGCTGCATCAACAGCTGGGCGTCGACTCAATTGGAAACAGCTCGCTCAATTTGAAGCACATCGCTTCGATCGGCGCGCGCACCGTCGCCCGGTTCGATCAAACGATCGTCTTTACCGACCTCGCGACCATGAGCGCCCAGCCATGGCCCGCCGATCTCCGCAAAGCCATCACCGACTTCGCAAAGCTCGAACCATGAGAACCCTGCTCCCAGAAGGCTGGCCGCGCCCCAAGGGCTATTCCAACGGCATCGAAGCCGAAGGCCGCATCATTTTCGTCGCCGGCCAAATCGGCTGGACGCCCGAAGGCAAATTCGAAGCGACCACGCTCGCCGCACAATTCGCGCGGACGCTCGACAACACCCTCGCCGTGCTCCGCGAAGCCAATGCCGGCCCTGAGCACGTCGCGCGCATGACCTGGTACATCACCGATAAACGCGCCTACCTCGCCTCGCTGGCCGAAATCGGCACGACCTGGCGCGAGAAGATGGGGCGGAACTATCCGGCGATGGCGGTCGTCGAAGTGAAAGCCCTGATCGAAGACGCGGCCCTCATCGAAATCGAGACAACGGCGGTCGTGCCGCGCTAAGCTCGCGCCCAGGAGCACACATGGCAGACCATAGCCTCTTCATTTTCGTCCGCGTGCAGAACGCGACGCCAGAAGCCGTCGGCAATACGCTGCGCGATTCCACCGACAAGATCATGGATATCTACTCGATCATGGGTGAATGGGACCTGCTCGTGCGCATCGAGCACCCGGATCTGAACTCGATCCAGAAGGTCGTTACCGAGACGATCCGCGCCAACCCCAACGTGGCGCAAACCTACACGATCCTCGGTTATCAGCTTTACGGCTCGAAGTGGCCGGGCTTCGATTATCCCGACTCTAAATGAGTCTCGACCTCGAAAAAGAATACAACAACCGCGCCGCCGTGCCTGAGCACCCGGCGATCATCGCGCGCTGGGCGGCCGAGAGCAAAGCATACCGCAACATCAACGCGCCGCGCGTCATTGAGTACGGTCCTGGCGAACGCAACACGCTCGATCTGTTCGACGCCGGCCCCGGCCCTGCCGTTATGTTCATTCACGGCGGCTATTGGCAGGCGTTGGACAAGAGCTTCTTCAGCTCGATGGCGAAGGGCTTGAACGCACTCGGCGTCACTGTCGCGGTGCCGAGCTACGATCTCTGCCCGAACGTGCGCATCGGCGACATCGTCGAACAAATGCGCGCTGCATCGCATCTCGTGCATCGCGCGGTAGATGCGCCTGTCATCGTTGCCGGACACTCCGCCGGCGGACATCTCTCGGCGTGCCTACTAGCGACCGAGGCGCACGTGCCCGCCGCCTACGCCATTTCAGGCCTCTTCGAACTTGCGCCGCTCATCGGCACCAGCCTCAATGAGAAGCTCGATCTCGACACCGCCGAGGCAACATCGCTCAGCCCGCTTCTATGGCCGGCCCCCGAGGGCAAGAGCCTCGACGCCATCGTCGGCGGCAATGAGAGCAGCGAATATCTGCGCCAGAGCGCCGCCATCGTTGCTGCCTGGGGAGAGGACGGCGTCGCCACCCGATACGAAGAGGCCGAGGGCGCGAACCATTTCACCGTCATCGATCCGCTGACAGACCCAAGCTCGGCCATGTGCGAACGCTTGAAGCAACTCGTCAGCCGCGCCTAAGCGCCCTGCACGCGAATAGAGGAACCAAACAGCGAACAAGGAATGGTGGTGTGCGCAGTTGATGGGAGTGGGTGGTTTTGAACAGTGCCCATCCAGCTCGTCCACTGCCGCTCGGACATCCTCAATCTCTGGAGCCGTCGCTCTCGCTTCGGCCTGGCGAAGTCGCCTACAGCGAGGTTCTTGGAACGCCCTCGTCGGAGAGAATGAAAGGCGGCTTCGAAAACGATACCTGCCCCTGGCACCAAACATCGAACCAGCGCCGACTTTGAGCACGCATCGACGTTGCCTCTTCGCAAGACAGGCGGTTCGGGAGAATTTGCAGTTCGGTCAAACGCAAAAGCGCTTCTTCGAGCCGATCGGCTATCCGTCCTGCATGGAGAGAGGTTGTGGCGCCTGGCCGACGGAGTTCACCGACGCGGCGCAACAGCGTTCGAACATCGAGACTTTGTTCGCAACGCTTTCGCGTGGCGCCCCAGTTGAGCGCGAGTAGAACGGCGATCTTCTTTGCGAGGGCATCGGCGCCGCGGTTGTTGCGATGGTCGAGATGGAGCACAGTTGCCGGTAAAGGGCTGATCCACATTGCTCCACCCGCGTTCAGCCAATGCTGAGCCCAGCCACCGAAGCGAAAGGGCTTGCCGCGACTGCAATCGTGGGGATCCGGCGTCCCCGCATCGGGTGCAATCTCAAACAGCGTCAAATTGGAGCGCGAAACACCGTTGCCGTTCCACTTCCGCGCCATGGGATCGTAGGCGGGGTAAGAAATAATCTCGAAACGGAGACGCATCAGACGCTCGAGTTCAACGTCTAGCGCGGTTGCGAACGC
>JAWKUZ010000013.1:0-136272 GCA_041398305.1 Hyphomonadaceae bacterium
TTCCACTTGCAGATAGGCGGTGTCGGCGCCGTTGGTTTGACCCCAGCCTAGAAGGGTATGGACGATGTCGCGGGCGAAGCCGTTGCGACGCGCCCATGGCGCAGTGCGCATCAGATATATGCCGAGCAGATTGTCTGACAGCACGCCAAGGCCGACCGCTGCCGGTTTGCCGTCAAGCCGTACCAGCGCAAACACCCGCGGCACAGCGATGCGCTCCACGATCTGGCGTCGCTCCGCGGCATCGCCAATGCCAGGCGCGCTTTCGTTGAGGGGAGACCAGATGTCATCCGTCGCGGTCTCGTGGAGCGTGACGTTTGCATCGTGCGCGAGCGCCGGCGTGATGCCGCGTGTCATCACGTAGGTCTCGGTGCGAGGCGTAAAACCTGCGTTCGTCAGCGCTTGGGGTAGGTCCGCGGGTTCGGTTGCGCCGTCAGCCAATTTGAATGTCGGTGTGATCGCCTGCGCCACGCACCATGCGCGCGCATCTGCGACGGCGCTCGCAACATCAGTGCTCGCATCCCATGCAAGAGGCCACACGGCATTGGCGCGACCGGAGAAATCGCCCGTAGCGCACAGCTCCCAGCCAAACATCTTTGCTTGCGTGCGGGCCGGCCACGCGGTGAGACACGCGCGCTCGAGCGCTCCGACGTTCACGCCCGCGCCGCCACGAGCTTCACCACGTCGCTCATGATGCCGGTGATCTTGAAGTCCTTGGGCGTGTAGACGCCGGCGACGCCCATTTGCCGAAGCGCCAGCGCATCCGCAGGCGGGATGATGCCGCCGACGATGAGCGGCACGCTCTCCATGCCTTCAGCGCGCATCAAGCGCACGACCTCTTGCACCAGATCGAGATGTGAGCCGGAAAGAATGGAAAGGCCGACTGCGTGCGCCTTCTTCTCTTTCGCCGCGGTGACGATCTCTACCGGTGTGAGGCGGATGCCTTCGTAGATCGCGTCCATTCCGACAGCGCGAGCGCGCGCTGCGATCTGCTCGGCGCCGTTTGAGTGTCCATCGAGCCCCGGCTTTCCAACCAAGAAAGTGAGTTGGCGACCCAGTTTCTCGCTCAGGTCGGCGACATCGCGCTTCACAGCTTCAATGTTCTCGGCGCCGCTTTCGATAACGAGTGCAACGCCGGTCGGTCCGCGATACTCGCCATAAACTTTGCGCAGCGCCGCCGCCCATTCGCCCGTGGTAATGCCGGCCTTCGCCGCGGCGATGCTGGCCGGCATGATATTCTGATCGGCGCGCGCATCGGCTTCGAGCGCGGCGAGCGCGGCCTCCGCTCTACCGGCGTCACGCGCACCGCGCCAAGCTTTGAGGTTCGCGATTTGCTGGGCCTCGACGGCGAGATCGACCGTCTGAATGTTCTTCTCGCCGGCTTCGAGCGGTGAGGGCTCGCCTTCGGTGAAGGCGTTGACGCCGATAACCTTCTGCCCGCCGGCCTCGATCTGCTCAACGCGGCGGCGATTGGACTCCACCAGCGCGGTCTTCATGTAATCGACATTGGCGACAGCGCCGCCGCTCGCTTCGATCTTCGCGAGTTCAGCTCGCGCGCCTTCCACTAGCTGCGCAACCTTCGCTTCGATCACCTTCGAGCCGGCGAAGATGTCTTCGAACTCCAGAAGGTCGGTTTCATAGGCCAACACTTGCTGCATGCGCAGCGACCATTGCTGATCCCAGGGACGGGGCAGACCAAGCGCTTCGTTCCAGGCGGGAAGCTGCACCGCGCGGGCCCGCGCATCTTTCGAAAGAGTGACCGCCAGCGTTTCGAGCAGGATGCGATAGACGTTGTTTTCGGCTTGCTGCTCCGTGAGGCCGAGCGAGTTGACTTGCACGCCATAGCGGAAGCGCCGCGCCTTCTCGTCGTCCACGCCATAGCGTTCGCGGCCGATCTCATCCCAGAGCTGCACAAAGGCGCGCATCTTGGAAAGCTCCGTAACGAAGCGCATGCCGGCGTTCACGAAGAAGGAGATGCGACTGAAGACATCTGCGAAGCGCTCTGGCGCCACTTCGCCACGCGCTTTGACCTCGTCCAGCACAGCAATTGCCGCCGCGAGGGCGAACGCCAGCTCTTGCTCCGGCGTCGCGCCAGCTTCTTGCAGGTGATACGAGCACACGTTCATAGGATTCCATTTCGGAATCGTCGAAAGACTCCACGCGATCGTGTCCGCCGTGAGTTTCAGGCTCGGCGCCGGCGGAAAGATGTAAGTGCCGCGCGAGAGATATTCTTTGAGGATGTCGTTTTGCGTCGTGCCCGTCAGCTTCTTCGGATCGGCGCCTTGCTCCTCCGCCAGCGCCACGTAGAGCGCGAGCAGCCACGCCGCCGGCGCGTTGATGGTCATCGACGTGTTCATCTGCTCGAGTGGAATGCCCTCGAACAGCGCGCGCATGTCGCCGAGGTGCCCCACCGGCACGCCGACCTTGCCGACTTCGCCGCGCGCCAAGATGTGATCGCTGTCATAGCCGGTCTGCGTCGGCAGATCGAACGCCACGGAAAGCCCTGTCTGCCCCTTTGCCAAGTTCGCACGATAGAGCTTGTTGGACTCAGCCGGGGTCGAGTGGCCGGCGTAGGTCCGGAAGATCCACGGTTGATCGGGGGCGTGCTGAAAGGGCGGCATCGATTTATACAAGCAAACATGCGTCGCCCGGTTGCGGCAAGCGCTATGTTGCGCCGCAGCAAGGTTAAGAGCGGTGATGTCGCGCCCAGAGCGCGTTCGCAAAGGCCAGAACGTCGTCGAACGCGAACCCCGTTCCCGCTGTCGAGATCGTGAACCCCATCGGCGAGAGCAGCGGTGGCGGGCGCGACTGGCTTTCGAACAGAAGAAATTGCTGTGACGCTACCGTGTAGATGCCGATGGCTGAGACATCCCGCCAAGGCAGAGTCCACGCGCCAGGCCCGAACGTATGCACGCCGTCGCTGTCCAGGCGCGCGATCGGTTGCATGCGGATGGCGCGCCACCCGATGAGAAGCGCGCCCAGCCCAAAGAACGCGGCCCCAAAATAGGCGACGATAGCAATGAACGCGTCGCCCTTCTGAGATGCAAGTGGCGCCAGTAGGAAGCAACCGGCGCCCATGGCGAGCCCGCCGATCGCCATGCCGATCGTGTGCAGCCGGCCGGGCTGCAGCGTCAGTTCGACGGCGTCAGGTGCGATTGTGCGTCGCGTCGGTAGAAGCTGAAGCGCGCCCACGAAAGCACAGGCGCCGAAGAATGCGATTCCGCCCCATGCGAGGCCAGCGTTTGTTGGGTCGCGTCTCATGATGAACACGCCGCCCGCGACAAAGGCGAGGCCAAGCAGCGTCAGCAGGAACGCTCTGAGGCGGCTCATGGCGAGGTGACGTTCGCGCGCGTTTCCGTGCCCGTGATGTCGCCGCGCTCATTGTAAGTTTGTACTGTCTCAAGGACGCCGTCGCCGTCGGCATCGCTTTCAGACCGGGTCATCCAAAGTTGATCGAAATAGTTCACCCGGACGATTGTCTGAGGATTCGCCGGGTGAATTTCTTCCCGGTCGAGGATTCCATTTAAGAAGATCAAAGTGCGGTCGGCCTCTCCGTCGCGATCGGTGTCGATCTCCGTGCGCGACGCGTTGCCATGCCGGAACACGGTTCGGCTTTCCATGTGACCGTCGAAATTGTCGTCATGGGCGCGCGTGGTGGGAGCGCCCCGCGCATCGAAGTGCCAGACGTCATCGACCTCGCTATCGAAGTTGCGGTCATATTCCGATTTGTACGCGTACGCGGCGCCGATCCTGGCGTAGAACGTTGCATCATCTCTGCCGTCGCCATTTTGATCCAAGCCCCATTGCTGTGCGTCGATCGGCACGAGATTGTTCTCCGCCGCCGTTCTCAGCATCCAACCGCCGCCAACACCCAGGCCGATCACAAGCAATGCCATCCAAATTGAAGGCGGCTTTCGTTCGCTGGATGTATCGGACGAAGGCGTGTTCGCGCGCTCCCAGGCCGCGATCAATGCGCGGGCGCGTTCATAGTCTTCGTCTGCGACCAGCAGCTGAAGCAACCCGCTCGCTGGTAACTCACCAACGCCGCCCTGCAGCGCTTCGCCATGAATGTGCGCGACGATGTCGTTCTGACCGAGCATATGCGCCAGCATGTGCGCTTCGGCGGCATTCGCCGGGGCATAGACTTGCTTCATCGAGACTCCCCAGGGCGAGGTAACAGAGCGCGTTCCGCTGCGCTATCGGCGTGCCGCCCATTGACGCTATAGGGATAAGGGTACCATTGTGCGCCGCAGCAAAAATCACGGGGCCGGCGCCATGACGCAACCGAACTTGAAATCGGTGAAGGATATCTACGAGATCGGGGAAATGCCGCCGCAGTTCCATGTGCCTGAAAAAATGTGGGCCTGGGCCATCCGCAAGGAGCGCCATGGCCGCCCGCTGACCGCCATGCAGCTTGAGCAGGTGCCGACACCCGTCTGCGGCGAAGATGAAGTGCTCGTTCTGGTGATGGCTGCGGGCGTGAACTACAATGGCGTGTGGGCCGCTTTGGGCGAGCCGATGTCGGTGCTCGACGTTCACAAGGGCGCCTATCACGTCGCCGGCTCGGACGCCTCGGGCATCGTCTGGGCCGTCGGCTCCAAGGTGAAGCGCTGGAAGCCAGGCGACGAAGTCGTCATTCACTGCAATCAGGACGACGGCGACGACGAAGAGTGCAACGGCGGCGACCCGATGTTTTCGCCGACGCAGAAGATCTGGGGCTACGAAACCTCCGACGGTTCGTTCGCGCAATTCTGCAAAGTGCAGGCGCGCCAGCTGATGCCACGCCCGATGCACCTCACCTGGGAAGAGGCGGCTTGCTACACGCTGACGCTGGCCACTGCGTATCGCATGCTGTTTGGCTGGCGTCCGAACGTGTTGCGTCCTGGTCAGAACGTTCTCGTCTGGGGCGCTTCTGGCGGCCTTGGTGTGTTCGCGGTTCAGCTCTGTGCTGTCTCCGGCGCGCACGCGATCGGCGTCGTCTCAGATGACGAGAAGAAGGACTACGTGCTGTCGATGGGCGCGAAGGCTGTGCTCAATCGCAAGGAATTCAATTGCTGGGGCCAGCTGCCGAAAGTGAACGGCGAAGGCTTTGCCGAGTACATGAAAGAAGTCGGCAAGTTCGGCAAAGCTGTGCGCGCCATCACTGGCGGCAAGGATCCGGATATTGTTTTTGAACACCCTGGTGAAGCGACGTTCCCGGTTTCGGTGCGCATCGTGAAGCGCGGCGGCATGGTGGTCATCTGCGCCGGCACCACTGGCTACAATCTGACCATGGACGCGCGTTATCTCTGGATGCACCAAAAGCGTGTGCAGGGATCGCACTTCGCCCACCTCTTTCACGCGTCCCAAGCCAACCAGCTCGTCATCGACCGCCGCATCGATCCGGCGATGTCGGAAGTGCTGCCGTGGGACAAAATCCCCGACGCGCACGAGAAGATGCTCGATAATAAGCACGCGCCCGGCAATATGGCGGTGCTCGTAAACGCTCAACGCAGCGGTCTCAGAACTTGGGAAGATGTGCTGGAGCTTAGTGCGACGCGCGGTTAGGGAAAGGTGGCGGCATGCTGCAACCTGAGTTCGCTCACGCCGAGGTACATTCCATTCGCATCGTACTGACGTCCAACTAGGCGATCTACACCAACTATCTCGAAGATATCGTATTGGCCGGTCGAGTAGTTTAGTCGAACTTCGGTCCCGTTGCGCGTCCAGGTCCCATTGTTGCCAGCGCCGGTGACAAAGGTTCCATTTGCGCGAAGTGTGCGCGTTCGAGGTCCTGCAGCAGGGGCCGCGCATCCGCCGCACGATCCTGCCCACTGACCGACCAGGTCGGTGTTCGAAATCGATTCAGAAGATGGCTGCTCGACAGCCCCAGGTTCATCACTCGGAGGCGTGCAGCGATTCCATTCGTCGGTTTGGCCACCAGTCGCAACGGTTAGTCCGTCCGCCGTGACATCGATTGTGTAAGTCTCGCCTGCACTCTCACTGGGAGCTAAGACACGCGTGTCGAATATACCACGCGCAGCACGCAAAACCTCGTGACGGTAAGTTGGGGCTCCGATCATGGTGACCACGAGTTGATTGCGGTCGGCCGTTATCGTCGGTCCGCTGCCGCACTCGATGCCCTCCCAATTGTAGCTGCCCAATAGCGGCGTCAGCGTTCCCGCGCTGATCTCCGCGACTTGCGTCCCGACTGGACGCGAAGACACGTACCAAATTCCGGCGCACAGCAGCACAATCGCCAGCGCTGCGCCGCCAATAATCATCGGCGGAACGCTACGCGCCGGACGGCGAGGCGCCGCTGGCAGCGGCGCGCCTTTCACCTGCGCCGCGATCCGATCAAGCGCGGCGGTGCCACCGCGCTTGTAATCCACCCATTGCGTGTTGCGCAGATAGTAGTCGACGCCAGTCGCTGGCTCACTGCCATCGACGCGGATCGGGATGAACGGTCTGTCGTAATGGCTGGCCAGTTCCAGTTCGCGCTTCACCGCCTTGGATTGGTTCGAATTCTTGCTCACCACCACGGCGCAAGCGGAGCACGCCTGCATCGCTTCCGTGATCGCGTCCGCATAGATCGCGCGTGGCGGGATATCGCGCGATGACACCCAACACGGAACGCCCTGTGCTTCGAGATACGCGACGATGTGGTTCACGACCGCGGCGTCTTCGCTCGCATGGCTGATAAAGAGACGCTGCTCGCTCATGTCCACCTCTGAGGCGAACCTAACCGGTAAGCCGCCACCCTGGAAGGCGTGTATCGCCCGCGTTGGCCACCGTCAGCCCGCCTCCAGGCGGTAGAGCGGAATTGACCTCAGCCGCCCACGGCGCTCCAATTCGCCCGACGGCGCCGGGGAGAGCGCCGCGGGGGAACGGGAATGATGCGGCTCATCCTTAGTCTGTTGGCGTTGGTGCTTGTCGCCTTGGCTGGCTTCGTTGGCTATCGCACGATGTCCTTCACCGCGCCGCCGCCGCCGGCCGAAGTGACGCTGCCGGACACGTCAGCTTATCCGATCGACGGGAGCGCCGCGGCGATGCGCCTTGCCGAAGCGATCCGCTTCCGTACCGTCTCACTGGTTCAGGATGGTGAAGACCGGACGCAGTTCGAAGAATTCCACGCTTGGTTGCAAGATCGCTATCCGGCGTTCCACGCCGCGGCGCGTCGCGAGATCGTGGGCGAGCTTTCACTCCTCTACACCTGGGAGGGAAGCGACCCCGGGCAGCCGCCGATCATCTTGCTCGCGCATCAAGACGTCGTACCTGTGCCGGACGACACGCGGGCCAATTGGCAAGTCGATCCGTTCGGCGGCGTGATCCGCGACGATCATGTGTGGGGTCGCGGCGCGATTGACGACAAAGGCTCGCTGATCGCGCTCTTGGAGGCGGCGGAATATCTCGCCGCGCAAGGCAAGCGGCCGGCGCGGACCATCATCTTTGCGTTCGGTCACGACGAGGAAATCGGCGGTGAGGGCGGTGCGGTCCTTATGGCGCGGCGCTTGGAAGAACGCGGCACGCACGCCTGGTTCGTGCTCGATGAAGGCATGGCCGCACTTGAGCGTCACCCTCTCACGGGTGGTCCAGCGGCGATGATCGGAATTTCCGAGCGCGGGTCAGGCACCATGCGCGTGCGCGCTGTTGGTCAGCCTGGGCACTCTTCCATGCCGCCACCAGAGACTGCGGTCTCGCTTGTCTCGGAGGCGGTGGTCCGTATTCATGACATGCCGATCGATCGCAGCCTTGAGGGCGGGCCGGCGCTTGCAATGATGCGCGCGCTTGCGCCCGAGCTAAGTCTCACCAACCGCATGGCCGTCTCGAATGAGTGGCTGTTCGCACCACTCTTGCGTCAGCGCATGGCAGGCGATCCCGCGGCGCAAGCGCTGCTTGGCACCACGATCGCGCCGACCATGCTCGAAGGCGGCGTTCGTCCGAACGTGTTGCCAGGCGAAGCAACGGCGATGATCAATTTCCGCATTCACCCGCGCGACAGTGCCGAGGATTTGCTGCGCCGCGCGCGCCAGCAAGTGGCTGACCTCGAGGGCGTCACGGTGGAGTGGGCCGAGCCAGCGCGTGAGGCGTCAGGGATTTCGAGCACGACTTCGACAAGCTACGCGCTGATTGCGGGGCTCTCGCACGCAATTCTGCCCGATGCGCCGGTCGCCCCCGGCCTCGTGCTTGCCGGCACGGATTCGCGCCACTATGCGAGCGTCGCTGAAAACGTGTATCGCTTCCAACCGATCTTGCTGAACGCCGGGGATCTTGAGCGCCCGCACGGGCTCAACGAACGCATCTCGATCGTCAATTTTGAGCGCACAATCCGGTTCTATGTCGGACTGATGGAAGCAGGAGCGATGCAATGATCCGGTTAGCTTTGATGGCCGCCGCGTTGGCGCTCGCCGCCTGCACCCCCGCGCAGGAGGCGAAGGAGGAAGCGACTGTGGCCACCGATGGCGTTGCTGCGCCGACACCCAGCGATGTCGCGACGCGCCTCACTGCGGAGCAGAATGGGCAAACTGTGAACGTTGCCGTCGGCCGGCGTTTCGCCATCGAACTCGTGGGCGTGCCGACCGCGGGTTATGTGTGGGAGCCGTCGCAAGTGCCGGCTTTCGTCACCCGCGCGGGTGAAGCATCGGGCAACACAACGCAGGCGCAGAGCCAGCCTGGCTTCGTCGGCGGCAACCACTGGGAAGTGACGATGTTCTCGGCCACTGCCGCCGGTGCGGGCGAGATCGTCATGGAGCAGCGCCGTCCGTGGGAAACCGACGAGCCGGCAAACGCCACCTTCCGCGTCACCATCGTCGCGCAATGAGCTTGAGCGGCGGCTGCCGGTGCGGCGCGGTGCGCTACACGCTCGCGCTTGACCGGTTGCCGAACACCTACGCCTGCCATTGCCGCGATTGCCAAACGTCGAGCGGCAGCGCGTTCTCACAGCAGGCGCCGGTGGATGAGGCGGCGCTGGCTGTGTCCGGGCCGCTGGTGATCTATGAACACAAGACGGCCGATCGCGTTTCCAGTCAGCGTTTCTGCGCCGTCTGTCATTGCCGGTTGTTCAACACCAACAGCGCGCGGCCGGGATTGGCAATCCTGCGCGCAGGCACGCTGGACGAGAGCGACAAGCTCCACACCGTCGCGCACATTTGGGCGAGCCGTAAGCAAGCTTGGATCACAATCCCTGAGGGCGTTCCGCAATGGCCCGAGGGGCCTCCAGTGGCGGAGTTCTTCGCGGCGATGACGAAGGGCTAAGCGCTTGGTGTTGCTCGCTCAGATGGTGCTCTACATGCTGGCGGTCGCTGGCGTGGTGGTGGGGACGCTTGGCGCGATCTTCTTTCTCGGCGGGGCGATGAATAAGGCGCGGCCGCTGGAAATGCGCCGGCGCAGGGCGCTGCTGGCTGCGCTTTTCGCCTGCGGGATTGTCGCATCGGCGGCGTTAGGCTTTGTCGGAATCCCCGCGATCCTCTATCTCGCTCAGCAATGAGCGAGTTACTTCGGGATCTTTGGTACTTCGCCGCGACCTCGCGCGAGTTGAAGCGCGGTCAGATGTTCCGCCGCGAAATTCTGGGCGAGCCGGTTCTGCTTGGGCGCGACGAAGAGGGTAGCGCCTTCGCCATGCGCGATATCTGCCCGCACCGCGCGGTGCCGCTCTCGGCCGGCCGAATTGTCTCGAACGAAGGCGTGCAGACGGTCGAATGCCCGTATCATGGCTGGCGCTACGGCACCCAGGACGGCGTCTGCAAACTGATCCCTACGTTGCTGGCCGATCAACCCTACGAGACCAGCCGCATCCGCGTACGCCGTTTCCCGACCTACGAAGCGAACGGCATTATCTTCGCCTACGTTTCAGCCGATCCGCGCTTTGACGGCGAACCGCCGCCACCGCCGCAATTCGATCTCGGCGATTTCCGCGAGCCGAAGTTCGTCCTTCACCGCATCTTCGCGGCGAACATGGACAACGCCGTTGTGGGCCTGATGGACCCCGCACACGTGCCTTACGTCCATAATCAATGGTGGTGGCGCCCGCCGAGTTCGGGCCGCAAGCTCAAGCAAAAGCTTTTCGTGCCGCGCGAGCGCGGCTGGGCGATCGAGCGTCACGCGCCGAGCGGCAACTCGCTGGCGTATCGCATGCTGTTCGGCGGCAACGTGACGACAGAGATTTCGTTCATGCTGCCGGGCTTTCGCTGGGAAGTGGTGGAGAACGAAAAGTCGCGCCTCTTCACGCTCACCTGCCTGACGCCGGAAAACGAAAACGCCACGCGGATCACCCAAGTCACGTATTGGAGGAACGCGCCGCTGCTTGATGCGATGAAGCCGATCCTCATTCCGGCCGGCCGCGAATTCCTCGATCAGGACGGGCGCATGGTCGATCTGCAGAACACCGGCCTGCAATACAGCCCGTCGATGCTTTGGATCGATGACATCGACGTGCAAGCGAAGTGGTACCTGAAGCTCAAGCGCGAATGGGCCAAGAGCCGCGACGAAAAGCGCGACTTCGTCAACCCGATCGAGCCGACGACGCTGCGCTGGATGAGCTAGGGCGTAGGCGGCGTGGGCGGGGCGCCTACACCTTCAGCCAGCAAATTGAACGGCAACGGCAGCGCGCCCGCGCGCAGGACGATCGCCAGTTCGTTCGCAGACTCCGCCGTGAAGTTGCCGGAGATTTGGCCAGAGCCGCCGCAGATCCGTTCGTTGATCGTCGGCGCCGTCACTACGCGGCCGTCCAGCAGGATCGCGAAGCGCTCGCCTGTGTGAGCGGTGGTGATGCTGCAAAAGGCGCGCGCGCCTTCTGCATCAAACTGGAACGACAGGACGAATTGGCCGGTCTGCACGTCGGTGCTCGGATTTGCGCTTGCGATATGGCCGACAAGCCGTGGCCGGCGTTCGACCACTTCTTGCTGCGCGCCCGGCAGAAAGGGCGGCGCCAGCATCGTGCCGGCTGGTAGCCGGCCAAGCGCCTCGGGTGAGACTTCCCTCACAATATGAAAAGCGATCTGCCCGCGTTGCGTGACCGCCATGAGCAGCATCGGCGGCATCTCGGGTTGCGTTGTCCGCACGATGATCTGGCTGGGCCCGTGCGGTTCGACCAGCACAGGCGGCCGCATCCTCGCCACCCGGCGCCTGACGATTTCGACGGCTTGCTCGGTTGCGCTGGCCGCGAGGCTGTCGACGTAGGCATCATCGACGCGCGCTTCGATCACGCCGTCCGGCAGCGCGCTCACGACAAGATGGCCGCTGATCGGCGCGAGCGCTTCGAGCGCGCGCTGGGTTTGGGCGGCGCGCTCAAGGCGGAAGCGCAGCACGCCATCGGAGACGCCGCGACCGACATAAGAAACCCCGGCGGCGCGCAGAACTTGCGCGCCTTGCTCAGACATTTGCTCCAGGTGATCGGAAACGATGGCTGACTGATCCGCCTCGATCACGGCGTAGGCGCCATCGAATTCTGGCTGGGGCAAGAGACTTTGAATCCGGTCGCACGACGCGAGAAGAACCGCCGCAAACACGGCCGCGAGCGAACGCCGAACGATCATCATTGCCCCTCCGGAGAGGGACGTTAGCGCGGAACTAGCACCACCGGAATAGTCACCTCGCGCGGGTGTGCGTTGTCGGCGGGCATGTCTTCCTGCAGTACGAGCGTCGCCGCAGTTTCTTGTGTGACGGTGAAGGCGAACTCGGCGCGATAGGGCACTGGTGCTTCCGTCATCCAATCGGCCTGCGCGCGGGCGGGCGCCTCGGCCAGCAACGCGCCGTCGGCGCTGCGCAGTTGGCCAACGAATTGCGCTTCGAAATACCAATCGCCTGGGGCCGTGCCTTCAACCACAAGCGGACTGGTCACCTGCGCGCCGGCCTCCAGCGTCGTGATGGTGACGCTTTGCGCGCTGGTCGTCTCTGCGGACGGGGCAGGTTCCTCTTGCGCGGGTTGCGCCGGCGGCGAGCAAGCGGCCGGGGCGGTGAGACAGATGGCGGCGGCCAATATTGTGCGGAGCATGCTCATTCTTTCTGCGCGCTCCTTATCAGGCTCGGCAATGGCGGCAAGAAGGCGGCGCGCCCTAAGCGATTTTTACTCCGTACTGTAGATGGCTTTTGCGACTTCCGTTTCACGGCGTTCATTGATGATGCTCCGGGCAATGTCATCTGGCACGCCGACGCCGTTCAGCAGCGCCTCTCCCAATTGCAGCGCCGCTTCTATTGAATCGGGGCTTGCCAAGGCAGCACCGGCCGCGTGGAGGCGGCGCGCGTGTTCGCCATCACGCGCGCGGGCGTAAACGGGAATATGCGGCCAAGTCCGCCGCGCTTCGGCGACAATGCGCTCCACAGCTTCCGCGTCGTTGATGGTCACGACAATGGCAGCGGCCTGCGGCGCGCCGACGCTTTCAAGCACCTTGGCGTTCGAGGCGTCGCCGTAATGCACCGGGCGGCCGGCCTCGCGCAGTGTCGCGACGGTCGTGGCGTCTCCTTCTATGCCGACGTGGGGGATTTCTTGTGCGCTGAGGATGTCTGCGAGTGTTGCGCCGACACGGCCGAAGCCCGCGATGACGACGTGGCCGGTTTCCTTGGCGGCGTCTTCAACGCCTGAGGCGGCCTTGGTGATACGGCGTCCGAGGCGCGCGCCCAGCCCCGCCACCACCGGCGTCAGAAAGATCGATAGTCCCGTTATGATCAGCATGTAGGCGGCGGTATCGGCGGGGATCGCGCCTCCGGCGCGCGCTGCCGCGATCACCACGAAACCGAACTCGCCAGCCTGGCCAAGCAGCAAGCCCATCTGCAGTGCGCGCGGCCACGGCGAGCCGAACACGCGCGCGAGCGCTGCAATGATCAGGCCCTTCACAATGAAGAGTCCGGCGACCCCGAGCAGAATGAGCAGCGGCTCGCTGAGAAAGAGCGAGATGTCGATCTGCATGCCGACGGTGACGAAGAAGAGGCCAAGCAGCAGGTCTTTGAACGGCTCCAAGTCCGTTTCGATTTGATGGCGGAATTCCGTTTCCGCGAGCAGCAGTCCAGCCAAGAACGCGCCAAGCGCCGCGGAGAGGCCGAGCATCTCGGCTGCGCCCGCCATGCCAATCGCGGCGAGAAACGCAGCCGCAATGAAGATCTCACGGCTATCGGCGGCGGCGACCCAGCGGAAGAGAGGACGCAGGAGCAGGCGGCCGACGATGATGATGGCGCCTAGCGATACCAGCGCCGTCAGCAAAGCGCCGCCGACATTGTCGGGCCCGAACGCGCTCACACCTTCGCCAAGCGCCGCCACGACAAACAGGATCGGCACCACCATCAGATCTTGCATCAGCAGGATCGAGAAGCTGGTGCGGCCAACCGGCGTTGCGATCTGGCTGCGTTCGCGGAGCAGCTGCAACACCAAGGCCGTCGATGACAAAGCGAATGCGAGGCCGAGCACCATGGCGACGGTGAAGCTATTGCCAAACGCCATGGCGATCGCGGCGATCGCTGCGGTCGAGAGCACAACTTGCAGCAGCCCCAGTCCGAACACGTAGCGCCGCAGCGACCACAGACGCTCCAGCGAAACTTCGAGACCGATCACAAACAACAGGAACACGACGCCGAGTTCGGCCAGTAGCAAAGTCGGTTCGCTCTGCTCGAATTCAAATGCGCCAAGCCACGGCCACGTCTGCGCCAGCCGGCCCAGCACGTGCGGACCCATCGCAACGCCGATGATCAAAAAGCCCATCACCGTGCTGATCCGCGCCTTCTTCAGCGCCGGAATGAGCACGCAGGTCGCGCCCAGAAACACGAGCGCCTGGATCAGGACTTCGCTCTGGCCGCTCCCGTGCTCCATTCGTTTCGCTCCTAAGGTGCGGCGCGCGCAGGTTGGCGTGGCGTCGCCCCTTTCGCAACTGCGAGAAAGACGGTTTAAGTGAAGCGACTCGCGAGGGATTGCATGGGCGTTGAGCTGATAAGGCAACTGGAAACCGCCGCTGATGTGGCGGGTGCGTACGCGACCGCCGCCAAGGACGCGGTGCGGCCGCTTGTGAGTAAAAGCGGCAAGCTCGATCGCGCCGCGCTCGATCGCGAGCAGCATGCCGTGCACGGCCTCGCATGGGTTGCGACCTACGCCGAGACGCTGCGTGAAGTGGCCGATTGGGCGCGTGCGCTACATGACGCGGGCAAGTTCGGCGAGACTGAACAGCTGCTCTCGAAGCTCCTTGTGGCGGAGTATTCCGCGCAGCTCGCCGGCGGCGTGCCGATGACGCAGGTGGAGATCATCAGGCCGGCGGATTTCGGCATCGACGCGCCCGCGGTGACGCTCAGCATTACGCAAGCCGAGAAAACGCGGCTCGCCGCTCTACTACACGAAGCCCAAGGTCGCGCCACGTTCGAGAACACCAATCTCGAGGCGGACTTCGAAATGATCCGCGATCAGTTCCGCAGGTTCGCCGATGATCGCATCATGCCTTTCGCGCACGAATGGCATTGTAAGGACGAGTTCATTCCGATGAGCATCGTTGAGGAGATGGGCGCGCTCGGCGTGTTCGGCCTCACCATCCCCGAAGAATACGGCGGCTCGGGCCTCGGCAAGACGTCGATGTGCGTCGTCTCCGAAGAGCTTTCGCGCGCCTGGATCGGGACAGGCTCGCTAGGCACTCGCAGCGAGATTGCCGCCGAACTGATCCTGATCGGCGGCACCGATGCCCAGAAGGCTGAATGGCTGCCGAAAATCGCCAGCGCTGAAATTCTGCCAACGGCCGTGTTTACCGAGCCAAACACCGGCTCTGACCTCGGCTCGCTGCGCACGCGCGCAGTGAAGGAAGGCGAGAGCTACGTCGTCACCGGCAACAAGACCTGGATCACGCACGCCGCGCGCGCGGATGTGATGACACTGCTGGTGCGTACCGATCCCGACACCAAAGGCTTTAACGGCCTTTCCATGCTGCTCGCGCCGAAGCAGCGCGGCGACGATGCCGACCCGTTCCCGACGCCTGGCATGAGCGGTGGCGAGATCGAAGTGATCGGCTATCGGGGCATGAAGGAATACGAGATCGGCTTCGACGGCTTCAAAGTGCCGGCTGCCAATCTGCTCGGCGGTGTTGAGGGCCAAGGCTTCAAGCAACTGATGGCGACCTTCGAAAGCGCGCGCATCCAAACCGCCGCCCGCGCCGTCGGCGTCGCGCAGAGCGCTCTGGAGCTTGGCTTGAAGTACGCGATCGACCGCAAGCAGTTCGGCCAAGAAATTTTCCATTTCCCGCGGGTTTCGAACAAGCTCGTCATGATCGCCGCCGAGCTCATGGCCGCGCGCCAGATCACGTATTTCGCCGCGCGCCGCAAAGACAGCGGCAAACGCTGCGATCTTGAAGCCGGGATGGCGAAGCTTTTGGCGGCGAGAGTCGCGTGGGCTGCAGCTGATAACGCGTTGCAAATCCATGGCGGCAACGGCTTTGCGGTCGAGTATCCAATCAGTCGCGTGCTTGCCGATGCGCGCATCCTCAACATTTTTGAGGGCGCGGGCGAAATCCAAGCTATGGTGATCGGGCGGAGGCTGTTGGAAGAGGGCGTCAACTAGCGCCCGTTCTCGATTTAGTGAGGCTGTGTGCGGCGCCGCAAAATAGCGAAAGTTGTGTGCGACGTGATGCGGCGACGGAAATCTGGCGCTAAGAAGATTCCCTGAAGGCTTGAGTGAGGCGTGATGCGTTTGCTTGCAATTGGTTCGCTGTTGGCGCTCGCCGCCTGCAATCCTGGTCCAGCGGCCTACGCCCCTGGCGTTGAGCACAATTTCATGACCGCGTGCGAAGCCCAGCAAGGGTCTTCGGTCGCGCTATGCGGCTGCACATGGGAAAAAATCGAAGCAGAAATTTCACCCAACGATTTCGCAGCGCTTGAGCGGCTGCCCCAGCAACAGCGCGAGACCCACCCGCTGACCACTCAAATCAACGGCTATGTCGAAGCGTGCGCGATCAGCCTGACGCCGCCCGTAGAGCCCGCCGCGGACGACCCTGTCCCAGAGCCGTGATCGGCGCGGCTTAACGACGTGCTTCTGTTCAATTCTTAACCCTGCTGGCGCATACTGACATCTATCGCGCGGCAGATTTTGCCGGGCGGGGAGTGTAGCGATGCGTAGTGCTATCGCGGCCCTCTTGGGGGCCTTCGTGTTGGCGGCGTGCGGTGGCGAAAGCGCGCCCAATCCTTATCCGCAGAGCGCGCAGGAGCGCTTCGCAATGTCATGCCCGCCGGAGAGCGCGGTGTGCACCTGCACGTGGGACAAGATCACACGCACTTTGACTTACGAGGAATACGAAGCCGCGCTCGCGCGCTATCGTGAAACTGGCTTGATGGAGCCGGCGATAACGCGCGCGCGAACCCAGTGTCTCGAGCGTCACCGCGAATAGCGGCGCTTATTTTTTCTTGCCGATCATGTTGTCGAGCGCCCACGCGCCCGGACCGGCGGCTGCTATGTAAAGGAATACAAAGCAGAACAAGATGGCGGGGTCGCCGCCGTTCTGGAGCGGATAAATCGATTGGGGCGCGTGAACCATCCAGTACGCGACAGCCATCATGCCCGAGAGCACGAACGCCACTGGGCGAGTGAAGAGGCCGAGCAGCAGTAGCGCACCGCCGCCCGCTTCAAGGATGCCGGCAAACCACATCAGCGATCCAAGCGGCGGCGCTTGCGCGAACATTTCGGACGGCGGGAATTGCAGCAGTTTCGTTGTGCCGTGTTCGATGAACAGCAATGCGCTCACAATGCGCAGTGCACTCAATAGTTGCGGCGAAAATCGATCCAAAAAGCCCATGCCAATACCTCCCTGTGCGGACCAAGCTGTGGGCGCCCGGCGCGAAGGTCAACGCACACCGGTGATACTGAGGCCCGTTTCGGGGCGCTGATCAGGAAGGACGGCGGCTCTGCAGCGCGGCAAACAACGTGCCGTCGTCGAGCAGATCGAGTTCGCCGCCAACCGGCACGCCATGCGAAAGCCGGCTCACGGTCACGCTCAGCGGCGCAAGCCGCTCGGCCAGATAGTGTGAGGTCGTCTGCCCATCGACTGTAGCGGAAAGTGCAAGGATCACTTCGCGCACGCCCGGCGCGCTCGCCCGCTCCAACAGCTTCGCGATGCGCAAATCATCGGGCCTGACGCCATCGAGCGCCGAGAGCACGCCGCCGAGCACGTGATAGCGACCTTTGAATGCGCCCGCGCGTTCGAGCGCCCACACGTCGCCGACTTCCGCGACGACGCAGATGAGCCCGTCATCGCGATCCATTGCCGAGCACAGCATGCACGGATCCTGCGTATCCAGCGCCCCGCAATTCGAGCACGCGCGCACTTTCTCGGCCGCTTCGCTCAATGCGCCCGCCAGCGGGACCATCAGCGCATCCTTGCGCTTCAACAGCTGCAACGCCGCCCGCCGTGCTGAACGCGGGCCAAGGCCGGGCACCTTCGCAAGCAGCGCAATCAGCGCCTCAATCTCAGGCGCGGCGGTGATGGATTTAGAGCGCACTTACTGCTCAGAACGGCATCTTGAAGCCGGGCAGGATGCCCAGGCCGCCGCTCAAGCCCTTCATCTCTTCGCCTTGCGCGTCTTCGAGTTTGCGGCGTGCGTCGTCGTGTGCGGCCTTGATTAGGTCTTCGAGGATTTCGCGATCGTCAGCAACCATCAGCGAAGGATCGATGCTGATGCTGAGCAAGGCGTTCTTGCCGCTGATGCGCAGCTTCACCATACCGCCGCCTGACGAGCCTTCGACTTCCATCGCCTCCAGCTTCTTCTGCGCCTCGTTGATCTTGGCCTGCATCTGCTGGGCCTGGCGCATGATCTGGGAGATGTCTTTCATCGATCTGCTTCCTTCTTGCGCGCCGGATTCTGCGGCGCGTTCGGCGCGGCTGGCATCGGCACAACATCGCCGCCTTGCGCACTCTCATCCACGGGGTTCGTCACCTTGGCGATTTCGGCGCCAGGGAAGTGCTTCAGCGCTTCGGCCACGAACGGATGCTTCTTCAGCTCATCCATCTGGCGCTCACGCTCGCGGCGGCGCTTGTCGGCGAGGCTCTCGACGGGCGCCGCGGCTTCGCCAGTTGAGCGGATATTCCACTCGAACGGCGTATGTTCTTCGAGGAACGATTTCAGCCGCCGCACCATGTCGCGCGGATGATCGGGACTGGCGACGTAAACAAGCTCGCCCTGCGGCGTGAACCGCACGACCTTGAGGCGATCCAGCGCGACCTCAAGTTCGACGTCGTTCTCAAACTTGATCCGCTCCATCACGTCATCAAACGTGGCGAACGGCGTTTCGGGTTGCGCGGGCTTCGCTTGGACTGCAGGCGCCTCGCCGGCGGCTTTGGTTGATGCAGGCGCGCTGTTAACCGGTGCGTTCTTGTCCGAAGCCGGTGTGTTACCCGCTGGAGGAGCGCCGGCGCGCCAGGCGCCCGGCCCGTCACGCAGCATCCGCGCTGCATCTTCGGGCGGCGGCAGCGATTGCGCCGCACAGAGCCGCACCATCGCCATCTCGACCGCCGCTATCGGATCGGGCGCTTTGCCTGCTTCTTCCAACGCCTTCAGCAACATCTGCCAGAGCCGTGAAAGTTGAGCAGGCGAGAGGCTGGACGCCAGCCCACGCACACGCTCAACCCAATCGGCGCCGCCGATGATCTTCGCCTCTGCGCCAAGCGCTTGCGCGCGCGCCGCTTCGTGGCCGATGTCCAAAAGATCGCGCAGGATCAGAGTTGGATCAGCGCCGCTGTCGTATTGCGAGCGGGCCTCGCTGATCGCGGTCTTCGCATCGCCCTTGGCTATCGCTTCAAACAGATCGAGCACGCGCCCTCGATCGGCCAGACCGAGCATGTCGCGCACGTCCGCCGCGGTGACGTTCGCGCCCGGCTTCTGCACCAAAGCTTGATCCAGCAGCGACAAGCCATCGCGCGCCGAGCCTTCTGCCGCGCGCGCAATCAGCGCCAAGCCGTCGGCATCAACCTTCACGCCTTCCTTGGCGCAGATATTTCCCAGATGCTCCGCCAATCGCTCGCTATCGATGCGCTTTAGATCGAAGCGTTGGCAGCGCGAGAGCACCGTCACCGGGACCTTGCGGATTTCCGTCGTCGCGAACATGAACTTCACGTGCGGCGGCGGCTCTTCCAGCGTCTTCAGCAGGCCGTTGAAGGCCTGCGTCGACAGCATGTGAACTTCGTCGATGATGTAGATCTTGTAGCGCGCCATCACCGGCGCGTAGCGGACGCTGTCCAGGATTTCGCGAATATCGATGCCGGTGCGCGAGGCGGCGTCCATCTCGAACACGTCGGGATGGCGGCTTCATGATCGCCTGGCAATGCTCGCCTGGCGGATCGAGGTCGATCGATGGACGATCGATGTCGCCGTTTTTGTAGTTGAGGGCGCGGGCCAGCAGCCGTGCGGTCGTCGTCTTGCCGACGCCGCGGACACCGGTGAGCATGGTCGCGTGCGGAATGCGCCCCAGCGCGAACGAATTGGCGATGGTGCGCACCATCGCTTCCTGGCCGATCAGGTCCTCAAAGGTCCGAGGCCGGTATTTCCGGGCCAGGACGACGTAGCCGCCGCCATTCGGTTCGTCTCCGAAAAGACCTGGGGTTTGGGATTCGCTCACCCGAGAAATCTAAGACCTTTGCAGCGAAATACGACCCCTCGGGCCCTGCCGTTCGCTGCCCGTTTACCACCCACCAGATACCACAGGGATCGCACAAAACAGGGGCGGATCGAGTTTATGACCATGGCAGCGCCGTCCCGCCGCACCTGGATCATGACCATCCGGCGGTTCGCGGAGGTCGCTTGGACCCGCCACGGGCCCACGCGCTATGCCTCCGTGGCCACGACGCCGATCCTGATTGCCTTTCTTGTGCCCGGCTGGTGGTGGGCGCTGTGTTCGTTGGGCGCCGTGATCGGCGTGATTATCGATCTGAGGGCGCAGGGCTCCTTCAACCGTCTTGCCGAGCAAGCCGAGACCTTGGACGATGAAGGCCTCGCCAAGGCTGTGAAAAACCACATCCTGAGCCTCGCCTGGATTACGGCGGCTTATGTTGCGCCCTACGCTCTACTGGCGTTCGCTCCGCAGCCGGCGCCCGTGATCGGGATATTCTTCTGCGCGGGCGCGGCGCTGATTTGCGCGACGCTGCACGTGATGACGCGCACCATGATCTTCTACACCATCCCTGTGATCATGCTGGGTCTGATGATCAACGCGTTCATGCTGGCCGAGGGCGTCCTGAACGCGGTCATCCTCACTGCGATGGCGGGGATTATGGGGCTCAACGCGATCGTCGCCGCGCGTGGCGGCGCGCGCAGCTTCGGCGATCTTATCGGCGCACGCCTCAAGGCCGAGGAGGTCGCCGAAGAAATGGAGCGCCGCGTGGAGGAGCGCACGGCTCAGCTCGCCGTCGCAACCAAACGCGCGCAAGCCGCGAACAAGGCGAAGTCGATGTTCTTGGCCAACATGAGCCACGAGCTGCGTACGCCGCTCAACGCCGTGATCGGCTATTCGGAAATCATCGAGGAAGATCTCGAGAGTGGCGATACCGCTTCAAGCGCCGGGGACCTTGCCAAGATAAGGGGCTCAGCGGGGCATCTGCTCACGCTCATCAACGAAATCCTCGATCTGTCGCGCATCGAATCTGGCAAGCTCGATCTGAAACCGGGGCTGTTCGATCTGCCTGCTTTGCTGCGCGGCGCCATGGATACGGTGAAACCGACCGCCTCAAAGAACCGCACGACGTGCCAAGTAACGATCGCGCCTGGACTGAGCGCCATGACGTCAGACGAAACGCGGGTGCGTCAGTGCGTGCTGAACCTCTTGTCGAACGCGGCCAAGTTCACACACGACGGCGTCATCGCCCTCGATGTCCGCAGTTGCCGAATTGGCCGCGCTCGCGGTGTCGCTATTGCAGTGAAGGACACTGGTCCCGGCATCAGCGCTGAGCAGCAAGCACGGTTGTTTCAGCCGTTCATGCAAATCGACAACACCAAGACGCGTGCGCACGATGGCGCGGGTCTCGGTCTCGTCATCACACGCCGCTTGGCGCGCGCCATGGGCGGCGACGTGCAGGTCTCAAGTAAGCTTGGCCACGGCGCCACGTTCACGCTCTACCTGCCGCTCGACATGACCGCCGCCGCACCGGCCGCAGCCTAGGCGCCTAGGAAGACCAGTTTCACGTACGCACGGTACTGCATGATCTGCCGCGGCAGCAGGCTCGGATCGTGCAAACTCTTCGACAGAATAATCCCGCCATCGGCGACGGCCGAGAGCATGTCCGCCATGTCGTCGAGGCTCACCTCAATACGGGCCGGATAGCGCGCCGCGATCTTGTCGAGCCGCTCGCGAAACCGCTTGCGCCAAATTTGATGGCCTTCCGTCGTGAGCGCACGCACGTCCTGGCTAAACAGAAAGTCCTGATAGACATAGGATGCGATCAAGCAGCCGGGATGGCCGTTGGGCAGATCGCCCATCAGATCGGCGAACAGCTTCAAGAATATCAGGAACGAGTGAAGGGGATCGTCGCTCAATTCGTCAGCCTGTTTGAACAGGGCGTCGAACACCATCCACTCTTCATCCGTGTAGCGCTGCAGCAGCGCCTTCGCGAGATCGTTCTTATCTTTGAAGTGATAGAAGAAGCCGGACTTGGTGATGCCAGCCTCGGCGATGATTTCTTCGATCGAGGTCGAAGCGAAGCCTTTGTGCAGCACGGCGTCCTGGGCGATATCCATGATGCGCCCGCGCGTTTGCTCGCCTTTGCTCAGAACTTGTACCGTCATTGCGCCATCTCCGGCCGCGGAAAACTGTACCGCAGGTACTGTACTCAGGGTTTGGTTCTCACGGGCTCGTCATCTCGCAAACGCCGCCAATTCGCGATGTGACGCTCGTAACATCGTCATTCCATTGCGAAAAATAAAAACGGCGGCAGCTGCACCATGAGTTTTCTATCGCCATGCCTCTCGCAGGAATAGTCCTTTCGCCATCGCCGAGCACGGTGCTCTGGCCTCGGAGTGGAAGAAAGCGTCATGTCTCGCGGCTTCGCTTATTTGGTGTCGATCATCGTGTTTTGGCACGCGGCCGCAAACGCGCTTTCGCTGACATCGGCGCACATGCCGTTGCTCTGACATCCGCGTCGTTTCCCAGATTTTCAAATCCTCCCCGGAGTTCATGCCATGTTGAAAGATCGCTACGGCAATCCTGTCTCGACCCAATCCGCTACCGCGCTGGCGCATTACGACACCGCGCTTGATCTCATCCGTCTCTATCGCGGCGATCCGGTCGCTGCGCTCGACGCTGCGCTCGCGGCGGACCCGGACTTTGGCGGCGCCTGGGCGGCGCGGGCGGGGCTGCTCGTGCAGCAAACGGACAAAGCCTATGGCGATGAGGTAGCGAAAAGCCTCCGCGCCGGCAGTGCGGCGCATCTGAACGAGCGCGAGGCGCAGCACCTGCGTGCCGCGCAGGACTGGGCCGAAGGCCGATACAGCGAAGGCACCTCACGGCTGGCGCGTATCGCGCAGGAAAATCCGCGTGACCTGCTAGCGCTCCAATATGCACACGTCGGCTGCTTCTTCCTTGGGCTGCAGTCGGAATTGCGCGATTGGCCGTTGCAGGCGCTGCGTGCCTTCAAGAAGGGCGAGGATGGCTGCAGCTACATTCAAGGCATGGCCGCCTTTGGACTTGAGGAATGCGGCGACTACGAGCGCGCCGACACTTACGGGCGCCAAGCCGTCGAAGCCGATCCGCGTGACGGATGGGCGGTGCACGCGGTCGCGCACGTCAATGAGATGCGTGGCGATCTCGATACGGGCATCCCGTGGCTTGCCGACAACGCCCAACATTGGGCGCCGGAGAGTGGCTTCGCGTACCACAATTACTGGCACCTCGCGCTGCTCCATCTCGACCGGGGCGACATCGACGCCGTGCTGAAGCTCTACGACGAGAACGTGCGTCCGAACCCGGATGCGCAGATTGTCCTCGAATGGATTGATGCATCATCGATGCTCTGGCGCCTGCGCCTTGAAGGCATCGACGTGGGCGATCGGTTCGAGACGCTCGCGGCGTGCTGGCAGCGGGCAGGCGAGGACGCGTTCTACGCATTCAACGACCTGCATGCGATCATGGCGTTCATCGGCGCGGGCCGCGCGAAGGATGCCGAGCGCACGCTGAAAGCCATGCGCGCCGCCGCCGCCGATACCGGCGACAACGCCTATATGACGCGGAAGATTGGTCTGCCGCTCGCAGAAGCCTTCATCGCGTTCAACTCAGGCCGCTTTGATGAGTGCGTCGAAAAGATCTCCGCCACGCGCGGGATCGCCCAGCGTTTCGGCGGCAGCCACGCTCAACGCGACGTCATCTCGCTCACGGCGTTGCACGCGGCGCTGCGCGGCGGGTTGGCGTCCACGGCAGAGGCGTTTGCTGCCGAGCGGTTAGCCCACAAGCCGCAAAGCCCATGGGCGGGACGCCTCGCGCGCCAGGCACGCGAGCTGAGCGTTGAACGCGTAGCTTGATCCAAGCCGCACGCGCCATTGGGGAAAGTGCAGACAGGACGGCGACCCGTACGCAACCCGTTACGGCTGCTTCCTTCCGGACCTGACCGGGTTGGCGGGGCGGCCGTCCGCCGCCTGCCTGCGCGCCCCATATCGCCTTTGGGGAGCCGGTACGCAACGGGGAACGGGTGCGGCGGAAGCGCGTTTATGTGCTGTCCATCCACAACAGAGGCCGCCCGAAGGGGGCGGGAACCGCGATGCTGCGTACCCTTGCGTTTGCCCTATTTCTTGGTTTGCCCGGCCTGGCCGCGGCGGAGCAATTTCCGCAATCGGCGCAGGATGTGGAAGTGCGTGGAGACGATGGCTCAGTGATTGGCCGCGTTGCTTCGGTTGAGCGCAACGCCAATGGCGACATCGTCGCAGTGGAAATTCCTGGTCTTGAGCCGGGTGATGCGCCGGCCGCTTCGCGCGACTTGATCGCGGAAGATCAACGCAATCTGGTTGTGCGCGTTCGCGAGAGTCGTGATCGTGGCGATCAGAACGGCGCCTATGACCGCCGCGTGCTCCGCTAAGCGTTCGGTTTAAGCAGCAGCCAGCCGGCCAGCACGAAGCCAAGCCCAAACAGCACGCCGGCAAGCGGCAAGCCATATTGGCTAAGCGGCGGAACGAAGTTCAGAACGCCGACGCTTATCACGCTACCGAACCAACATAACGGCGCCCAGATTGGCCGTTCGCCACGCTGCAGCCACGCAATGCTCAAGCCCACCATCGCGATCGCCAGCGCCGCCGCGCCCTGTTCGTAGGTGCTGAAACCAAACGGGTCCGCATCCGGTCCACCGATGAAGGAAAGCGCCGCTACGCCAACCGCAAAGCTCGCAAGACCCAGGAATCCCAGGCGCTCGGCGCGCGCGAGATATATCCCGATCAGTCCAAACAGCAGCAGTACGTCGATCGTCGTGTAGAGCCATTCCAGCGAGACCGGATCGCTGAGCAGCGGAAACGCCGCAAAAATCCGAAGCAAACCGCCAGCCATTGCGGCGCCGCCCGATAGAGCCAAAAGTTGTTGAGCCTTCATGGCCGCGAGCTATGCGCGTTCACGCAGACTCAAACAAGCATTGGCGGAATAGGGATTATCGCGCGTGAATTCACGCCGACAGCGGCTCACCCTCGACCGTGATGCGGTGCATTTCGCGGCGGTGCCCGTGATAATCGTTCCGGGCAAAGTGCCAAGTCGCGCGATTGTCCCAGAACGCGATCGAACCGGGGCGCCACACGAACTCATGCGTGAACTCAGGCCGCATGCAGTGCGCGTAGAGCTGCATGAGCAGCGGGCGAGATTCGTCCACCGTCCAGCCATCGAAACGCACGGTGAAAGCGGGATTGACGTAAAGCGCCTTCTTGCCGCTCAGCGGATGCGTGATCACCACCGGGTGCACGACATCCTGCAATTTCTCGGCGGCCTTGGTGTTGCCAATTCTGCCGTCGCCGGCGTCCGTGTTCTGATAATAGGACGAGGGGCCTTCACCGAAGATGTGGCGCGCCGAATGCACAGCGCGCAACGTCGAGAGCGTTTGCTGGAAGCCTTCCGAGAGCGCGTCATAGGCCGCGTACATCGAGGCAAACAACGTATTGCCGCCCTCGGCCGGAAGCTCGCGCGCAACCAGGATCGAGCCCATTGCTGGGATCTGATCGTAGGAATGATCCGTGTGCCAGCCGCCGCCGATATTGTTCTGCTGATCCCGTTCTTTCGAGACCAAAGCGATCTCGGGATGATCGGGATGGGCCGCGAAGAAGCGATTGATATTGATCGGCCCCCAACGCCTCGCGAAGGCGATGTGCTCGTCCTCGCTGATCTCCTGATCGCGGAAGAAGATCACGCCATGATTGGCGTAGGTCTCACGCACCGCGGCGAAATCCGAGTTTGAAAGATCGCGAAGATCGACGCCGCTGATTTCAGCGCCGACACCCTCAAGACTGCGAACTTCAATGGTCATGGCGACCTCTTGGCAAAGACCTGTCCATTAGTTGCCGTCAGGAGGATTGGCGGGCGCGTACGCAACATTGGCGCGATGACAACGCGACGGCAAACCGGGCGTAGACTCAAGCGCATCCCAGTCGGCATCGGTTGGCTCGGAAATACGGAGGCCTTGAACTTCCACGCGAGACACGCCGCTCACGCGCCCACCGTAGTCGATCGTCAGCACAACCAATTGGTTGTCATCGGGCATCCGCGCCAGCACGCTAAAGCGCGGCATTTCGCGTTGGCGGTCTGCTCTAAACCGGCATCCAACGTTTCGCATTGGCTTCAGCGTGGCGATCAAGACGCTGCGGTCAACTTCAGCGTCAACCATCGGTTCATCGAAAAGGGTTCCTGGGGCCGCGTTGAGCACGATCATTTGCCTGAACAAGTTGTTCAGCATGACGGTTCTCTCGGTCGGGTTTTGATGCAGGAGCGCGGGCGCAGCGAGAACGACCAGCCATTCATCTACTTCCTGATCTGTTGGCAGTCGCGGCGGTGGATCCCCAGCCGCCGGCAGACGCAAATCGGTCATCTGCCAGCGCCGGCTTGAGTTGCTGATGCATTCAGAGCGCCGGAACTCATGATGTTGGCGCGTCCCGCCGCGCACATAAGCCGCCCACAAAATCGCTTCGCGATCTGCCGCCGACAAACTGAAATTGCCCAGCACCTGGCGCAACTGACGGCAGGACTCCTCGAAGTCCGGCAACGTCGTCGAAGCGCTTTGGAAGCGACGGAGCACGGCGCCTACCAGTGGCTCCTGATTGACATACCGCTCGGCGCTGACGTCGGGAGCAATCATCGCGCTCCAGATTCGGCCGCTTGCCACATCGTCCCACATCCCACGCGTGCCATAGTCAGGATTGGCGCGACCGCGGCCGTCACCCGGCAAGGAGTTCGTTGTGAAAAGCGACGGGCGCCGCTCGAGCGTGAGCGTGATATTGCCGAGCTGCCGTGGCTCGACGCTCCTGCGCCCCTGCCGCACATCGAACGAAAGCGTGTAGTTCAGTTGGTTGGCGCCGCGCTCGTAGTCGAGGTCAACCCATGAAGTGCTTTCGCCGTTTACGTCGTTGACCGAGCGCAGCATGCTTTCGATGCTGCTGAGGTTTTGCATGAGCCCATCGTTCCTGACGGCGCTCACCGCCCAGCCACTTCCTCCAAGACCGGCAGCCGCCTGAACGAACGGACGCAGAGAGGCGACGAGAGAGGCGGGATTTTCATGGCTGAACGCCACTTTGACGCGAACACGAATGGTTTGGTCCTGGCGGATCAACACGCGCGGGCCAATGACGCGGTCCGCGAAGTCCTGCACTGAGTTGAACTTCACGCCGTCGCGGTTCTCGAAGCTGTAGACGGCGAGTGGCACCAACGCCAAAGGCACGCCCATATTGGCGCCGTCTGCCCCGACCACTTGCTGTAAACCCGGACCGGTCGCGCGCACTTCAAGCAGTACAACCGCCGAGTTCACTTGCTGATTGCCTACGCGTTGTCCAAGGCGCTCCAACCAGGAGCCGCGGAGGGCGCGGGACGGAATTACGTCGTTGAGGTCCTCCGGCGGACGGAAGCGCAAACGCACGACGCCGTAATCTTCTTCGGTGATTGGCGGCAAATCATTGCGCACCAAGCACATCTCGCCGAAGTGAACCGAAAGCGCTTCGCCCGTACAGCTCGGCGTCTGCGCCATGCTTGAAGGAATTAGCGCCAAGGCGGCAATCGCGCCGATAGCTCCCAGCCGAGCAGCGAACCTGCTGATCATGTCGATCTCCCCTCTGGAAACGCTAACAAGGCAACACCTGCCCGGCAACCGTTGAGGCGCGATCAATCTGATCGTAGGTATGGTGGTCCCGCAGCCAAGCGCTTCGGTCAAATGACTGATGGCCGAGCGTCTGTTATTCGCCGAAAGGAGACGTTCGCCTACGGCCCGCCGACGATGAAGTCTGCGCTGGTGAGCGCCAGTCCTGGGCTGAGCGTGGCGAAGAGGATGGCCGCACCTGCGCCAGTGCCGTCGGCGTCGAAGAAAAGCTGGCCGGTGGCGCTGTTATAGATGATGCGGTCGTCGGCGTCGGTGGCGCTGGCGCCGATGACGAATGCGCCAGGATCGAGCGCGCCGACGCTCAGGCCGGTGAAGACAGCGTTGTTCAGCTCGATGGTGTCGTCGGCGACATTGAAGCCGTTAATGGCGTCGACATTGCCGGCGCCGATGGCTGTGCTGAACACATAAGTGTCCGCACCCTGACCGCCCTGCAGCACATCGGCGCCAAGCTCGCCATCGAGACGGTCATTGCCGTCGAGGCCATAGAGCGTGTTGGCCCCGCCATTGCCGGTGATGACGTTGTTCAAGGCATTGCCGGCCCCGATGATGTCGGCGCTGCCGGAGAGCGTTAGGTTCTCGAGGTTAGCGGTCAAATTGCGCGTCACCGACGAGATCACCGTGTCGACGCCGCCCAAGGCTGAGACTTCCGAGGTCACATCGCCGGCATTGTCGACGATGTAGGTGTCGTCGCCATTGCCGCCGAACATCTGGTCAGCGCCGGCCCCGCCATCGAGGGTGTCGGCGCCGTCAAAACCATAGAGCCCGTTGGCCAATCCATTGCCGGTCATCACATTGTCGAGAATGTTGCCATAGCCGAACTGAGCCGCGCCCGTCAGGATCAGGTTCTCGAAATTGGCATTGAGGTTGCGGCTGATCGAGCTCTCGACCGTGTCGATGCCGCCAGCGGGGCCGGCGACGCCTTCAACGGTGATGTCGCCGACATCGTCGACGACATAATAATCGTTGCCGGCTGCGCCAAACATGGTGTCGGCGCCTGCGCCGCCATTCAGAATATCATTGCCGTCGAAGCCGTAGAGGGTGTTGTTGCCCCCATTGCCGGTGATGGTGTTGTTCAAGCTATTGCCTGACGCGGTCAGATTGGCCGAACCGGTGAGCGTCAGATTTTCGATATGGGCGGTCAGATTGCGGCTGACCGAGGAGATCACCGTATCGATGCCGCCGAGGGCTGACACTTCCGTCGTCTGATCGCCGGCATGGTCGACATAGTAGGTGTCGTCGCCATTGCCGCCGAACATGTTGTCGGCGCCTGCGCCGCCGTCGAGAATGTCGTTGCCGTCAAAGCCATTGAGTTGGTTATTCGCCCCATTGCCGGTGATGACGTTGTTCAAGATGTTGCCGAAGCCGTTGATCGCGGAGGCCCCGGTCAATGTCAGATTTTCGATATTGGCCGTGAGTGAGAATGTCACGGAGCTTCGCACTGCGTCCGTGCCCGCGTTCGCACCTTCGGTCACCGTGTCGTTGACGTTGTCAACAATGTAGGTGTCGTCGCCGTCGCCGCCGATCATCTGGTCGGAATGCAAACCTCCATCCAAGAGATCGTTGCCCTCCCCACCCCAGATGTAGTCATTCCCGTCGCCGCCGAACAATGAGTCGTCGCCGCCGAAGCCGTTAAGGAAGTCGCTTCCGCCACGGCCTTCGAGCACATTGGCGAGCCCATCGCCATCGATTGAGTCAAAGTAGTCGGACCCAATAACGTTCTCGAACCCCGAGATGCTATCTTGATGAAAGGTGCCTTGGGTGTGGTAGATAAATCCCCCCCAGAGGGCGACAGTCAGCGCAACGTCGAAACGCAAGGTGTCGACGCCGGCCCCGCCATCGATGATGTCGGTTCCCTGTCCCTCTGAAGCGATGATAACGAGATCGTCGCCGCCGCCAGCTTCTATTACATTTGGCGCGATACTCACGGTTATTACATCGTCATAGGCTGACCCACGGACGCCCTCGATATCAACGAATGTGTCCGAGCCATCGGCCCCGCTCGCACTTTGCGCCGACAGGTCAACGATCATTCCAGCCGAAGCATTGCTGTAGACGACAATGTCAAGGCCACCGCGCCCATCAATAATGTCATCTCCTTGGTCACCTTCGAAAATGTTGTTTCCGCTGGTCCCAAGCAGCGTATCCGCAAAAGCGGAGCCAACCACACCCTCGATGGAATAGAGGATGTCGGCACCAGCGCCTGTGACCGTACCGAGATAGAGATCGGCAACAATCGCACCGCTGGCCGCCGAATAACTTGCCAGATCGACGCCTAATCCGCCGTCCAACAGATTTGATCCTGCATCACCCGCAATGACATCGTTGAACGCTGATCCAATGACGTTCTCAAACCCGGTGATTGTGTCTTCACCGCCGCCGCCGCTTGAGCTCTGCGTAGCCAGACTGACAATTACGCCGCCGGTTGCGGCCGCGTAGCTCACTGTGTTGATCGCACTGGAGCCAACAAGAACGTCGTTGAAGTTCGACCCCATGACATTCTCGATCGAAAAGAGATCGTCGGCGCCGTCGGCCCCGCCAGACTGTCCAGTGTCAAGGTTTACCGTGACGCCACCGGACGCGTGTGCGTAGCTCGCCGTGTCGGCGCCGTCGCCACCAATCAGCGTGTCATCACCCAGCCCGCCTTCGAGCACGCTGCCGATGCTCTGCGAGACGCCTGTCGTGGGCGCGCCGGGCAGTGAGACGTTCAGCGTGTAAGACGCTCCGTGCGCCAGCCCCGAACCACCCGGTCGCAAGACCGCAATATAGAGGGTGGTCCCAGCCGCCACGTTGAATGTTAGCAAGGGATCGGCCGTCGTGCCGCTGCCTGGGTCAGGGTCTGTCCCAGGCGTAGAATTGGCTTGGGCGAGAACGTCGCCGTTGATATCTACCAATCGAACCGTCACGTCTTCGCCGTACGTGTGATCGATGTCGATCGTCACCGCGCCCGACTGCGACACAGTGAACGAGTAATATTCCACATCACCGTAGGACTCCGCGGTGACAGTTGCATGCGGAATGGTCTCCGCGTTGGCGATCTCCGAATTGGCGGTCAACTCGAACCATTGGTCGAGAGAGACAGCCGTCGCCAGCGTGTGCGCTCGTATATCGGCGCTCTTAAATAGATCGGGGCGCTGGTCGATACGCGCCGCGCCTGCGGCAAGCACATCGTCAAAAGCAGATCCGCGAACGGATTCGAAGCCTTGCAAGTCGTCTGAGCCGCTACCTCCCGCCGATATGCCATCGGCCAAGTTCACCTGCACCGCCGAGCCGGCGAGCGAGTAATCTAGCGTATCGAAGCCATCGCCGCCGACTAACTCCTCGTCATCGGCGCCAGCCACAATGACGTCGTCGCCTGCGCCGCCGTCGAGCATGTTCGCTCCGCCGCCGCCACTGAGCAAATCGTTGCCCGCTTCGCCGAAGAAATTGTCGGCCGCTGCGCCACCGAGCAACGTATCGCGCCCATCCCAGCCGAACACATCGCCCGCTGCGCCCGCGACGCCGTCATAAAGATCATCGCCTGCGCCTAGATCAACGAACCCAGTGATTTCGTTGGTGTTCAGAACAACGTCGGCGCCGCCGCCCAAATAGACACGACCGTCGAGAACGCCGTGGTTTTCCACGTGGGCGATTTGCGTCTCAGGGCCGTTTACGGTGTCGATCTCGCGGATCGCGTAGTAGCCAGCAATCAAACCGTTGTTGATGATCGTCGGCGGCGGCAGATCCGGTGGGGTGATGGGGAAGTAAGCGACACCGCTCGAGTAAATTGAGTTCTGCTCAGCGATGATATCGCCGTCATTCACTAGCAAGAAATCCACGGCGGCGCCGGCAACGGACACACCGTAGCTTGCCGTGGCGCCATCGGCGAAGATCGAACCAGAATTGTGAACCTGCCCTCCATTCGGCACATAGACGCCGATGGCCGATCCGTCGCTGGCAATGGCGCGGATATCACCTTCATTGGTGATGACCTGCTGCGGGTCCTCCGAGGCGATCGCGATCGCTTGAACGAAGCCGATTGCTTCGATCAGTCCGGCGTTAAAGATATCTGGAGACCAGGAAGGAGCATAAAATGTGCGCGCCTGTGACGACGTCGATACGGCGCGAATGACGCCATAGTTTTCCACAATCGAAGTTTGAAACGACTGTCCATTCCCGAGATAGGGATAGAAGGCGATCGTCGACCCATCGCCCTGAACATCGATAGTCCCGTAATTGTAATAATTCGGATGATCGAGGGGATCATCGCCGTAGACGAACCGAAGCTCGTCGGCGATCGTTACCCCAACAGGATTCGTCGTCGTTCCGTAAACATAAGTCGGCATACCAGCACCTTTGGTGCGGGATTAAGGGCATCGGCAGCCCGGCTCAAGCCAACAATCCAGCAGACCTTACCAACGGTCCTCTAAGCTTGTGTCCTCAACGCCCGAAACACCGCTTGGGCGTGGAACTCAAGCGGCAAAAATTTGTTCGGCGCGAAAAGCAAGCCGCCTCAGATACGGTTCGCGTCTGAAGCGGATGCCGCGCGGCTTAGGAGGAACGACCGCTTAGGGCCAATAGCCGACATTCGCTAATCTATCCCGCAGCCTGCGCCACAAAACGCCAGCAAATCCAACGCCCCTCACAAAATCTATCCCACACCTCCAGACCCGTACGATACTGCCTCCGTCTCTCGCACGGGAGGTTCATGGGCTAGCCGAGCCACACGAGCGTGAGAGACGGGATCGAAGCGTGAGACAGCTGGCGTGAGTGCGTTGAGGTAGTCGCACACGAGAAGCGTCAGGGTCCGGGACCAACGGCCAAGTCCCGCACGCCGCCCGGGCCTTGGGGTTCATCTGCGTGAAGAGCGCAAACCCAAGACCAGGCGAGCACAGATCTCAGCGGGGCGCGCGAAGCGCGCAGCGATGTTCAGAGATGAACCTCGCACCCTACACGACCAAACCAGCGCGGATCGCGCGCCCCGTTCTCCCATTCCGGGGGCAGGGACTTGGGAATAGGGCGGTGTTAGCCGAAAGGCGCGCCGGCCTTCGCGCGCGCCCAGTCCCAAGGCCCTAAATCCCTTGTCCCTTATGGGGCGTTTGCTTGACTGGCCCTCCGGCGCTCCATACCTCAGGGCCATGGCACTCCGTCCCATCCTCATCGCGCCCGACCCGCGCCTGAAAGAGAAATCCAAGCCCGTCGAAGGTCCGGTCACGGACGAGCATCGCCGGCTGATGGATGACATGCTGGAGACGATGTACGACGCGCCCGGCATTGGCCTTGCCGCCATTCAGATCGGCGAGCCGCTGCGCATTATCGTCATGGATCTCGCGCGCGATGACGAGCCCAAGAAGCCGCGCTATTTCGTCAATCCGGAAATCCTGTCGCGGTCCGAAGAGATGTTCTCATACGAGGAGGGCTGCCTCTCGGTTCCGGAAATCTATGATGACGTCGAGCGGCCTGCGCGCGTGACGCTCCGTTACATGGATTACAACGGCAAGCAGATCGAGGAGGAGGCCGAGGGTCTCTATGCGGTCTGCATCCAGCACGAGATGGATCATCTCGAAGGCGTATTGTTCATCGACCACCTTTCCAGGCTGAAAAAGGAAAAGGCGCTGTCGAAGCTGAAGAAGGCCAAGAAGCTGGCTGAAGAGAACAAGGAACACCGCCTCTAAAAGCGCGGTTTTTCGTCTCGCGGGCCTTTAACCAATCGCCAAAGCCACTATTCTCCGCTCCGATTTGGCGGCGCACTCAAGCGTCTTCCTCCCGGGGGTCTCCATGACTGAAGCGTTTCGTGGGTATGTCTGCACATCGGCGGCGATTGACGCGGCCATCGCCGAGCGTTCGATGCTGTCGCATCCGTTCTATCAAGCTTGGGAAGAGGGCACGCTGACCAAGGACGCGCTGCGCGCCTACGCCCGCCAGTACTTCCATCACGTCGATGCGTTCCCGCGCGCCGTTAGCGCCGTTCACTCGAACTGCCCGGACGCAAAGGGCCGCCGTCTGCTGGCCGAAAACCTCGCTGAGGAAGAGGGCATCGAAGCCGGCAAGGACGATCACGCGAAGCTCTGGCTCGACTTCGCCGCCGGCATGGGCGCCGACGAAGCCGAAGTGCGCGCCGTTTCGGTGAACGCCGAGACGCAAGTGCTGATTGACGCGTTCCGCAATCTCTCGCGCAAGTCCTACGCCTCGGGCCTCGGTGCGCTCTATGCGTACGAAAGCCAATTGCCGGCGATCGCCAAGACCAAGATCGAAGGTCTGGTTGAACGCTACGACGTGACTGAGCAGAGCACGCTGAAGTTCTTCCAGGTCCACGAATACGCCGACGTCGAGCACTCAGACGTTTGCCGCGAACTGCTCGACGCGCTGCCGGAAGGCGATCGCGCCGAAGCCCACGCCGCCGCCTGCGAACTCGCGGAAGCACTGCGCACGTTCCTCACCGGCATGCAGCGCGAAACCGGCATGGTGTGTTGATCTAACGCGTCGTCACCCGCTTCGGACTGCCGTCCGGAGCGGTCGCCGGCTCAATCGTTTCTTCAAGGGAGACCGGCGTCGCTGGTTTCCCTTGAGCGAAAAACTCAAGTTCCGCGTTGAGCGCACCGCCGAGCAGAAACACCAGCGCCGTCACATAAAGCCAGAGCAGCAGCGCGACGACGCTCGCGAGCGAGCCGTAGGCTGCGCCAAAGCCTGGAAACTCGCGCAGTGCAAAAGTTAGCGCGCTCGAAGCCAGCAGCCACAAGATCGGTGTTATGATCGCGCCTGGCCAAAGCCAGCGCCAAGGCGGCGGCCGCCGTCTCGGCCCCCAGCGATAAAGGATCAACGCCACCGCCACCGCCGCCCCACCCAGCACTGGCCAGCGAAGCGCAAGCAGCAAGACCTCCGCTCCAGTCTGCAACTGCAAGAACGCCAACGCCAAAGGCGCAACGCCCATCAGCACGATCGCCGCAACGCTCAATCCGATGCCGTAGAGCGTGAACATTCCCGCGGCGATGTAGCGGCTGAGCGCGCGCCGCTTCTCTGCGCGGCGGTTCACCGCTGTCAGCGCCATCAGCACCCAGCGCGTGCCCTGCAATGCGCTCCACAGCGCCAGCACAAGGTTGAACAAAGCGCCCCACGCCAACTCGTCGCTACTCTGAGTAAGCAGGCGCATCACTTGATCGTGGATGATCGTCACCACCGCATCGGGCGCAACGCCGCCAAAGGCGCGGATCTGTTGGCCGATCCATGCAGGGTCACCGAAGATGCCGACAAACGCCACAACAGCCGCAATCCCGGGGATCACCGCCATCAATCCAAAAAACGCAACACCGGCCGAAATCAGCGCCAGGTTCGCGCGCTCAGCCGTCGCCGCCACGCCCTGCAGCACGCACCACCATTGCGATGGCGTCAGCCGCCATGGCGCGGTGACTTCGGTGGGGGCGGCAGGACAGCTAGCGTCGGGGCTCATACCTCAAAAACTGGAACCAACGCGGCGAAGTTCCCGCTTTCGGTTGCGCAATTGTCGCAAAATCAGGCATGTCCGCGAGCAATGACGCTCCGCATTGCTTTCATGGGCTCACCCACTTTTGCGCTTCCGACGTTGGAAGCGTTGATTGATGCGGGGCACGACATTGCGTGCGTTTATTCGCAGCCGCCCCGCCCGGCGGGACGCGGCAAGCAAGAGCGCCCGACGCCGGTTCACGCCTTCGCCGTCCAGCGCGGCATCGAAGTCCGCACCCCAAAGAGTTTGAAAAAAGCGCCGGAGCAGGAAGCGTTCGCTGCCCTCAATCTCGATTTGGCGATCGTGGTCGCGTACGGGCTGATCCTACCGAAGCCAATTCTGGATGCACCCAAGCGTGGCGCGCTGAACCTGCACGGTTCGTTGCTGCCGCGTTGGCGCGGCGCAGCGCCTATCCAGCGCGCGATCATGGCCGGCGATAGCGTCACAGGCGTGCAAGTGATGCGCATGGAGGAAGGGCTAGATACTGGCGCTGTTCTGGCGACTTACGAGACGCCGATCGAATTCGACGACACCACACAAACACTACATGACCGCTTGGCCGTGAACGGTGCGGCGCTCATGCGCGACACGCTCGCGAAATTTGAACGCGGCGAAACCACTGAAACCCCGCAAGTAGAAGATGGCGTCACGTACGCTCACAAGATCACGACGGCCGAAACCCGCATCGACTGGAGCCGTCCAGCGCGCGAGATCGACTGCATGATTCGTGGTCTCTCACCGGCGCCTGGCGCTTGGTTTGAGCTGGAAGGCGTGCGTGTCAAGGCGTTGCTTTCACGCCTCGGTCAAGGCGCTGGCGCGCCAGGAGAAGTGTTGGACGACAATCTGTTGATCGCCTGTGGAGACGGCGCCGTGCGTTTGCTCACAGTTCAGCGCGAAGGGCGTGGCCCGCTTGCAGCAGATGTGTTTTTACGCGGCCAAGCGGTTCCCGCAGGCGCTCGGCTTGCTTGAGCCGGACCTTGCGCGCGGCTAAATAGGCGCCAGAGGGATATGTAATGATGTTACGCGTTGCCTTGGTTGCTTTGGCGCTGGCTGTGGCGGGCTGCAATCAGCAATCTGCTTCCACGGATGGGTCTAGCGATGCGCCGCAGCTCGATACGCCGGCGCCGGAAAGCCTACCGTCGCGCGCGTACGCCGCTGCCAACGACGCGGCGCGTGCGGTCTCCGCTGAACTCACGGTTTCTGTGACGCAGGAATTTCCGGACGCAGCGGACGCCGACATTCAGGAGCGGCTGACGCTGCGCGGCGCCAACAATCTCAATGTCAGCGGTCTGGTGACGGGCGCGATTTCGCCGGCGACGCAAGTTGGCGGGCAAACATTGCGCGCGCTGTTGGGGCTCGATGTCAATGAAGCGCAGGTGCTCGTCTATCGTTTGGCCGAAGCCGCTGGCTCGCCCGGCCTCTGCACCGAAGGCACGCCGACCTATGTCGTCGTGTGGGAGCCGTCGGATCCGTCCGACACGTCGATGAAGCTGTTGGCAGTTACTGGCGGTGCGCCGGGCGCGGGCGACTCGCGCGCATGCCAGTTGCTCGAGTATCGGCGCGCCTAGGAGCGCGATGCGCTACAAGCTCACCATTGAGTATGACGGCGGACCTTTTCAGGGCTGGCAACGCTTGCCGCAAGCGCCGAGCGTGCAGGGCGCATTAGAGGACGCCGTCGAAAAGCTGACAGGCGTGCGTAGCGACGTGATCGGCGCGGGCCGCACGGATTCAGGCGTGCATGCGTATGGCCAGGTCGCGCACGTTGATATCGAGCGGCCATTTGAGGGCTGGAAGCTGGTTGAGGCGCTGAACGCGCATCTGCGGCCACATCCAATTTCCATTTTGGATGCCGAAGCGGTTAGCTCCGAATTCCATGCGCGTTTCGATGCCACTAAGCGTGCCTACAATTACGAAGTGATCAATCGCCGCGCGCCGCTGGCGCTCGATGCCAACCGCGCCTGGCGCGTTGGACGCCCGCTTGACGTCGCCGAGATGGATCGCGCGGCGCAGTGTCTGTTGGGCGAGCACGACTTCACCACCTTCCGCGATAGTCATTGTCAGGCCAAGAGTCCGGTGAAGACGCTCGACTTCGCGTGGGTGGAGGCGATTGGAGATCAGGTGATCTTCCATTTCGAAGCACGCAGCTTCTTGCATCGCCAAGTGCGCTCGATGGTCGGCACGCTGGTTGAGGTTGGCCTCGGTAAGATGAGTGTGGCCGGATTTGCCGAAGTGCTCGCGGCCGCAGACCGTGCACGCTGCGGGCCCGTCGCGCCCGCCGAAGGTCTCTATCTGATCCGCGTCGATTACGACGCGAAGTAGCGCCGCAACACCGCTTCGTAGCAACGAGCCAACGTGCGCACGTCATCTACCGCGCAATGTTCATCGACCATGTGAGCGGTTTCGTTGCGAAGGCCGAGTTCGGCGACTTGGCAATAGAGACGGATGTAGCGCGCGTCAGACGTGCCACCCGTTGTGGTCAGCGCCGGCTCGATGCCGAACGCCTCTTTAACAGAAGCGCGCAGCAAATCCGTGAACGGGCCGGGATCGGTGTAGAATGCGAGGCTCTGCGAACTGATAGTACGTGAATACTTGGCGCCAGCCTTCGTCGCCGCCGCGTTGGCGGTTTCATCGATCCACGCGAGCAGCGTCTCAGCCGTGTGGTTGGTGTTGAAACGGATGTTTAGCTTCGCCATCGCCTTCTGCGGAATAACGTTGTGGGCCGCATTGCCAACATCGACGCTGGTGACTTCCAGGTTCGATGGATCGAACCCAGGCGCGCCATCATCCAGCTTTCGCGCCTTCAGCGTCGCCAGCGCTTCCACTAGCGGCGTCACCGGATTACGCGCGCGGTGCGGGTAGGCGACGTGGCCTTGTTTGCCTTCCATTGTCAGCACGACGTTCAAACTGCCGCGGCGGCCATTCTTGATCACATCGCCAACGCGCGCCTCACTTGTCGGTTCGCCGACCAAGCAATGATCAATTTTTTCGCCTTCAGCGGCCAGCGCTTCCAAGACGCGCTTGGTGCCATCGATCGCAGGACCTTCCTCATCGCATGTCAGCAGAAACGAGATCGAGCCTTTCGGTGCGCCGCCGCTCAGGAAGTTTTCTGTCGCTGCGATCATCGAAGCGATGGCGGTCTTCATGTCAGTCGCGCCGCGACCAAACAACAAACCGTCACGAATTTCCGCGGCAAACGGATCGCTCGCCCAGCCTTCGCCGGGCGGCACGACATCAAGGTGCCCTGCGAAGCAGAAGTTCGGCGCCGCGTTGCCGAAGCGCGCGTAGAGATTATCGACAAGGCCGAACTTGTAGCGCTTCACGCGGAACCCGAGTGCTTCAAGCTTCTGTTGCGCTAGATCCATCACGCCAGCTTCGTCGGGCGTTACGGAAGGCCGTCGCATTAGGGCTTGGGCGAGTGGGATCGGGTCAGTAAGAGTGCGGGCGTCCATGAGCAGGGTCTAGCCGCACGCGCGGCAAGGCAAAAGGGGGAAGGCATGAGCGACGTCGCGCCGGTCCAGGAACAGAGCCGGATCAAGAGCCTCGACGTCATGCGCGGCTTTGCGTTGCTCGGCATTTTGGCGGTCAACGCGGCGTACTTCGCCGCGCCCTGGCAGGCTGCCGTCAACCCGCTGACGGAGCCGCTCGCCGTCAATGACGATACCATGTGGTCGTGGTGGGTGATGCACACCTTCTTCGAGTTCAAATGCATCACGCTTTTTTCGATGTTGTTTGGCGCCAGCATCTACCTCGTCGGCGGCGAGCGCAGCGATAAGGCGCGTGGCGCGGTGCTGCGGCGGCGCTTGCTTTGGCTGATGATCTTCGGCCTCATCCACGGCCTCTTGATCTGGTACGGCGACATCCTGTTCCACTATTCGCTCGTCGGATTCCTCGTCCTGTTCGCGCGCTCCTGGAAACCGGCGACGCTCTTCATCGTCGGCGGCATTGTCTATGTGCTCTCATTCGGGATGCAGACGATGAACGGGCCCATGATGTCGATGGTGCCGCAAGAGCAGCTTGGACCGATCCTTGAGCAGATCGAATCCGTCTTTGCCCTGTCGCGGGAGGATTTCGAGGGTATTCAAGCCGCCTATCAGGGTGGTCTCGTTTCCGGCGTTCAGCAGAACGTCAGCACCTGGCTGGAGTTCGTGGGCCATGGCGTATTGGGTCTAATACCGCGCACCTTCTCCGTGATGTTGATCGGCATGGCGCTGTTCAAGGTTGGCTTCTTGAGTGGCCGTGCGCCCGTATGGCTCTATGTCGCGATGGTGTTGATCGGCGCGGCGTCGCTGGGGCTCGTGGGCTATCAGGCGCTGATCAACTGGAACCTGCAGTTCGAGACCATTCACATGCTTGGCGCAGGCGTCGCCGCCAACGCTGGCCTCTCGATCTTCATCTCGATCGGCTATGCAAGCCTCTTCTTTCTCTTGGTCAAAGCTGGCGCCAAACTTCTCACCGAGCCACTGGCCGCTGTGGGCCGTATGGCGTTCACCAACTACATCATGCAGTCGCTGATCATGACGACGATCTTCTGGGGAGGTGGCCGCGGCTTTGGTCTGTGGGGCGAGGTTGACCGGCTGACTTTGTGGGCCATTGTGCTGGCCGTCTGGGCGCTGCAGCTCATATGGTCTCCGCTCTGGCTGTCGCGGTTCGAAATGGGGCCGCTAGAGTGGATTTGGCGTAGGCTCAGCTACGCGAAACCTGTCCGCATCGGCAAAGCTGCAGCGGCTTGAAGAAGAAGTTGGTGGAGGAAACAGAATGAAGAAGTTTGTTGCTGCGTTGGCGCTGGGCGCCGCCTTGGTCGCCACGCCGGCCATGGCCGATACGATGGAAAATTCCTACGGCAACACAATTGTCGTGACCTACGCCAACGGCTCTGAGGCGCTCTTCTTCTTCAACGCCGACGGCACCTTCACCGGCACCGCGCCTGGCGGTTCGCAAATGGCGGGCAATTTCACCGTCGAGGGCGATCAGCTTTGCCTGATCTCGCCGGACGGCCAAGCCCCGCAATGCACCAGCGTCACCGCCGGCAAGAACGTTGGCGACACTTGGCAGCAAACCGCTGCTGATGGCTCTGCAATCAGTGTTGAGCTGCGCGCCGGCCGTTAGTCGCGGAGCAGCTCGTTCACACCGGTCTTCGCGCGCGTCTGTGCATCGACACGTTTGACGATCACGACGCACGCGAGGCTCGGGCCGCCCTTCGGGTCCGGCAACGAGCCAGGAACCACCACAGCGTATGAAGGCACTTCGCCGCGGAATACTTCGCCGCTGGCGCGGTCGATAATCTTGGTCGACTGGCTAATAAAGGTGCCCATCGCCAGCACGGCGCCTTCGCGCACGATCACGCCTTCTGCAACTTCCGAACGCGCCCCGATGAAGCAACCGTCTTCGATGATGGTGGGACTCGCCTGCAAAGGCTCCAACACGCCGCCAATGCCTGCGCCGCCGGAAATGTGAACGTTCTTGCCGATCTGCGCGCACGAGCCGACGGTCGCCCAGGTGTCGACCATCGTGCCTTCATCGACATAAGCGCCGATATTCACGAACGAGGGCATCAGCACGACGTTCTTACCGATGAAGCTGCCACGGCGAACGACGGCGCCTGGCACGCTGCGAAAACCCGCTTGCTCAAATTCGCTCGCGCCCCACGCCGCGGTCTTGAGAAAGACCTTGTCCCAGTGGTTCGGAAGCGCTGCCAGCGAGACGTTGTCCTCGCGAAACAGCATGTTCGGCGACAACCGAAAGGAGAGCAGGACGGCCTTCTTCAGCCAGTCGTGTGTTGTCCATAGGCCGTTAGAGTCACGCGTGGCGACGCGGGCTTGGCCGCTGTCGAGCAAGCTCAGAGCCTCGTAAACCGCGTCCCCGACCTGGCCGATTTTCTGCGACGGCGAAAGCTCCGCGCGCTTTTCCCAGCCGGCTTCGATTTCCGCTTTGATCTCGTCGATGTTCATGCCGCTGAGCTAGCGCGTTTCGCGGGCCAAAGCCAAGCGTTGCGGCGACTCCGGCTACGCCTTACCGTGAAGCTGGGGGTGAGCCATGAAAGACTTGGTGACGGTGCTTTTCGTGCTGGTGCTGGGCGCTGGCGTCGCCGGCGGGTTTTTCTATTGGAAGGGTGAGCAGGCGAGGGAGGCGGATCGCGCCTATGAGCTTGTCATCGATCAGGCGTTCGACAGGAGCGTAGAGAGCTTCCAACTTCAATCGCTGTTGACCAGTGTATCGGTGCATGAGGGCGAGGCGCGGCTCACGGCGCTGCGTGAAGCCTACGCAAATTCAGAGCAAGGCGATTACCGGGACTACGACCGCATCAATCTCGGCTTCGGCAATCTCGAAGGTGATTGGCCAACCACCTACAGCAGCATCGCCGATCCCGCTGGACGGCAGACCGAGCGCGGACGCTTTGCGGCGGAGGTCGACGAACGCTTCGGTGCAGGCGCGCATGCGTTCATGCGCGCGGAATATGAACGTTTCCTCGCGGAACTGCCGCAACGCATGGCCGATCGCCAGGCTGCTCAAGAGCGCGAAACGCAGGTCATGATCCGGGCGCTCGACATCTACCGGCGCCAGCACGGACGCTATCCGGAGCGTGGTTTCCGCGTCGTCGATGGACGCATTGTCGAGCAATAAGCTAGAGCGCCGCGCGCAGCAGCGCTTTAACATCCGGCGCCCAATGATCCACGTAGGGTGGACGTGGCTCGGGATGGACGACGCCGACGAGCGCCGTCGCAAAACCCATGTCGTGGGCCGGCTCGAGATTGTGCAGCGTGTCTTCCACCAGGATCGCGCCATCCGCTTCAAATCCGCAGTGCGCCATCAGCCGTTCGTAACAGGCGCGTTGAGGTTTTGGGGTTAGCTCCGCGGTTTCGATGTCGAACACCGTGTCGAACAGGCCGTCCAGTTTCAGGCTCCCCAGCACGCGCTCGGCGTGGCCGCCGCCGCCATTGGTGAAGATAATGCGTCGGCCGGGAAGCGCCTCGATCAGCGCGCGCAGTTCGGCGTCCGGCTCTAGCACCGCATGATCGGCTTGGTGCACGTCCAGCAGAAAGTCGCGCGCATCGATGTCGTGGTGGCGCATGAGGCCGACGACAGTCGCGCCGTACTGGTGGAAGTAGCGTTCGCGGATCTCAAGCGCACCAGCTTGGTCGAATCCGGTGGCGCGCATGATGTAGCTCGTCATCCGTTCGCCGATCTCGTCGTAGAGCGCGCGGGCCGGGTAGAGCGTATTGTCGAGATCGAAAACCCAAGTGCGGATGCCCGCGAAACTCATTCCGGGCGATCCTGAGTAGGTGCGCTTGGGGGATCTAGACCGCGGCGCGCGGGCGCTGCCGGTGCACGATCGGCTTCGTCGCCCGCGGCAGGTGTCAGCACCCGCGGCGTGATGCCCGGCTCAAGGAAATCTCGCTCTTCGAAATCCACCACGAGGCCATCGCGATTGCGTGCGCCGATGCGGGTGAACAATGTCGTCTGATAATAGCGGCTCTCGCACTGGTCGCGGCCGAGGATCGCGAAGCGCGCGGGGCTTGTGCAGAAGGCCTCGCCGCCAGCGGCGAGGTAACGCGGCCCTTGCGACGAATCTAGCGAAGCGTGGACGTAATAAACTTCCTGGGTCAGCTCTTCGTCGATGGTGCGGACGCAGCCATTTGGTGAGAGCGCCCACCAGCCACGGCTTTCCCAACCTTCGCCACGCCGGCGCGCAATCGCCGTCCACACGCGGCCGCGGGTGCGGTTGCAGAGCGTGAGGCCAACTTGACCGGCGCGGCGGCGAGCGGCGGTTTCAAGTGCGTCGATCAGCTGGTCCTGAGTGGCGTTCGGCGACAGCCGGGCGCTGGTGCGGAATTGCGCGATCGCTTGAGCGATACGGCGCGGATCGACGCCACGGCGCCCTTCGCGGACGTCATAACCGGCATCCTCAAGCAAACGCTGAAGGCCGAGTTGGCGGGCGCGCGCCTGCGAATACTGGCTCGCTTCGGAGAAAGAGGTCCGCCAGCTGTCGCGCTTGTTGATTTGAACGCGGCGGAATCGACGGCCTTCATACGTATCCGTGCAGCGCGGCGGGTTCTCGATTTGAAACTGACGCGCAGGATCGACGCAGAGCACCGCGTCACCAGTCCATTGCTGGCGTCCGCCGCGATGAGCGGAGGAGGTGCGTGCATAGAGATAGTGCGTGCCGCGCGCCAAGGGTGCGTTCACCGCAACCCGGCATTCACCTGGCCGCAGCCGCGTCCAACCTTGCACTTGGATTGAACGACCATCGGGGCGCGCTGTCGCTGCCTCAAGCACGTAGGTGGTTTCGTTGCAGATCTGCCAGCCGTTCGGCGTGCGTTGCTGCTGCTGCGCAACGGCGCTGCCGGCGAAGCCGAGCGCGGCCAGCGAAGCCGCGGCCATCATCGCAACCAGTGCGGCGCCTTTAGTGAATAAGCGTGCCAGCGCCGTGCTCCGTGAACAATTCCATGAGCAAGACGTGCGGCGTGCGCCCGTCCAGAATGACAGCGGCTTCGACGCCCTGGTCGAGAGCGGCGATGCAAGTCTCAAGCTTCGGGATCATGCCGCCCGTGGCGGTGCCGTCTTCGATCAGCTTGCGCGCGTCGGCCACTGACATTTCGCGGATCAAATGGCCGTCCTTATCCAACACGCCCGGAATATCCGAGAGCAATAGGAAGCGCTTCGCGGAGAGGGCCTTTGCGATCGCACCAGCGGCGGTGTCGGCGTTGATGTTGTAGGTACGCCCGTCTTCGGCAACGCCGATTGGCGCGACGACGGGAATGTAGTCTTCCGGCGCGTTGATCAGCGCTTGGATCAAAGTCGGATCGACATCGACAGGCTCGCCGACGAAACCAAGATCGACAACCTGTTCGATCATGCTGTCGGGATCCTTGCGCGTGCGCACGGCTTTTTCGCACGTGATGATGCGCGCATCCTTGCCTGAGAGTCCGACGCCGCGCACGTCAGCTTCGCGGCCCGCAGCAGTGATCAGGTGCGCGAGTTCCTTGTTGACGCTGCCCGAGAGCACCATCTCCGCGACTTCCATGGTCTCGGCATCAGTCACGCGCAGCCCATCCACGAATTGCGATTTCACGCCTGCCCGGTCGAGCATGCGGCTGATCTGCGGCCCGCCGCCGTGGACGACGACAGGATGCAAGCCCACAAGCTTCAAAAGGACGACGTCTGCGGCGAATTTGCGGGCAGTTTCTGTGTCGCCCATGGCGTGACCGCCATATTTCACCACAACCGTTTCGCGGTCGTAGATTTGAATGAAGGGCAGCGCTTCAGCGAGGGTCTTGGCCTTGGCCAATCCCTCTTCCAGCGCCGCCAGATGATCCTTGGAAAGCTTATTCACGCGCGGTTCCTAAGCGGTATCGCTTCTCAGGCCAAGGCCGCGATTTCAGCCCTCAGAAGATCAATCCCCAACCCGGTTTGGCTGGAGGTCACGACAATCTCCGGATGCGCCGCCGGACGCTTGGCGATCGCTGCGCTGGTGGCTTTCGCTAGTGCTGCGATTTCAGTTGGTTTCACCTTGTCGGCCTTGGTGAGCACCAATTGATACGTCACCGCCGCTGTATCGAGCGCCTCCATGACATCCTTGTCATCAGGCTTCAGTCCGTGGCGACCGTCGATGAGGAGGATGACGCGCTTCAGCGTTTGGCGTCCGCGTAGATAGTCGCGCGTGAGTTTGGTCCAGCGGCCGATCTCGCCTTTGGGCGCCTTCGCGTAGCCGTAGCCCGGCAAATCAACGAGCCGCAGCACATCATCGCCAACGCGGAAGAAGTTGAGCTCGCGCGTGCGGCCGGGCTCCGTCGACGCGCGGGCCAGCTTGTTACGTCCCGTCAGCGCATTGATCAGCGACGACTTGCCGACGTTGGAGCGGCCCGCAAACGCGACCTCTGGCGCACCCGCGTCAGGCAGAAACTCCATGCTCGGCACGCCGCGTTCAAACTCGATCGGCCCCGCGAAGAGCAGGCGGCCCGCTTCGATGCGCTCCGCTTCTTCTTCGGGGGTCATCTCTATTCCGCCGCGGTTGGCTTCAACCGCTTCGCTAGAAACTTATCGAGCTGCGTTTCCACACCTTGCCTGCGCATGATCACATACTGCTGCAGGATCGAGAGCGTGTTCGACCACGTCCAGTAGATGACGAGACCTGCTGGGAACGCCGCGAACATGACGGTGAAGAGGATCGGCAGGAAGCGGAAGATCTGCGCCTGCATCGGGTCGGTCGGTGGTGGCGAGAGCGCCTGCAACGCCCACATCGAGACGCCGTAGAGGATCGGCCAAAGGCCAATCATCAAGAACGCCGGAACCGCGAATGGCAGCAAGCCGAACAGGTTGAACAACGAGGTCGGGTCTTGCGCCGAGAGATCGTGCACCCAGCCCACGAATGGCTCGTGACGCATTTCGATCGTCACGGTGAGCGTCTTATAGAGCGCGTAGAATACCGGAATCTGCAGCAGCATCGGCACGCAGCCGGCCACCGGGTTGATCTTCTCTGTCTGGTAGAGCTTCAGGATTTCCTGCTGCTGACGCTGCTTATCCGCCGCGTAGCGCTCCTGGAGCTCCTTCATCTTCGGTTGTAGGCCGCGCATCTTCGCCATCGACTTGAAGGACTGATAGACGAGCGGGAACATGAAGAGCTTGATGACGACAGTCGACGCCAAGATCGCCAAGCCAAAATTAAACACGATGCCCCAGCCGGCGAAGACCTGACCGAAATAGTGCAGCATCGCGAAGAACGGACGTGTCAAGAACCAGAAGTTGCCCCAGTCGATAGCGTCGTCGAAGCGCGGAATTGGAACGCTGCCCTCGGCGTCGCCACGAGCATGCTGATAGTCGCGTAGTAATTCGTAGCGCTTTGCGCCGGCGAAGAAGCGCTGCGTGTAACTGATCTCGCCACCTGCCGGCACTTCGCGCCACGAGCCGCGATACGAAGCCAGATAATCGTTGCGGCCATCGGCGCTGCGCCCGTCGAAGTAGGCCGATATGCGCTCGTCTTGAGCGGGAACGATTGCCGCAAGCCAATAGTGATCGGTGATGCCGAGCCAGCCGCCTGTGCCTTGCGCTTCGATAATGCGTTCGTCTTCGCCCTTGCGACCACGGCCGCGATCGCGCGCGTGATTGTCCGCATCCTTGAAGCGTCGCTGCTCAAGCCGGTTGTTGGGGCCAAACGCGCCGATCAAGCCTTGGTGGACGATCGGGCTGTTGCGGTAATCTTCAGGCATGCCGTCACGGCGGACCGTGCCGAACGGGCGTACCGTGAGCGGCGCGCCAGATGTGTTGCGGATGGTGTCAGTGATCGTGAACATGAAATGTTCGTCGATCTCGATCCTGCGCTCGATCACGCGGCCCTCGCCAGCGTCAAACGTCAGTGTCACCGGCGAGGATGGTGTCAGCCGCGCGCCCTCGGGCGCTGTCCATTGGCTGCGCGCATCTGAAAGCGCGGTGCTGGTGTCGCCCGTCTGCCGCTCCCAGCCGAAGAATGCGTCGTGACCGTACTGCGTGTTGATCGGCGCCAGGAGCGTCACTTCCGGGCTGTCGGGCTCGAGCGTCTGGCGATAGTTGCGCAGGTTGAGGTCGTCGATGCGCGCGCCTTGCAGCGAGATCGAGCCATCGACCTCACCGGTATCGATGACGACGCGCGTCGCCGCGGAACTTGTGAGCGCTTGGTCGCGCGAGACGATAGCGCCTGAAGGGGCGGCCGGGGCGGATGCGGTGTTGTCGCCGGCTTCTGTTGTGGCCGGCGTTTCGAGCTGCGCTTGTTGCTCAGCCTGCGCGCGCTGAGCCTCCGCGAGCCGTTCGCGGTTCGGCGCATTATAGAAGAACTCGAAGCCCAGCATGATGCCGAGCGAGATCACGATGGCGAGGATGACGTTGCGGGTCTCGTTCGGACCCATGCCGCCGCCTGGATTCTGCATCTCGTTCAGTCGCTTTCGGTTGATTTTGCGGGAGCTTTGGCGCGTTTCGCGCCTTCCAGGTCGGCGCGGAGCCTTATCAGTGCGTTTCCAAGATCGTCAAGCAAAGCGGGCCATGGCGCAGATGGGGTCTGTTGCCGCGCCACCAAGACATAATCCACACCGGGAAGCCCATGTTCTGGCAGTAGGCGACGAGCAGCCTCGCGCAGTCGGCGTTTGGCGCGGTTTCGCTCTACCGCGCCGCCGACCTTCTTTGATGCGGTGAAACCCACGCCAATCGCGCCGCCAGCCTCACGCCGGCGCGCTTCTACCAACACCCCAGGCCGGGACGCGCGAAAGCCTGCGCGGACAAATAGAAACTGCGCGCGCTTAGTCAGTTGTTGCAAAGGTGGACCGGAGGTCATTGAGCCGGACTTCTAGCCCGGCAGGGGCGCTTAGGCCGAGAGCTTCTTGCGGCCCTTGGCGCGGCGGCGCGAGAGCACCTTTTGGCCGCCCTTGGTGGCCATACGGGCGCGGAAGCCATGGCGGCGCTTACGAACAAGCCGGCTCGGCTGGTAGGTCCGCTTGGTGCTCACGACAACGCCTCAATACTTAAAGGGCCCGAGAAGCGGGCCGGAAAATGAAGGGGCGGGGCTTACCCCAGGGCCCCGATAGCGTCAAGGCGATCAGGCCGGGACAAATGCCCTAACGATGAGAAACACCAGGGCGACCGCCCAAAGCGACCCCAAAAACCAGATCGCCCGCCCGTTTGGCGGTTTCGAGCGAGATTGCATTGGGACGGTTCCAATTGGACGGAGGCGAGAGTGCAGCGTCTCTCAGCCGCCGGTGGCCTACATGTTCCCCGTACCGGCGATATCCACAGCCTAACCCCGAGGCGGGGTTCCCGCCGAGTGAATTCGCGGTTCGGTTCCGAAACCGGACCCCGCGCCTGACAAAAACCCTGCGCTTGCGGTACGCCAGAGCGGACATGAGCCGTTCCGACGATTCCGCGCAGCGCAGCGGCCCTTGGCGGCGCGCGCGGGAGTTTGTCGACAGCCTTGCAGGGCGCCTGCTGGGACTGACGGCGGCGGCGGTTATCGCCGGGGAGATTTTTGTTTTCGCGCCGGCCTTGGCCGGTTTCCACGAAAGCTGGCTGCGAGAGCGCATCAATCTGGCGCAGATCGCCGCGCTCGCCCTTGAGGTGTCGCCCGACGACGACACGGTTACGCAGCCTTTGGAGTTCGATCTGATCAACTCCGGCGTCCAACGTGTGGCGATCCAACGCGAGGGCGAACGCGTCCTGATCATGGAGGCGCCGGGAGCGCCGAACGACGAGCAACTCGTGATCTACGATTACACGCGCGCCAGTGGCTGGCAGCGTTTCCGCTGGGCGCTCGAAACCTTTTTCGCGCCGACAGGGCGAGTCTTACGAGTCCTCTCGCGTCCGCGTTTCGAGAGCGGCGAGTTCGTCGAGGTCGTGCTGACCGAGGCGCCACTCAAGGACGCCGTGGATCAGTTCGCAACGCGCTTTGCGCGCGTGTCAATGCTGATCCTCATCGCCGCGGGCGCGCTTATCTACTTCGCGCTAAGCGCCGCATTCGTGCGCCCCATGCGAGATCTTACCGAAGCGATCGAGCGCTTTCGCGACAAACCTGAAGACGTCTCCATCGCCTTCCCGCGGAGCCAGCGTGGCGACGAGATCGGCCGGGCACAGCGCGCCGCCGCTGACATGGCCGAGCAAGTACGCAATTCGCTACGTCAAAATGAGCGTCTAGCAGCTCTTGGCGCGGCCGTGGCGCGCATTGGCCACGATCTGCGCAACATGCTTTCCACTGCGCAATTGGTGGCGGACCGTTTGGCTCAGTCGGAAGACCCGGCTGTCCGCCAACTGGCGCCGCGGCTTGAGCGCACCATTGACCGCGCCGCTGGTCTCGCGGCTTCAACGCTGAAGTATGGCCGCGCCGACGAAGATCCGCCCGTGCTTCAACGCGTCGACGTGGCGGAGGCAGCGGAAGAGGCGGCGGCGGAGTCGCTGATCGGCTTCGCCGATGTCACATACCGCGCTGACATCGAAGCCAATGTCGCTTGTGTTGCCGATCCCGATCACCTCCACCGCATACTTGGCAACCTGATCCGCAACGCGGCGCAAGCGATGAAGGATCACGCACGTCGCGATAAAACGCTGATCGTGCGCGCCGCGCGTGTGGAGGGGCGCTGCGAGATCGATGTCGTCGATCATGGCCCTGGCGTGCGCGACAATCTGCGTGGCCGTCTGTTTGAGCCGTTCGTCTCAGCCGCGCCGGAGGCTGGCGGCACAGGCCTCGGCCTGGCCATCGCCCGCGAACTCACCCGCTCCATGGGCGGCGAACTAGAACTGACACGCACCGGCGCCGAAGGGGCGACGTTCCGCATCACACTGCCGGCGGCCTAGCGCTCGCTGCGTTCAGTGCTAGCGTGCGGGCGCAGCGCTCGGCGCCGGAATGCGCGCCACTACGCCTTCGCGACGTGGATCGGCGCCGCCTTCAAGCGAGCCGTCGGCGCGGACGCGGATGGCATGCAGGCCACTGACTTCGCCTATTCCAGTCTGCTCCAACCGCCACCCGCGTGCGGTTAGCGCATCCGCGATTCCAGGCGGAAAGCGGCTTACTTCCGCTGCTACCGTGTTGAATCGCGCCGTCGCGTTGCCGACGTTGATCGCCTCCTGCACCGGCAGGTTCCAGTCGAGAATGCCGATCGTGGTGCGCGCGGTGTAGCCGATGATCGACGAGCCGCCGGGCGAACCGACTACCAATTCAAGGTCGCCGTTGCGATCGAGGATGATTGTCGGAGTCATTGAAGAACGCGGCCGCTTGCCAGGGGCGACCGCGTTTGCCACCGGCCGGCCATTCAAGTTGGGCTGAAACGAAAAATCGGTGAGCTGATTGTTGAGTAAGAAGCCGTTGGTCATACGTTGCGAGCCAAACAGGCTCTCGACCGTCGCTGTCATCGAAACCGCGTCACCCCAGGCGTCAACGATTACCACGTGCGTTGTTCCGTTGTCATTGCCCGTGTCACGGCCCCAGCGCTCGAAAAGATCGCCGCTGCCCGGCGGTACCCCTGGGTTCACTAGCCCTGCCGGCGCATGCGCGACGTCGATTAACATGGCGCGCGCGTCCAAATAGTCCGGCGCGATCAATTCGATGGTAGGCACCGGGACGACGCTATCGTCGGCCATGTAATAATCGCGATCCGCGTAAGCGAGGCGGCTCGCCCACATGAACGCCGCCCAATCGTCCGCACTGTTCACTCCCGCTGGCTGCGGCCGCGCGCGCTCATACATGCCAAGCAGTGCGATCATGGCGTTGCCGGAGCTCGGCGCGTTGGTCGAGCACACGCGATAGACGCGATAGGCGCCGCAGACCGGCTCCATGCGCCGCGCCTGCGCGCCGCGAAGATCGTCCAGAGTAAGCGTGCCGCCACGCGGATTGCGCCGTGCCGTCGCTACGATGTTATCCGCAATCGGGCCTTCGCTAAGGGCGCTCGGGCCTTGCGCCGCGATCGCGCGCAATGTCGCTGCATAAGCCGGATTGCGCAGCAGCGCGCCCGCCGGAAGTGGATTGCCGCGCCTGTCAAAGAAGTATGCGCGTGCTTCGAAATCGGCGCGCAAGCGCATGCGCTGTCCGGCCGCAGCGATGAACCCCGCAAGCCGTGGCGATATCTCGAAGCCTTCTTCCGCGAGCTGGATCGCGGGCTCGAACAGGCGCGCCCACGGTAAACGACCGTGATCGTCGTGCGCGAGTTTCAGCATTGAGACGAGCAGCGGCACGCCGATCGAGCGCCCGCTCGCTTGCGCATCCATGAAGGCCATTGGCTGACCGCGTGCGTCGAGAAACATATCTGCCCGTGCGCCCGCTGGCGCCACTTCGCGCCCGTCATAACCGCTGATGCGTTCGCTCTCGGCGTCGTAAAAGAGGAGGAAGCCGCCGCCGCCAATGCCGGACGATTGCGGCTCCACCAAACCAAGCACCAGTTCGGCGGCGATTGCGGCATCCACCGCACTGCCGCCGGCGTTCAGGATCTCAACCGCCGCCGCAACCGCATGCGGGTTCGCCGCTGCGGCCATGGCTTCGCCGCGTGGTGCGTTCTGCGTCGCGCCCGGTATCGATCCCGATGCGCATGCAACCAGCACAAGCGCAAACAGCGGCGCCGCGATGCGCTTCAACGATTGCTTGTCAAACATCAGCCCGCTTCCTACGAACAGCGTGATTTCTAACGCGAAAGAGCACGCCCATGGCGCGTCCCGGCCCAAGCAATTCATTGAGTGATGTGGCCGGTTTGTCCATAGGCTGCGCCGAGGATGCGAATGCGCTGACGGGCGTCACCGTGGTCGTTCCGGACACGCGCGCAGTGTGCGGCGTCGATGTGCGTGGCGGCGGCCCCGGCACGCGCGAGACTGACGCTCTCGCGCCAGAAAATCTCGTCGACGCGATTGATGCGCTCGTTCTCTCTGGTGGTTCCGTCTATGGGCTTGCCGCTGCGGACGGTGTCGCTGCGGCGATGGGCGCCGAGGGACGTGGTTTTGCGCTCATCGATCTCCCGGGCGTGCCGCGCTCGCCAGTGATCCCAGCCGCGATCCTCTACGATCTCGCCAATGGCGGCGCCAAGGCCTGGGGCGATGTGCCGCCGTATAACGCGCTCGGCCGCAAAGCATACGCCGCGCGCGGCAAGAGCGTGCCGCTTGGCAATGCAGGCGCCGGCATTGGCGCCGTTGCCGGTGCGCTAAAGGGCGGGCAGGGCAGCGCAAGTATTGTGAGTCAAAACGGTGTCACCGTTGCTGCGCTCGTGTGTGTGAACTCGTGGGGGTCGACCACGCTGCCTAACCAGCGCGCGTTCTGGGCGCAGCCGTTTGAGATCAATGGCGAGTTCGGCGCCGTCGCGCCGGTCGCGCAGAGTTTCGATGCAGAAGATTGGGGCGGCGCAAAGTTCAATCCGCAGCCGCGCGCAAACACCACCATCGCCTGTGTCGCCACCGACGCAGCGCTCACGCCCCCTGAAGCAAGGCGTGTCGCGCAAATGGCTAGCGCCGGGCTTGCACGCGCCGTGCGCCCCGTGTTCGCACCATTCGATGGCGACGTAGTGTTTGCTCTCTCAACCGCGGCGCACGAGCTGTCCGAACCCCGTGCGCTCTCAATCGCCCGCCTTGGCGCGCTGGCCGCTGATTGCCTATCCCGCGCCATCGCGCGCGGCGTCTATGAAGCTGAAAGCGTCGGGCCCCACCGCGCCTGGCGCGACCTGGCCTGAGTAGACCGAGCCCCCGGCAGGCGCCTCTGAGCAATTTGCGTTTTCCGGGGTCCAGACCCGCTAACCCCGCCTTGCCAGCGCCCCGGTCGGGCGCTATGCACCGCCCCTTCGCGCGCCCTTAGCTCAGCTGGATAGAGCACCAGACTACGAATCTGGGGGTCAGGAGTTCGAATCTCTTAGGGCGCGCCATTTGCTCCAATGCTGGGGCGAACCTTACGTCGCTTGACGCCGCCGGCTGGCACGCCGGATCGTGGCGCCATGCCTCCCGCCCCCTCCGGCCAAGACCCAGCACTTCTGCGACGCTTGCTGCGCGCCAAGGACAGCATGGACCGGGCCTCCGAAGAGGAATGGCCGGTCGAGCGGTTGGCGTCGGTGAGCGGCGTCTCGGCGGCGCACTTCGCGCGATCGTTCAAGGATGCGTTTGGCATCCCGCCGCATCGCTATCTGCTTACGCGTCGCATTGAGCGCGCCAAGGCGCTGCTGCGCGACACCGATCAGCCAATTATCGACATCGCATTTCAGACTGGCTGGTCGAGCCTCGGCACATTCGGCCGCGTCTTCCGCGACATCACCGGGGAAAGCCCGAGCGAACTGCGCGCGCGAGAAAAGGCTGGCGCGCACCAGTTGGACCAGGTTCCGCACTGCTTCGTTAGCGCCGCCTATCGCCCAGACCTGAAGATCGCAGTTTCGGAGAAGCGCCGCCGGGAGGCCGCCGATAAGACCGATCCCGAAGCAAACGATGTTTCGGAGGAAACGAAATGAGCAAGGGTATCGGCGTTGTCGGCCTCTACGTGCACGACCAGGACGAGGCGCTGGCGTTCTATGAGAAGCTCGGCTTTGAGGTGCATGCTGACGCGCGCAACGGCGCCTATCGTTGGCTAACTGTGAAGCACCCAAACCAGCCGGGATTTGAGCTGGGCCTGTTCCTGCCGCAGGAGCCTGTGCTCGATGCCTCGACCGCACAGACCATGCGCGAGATGGTGGCCAAAGGCGCTATGCCACCGCTGGTGCTCGTCGTCGAAGATTGCCGCAAAGCGTACGACGAATATCGCGCCAAGGGCGTCGAGTTTACGCAAGAGCCGATCGCGCGCTTCGGCGGCGTTGACGCCAATTTCCGCGATCCCTCCGGCAATGGCTGGAAGATGGTCCAAGGCTAAGCGCCATGTACGCCCATCTCATTCAATTCGCCGCGAGGGAGCTTCGCGTGAGCAAATTCATTCGCCAGTTTCATCGTTGGACGTCGCTGGCTTTCATGCTGATCGTCACTGCGATCTTCGCCATGCTTGGCCTTGGCCAGCAGCCCGCGCAATGGATCTATTATCTGCCTTTAGCGCCGCTCTTTCTGCTGATGATCACCGGGGTCTACATGTTCTTCCAGCCTTACCTCGCCAAGGCGCGCCGGAAGGCGAGCTAGGAGCATCGCGTGGTCAAGAAGACAGCGAAGAAAGCCGCCAAAGCCAAAGCTGCGCCGAAGAAAAAGGCGGCGCAGCCGAAACTTCTGTCCGGCGGCAATCCGCAGATTGCCAAAGGCTACGGCGAAGCGCCGGTGAAGGCGTATATCGCCGCCGTGCCCGGCTGGCAGAAGGAGATTGCCAAGCGCATCGACGCGCTGGTGGTGAAGATCGTGCCTGGCGTGAAGAAGGCGGTGAAGTGGAATTCGCCGTTCTACGGCGTCGAGGAAGGCCGGTGGTTCCTCTGCTTTCACATCTTTGCGCGCTACGTGAAGGTGACCTTCTTCGACGGCGCTGATCTGAAGCCGCCGCCGGAGAGCAAATCGAAGTACCCGCGGGTCCGCTATTACGACATCCACGAGGGCGCTCTCGACGAGAAGCAGTTCGTCGCTTGGGTAAAGCAAGCGAGCAAACTGCCGGGGCAACGGATGTGAGCCGGCGGGGCATCTATGGCGCGACGGCGATCGCTTTGTTCGCGATTGAGGTGCTGATTGCACTATTCGTGCGCGACGACTTCGTCCGGCCCTATGTCGGCGACGTCCTGGCGGTTGCCTTTGTCTATGCATCCTTGCGCGCACTGACGCCGCTTGGCTTCGCGAAGGCGATCGCGCTGACTCTAGCCGTAGCCTTAGGTGTCGAGGTTTCTCAGGCCTTGGGCCTGCTTGGCTTCTTGGGGCTTGCGGACAACCAACTCGCGCGCATCGTGCTGGGCGGCGTGTTCGACTGGCACGATCTCATGGCCTACGCGGCTGGAGGCGCCGTTGTTGCGGCGGTTGAATACATAACGGCGCCTCGCGCCTTGGGGAGCGTGTGATGGCTGTGAAGAAGAAAACCGCTGGGCCCAGGGCGGCCAAGAACTCGGCGGCCGGCGATTGGCGACGCGTTATGCTCACGCGCGTCCGCGAGCTCATTGTTGAGGTCGATCCGGAAGCGATCGAAGTGGCGAAGTGGAAGAAAGCCACCAATCCCGCCGGTGTCCCGACCTGGTCGCATGACGGCATCATCTGCACCGGCGAAACTTATAAGGACAAAGTGAAACTCACTTTCGCCCGCGGCGCCGCACTGAAGGATCCCGCAAGGCTCTTCAATGCAGGGCTAGACGGCGGAACGCGACGCGCCATCGACCTTCGCGAAGGCGAGAAGCTGAATGAGAAGGCGTTTAAGGCGCTTATCGCCGCCGCTGTCGCACTAAATACTGCGAAGAAGAAGCCGAAGCGCGGTTGATATTGCGACATCGCAATGTTTCTCGGCGGCCAGCGCCTAGAAACCGCCTAACAACAAGTATGGAACTCGCCCGCGCGTCTCGGCGTTCACAAGCGCTGCAACAAGTACGCGAATGGAGGGCGCCATTCCCAAGTTCACTGCCGCGGACCTCGAGTCTGACCTGAAGCTTAGCGAACGCGGCGCCGCCGACGGCGCCAAGAACATCCCGGCGTCGGAGGACAGCCGCTTGTCCGCTGTCGAGGCGATGATTGTGAGCCGCGTCGAGGGGGCAATCTCGCAGAAGTCGAACGAAATCCTCGGCGTAGGCTCGGGGCAGGATTTCACGACACTGCCGCAAGATTTGGAGTCGCTGGCTGGCGAGCCGCAGACGATCCTCACCAATTTTCGCGCTCGCAAGGCCCGCGCCCAGGCCGCCCTCGGCCTTGAGCTCAACTCGGCGCAGACAGACTACGCGCGCGCCTATCGCGATTACCGCGCCTTCCGCATCCAGCATCAGCTTACCGAAACGGAGCCGAGCTACGACAACGTCTTCTGGCGCAAAGTTTTCTGGCTGGCGCTGCTCTTCATTGTCGAAGTCGCGGCCAATGGTTGGATGATCGGGCAGGCGAGCCCGGGCGGGCTAGTGCAAGGCTGGTCGACGGCGCTGATGATCTCGGTCCTGGTCGTGCTCACAGGATCGCTGCTGGGCGCGGGGCCTTGGCGTTATCTCAACTATCGCGGCGCCGATGGAAACGGATCGCGGCACCGGCTGTGGGCGGTGCCGGCGCTTGCGGTGGGCACTGCGCTCTTGCTGCTGTTTGCATTCTACATCGCGCACTATCGCTACGCGCTTTCGCACAGCTCGCTCGACGCGCCCGTGCCCGATAACATCCTCACCTCGGTAATGACGCAGCCGTTCCAGCCGTTCCAGCAATTGGAATCGCTACTGCTGTTTGTGATCGCGTTGCTGATTGGCATCTTTGCCATTGCGCGCGGCGCCCACTGGGATGATCCATATCCGGGCTACGGCCCGCGCCATCGGCGCATGGAAGAGGCGCGTGAGCGCAGCCAGGACATTGCGCAGCGCCTGGCCGAGGATGTCGACGTCGCCAAGGCCGACGCCGATCGATTGCTGAATGAGGTGTCCGTCACCAGCACAAGCGCGGTGGCGGCATTGAGGCAGGCGATCGCGCGCACGCAGGATAACGCGGCGATCTGGGACTACACAGCCGCCGAAATACTCACCCAAGGCCGTGACGCCATCGAGATCTATCGCGATGCCAACCGCGAAGCGCGCGACACGCGCGCGCCCGCCTACTTCGATCGCGACGCCTTTGATGACGCCGAGCCGCCGTCATCCGCCGAAATCATTGAAACGCTAACCACAGCCTTTGGTCGCGCCACTGCCAACATCACGGCCTGCAAGAGTCAGCTCGCCGGCGCCCGCGCGCAACTCGAGGCGGAGTACCACTCATTCTACGACGATGAACTCACGCCGTTCCTCAAGAACATCGAGAACACCGCAACAATCGCCGTGCGCGGAGAGTTTGCCGACGTGAAGCGTCCGCAAGCGCTAGAGTTGGAGGTCGAGGGCGACGAAGAGGAGGCGGATGAGACGCCTGTCGAGGCGGTCTCTTTCCGTCACCGCCGGAGGTCACGATAGATGCGCCGTGACCGCGACGCCGCCAACCGCCGCTATGCGGGCTTTACTGCAGGCGTGCTGTTCACGATGCTGCTGCTGAGCCTCAGCGTATGGGTGCTGCGTCCCGCCGAGCTTGATGCGGCGACGCTCTGCCCAACCAATCGCCCGCTTGCGGGTCATACGGTCGTCATCATCGATCGCACCGATCGCTGGACGCAGGCCATGGGATCGGCGCTCACGCAGCTGATTGAGAACGCTCAGCGCGACACGGATCAGTACGAGAAGTTCTCGATCGTCTCGCTCGACGCCAACCAATCGGTGCATCCATTGTTCTCGATCTGCAATCCTGGCGAGCCGACCTTCTGGTCCGATCTCTATCGCGGTCGCCGCTACACGACGCGTGACTTCGAGGAGCGCTTCGTCGGCGCCGCCGACCGTGTGGTTGAGCAAGTGCGTGAGCCGTCAGAGGCGCGCACCAGTCCGATCGTTGAGTACGTGCACCGTTGGCTTGGCAGTGACGATTTCAACGCCAGCGTCCGCCACCGCCGCCTCATCCTGGTGTCAGACATGCGCCAGAACTCGCCACTCTACAGCATTTATTCCGGCGCTGAGGATCAGCTTGGCGATGTCGTGGAGCGCCAGTTTGGTCCGTCGGCTGAGGGCGTTGCGTTCGACGTCTACTTCGTCGCCCACGGCCGCGATCACAACGTGACGGAGGACGAAGTCCGCACCGCTTGGGATCACGCCTTCGGACGCATCGGCGCCGATTATTCATGGCGCCAGATCAGCTAAGCGCTCTTGCTGCACTGCGGCAGCATGATTTTTGCGTGAATGACATATTGTAGGGGTGTTTGAACCCTATAAATAATATTTGGCGGCAACGAATTTCCGCTAAGTAAGCGATCGTTGCCAAGAATCCGCGCCTGAGTATTTTCCGCCGCAAATCAACGGACCGGCGCTCGGACGCTGGCCCGCAATCGCCGCTAAGGGAGCGAAGCGTCCACATGAAAACATCGCGCCGCCGGGTCGTTCTCGCACTCGGATCAACCGTGCTCGTCCCGCTGATGGGCGCTGACGCATTTGCGCAAACCCCAAGCCGTGCCGACCGTGCTTTCGAAGCGCTGGGCCGCCGCTGGCTCGATCGGTCGCTGCGTCTCTCGCCCGTCAGCGCGACCTCAACCGGCGATCACCGCTTCGACCGAAACATCGATGATGTCAGCGCTGCTGGCCGCAATGCCGGTCTCCGCTTCACCCGTGAGACGCTCCGCCAACTCGAAGCCATCGACAAAACCCAGCTCTCACGCGCCAATCAGGTCGACTACGCGATCCTTGGAAATTCGCTGCGCGCGCAAATCTGGCAAACCGAGGAGTGGCAGACCTGGGCGTGGAATCCGCTCGGTTATCAATCGCTAGCAGGTGGGGCGCTCTACAGCCTGATGGCGCGCGAGTTCGCGCCGCTGCCGCAGCGCATGGAAAGCGCAATCTATAGACTGGAAAAGATTCCGACGTTGCTGCGCCAAACGCGTGAGGAATTGCAGCCGGCGCGCGTGCCGGTTCCGCACGCCGCCACCTACGCCGCGCAAAACCCAGGTCTCAATTCAATCGTCACCGGCATGATCGAGCCGAACAAGAGTGTGCTCTCAGCTTCGAAGCAACGCCGACTCGAACGCGCGATCGAAGCGTTCAACGCCGCTGTCGATGAGCATCAGGAATGGATCACGGGCACGCTCGTACCGGCCGCGCAAGCCGACTTCCGCGCCGGCGCCGAAGTGTTCGACACCCAGCTCGGCTTCACGCTGCTCTCGAACCTCTCGCGCCAAGACATTCGCCAGCGCGCGGACGCTGCGGTCGCCAGCGTTCGCCACGAAATGTACCGCGTCTCGAAGCTCGCGCTCGCTGGCCGCGCCGATGCGCCGGCGACACCGGACAGCCCGACGCCAGAGCAGCAACAAGCCGCGATCCGCGCTGCACTCGATCTCGCCGCCGCCGAACGGCCCGCGCGGGATGGGCTCGTTGAATACTCACGCGCCGCCACCGAGGAAGCGCGCGCGTTCGTGCAACAGCATGATCTGATCACGCTGCCGGAAGGACCGGTGCGCATTATCCTGATGCCGGAATTCCAGCGCGGCGTCGCTGTTGCGTATTGTGACTCGCCTGGCCCGCTCGAGCGCCACCTCGATACCTTCTACGCCGTCTCGCCGGTGCCGGACGATTGGTCGGACGAGCAGGCGACATCGTTCCTGCGCGAGTACAATAACCGCGCTACACTCGACATCGCCGTGCACGAAGCCATGCCTGGCCACTACGTGCAGATATTCCACTCGAACCGCTATCCCTCGACACTCCGCGCCGTACTTGGCTCCGGTTCGTTCGTGGAAGGCTGGGCCGTTTACGCCGAGGAGATGATGATCGAGAGCGGCTTCCGCGCCAACGATCCACTCTATCGCCTCAGCCAACTCAAAGTGCAGCTGCGCACCATCACCAATTCCATCATCGATCAAGCCATTCACGTCGATGGCATGACGCAAGAAGAGATGATGACCTTCCTGACGCAGACCGCCTTCCAGGAAGAGCGTGAAGCCGCCGGCAAATGGCGCCGCGCGCAGCTTTCCGTGACGCAGCTCTCGACCTATTTCGTGGGGTTCCAAGAACATCTCGAAACCCGAGCCGCGGCGCGTGAAAAACTAGGCGCCGCGTTCAATCTGAAGGCCTACCACGACGGCGTGCTGGCGTTCGGCTCGCCTCCTGGCCGCTTTGCACGCCAACTCTTGCTGGATGAACCGATCCAATGATGGACCCGAAGACCAATCCCTCGTTCAACAATCACGAGGATGTCGTATTCGTTGGCGGCGAAGCGCAAGGCTTCGCCGGGATCATCGCCATCCACTCAACCGCCGTCGGCCCCGCCGCTGGTGGTTGCCGCATCTGGGACTACGACAGCGCTGACGATGCGCTGACCGATGCGCTGCGTCTCTCGCGCGGCATGACCTACAAGAACGCCATGGCCGACCTGCCGCTCGGCGGCGGCAAGGCCGTGATCTACCGCATCAACACCGATCGTGTGGATGCCTTCCAAAAATTCGGGGAAGCCGTGGAAGCGCTCAACGGCCGCTACATCACCGCAGAAGATGTCGGCGCGTCGGTTGCTGACATGCGCGCCATCGCGGGCCGCACGTCCTACGTCGCAGGGCTTCCCAAAGAACATGGTCAGGCTGGGGGAGATCCTTCGCCGATGACTGCGCTCGGCACGTTCGTTTCGATCAAGGCGTTGCTCGCCGGATCTGTGCAGGGGCGTACGATTGCTGTGCAGGGCGTTGGCAATGTCGGCTTCAACCTCTGCAAGCTCTTGTCAGAGGAAGGCGCCAAGCTAGTCGTGGCCGACGTGAACAAGGCCAATCTGCAGCGCGCCGAAGCTCTCGGCGTCGAGATCGCGCCCGTGGATCAAATCCACGCGGTGAAAGCCGATGTGTTTTCGCCGTGCGCCTTGGGCGCGGGCCTGAATCCCAAGACGATACCCGAACTTGGCGCGCCGATCATTTGCGGCGCGGCGAACAACCAGCTCGCCACCGAGGCGGATGGCCAGCGCCTCATCGACCGCGGCATCACCTATGCGCCCGACTACGTCGTCAATGCCGGCGGCATCATCAATGTCTCCGCCGAATATTTGGGCGAGGCCGCCGATGTCGTTGAAGCTCGCGTTCGCGCCATTGCTCCGCGCGTTATGCGCGTGTTGGATATCGCCAAGAGCGAGAGCATCACGCCGCAAGCCGCCGCAGATCGTATCGTCCGCGAAAAGCTAGCCGCCGCGAGAAAAGGGTAATGGACGACATGAGCCGCAAGCCGAACGCGCTCGACCTGCACATCCCGAAGCCGCGCGCGCGTCCGGGCGATAAGCCCGACTTCAGTGGCTGGTCGTTCCCCGAACCGGGCGCAACGCCGAAGCCGGACGTCGACGAAGCCGCCGTCGAGATGCGCGATTACGCGTATGGCCTCATCCGCGTGCTCGACATGGAAGGCAACGCGCTCGGCCCGTGGACGCCCAGTATTTCGGCTGAAGATCTGCGCCGTGGCCTGAAGAACATGTTGCTGTTGCGCGCCTACGACGAGCGCATGCACCGCGCGCAGCGCCAAGGCAAAACCAGCTTCTACATGCAGTCGCTCGGCGAAGAGGCGATCTCGATCGCGCAAGCCATGGCGCTTTCGGTCGACGACATGTGTTTCCCGTCCTATCGCCAGCAGGGCATCCTCATCGCGCGTGGTTATCCGCTCGTCGACATGATGCACCAGATCTACTCGAACGCGCGCGATCCGATGAAGGGCCGGCAGCTGCCGGTCATGTACTCATCGAAGAAGGACGGCTTCTTCACGATCTCGGGCAATCTCGCCACGCAAGTGCCGCAAGCTGTCGGCTGGGCGATGGCGTCTGCTTATTCAAACGATGGCCGCATCGCCGCGACATGGTTGGGCGATGGCTCGACCGCCGAAGGCGATTTCCACGCGGCGATGACGTTCGCCGCCGTCTATCGCGCGCCGGTGATCATCAACGTCGTCAACAATCAGTGGGCGATCTCATCGTTCCAAGGCATTGCCGGCGGTGAGAACACCACCTTCGCCGCGCGCGCCGTGGGCTACGGCATGCCGCCGCTCCGCGTCGATGGGAACGACTTCCTCGCCGTCTACGCCGTAACTCAATGGGCAGCCGAACGCGCCCGTCTCAATCTTGGCCCGACGATGATCGAGCTCTTCACCTATCGCGGCGGCCCGCATTCCACGTCGGACGATCCGGCGCGCTATCGCCCCGCTGACGAGGGTCGGCAATGGCCGCTCGGCGATCCGATCGAACGCTTGCGCGATCACTTGGTCTCGCTCGGCGAATGGTCGGAAGAGCAGCATCGTCAAGCGCAGGAGGAGGCGATCGAAACTGTCCGCGCCACCGGCCGCGAAGCGGAGAAGGTCGGCGTGCTCGGCCCCGGCGCCGCGCACTCGCGCGAGAGCATGTTTGAAGATGTCTACAAGGAAATGCCATGGCATCTCCGTGAGCAACGCGACGAAGCGGGGGAAGCGTAACGCCCATGGCCAGCATGACCATGATCCAAGCGCTCAACTCGGCGCTCGACAACATGATGGAGCGCGATCCCAACGTGCTCACCTTCGGCGAAGACGTCGGCTATTTCGGCGGCGTCTTTAAAGTCACCGAACATCTGCAGAAGAAGTACGGCGCCAAACGCTGCTTCGATGCGCCGATCAACGAGAACGGCATCGCCGGCGTCGCCATCGGCATGGCCGCCTACGGCTTGCGCCCGGTGATCGAGATCCAATTCGCGGACTATATGTATCCCGCGTACGATCAGCTCGTCTCAGAGGCCGCGCGCCTGCGCTATCGCTCCGCCGGCGACTTCACCTCGCCGCTAACCGTCCGCATGCCCTATGGCGGCGGCATCCGCGGCGGCCAAACCCACAGCCAGTCGCCAGAAGCGCTCTTCACCCACGTCGCGGGCTTGAAGACGGTGATCCCGTCAACGCCCTATGACGCGAAGGGCCTGCTCATCTCCTGCATCGAAGACGACGACCCGGTCATCTTCATGGAGCCTAAGCGTATCTATAACGGCCCGTTCGACGGCTTCCACGATCGCCAAGTGTCGCCGTGGTCGAAGCATCCGGCCAGCGAAGTGCCGGATAGCTACTACAAAATCCCGCTCGGCAAGGCGAACATCGTGCGCGAAGGCGAAGCCGTCACCGTGCTCGCCTACGGCACCATGGTGCACGTCGCACTCGCCGCCGCCGAGGAAGCTGGCATCGACGCCGAAGTCATCGATCTACGGACGCTCGTGCCAGTGGACATCGAAGCCATTGAAGCCTCCGTCGAAAAGACTGGCCGGTGCGTGATCGTCCACGAAGCTACGCGAACCTCTGGCTACGGCGCTGAACTTAGCGCGCTGGTGCAGGAGCGTTGCTTCTATAAACTCGAAGCGCCAATTCAGCGCGTGACGGGCTACGACACGCCGTATCCACACTCCCTCGAATGGGAGTATTTCCCGACACCGCCGCGCATAATCAAGGCGTTGCGCCGCGTTTTGGAGTCCTGAGGTGGGCCAGTTCGTTTTCAAACTTCCTGACGTGGGTGAAGGCACTGCCGAAGCCGAGATCGTCGCGTGGCACGTGCGCGTGGGCGATGTGGTCAAGGAAGACGCGCCGCTCGTTGATGTGATGACGGACAAGGCGACGGTGGAGATGACATCTCCCGTCGCCGGCAAGATCGTCTCGCTCAACGGCGAACCCGGCGACATGGCGCCCGTTGGCGGCGCTATCGTTGTGTTCGAAACTGAAGGCGAGGGCGAGGACGAACCCGCCGCCGCGGCACCGGCTCCGTCGAAGCAAGAACCGAAAGCGCCGCCACCGCCGCCTGCGCCGCAAGCCAACGGCTCAGCGCCAAAGCCAAAGATCAAAGCGCAAGCCGGCGCCACGTGGTCGGAAGATCAAGTGCAAGCCGCGATGCAAGGCTCCGCGCCGAAGGCGACTTCGGTGCCGGCCGCTGCGATGCCCGGCGCCGCTGCGCCGAAAGCAAAGCCGGCTGCTGCGCAAGCCGTTGCCAAGCCCGCGCCGCGGGACGCGTCCGTCCACGAATGGAGCCAAGCGCAAGCTTCGCCCGCCGTGCGCGCGCGCGCGCAAAAGCTGGGCATCGACCTGGGTCAAGTGCGGGGCACCGGTCCCGAAGGTCGCATCACCCACGAGGATCTCGACGCTGTGCTCGTCCCCGCCGTTGGCGCGCATCGGAGCGCAGGCTCGGCGCTCGCTGAGCGCAACGGCATCGAGCCGGTTAAAGTCATCGGCCTTCGCCGCAAGATCGCGGAGAAGATGCAGGACGCCAAGCGCCGCATCCCGCACTTCGCCTATGTCGAAGAGGCCGATCTCACCGAACTCGAAGAACTCCGCGCGCACCTGAATGCCACCAAGCGCAACGATCAGCCGAAGCTCACCATGCTTCCGTTTCTGATGCGCGCGCTTGTGCTGGCGCTGCCTGACTTCCCGCAGATCAACGCCCGCTACGATGACGAGCAGGGCGTCGTCTATCGCCACGAGAACGTCGATATTGGCATCGCCACGCAAACCGATAACGGCCTCATCGTGCCGGTCGTGCGCCACGTCGAAGCGTTGGACGTTTGGTCCGCCGCACTCGAAGTCTCGCGCCTCGCCAACGCCGTCCGCAACAACAGCGCCGGCAAGGACGAGCTCTCCGGCTCGACCATCACCATCACCTCGCTCGGCGCTCTCGGCGGCATCGTGACAACGCCGGTGATAAATCACCCGGAAGTCGCGATCATCGGCGTGAACAAGCTCGTCGAACGCCCGGTGGTAAAGAACGGCCAGATCGTCGTCCGCAAGATGATGAACCTCAGCTCGTCCTTCGATCACCGCGTCGTCGACGGCTACGATGCGGCAGCCTTCATCCAGCGGGTAAAGGGTCTGCTGGAGCACCCAGCCGCGCTGTTCATCGAGCGGTGAACTGCGCGCGAGAACACCTGTCGGTCAAAGCTTGCGTTCGTCCTCGCTCATCCCTGATAGTGGGCGCTGCGAGGGAACTTGGTACTTGATCTCACAGCCCTGACGGTCGCCTACGCCGTCGGCGTGGTCTTATTGCTCGTTGGCTACGCGCTCGCTGGCCCAGTCTGGGTTGAGCGACATTCGATTCAACTGGGAGGGCCTGGCCGGCCGCGCCGCGTCTCAGGATTTTGGGGCGAGTGGACCATGTTCACCGCTTGCGCAGGCGTCGTTGCAACGGTGCGGAGTTTCACCGACGTCTCCATCATCGATGATGTGATCCTTCCGTATTGGTCGGCGGCGCTTGGAGTTCTGGTCGCAGTCGGCCTGATTGTGCTTTTCTACTCGCTGAGCGTCGTCGCCGGCGCAAAGCGCGACGGCAAGGACGCCGCCTACCTCGCGCGGCTTGCCTCAGCCTACGTGCCCTACGCGATCTATTCAGCACTGCTGTTTGCGGGCGGAATCGGTGTTCTTGGCTTGCTGGCAGTTGAATTCGCTCACGACCAGCAGGTCTTTAACGGCCAAGCCGAAGTCATCTCCCACTCCGTCAGCCAAGCGCTCGTTGCAGCGCAAGCGCCCGGCGATCCGACCGATGCGGCCCGGCACGCGCTAACGTACTTGGAAGACGCGATCGGCCAGATCGCGCTGTCACAGAATATTCTCCAGGATCAGATGAATCCGGTTTTCATCTTCGCGGCGGTGATCTTCGCGGTGAACATCCTGATCGTGCTGTCGCCAATCCGCTCCGCCTTCATGCAAGGCGCGGTCGATTTGACTCACATCCTGACCGCCATCGCAATCGCTGGCATTCTGATTGCCGGCTTCGTCAGTTATTTCCTCTCTTACGCCGACGTGATCCAAGACACGCTGTCACGTATGGAGGGCGCGCGCCCTGATGCGGCGCTCGGGGCGTGGGAGCTGTCGGAACGTTACAACGAGATGGTCGTGGAATTGAACAGGTCAAAGAACCTGCTTGGCTTTGCCCAAGCAATCGGCGGCGAAGGCTCGGGGCTGGCGTTATTTGCAGCAGCAATTCAGCTGACTTTGGACCGCATTTCTGGCCGCGGCGAGCGGCAGGTGGAGGCGTGAGATGCGTGTTCGGCTCATCGCGCTCGGTGTGCTCGCCGTTGCCGTCGCTCTCTATGTGGGTGCGTTCGTCGTGCTGAACGGTAACGCCATTGCTTCTGCGCGCGATCTAGAAGTGCGCCGCTCTGAAGCCAATCCCGCGGCCGGTGAGACACTCGATCTGATGATCTGGAATTTGGGCTATGGCGGCCTTGGGCAGGAGAGCGATTTCGTCGCCGACGGCGGCACGCACTACTTTCCTCCATCCCGCACGGCGGTGCGTGACAATGTGACTGCGATCGAGCGCCTTATCTCTGACGGCGGCGACGCCAATCAGGTGATCCTGTTCCAGGAGCTCGCCCGCGGCGGACCGGTGAATTACTGGGTCGACCTCAAGGCGCGTGTCGATAGCGTATTGACCGGACGCGACAGCGTCTTCTTTGCCGACTTCAAGACGCGGCTTATGCCGTGGCCTTTGGCGATGACGCATGGTCAGGGGATCTATTCCACGCTCAGACTCGAAGACGCCGACGTCGTTGCGTTGCCAGCGGAAGACGCGAGTATCTTTGGCGTGAAGCGACGTTATGCGTCGGTGGTCGCGCGTATTCCGATCGAGGGCGCCGAGAACGGTTGGACGGTAGCGAGCGTTCATCTCGCGGCCTTCGATCCGGATGCGGCCGTGCGTACGCGGCAATTGCGTGAACTGCTGGCCTGGGCCGAGCAAGAATACAGAAGAGGGCAGCACGTAGTGCTGGGTGGCGACTGGAATTTGCGTTTGGCGCCCACCGATTTTCCAAACACCACCGACGAGCGCTTTCTATTTTGGCTCTTCCCGTTTCCGGAAGATGCGCTTCCTGAAGGTTGGCGCATCGCCGCCGATACAAGCGTGCCATCCGTGCGCACGAATTATCAGCCGTACGTGCCTGGCGAGAACTATGTCACGACCATCGACGGCTTCATCGTGTCCCCGAACGTGTCAGTCGAAAGCGTGACCGGCATCGATCTCGGCTTTCGCAACACCGACCACCAGCCAGTCCGCGTGCGTGTGCGTGCGGTGCATGACTAGATCGATCTATGAGATTTCCGCGCTGATCGCCGCTGGCGTCCTTAGCGTTTGCAGAACCACGCAATAGCGCTCGGTGAGCTTCAGCAGTGTCGCGCTCTGGTCTTCACTGATCTCGGTGCCGAGGACAAATCGCAAGCGAATGTCCGAGAACCCCACCGGCGCAGCCTTGTCGACGCCGAGCGTGCCGCGAAAATCAAGATCACCTTCGGCGATGACTTTGGAATCTCCGATGTCGATTTCAAGCGCCGTCGCGACAGCATTCAGCGTAACTCCGGCGCATGCCACCAGCGCCTCGAGCAACATGTCTCCCGAACAGAGGAGGCTGCCATCGCCACCGCTAGCAGGGTGTAATCCCGCAGCCGCCATCGCGCGCCCGGTGTCGACGGAGCAGCTGATGTTGTCACCCAGGCGCCCTTCGGCGCGTAGCGTGATGCGGGCATCGCCGGGCGTCGTCCGGTATTTATCTTTGAGCGGCGCCTGCAGCGCCTTTAAGCGGGTCGAGTCCATTGGTGCCTCCCAGTTCGATCGTAGCACGACGCCTGCTCATTTTCGGTGCATGTTCGAAACTCTTCATGTGCTTCTAAGTGTCTGGGAACGGGCGATAAATCGTCGTTTCCCCCGCATCCGTGACCCCGGTCATCTTCACGTCGCGTTCCTGAGCGCCTAATAGAGGGATCGGGACACATAGGTCGGCGCGAGAACGCGCTGTGGCAGGGGTGCGCGTATGGCGGACATCTTCATTTCTTACGCCAGCGAAGATCGCAATCGCGTCCGGCCGCTCGCCGAAGCGCTGCAACAGCGCGGCTTCAATGTTTGGTGGGATCGCTCGCTCGCGGCGGGTCAGGACTACACTGCCATCATCGAGAAAGAACTGAAGGACGCGAAGGCGGTCATCGTTGTGTGGACGCAAAGCTCCACCAACTCGACCTTTGTTCGCGACGAAGCCGGTCGCGCGCGTGACGAGGGCCGTCTTGTGCCGGTTATGCTCGACAGCGTGCAGATCCCACTCGGCTTCGGCGCTTTCCAGGCTGAGGATTTCACCCGCTGGAACGGTGGCGCGAACGCGCCGCAGATGCAGCTGCTCGTCGAAGTGTTGAGCGCCAAGCTTTCAGGTCGCGAGGTCAACACCTCCGAGATCGAACGCCGTCGCCGCCGCCTGGGTACACGTATCCGCATCGTCTCGTTGCTTACGGTTATCGCACTCATTGCGGGTATCGCTTGGGTGGTGAACGATTTCGTGCGCCCTGATCCGCCGCCGCCAGATTTGCGGGCTGAGCTTCTACGTTTGCTCGCGGAAGGCCAGCTGACGCCAGAACAAGCAATCCAGCTCGCGCAAATTCTGGAGTCAGGTGCGCTTGGAGAAACTCAAAGCGCCAGCGCCGATGGCAGGTCGCCTTCGCCTGGCGCAGCTTCGGAAATGGCGCCCATGGTCGAGGAAGGCATGGTGAGCGAGGCTTCGTTCGACGCCACGGCCAGCGAAGCATTCCGCGCTGCTTTCACCGCCCTTGCGGCGCACCCGGATGCGCAGGTGCGCCTAGCCGTCGCACAGATGTCGCAAGCGAACAGCCGCGACGCTGCGATGCAAACACTCTGGACTTACGCCAGCGAACATCCTGACGATCCGCTGCGCGATCAAATCTATCTGATTTGTGGTTCGGTTGGCGAAGCCAACGACAATCCGTTGGGCCAACGCGCGCTTGAACAAGCGACGAGCCTGCGTTCGCGCGATCCTGCCGTCTGGCGCATGCTCTCACGGTCGTATCAACGAACGAACCGCTCCGGCGACGCAGAGGCCGCCGCGCACGTCTCAGAAGGTGTCGAAGCGCAAAACGCTGGCAACACCGCCGAGGCCGAAGCGCAGCTGCAGCAGGCGCTGCCGCAGCTCAGCGCGCCGCAATTGCGTGCGCCGGTCGCCTCGGAGCTTGGCCAAATCGCTGAAGCTCGTGGCGATTTCACCGCCGCCAGCGCCCGCTTCTCGCAAGCCTACACGGCGCGCGAACAGGTGGCCGCAGCAGCGCCGAACTCCGCCGCCGCCGACGTGATTGACGCTGACGCGCAGCAGCTCGTGCGAGCGCTCGACCGCTCAGGCCGGACGCGCGAAGCGTGCGAGCGTTTGCGTCAGGCTCAGGAGCAGCATGACGTGGCCGCGCCGGATGCGGAATTGTTGCAGCGCTGCCAGCGTCTATACCGGACCAACCTGCGTGACGACGTGCAACTGGCGCCGCAGCTGCGTCAGCGTGCAATCCAGGTCAATCCGCAGATCACGCCTGCGCCGACGCCATAAGAAAGCTTAGCGCGGTCTAAGGAACAGAACCTTAGCTGCGCCATAGCTGCGCTCATCCAGTATCTCGAACGCCGTCACCTGCGGCGTCTCGTCTGCTCCGACTTCGAGCACGATCAGCGCGTCTGCGGTGATCCATCCACCTTCGCCGAGGCGGGCCAGCGCGCGTTCGCCGAGGCTCTTGCCGTACGGCGGATCGAGAAACACAAGATCGAATGGATCACCCAGGCCTGCCGGTTTTACGCCGAGGTCGGTGGCGTCGCGGCGGTGTATGCGCGTGTTGCCGAACAAGCCAAGCGCTTCGATGTTGTCGCGGATCACGCCGCGTGCGGCGGCGTCGGTCTCCACGAAAAGGGCGAACGCCGACCCGCGCGACATCGCCTCAAGTCCCAGCGCACCAGATCCCGCGAATAGGTCCAGCACCCGCCGGTTTTCAACACCCGGCGACCAATCCGCATGAGCCAACACGTTGAAAACGCTTTCTCGCGCGCGGTCAGCGGTGGGGCGCGTGTCTCGCCCCTGCGGCGCCGCGATCGCGCGCCCTTTGAAGGTCCCTCCGACAATTCTCACGCGCGCTCCATCGCCCGAGCGGTCACCCGGCGCAACTCGGTTTTGGCTGCATTCGGCGCTACTCTGAGCTAGGGTCGAGCTGTGGGAGGTCGATCATGAGACTATTGGCTATCGCGGCGCTGTTTGCGGTCGTTTCTTGCGCCAGTCCGGAAGGGCAACCCGCCGACACACAATCATCGCAACTTTCGCAGGCGTCGCAGGCTTCGTCTGAGCCTAATTATGAGGATGCGCGCTCGGTCGCGTCCGATGAGGCTGTTCGCGATGCCCGCCGCGCCTACCGCTCTGCGTGCCAGCAGAGCCGCTCAAATGATTGGTGCGAATGCATGACGGGCGGCATGGCGCAGGCGCTGCCCCCGGCGGAGCTGGCCATAGCGACGGCGGAGTTTTCGGGCCAGAGTATCCAGGCCTCCCAATCCACCCGCGCGCATGTGGCGCAGACCCGCGCCGCGGTTGAACAGAGCTGCTCCCAGTATCGCTAGCGGTATTTGGCATGCATGAACGGTCGCCGGGCGCTTGACGTCCGCGCTGGCGTTCGTGAACAAGAGCGGCCCCGCGAAGGGGGTTGAATCGGGCGGAGTTGAATTACCGTGGAATCCCTGGCCGCCCACTTTGCCGACCTGTTCAACCCCGATCTCGCTCTCACCAATCTCGCCGCACTGTTCTCGGTCATTCTGATCGACCTGGCGCTCGCAGGCGACAATGCAGTGGCCGTGGGCCTCGCTGCTGCGGCGCTCCCAGCTGACCAGCGCCGCCGCGCGATTTTCTGGGGCATCCTTATAGCGCTCGTGCTGCGCATCGTCTTCGCGACGGTGACCCAACAATTGCTGCAGATTAACTGGCTGCTGCTCGCTGGCGGCTTGCTGCTCTATTGGGTCGCGTGGCGCATGTGGGACGATCTGAGCAAGCACCAGCCTATCCAAGTTGGCGACCCAGTAGCGGGCGAACACGTCGCTGAGGCCATCGCCGCAGGCGGCAAGCAGCCGAAAACGTTCATGAGCGCACTGATGACGATCATCATCGCTGACGTTTCGATGTCGCTCGACAACGTGCTCGCGGTGGCGGCGGTGTCGCGCCACAACGAAGTGATTATGTGGTTTGGCCTGATCCTGTCGGTGATCTTGATGGGTGTCGCCGCATCGATCATTGCACGCGTGATCGAGCGCTATCGCTGGATCGCGGTAGTCGGCGTTATCATCATTGTCTTCGCCGGTACGCGGATGGTGTGGGAGGGTGGCCACATCCTTTGGCCCGGAATCGTTCCCGCGATGCCAGGCTTCCTAGGCGGCCACTAGACCGCGTCTTTGCCGAGTTGTGCTTTCAGTACGCGGCGCGGCACTTCCTCCACCGCGCCGGGCGGCAGCGTGCCGAGCTGGAATGGTCCGTACGAGGTGCGGATCAAGCGGTTCACGCGCAGCCCAAGCGCATCGAGCACCCGCCTTACTTCGCGGTTCTTGCCTTCGGTGATGCTCACCGTAATCCAGGAATTGGCGCCGCCGCCGCGTTCGAGCTTCGCGTCGATCGAGCCATAGCGCACGCCATCCACGGTGATCCCGTTCCTGAGCGCATCCAGCTCTTCTTGGCTCACGCGCCCAAACGCGCGCGCCCGATAGCGCCGCAGCCAGCCATTCGCCGGCAGCTCCAGACGTCGCGCCAACTCGCCATCATTGGTTAGTAGCAGGAGGCCCTCGGATGTCAGATCGAGGCGGCCAACGGAAATGACGCGCGGCATGTCGTCGGGCAGATTCTGAAACACGGTGGGCCGTCCCGCGGGATCGCGGTGTGTCGTCACCAGGCCGGAGGGTTTGTGGTAGAGCCACATCCGCGTCGCCTCGGCGGCGCCCACTTGGCGGCCATCGACCAGCACGATGTCTGCCGCGGTCACCTTCACTGCTGGCGTATCCAGAACCTTGCCGTTCAGCTTCACGCGGCCGTCAGCGATCAGCCGTTCCGCATCCCTGCGAGAGCACACGCCCGCACGCGCGAGGAACTTCGCAATGCGCTCGGCTTCCGGGCTAGAAGGGAACTCAGAGGGTTTGGCCATGTTCGCAGTGATCTACAGGTGGCAGGTGGTACCAGGGCTTGAGGCGCAATTCGAGGCTGGCTGGCGTCGCGGCACCGAGCGCATCGCCGCCGAATTTGGCGGTTGGGGGTCGCGTCTCCATAGACAGGAAGAGGGCGTCTACATCGCCTACGCCCAATGGCCCAACGAAGACGCCTGGAAGAAGGCCATGGAAAGCCGCATGGACCACTCAGACGACGAAGCTCGCAAGATGTACCGCGAGGCCATCGTCCCCGGCACATTCGAAACCATCGCGAAGGGCGATGTCGTCGCCGATCTCCTGGAGCTCCGCCGCCCATGAGCGACGAGGCCTTCATGCGCCAGGCGCTCGATCTTGCGCGCGCCGCGGCGGAGGTCGGCGAGGCGCCGATCGGTTGTGTGATCGTTGACGCGGAGGGCAAAGTGATCGCAACCGGCGCCAACGCGCCGATCCAAGCGCACGATCCAACGGCCCACGCCGAAATCCTCGCGCTCCGCCAGGCCGCCGAACGGTTGGGTAACTATCGCTTGAAGCCGGATCTCACCCTCTATGTGACGCTCGAACCCTGCGCCATGTGCGCCAGCGCGATAAGCCACGCCCGCATCGCCCGCGTCGTTTACGGCGCGAGCGATCCCAAGAGCGGCGGCGTTGAGCAGGGCGCCAAGGTCTGGGATCATTCACAGACGCACTGGAAACCCAAAGTCACCGCCGGCATCGAAGCAGAGGCCGCGGCGACACTGCTCAAAGACTTCTTCAAGGCCCGCCGCTAACGGAAACCCCATGAGCGATATGCAAACCATCTATTTCGAAGACCTTCGCGTCGGCATGCGTGAGACGACACGCCACGTCGTCACCAAGGAGAAGGTCGCTGCCTTCGCCGAGATCAGCGGCGATCACAACCCGATCCATCTTGATGACGCCTACGCCGCAACGACCCCGTTCGGCGGCTGCATCGCGCACGGCGTCTTCACTGCGAGCTTCGTCTCAGCCGCCATCGCTACGCGTCTCCCAGGTCCGGGTTCCATCTACATCTCGCAGACGCTCAGCTTCCGCGCGCCGGTGATGATCGGCGCCGCCGTCGATACGACCATTGAGGTCATCGAACTCATCGAACGCGGCCGCCGCGTGAAGCTGAAGTGCGAATGCCGCGTCGGTGACAAAGTGGTGCTCGAGGGTGAGGCCGAAGTTAAGGCGACGGCGAAGCCAGCCTAAGCGCCAATCAGCGCCCGCCGCGCATCGATTACGTCCTGCGTCATCTGCCGCTTTAACTCGCCAAGCGAGGCGAAATGCGCCTCGTCGCGAAGGAACGCGATCAGTTCGACTTCGATCGTCTGCCCATAGAGGTCACCGCTGAAGTCGAACAGATGCGCCTCAAGCAGTGGCTCGGGTAATGTACCCACAGTCGGGTTGAGGCCAACACTCGCAACGCCTGGCAACAGCGCGCCGTCGCCAACATCGACCCGTACTGCGTAAACGCCTAGACGAGGGCGAGTATAGTCGCCGAGCGCTACGTTCGCTGTCGCAAAGCCAAGCGTACGTCCGCGCTGAAACCCCTTTTTCACCTCGCCTTCAATCGCCCAGGGACGCGTCAGCATCTTCGTCGCCGCCGCCATGTCGCCGCTCGCGATCGCCTCGCGGATGCCGGTTGACGAGATCTTGGCGCTCCCGCCCACGGGTTCGACGGCCTCGACGCTGAAGCCGATTTCGCCGCCCAGCCGCGCCAGGCTCTCGGCGTTGCCACATCGGCCTCTGCCGAACTCGAAATCGGCGCCGATACTCACATGCGCGATGCCGAGCAAATCCCGCAGCACCCGCTCGGCGAATTCGCGATCCGAGGAGCCAGCGAGCCCCGCGTCAAAGCCAATCTCAAACACTTCCTCAACGCCGAGTTCACCCAGCGCGCGCGCGCGCTGCCGCGTGTTCTGAAGGCGAAAGGGAGGGGTGTCCGGCTTAAAGAACTTCCGCGGGTGCGGTTCGAAAACCGCCACGCCTAAGGCAACGCCCCGTTCATCAGCGGCGTCGCGCGCGCTCGCGATGACAGCTTGGTGACCGACGTGAACGCCATCGAAATTGCCAAGCGCGATCGCCGCGCCGCGCGCATCATTAGGAATTGTTGAGGTAGGGCCCAAGCTCGGCATTCGTTCACAAAGTCTTTCGCGATTGCGCCAGAACTGCGCCTATACGTTTCAAATCTCTAACCACGACGCGCGCGAACACGCCCGCGTTCATTCATACTTAAGTGCTGTTTTACCGAAAATTCTCGTCTCTTTGCTATCCATGATCCTACGACACGGCGCACTTAAGAGCCGGAAACGTCTCACCGCCGGGTCATCGCACCCTGGCCCGGCGGTGTGCCCTTCCTCTCTGGAACAACAAAAGCCGGTCGCTGGGAAAGAGGGGCTGGCGCATGTCCGTTTCGATGACGATGCCGATTTTGATCGTGGATGACTACAACACCATGATCCGCATCATGCGAAACCTGCTCCGCCAACTCGGTTTCACCAACATAGACGAAGCCAATGACGGCGCCGCCGCCTTGGCCAAGATGCGCAATAAGGAATACGGCCTGGTCATCTCGGACTCCTACATGAGCCCGATGACAGGCATGGAATTTCTGCAACGCGTCCGCGCTGAAGAGCGTACCGCGCAGACGCCATTCGTCATGGTCGCTAACGACAACGCCGAAGGCGCGGAAGCCCAAGGCGCATCGACGTACATCGTCAAGCCGTTCAGCGCGCAGGCGCTGAAATCGACACTCGTGCCTGTGATCGGCGCGTTCTAAGCGCTTCTCGTTCAATCTAAGCACCGCTGCGCAGAGTTGGCGTCACCCTGAGCTTGTCGAAGGGGGCACCACGCACACTTGTCGGAGCCAAATTACGCCGCCTTCGACAAGCTCAGGCTGACGCTGGTGAGTGGCTCAAGCGGCCATTACGCCGCCATCGATAATCAACGTCTGTCCGGTCAGGAACGCGCCCGCTTGCGAGGCGAGCAGCACGGCCATGCCCGCGATCTCATCTGGCTGACCGATCCGCTTCAATGCCGCCCGCGCTGTTGACGCTTTTAGGATCTCCGGGTTCTCCCAGAGCGCCTTGGCGAAATCCGTCTGCACCAGGCCCGGCGCGATCGTATTCACCCGAACATTGTCCGCGCCAAACTCGACCGCCAGATTGCGCGCGAGCTGCATGTCAGCGGCCTTGGAAATGTCGTAAGCGCCGATCACCGGTGAACCCTTCAATCCACCGACAGACGAAATGATGATGATCGCGCCATCCTTTCGCGCGCGCATCTGCGGCGCGCACATGTTGATCAGCCAATGATTGGAAATCACGTTGTTCTGCAAGATCTTCAAAAACTGATCGTCGCTGATCCCGCTCATTGGCCCGAAGTACGGATTGGACGCGGCGTTGCAGATGCAAATATCGATCTTGCCGAACGCGGCGTTGGTTTGATCTACGAGCTCCTGGAGCGCTTCCTTTGCGCCGATATTCGCCGCCACCGCGATTGCCGCACGCCGTCCAACTTTGTCGTTGATCTCCGCCACCGCCGCTTCGCATGCGTCCTGCTTGCGAGACGACACCACGACGTTGGCGCCGTGTTCCGCAAGGCGGTAAGCGATCTGCTTGCCGATGCCGCGCGAGGAACCTGTGACGATTGCACTCTTACCCGTGAGGTCGAACAGATTGGCCACCGCGCGCTCCCTTGTTATGTGGTGGCACCCTAGGCGCGCCCGCGCGGGACGGTCTAGGCTGACGTTGAGGAGGGGCGCGGATGCGCAATATCTGGCTTGCTGGCGCGGTTCTGGCTTTGGCGGTCGCAGCTTGCGAACGCACGCAAGAAGCCACCTCTTCGGAGCGCTGCCTTGCCGCGGAAGAAGCCGAGGCCAAGATCGAGGCGTGTACAGCCGCTGCGCAGGATCAGTCGCTGACGCCAGACCAGCGCTCCGTTGCTTTCAGCACGCGCGGTGGTGCGCAGGAGGAAGCTGGAGACGTCACTGCCGCGCTCCGTGATTACGGCTCCGCGCTAGATCTCGATACCGAAAATCCCGCTGCGTTGCTCGGCCGCGGCCGCATCCTCCTCGCCAGCGGCCAGCTCGACGCTGCCGAACCGGCTCTCCGCCGCTCGATAGAACTCGCCGATGCCGGCGAGGCGCATCAGCTCATGGGCGAGATTATGGTCCGCCGTGGCGAGTTTTCCGAAGCTATCACCTTCTTCAACACTGCGCTTGATCGTGAGCCGCGCTCGGCGCGCGCGCTCGCGGGCCGTGCCCGCGCGAAGCAGAGGCTCGGCGATCTCGATGGCGCGGGTAACGATTACGATCAGGCCATTCGCGCCGATGGCAATCTCGCCGAAGCGCGCGCCGGCCGCTGTTGGCTCGACCTCAACGAGGACCGTGAGCTGCAGCGTGCGCGCCAAGATGCCGACGCCGCCGTCGCGGCCGATCCGCGCAATGTCGAAGGGCAGCTTTGCCGTGGCGTCCTGCAGTTGCGGGAAGGCGAATGGGCTGATGCGAAGACGTCATTCGAAGCGGCGCTAGCCATCGAATCCGGCAACCCCATCGCGCTCTTTGGTCGTGGCGTCGCCCGCCGCCGCAGCGGCGACCGCGACGGCACCGAAGACATGAACCAGGCCCGCGATTTCGACACCCACATCGGCCAGCAATTCGACGACCTAGGTGTTCGGACGTACTAGGCGAGCGCCGCCATGGCATACGTGGCGCGAACACCTTCCGCCGCCAGCGCTGCATCGACCTTCGCCGGATCGAGTTTGCCGCCGCTCAACAGCGTCTCGCCGTGCATGCCGGATGCGATGAAGAGGCTATCCAGCTTTTGGTCATTTGCGCCTGCGATGTCTGTTGGGATGCCGTCGCCGATGCAGAGAATGCGCGCCGCCACAACGTCACGCCCCGCGATCTCCCTCAGCTCCTTCCGCGCCAGATCGTAAATCGGCGCGAACGGCTTGCCCGCCATCACCACTTCGCCGCCAAGCGCCGTGTAGTCGCGCGCGATCGCGCCCGCGCACCAGATCATGCGGTCGCCGAACTGCACGATGATGTCCGGATTGGCGCAGATCATCTCTAAGTTGCACGCACGCGCTTCGCGCAGAATGTCGGCGTAATCCGCAGGCGTTTCGTCGTCGCGATTGAGGCCGGAAATGCCGATAAAACGCGCATCGCTGAGCGGCGCTTCGGCTAGATCTAGGCCTTCCCACAATTGCCGGTCGTAATCACGAGGGCCGATGCGGAAGACCGGCCCCGGCGCGCGCGCCGCCAACTCCGCCCGCGTCGCATCGCCAGACGTGACGATCGCATCCCACGCATCACGCGGCACACCGGCGCGATCGAGTTGCTCGGGGATCGGGCCGCGCGGCTTTGGCACATTGGTTATGAGCACGACGGCCTTGCCTGCCCGGCGCAGGCGCTGCAGCGCTGCGCAGGCGGCAGGGTAGGCCGCACGGCCGTTGTGGAGCACGCCCCACACGTCGCAGAGGACCGCCTCATAGCCCGCGGCAATCTCATCGATGCTGGCCAGAATTCGCGTCACGCCAAGCGCTCGGCAATCTGCGCTGCGCTAGCGTCCGCATGCTCAGGCCCGGCCTCGAACGGACAGACGATCACCAGGTCCGCCAGGGCGCGCTGTGGTTCAACGTGGGCCTCATGCATTGCACGCACGTGCGTGAAGAACTGCGCCAGCACTGACTTCGGCGTTCGGCCGCGGCTTTCGACATCGCGGATCATTCGGCGCCCCAGCCGGAGCGCCTCGTCCGAGTGCATGAACACGGTCACATCGAATAGCCTGCGCAGCTCCTGCGCCGCCAGCAGGTGGATGCCCTCAACGATTACCCAATCAGCGTGGACGATCCGCTCCACCTGCGCCGTGCGTGTGTGGGTCACGAGATCATAAACCGGCTTGTCGAACGCTGCGCCGCTCTTGGCGAGCGACAGATGCTCAGCGAGCAATTCATGCTCTTTCGAACTCGGAATGTCGAAATTGTAAGTCGCCGGATCGAAATCCGGCACACGCGACGAACAGCGATAATAATCGTCCTCGGCGATCACCACTGCGCCGGCGCCTAGCCGACGCGCCAAGGCGCGCGCAACCGTTGTCTTGCCCGCGCCCGAGCCGCCGGTGATGGCGATGAGTTTCGTCATGAGCCGTTAGGTGGACGAGAGCACGCCCGTGCGCAAGGCGGTTAGCCCACGCGCCCGCTTTGCTTCAGATAGAATTCCCGCGGCGGTGCGGTTTCTTCCATCAGGCTTTCCTTGATCGCACGCGGGGCGCCGAAGAGGTGGCCTTGCGCGAACGGCACATCGAGGTCGAGCACTTCGAGCACGGCATCTTCCGTCTCGATCCGCTCGGCGATCAGGTCAATGCCATAGCGCTGGAACACCGCGGCGATGTCCGCCGCCGCGATTTCGCGTGTGATCGCCGAACGCGGGCGCAAGCCCCGATGGACGATTTGCTCGACCAGCGTTGCTGCCGCCACCTTCACGTAGCGCACGCCGGAGCGCTCCAAGTCCGGCAGATCAATCTCGGTGTTAGTTACGCGGTCGATCGAGAAGCGGAAGCCGAGATCCACCAGCTTCGCCATGGCGCGCGCTTCGATGGAGGTACGGTTCTCGTAGGAATCCTGCGGAATCTCGAAGATCACGCTGCCGGCGAGATCACGGTTCTCGCGCATGAAGTCGAGGAATTGCGGGAAGAAGTGCTCATCCGCCAAAGCCGCGGGTGAAAGATTGCAAAAGATGCCGATGCGGCGGTCCTGCTTCATCAGCTTTCGCACGATCTGCACGCAACGGAACAGCAGCACATTGTCTATCGTGCCCATCAAGCCGGCTTGCTCAGCCGCCGGGATAAATTCCGTCGGCAGGATCAAGCGCCCGTTGGCGTCCTTCAAGCGGGTGAAACCCTCGTAGAAGGCAGTCTTTCGCTGCGGCAATTGCACGATCGGCTGTAGATGCAGTTCGACGCGATTTTCCATCAGCGCTTCGCGCACCAGGTCCATCGGGCCGCGCGCTGCAGTCGGGTTGATCGCGGTGATGTTGCCGGCGTTTTGGATGGTGCTGAGACGCGCATCCATCGCGGCGCCGAGCTTGTCGACAATCTGATCAATCATGCGCAGCTCAATCGGCGCGGCTGCAGTCGTCGGCGCGGCGATCTGCGGCTGCACCGGCGCAGCGCCGAACGCCACCTGCGTCTCGATCTGATCGAGCCGTGTTTGCACGGCGTCGATGTCGGCTGCGACTTCGCGGTGCGCCGTGCGAAGGCGCTCCATGTCGTGCTTGATCTTCTTCTCGGCTTGGCCGATCCGCCCCGCCGCTGCGCTTGCCGAAATGCCGGCATGCGTCACCGCGCAGGCCGAGAAGAGGGCGATGCCGCCGAGGATGGACGAACCCAGTCCTTCTCCGCCGACCTGGTTCAGCGCCAGCCCCACCGTCAGCGAGACCATCGCGTAGGCGGCGTAGAGCAGGATGTGCGTGATGATGGGCATTATTTGCCGTCCCGAATCTCAAGTGATCCATGGGAACGGTCCAGCGGTTGACGCCCTCTTAACCATGTCGCACTCGCCGTTGACAATATTATTGTAAAACGATAATATATTATCGTCTTATTTGAGAGGGTGCTAAATGACTGAAGCCGCACTCGCGCCGTTGCAACGGGCGCAGCAACTCGCCGGCGGCGCGGCCACTGCCGCTGTTGTGGGCGCGATCCTGATCGCCCTGGGCGCCGTGGCAGACGGCGCTTCGCCCGCTCTGGACGCGCTCGCCCGCCAGCAAGTGACCTTCGACCTACGTGGCCTCCTCGACCTCGTTCGCGTGGTCGGCCTCTTCACGGTGGTGGCGCTGCCGAGCTTCTTGCTGGCCGGTGCGCTGCTCGACCTGAGCCAGGTGCTCGACGAGTACGGCAAGGGCCAGTTCTTCACGCTCAAGGCCAGCGCCGGTGTGCGCAAAGCCGCTGAGGGCGCGCTCTGGGCGCTCGCCTTCAAGATCGTCGCCTCGCCGACAATCTACTCGTGGATCACACAGGAAGGCCGCGGCTTCATCTGGCATTTCGAACCATTTGACCTTGGGCTTCTCGCGTTCGCCGCCTTCGTCGCCGTGCTCGGCCGGGTGCTCGAAGCCGCTGCCCGCATCAAAGAGGAAAACGACGAGATCGTCTGATGCGGATTGTCGTCACCCTCGATGTGATGCTCGCGCGCCGCAAGATGAAGTCGAAAGACTTGGCCGAGCGCGTGGGTATTACAGAAGCGAACCTCTCGCTGCTGCGCAATGGCAAGGTGAAGGGCGTGCGGTTTGAGACGCTCGCAAAAATCTGCGAAGCGCTTGACTGCAGGCCGGCCGATTTGCTGGACGTTGAAGAGGGCGCGCCCGATCCAGACGCCATCGACTAAGTCAGCAGCAGCCAACAATAGGCGACGTAATGCGCCAGCAAGAACGCGCCTTCGTAGCGGTTCACTCTGCCGCCAGTGTTGGCGTGCAGCAGCAGCAGCAAGGCCGCCACGTAAAGCGCCGCCCAGTCGCGGGCGAGCATGTCCGGTGGAATCATTATGGGTTGAATGGCCGCCGTAACGCCGAGAATGCCCAGGATGTTGTAGATGTTCGAGCCGATGATTGCGCCGAAGGCGACGCCCGAGCGTCCTTTCAGCGCGGCCATCGTTGCTGTCACTAGTTCGGGAAGCGATGTGCCGAGCGCGACAATTGTAAGCCCAATAATCGTCTCCGAGAGTCCCGCCGCGCGCGCAATGGTCTTTGCGCTGCCAACCAAGAAGTCTGCGCCGAAAATCAGCATGACGAGACCGCCCACAGCGAACGCCAAAGATCGCCAGAGCGGCGCCGCCGGCTCTGGCGCCTGCAATTTCACTTCCGCTCTATGCGCCGCCGCCGCGGCCGATCCGCGTCGCTCCATCAGGTAGGCGAGAAGGATGTAAGTCAGGAGGCCGGCCAGAAAGAAGACGGCGACGAGCCGCGAAATCTGTCCGAACAACAGAGCGACAACAATGAATGCGACGGTCGCCGCCAGCATAACCCAGCCATCGCGCTGCAAAGCCTTTGGGTCGATGGCGATCGGCTTGATGATGGCGACGAGCGCGAAGATCAGCAGCACGTTGGAGATGTTAGAGCCGACGACGTTGCCGACGGCGATGGCCGGCGATCCCGAAAGCGCCGCCTGAATACTCGCGGCAAGTTCAGGCGCCGACGTGCCGAAGCCGACCAGCGTCAAGCCTATCAGCAATTCGGAGAGGCCAAATTTTCGCGCGACGCCCACTGCGCCGCGCACGACGAGTTCCCCGCCGAGCGCCAGAAGCGCCAAGCCGCCCGCCAACGAGGCCGCTACGATAGTCCAATCTTCCACGCGCAAATCCCTCTCTCAAGCGGGCGAACTAGCCCGTCCGCTCCGCCAACGCCACGACAAACGGTCAGCCCGTCGCGAACAGCACCATTGCCTGCACGAGATAGATCGCGCCTAGCCCGGTGACGATCCAGCGTGTGTACTTCAAGAAGTTCACGTCGCTCATACGATCGAGCACCATGCCGCCCAGCCAAGCGCCGATCATCGCCAAAGGCGTCGCGACGACGAAGAACCACAACGGCGGCAGGCCGGTATCAACGGCGGTGATCAACGGCAGGCCGTAGAACATCATCTTCACGGTGTGACTGAACGCTTGGGTCGCCGCTTTGGTGGCGACGATGGTGTGGCGAGAAAGGTTCGTGCGCACGAAGAACACGTCGAGCAGCGGCCCTGAAACGCCGGCGATGACGTTCAGTCCGGTCACTGTGAGCCCGCACGCGACCGCATGTGTAGGATTGGCCGCATCGAGATGAAACTGGCCCTTCGGTAGCCACGCCAGGCCGGGCACGACGCCAAGCATTAGGTACACCCAAGCCTTCGTCGGCTCATATGTGATCGAAGCGAGGAGCAACGCCGCAATTGCGGAACCCACGCCATACATGACGATGATGCGCCAATCGATGTGTGCGCGATGCAAGAACGCGCGCCAGCCGTTCGACACGAACTGCACCGCCCCATGCGTCACCATCGCGGCGGAAACTGGCATCGCCAGAGTTAGGGCGCCCATCAGCATGAGCCCGCCGGCCATGCCAAAAACGCCGGATACGGTCGCCGTCACGAGGACAACCACGAGAAGTAGAGATGTGACCAGAAATCCCACGCACGCCTCCAAAATTTGACTGGAGAACGGCGCGGCGGGGAGCGCCCCGAAAGCCGCGGATGCGGCGCTCGCGTCACCGCAAATGTACGCTCATTTGCGGTGTTTGCAACGCGAGCAGCGCTATTGGTTCACAGTATCGGATCAATCAGCCAATCGAGGGCCATGTGCGCCGTGTAGGGCGCCAGAAGGCCATCGGCTTTCTTCGCTGCCCAGGCCCACAATACGGCGATCACCGCGATCAAGGCTTGCAGCTCAAACGGATATTGCGTGTGGGTCGCGCCGAAGGCGATGCTTGAGATGATTGCCGCCGGCCAAAAACCAAGCGCAGCAGTAAGCGCGACGAGAATGAAGCCGCGGAAAATCAGCTCTTCGTAGAAGTTGGAGAAGACGTTGGCGCCCATGATCCACGGATTGACGCGCGGTTCATGAAACGCGCCGCCCTGACCAGTAGCGAAGAGAAAGCCGACAAGAATGGCGATCGACACCAATCCCGCCACCAATCCCCAACCCAAAGTGGACATACGCGGCGAGAGCTTCAGCCCCGGCATCCATTTGAGCCGCGCCAACACCATCCACGCCACCAGGCAGAAAACTGCCTGCAGTGTCGAGTAGAGGAAGACGTGCGGGATCACGATCCACACACCCTCGTAAGCCGGATCGCCAAACGCGTTCAGAACAAAGTCACGCAGCCACCAAGTCGGCCAAAAGCCGATCACATACGCCGCTGCGGCGACGGCGATCAGCGCGCCGCGTTGAACCAGACTCATGAAAATCCCCGTAGATCCCGGAATTGGTGTCTCTGAGATGCGTGTCCTTGGCATCTCGGATGCACCGCGACCGCTGCGCTCAGGGTTTGCTTTCGGGCAGGTAGTCGCCGAGCAGGGCCCAGCCCATGCCGGCGCCCCATCCAGCTCCGTGGTCACTCGACAACGCCTCGACGTGTGCGTCACCGATGCGGTGAGGGCCGTGCTGCAAGAGAGTCAGAACAGTGCCGGGGCGCTGGTGCCAGCTGGCCCAGGAGAGTGGAGTATCGCCGTTTGCGTCGCGCAGCGTCGGGTCTCCGCCAAGCTCGATCAACGCTTGGATGACAGCCCGATCGCAGTACGCCGCAGCGCGATGCAATGGCGTTTCGCCCTTGGTCCGCACGTCGCGCATGAATGCGGCGGTTTCACGATCCGGGATCGTTCGCGCGTTCGGATCTGCGCCGTGTTCGAGCAATAGGCGCACGACATAGATAAAATCCGGACGCCCCGCGCGGCTAACAGCGTTGTGGAGCGGCGTTTCGCCGGTAGCCGGGTTGGCATGAGCGGCGTTCGCACCCTGCGTGAGCAGAAAGTCGCAAACCTTCCAATGGCCGAAGAAGGCGGCGTTGCTGAGTTCATGATCTAGATCGAAAGCGGAAAGGTCTCCGCCGGCCGCTAGCACTGCCTTTAGCGCTGTGACGTCGTTATAGTACACGAACCAAGCAAGAGGGCTCGCGGGGGCTGTGTTCAAAATCGCGCGCCAATCCGTCAGTTGTAGGAGTGCGAACACGAGGTCAGTCCGCCCTCCAGCGATCCTCTCGAGAATCTCGGCCTTGTCCATATGGTGCCTCCAGGCGTGTCGTACCCCAAGCCCGACGTTGCCAGGTGGTCAGCAGTACGCCGCCTTCGTGATAGCGCCTAATGATCATCGCATTTTTTCGCATGCTCCGCTCATGCGCTCGAAAGTCCGAGCGAACACTCACCGATGGCTAAGCTGGCATATGCAATCGCGCCTCAAGCCCAGCCTTCACCTCCGGCCACTCATCCCGGATCACTGAAAACCACGCCGTGTCCCGCAAGCTCCCGTCCGCGCGCCGCATGTGCTTCCTGTGCACGCCCTCAAACACAGCGCCCATTTTCAGCATCGCCGCGCGCGAGCGAGCGTTGAGCGCGTCCGTCTTCAGTTCAACGCGCTCGGCGCCGCGCTCAAACGCATTGCCGATCAGCAGCAGTTTGCAGGCCGGATTGACCTCGGTCCCTTGCGCCGCGCGCGTGTACCACGTCGAGCCAATCTCCACGCCCGCCTCGCGCGGGCGGACGTTCAGGTAGCAGGACTGCCCAACGATCTGTCCGTTCCAGAATACAGCGTGTGGGATTGAGCGGCCCGCCATCTGGTCAGCGCGCAGGTAGTCGAACCACGCGCCGTAGCCCTGGCTGGCCACTGGGAACGGGATGTGACGAAAAATCTCCGCGTCGGCGTCCGCCACCGCTGCCAATCCGGCGCGATGGCGCTCCTCGAACGGCTCCAGCCGCACGGCCCCGCGCTCATGTATCGCTGCGGCAAGGTCCATTGTCTGCATTGCTCCCGTCCGCCCCCGGCTTTAGCGTGCGCCTACAAAAGCTGCCAGCGCGCCGGAGGACGTCCATGCAATTCGAACATTCCGCCAAAACCAAAGAATGGATGGGCCGTGTCAGCAAGTTCATGGAGGATCACATCATCCCGGCGGTCCCGACCTATGAGGCGCAGCAGAAAGAGGGCAGCCGCTGGAAGGTGATCCAGGTCGTCGAGGACCTGAAGGTGAAGGCCAAGAAAGAGGGCCTGTGGAATTTCTTCATGCCGCCGTCGAGCGGCCATCCCAAGGTCGATGACACCTTCCAGTTCGAAGGCGAGACGCTGACCAATCTCGAATACGCGCCGCTCGCGGAAATCATGGGCCGTGTCGGCTTCGCGTCGGAAGTGTTCAACTGCTCCGCGCCCGACACCGGCAATATGGAGGTGTTCGAGCGCTATGGCACGCTCGAGCAGAAGGAGAAATGGCTTCGCCCGTTGATGAACGGCGAGATCCGCTCGGCCTTTCTGATGACAGAGCCCGCCGTCGCTTCGTCAGACGCAACCAACATCCAGTGCGAGATCAAGCGCGACGGCGACGACTACGTCATCAATGGTCGCAAGTGGTGGTCTTCGGGCGCCGGCGATCCGCGCTGCAAGGTCGCCATCCTGATGGGCAAGACCAATCCCGATAACCCGCGCCACAGCCAGCAGAGCCAAATCCTTGTTCCGCTCGACTCGAAGGGCGTGAACATCCTGCGCCCGCTGACCGTGTTCGGCTACGATGACGCGCCGCACGGCCACATGGAAATCGAACTGAAGAACGTGCGCGTCCCCGCGACAAACCTTCTCCTCGGCGAAGGCCGCGGCTTTGAGATCGCGCAAGGCCGTCTTGGCCCTGGCCGCATCCACCATTGCATGCGCACCATCGGCGCGGCTGAAGCTGCCCTCGAAGCGCTCTGCAAACGCATCACCACCCGCGTCGCGTTCGGCAAAACCATTGCTGAACACAGCGTCTGGGAGCAGCGCATCGCCGAGGCGCGCACCGAGATCGAGATGAACCGTCTCTTGTGCCTCAAGGCCGCGTACATGATGGACGTCGCCGGCAACAAGGTCGCGAAGAACGAGATCGCGATGATCAAACTCGCAGCGCCGCGCATGGCGTTGAAGATCATCGACGACGCGATCCAAGCGCACGGGGGCGCTGGCGTCTGCCAGGATTTCGGCCTCGCCAAGAGCTATGCCGGTATCCGCACGCTGCGCCTCGCTGACGGGCCGGATGAAGTTCACGCGCGCAGTATCGCTCTCAATGAACTCGCGAAGTACGGCTGGACCGGCAAGCGTGCGAAGACGGAAGGCGAGAGCCTGCCCGGCATGCGCTAATGATCTTTGCATGGGCGGTAAGTGCGCTGGCTCTGCTGGTCGGCGTTGGACTTGGCGCGCGCGCTTTGTTCGATCCCGCTTGGGCGGCAAAATTCGTGCGCCTCAAGGCTGACGAGCAGGGCGGCGGCCAAGCCGAGTTTCGCGCGACCTTCGGTGGCGTGTTCCTTGGCCTTCACTTCGTCGCGCTGCTCTTGACGGCGGCGTATCTGTATAGCGGCGCCTACGTCGCTGGCGTCGCCGCCACGGGAGCAGGCGCCGCCATCGCCGCTGGCTGGGGTGGCGCTGCATTCGGCCGCGGCATCGCCATGTGGCGCGATGGCGCTGACACCAAGTTCAATCGTCTGAGCATTGGTGTGGAAATCGTGATGGCCTTCGCCGTCGCTCTGCCGTGGCTAGTTTGGTTTCTAGCCTGACGCCACACGGTCGACACGTTCGCGGCGAATGTTGTACAAATGAAGAAAATCCTCGTCGACATTCCGCATGAGGTGTTTTGGCTGCTCTCGCGGCACGCTTGCAGCAAGGACATCACAGTCGAGAAGCTAGCGGCGCGCTTCCTTTGCGGCGCATATTGCGCGGACGAATACGACGATCTGGACGCTCAAGAGCAGTTGTTGATCTTCCACGCGTGGAGTCACGTCGATCCCGACGCGATGGACACGGATGAGGGCGTACGCGCCTATTACGACATGCTGTTGGAGATGGACGACTAAGGCCTGCCGAGAAACACGACGGTCGCGCCTCCGGCGATCAGCGCGAAGCCGAGGTAATGGTTCCATGTGAGCGGCTCGCGCAGAAAGAGCCATGAGAAGCCAACGAACACGCCAAGCGTGATAACTTCCTGCATGGTCTTCAATTCAGCCGTCGAATAGACCGTCGAGCCGATCCGGTTCGCCGGCACTGCGAGGCAGTACTCGATGAAAGCGATGCCCCAGGCGGCCACGATAGCGATCAGCAGCGGCGTCGACTTGAACTTGAGGTGCCCGTACCACGCGAACGTCATGAACACGTTCGACGCGATCAGCATCAGGATCGGCGCGACTTGGGGCGAAGTGAGAAACGACGGCATGCAGGCTCCTTGAGTCCCGCGCAACCTATCAGAAATCGTTGATGCTCATATCCGCGCGCCAAGCCCATGTGCCTGTGCGCAGGCCGCAGGTCGAGGGATCGAAGGTCTCGCGCGTGACCACCACCGTGTTCGTCGGCGTCTCTTCGATCCGTACCTCGCGCACCACGAACGGCAGCTTGTCGTCTGCGACAAACGCCGAGAGCTTTAGGAAGAAGCAAGCCGCCAGCGCTTCCGTGGTCGGGTCGCCCTGAAACGTCATGATCTGCTTCAACAGCGCCGGCTCGTTCTCGCGGAAGTAGCCGATCAGCGGATCGCTCTCATCCAGATGCAGCGCATGATCTACAGCCTCATCGATCCACGCATGCCAGCGTCGCTTCACCGTTTCGAACGGAGCCGTAGAGTTCGTGTCTGAAAACTTGAAGCTCGTCACCGGATCGAGCCGCACGGTAACAAACTCATTGTGCCCATGCGGGATCGCGCATTTGGGGCTTTTCGTCGCCAACAGGCGATGCGCCATCGCGTAGCGACGGGTGAATTCCAACGCAGCCATAATTCTGTCCTCGGGCATTCCCGCAGAACAGACGGGCGCCCGCGCGCTCTCTAAGCGCGGACGCCGCTTCGCGCAATCACTCGTCCCAGACCGGCTCGCCCAGATTGACCTGATCGGGCGAGGTAAGCCCGCCCACCGCCGCGCCAACGATCGCGCCGGGTAGAGCGCCGACGCCTCCGAACACCGCGCCTGTGCCCGCACCGATCGCTGCGCCCGAAGCCATACGATCACCCATCTGCGTGCCACAACCGGCCAGCGCCGCCGCCGCCGTTGCTATGAGAATAACGTTCTTCATCGTTCTGCTCCTCAGCACAAACCGGTCCGCGCGTCCGCATGAACCGGGCATTCCGGCGCTCGCGGTAGGCGTAACTTAGGGCGCGAGTGAGGCGATTCTCTTAACGGGCGTTAGCGTGTCTGACCCATGTGTGGCGTTAGAACCACTTCCGCCACTTGGCGATGCCAAACAGCACTGCCGGCGCGGCCAGTATCATCACAAACGCAACCCATGGGCCCCAGCCGGTCTTGAACCAGGTCATGGCTTGGAAATTCATGCCGAAGATCGACGCCACCAACGTCGGCGGCACAAACGCGATTGTCGCTAGCGACAGCGCTTTCAGCACATTGGTCTGCGACGAATTGATTAGCCCGAGCAATGCGTCCTGCAGGAAGGAGAGGCGCGGCTGCATGCTCTCGGCAATGCGCTCAAGCTCGCCCACATCGCGCGCCAGCGCCGAGATGCGCGCGGAATCCAAGCCGTACTTGCCCTTTGATGCGCGTGCGTAAACCAGCAGCCGCTGCATGCTTGAAAGAGAGTCATGCGCGAGCGCCGCCAGCGCGCCGATGCGCCCCAGTTCGCGCAGCGAGTCTTCCAAGTCCGGCGCGCCTTCTTCCGCGAACACTTTCAATGAGAGCGCGTTCGCGTCGCGTTGCGCTTCCGCCAGCACGTCCGCCAGCCGCTCCGCCGCGCCTTCCACCAGCGCCATAAGCACGTCCGCGCCGGTCTTCGCCGATCCGATGCGCGCGGAAGAGCGGCCTTCGCCGATCTCAAACGCCCGCGGCCGCACCTGCCGCACGGTGACAAGTTTGCCTTTGGCCAAAATAAACCTAACCGCGCCCGAGACGAGCGGACCTTCGTCACGCCGTCCGAGCAGCGTCGCCGTTAGGTGCAGCGCTTCGCCTTCTTCGTAATAGCGCGCGGATTCCTCGAACGCCGAGCGCTCCACGGGCGGCGGCACATCGATGCCAAGCGATTGCTCGACATCGCGTTCCTCGCCTTCATTGGGCGACTCGAGGTCGTACCAAAGGGCCGTGGCGTCCTCGCACGCCACATTCGAACCGCCCTTGGCAATCACGCGAAGCATGGCCGCGCCTTAGCGCTATTCGCGGCGGCTGAACACTCCCGCTGCGAAACGATCAGTCGTTCCGCGCCGTGGTCCCGCGCGCCATGACAAAGCGGACATGCATCAGCGTCTCAACATCCTGCGTCGGGTCGCCATCGACTGCGATAATGTCGGCGGAATAGCCCGGCGCGATCCGGCCCGCGACGCCGTTGAGCTGCAAGTGATCGGCCGCATTCACGGTCGCGATCTCAATTGCTTGCATCGGCGTGTAGCCGCCTTCGACCAGGAACTGGAATTCGCGCGCATTGATGCCGTGGCGCGACACGCCGCTATCGGTGCCGAACGCAACCCGTACGCCGGCGCGGCGCGCATTGCGGATCGATTGGCGCATGCGTGTGCCCACTTCGCGCGCCTTCGCCGCTTGGTTCGGCGTCAACACGCCGCCACGATCCGCCAGTTCCTCGACCGTTACGCCGGCGAGAATGGTGGGCACCAGATAGGCGTCGTTGCGGCGGAAGAGGCGCAATGATTCTTGGTCCGTGTATGAGCCGTGCTCGATCGAATCCACGCCTGCGCGCAGAGCCGCGTTGATACCGCCAGCGCCGTGTGCGTGCGCGGTAACACGCCGCCCCATCGCATGAGCTGCTTCCACGATCGCCTGCAACTCAGCGTCGCTGAATTGCTGTTCGACCCCAGCGGCTGTGTTCGAGAGCACGCCACCGGTCGCCGTGATTTTGATTATGTCTGCACCGGCCTGAATTTGACGACGCACGGCACGGCGGCACGCATCGGCGCCTGAGCACGCCGAAGGGCTGCGCAGCACGTTGACGATATCGGGCGAAAAGCCGTTGGCATCTGCGTGGCCGCCGTCCGGCGTCACCGCCGAACCGGACGCGATAATGCGCGGACCCGGAATGCGTCGCTCGGCGATCGCGCGGCGCAGGGCGAAGATCGAGTCATTGTTGGCGCCGAGGTCAGCGACCGTTGTGAAACCCGCCATTACAGTCGTGCGCGCGTTCTCGGCGCCGCGCAGCGCGCCATCGGCGGCTGTCAGCGTCACTTCTTCGATGAGCTGGTTCGGTCCGAGTTCGCTGGTCAGGTGCACGTGGCTATCAATCAGGCCCGGCAGCACGAAGCGATTGCGCTGATCGATCACGGTCGCGCCGTCACGCGTGACGTAGCCAGGCTCGATTGCGATGATGTTGCCATCGGCGCCGACGAGGATCGATTGTTCGGTCAGTACGCGCCCGGTCGAGGCGTCCGCCAGCAGCCGCCCTGCATGAACGATGCTGGCGACCTGCGGTTCTTGATCCTGTGCGAAGCTCGAACCGGCGAGTAACGCCAGAGCCGCGACGGCTCCCGCGAACGTCATTGCGCGCTGCAACATATGGAATCCCCCAAAATCAGGCCGTTTTGATCCGCCTGGGGGGAGGCGGCGTCAACACCTTACGCCCGATTTTCGAGGTTCAGCCGAGCGTGATCCAAACGAAGAGGATGAACCCTGCAATCACAGCGACCGCGATACCTACCGCGATCGCCGGCCAACGGTCCGCACCCTGCATCACCGGCTTCTCCGCCGGCGCCGTGGCGCCTTGTGCAAGCAGTCTCTGGTAGATCGCTTCCTGCGAAGCGAAGACGCGATTGGCGAGGAAGAAGCCCATGGCGGCGAACGCGCCGACCGAAAGCACCAGAAGCTTTCCGCCGCGCTCGATAAACGGAATGATCGCCGAAACGCCCGTATAGCTGCCGCGATCGGCGCCGAAGTCGCCAATCAGCATCAACGTGAACAACAGCCCGCCCAGTGCGCCTATGATCAAGCCGCGCATCGAGATCGCCGCTTGCCCAGGCGTCCGGCGTCGTGACCACACATACATAAAGAGATCGCGCTGCCGCTCGTTCACTTGAGTCCGGCTTTCTGCGCGTAGCTGTACGAGGCGGCAGCGAGCGGCCGGATGCGCTGAATCATCTGCGCCGCATGGGCGCTTGCAGCGGTGCCATCGCGCACCCGACCAGCAATGCCCTGCAGAATGCAGGCAAGCCGGAAGGCGTTATATGAGAAATACCAATCCAGCGCCGGGATCCCATCGCGTCCTGTCTGCTCGCAATAGAGCTTCACCGTCTCTTCAAGCGTCGGGATGCCAAGCGCCGCCACATCGACGCCGCCCAGTCCGGCCCGCCCGTCGCTCGGCATTACCCAATTCATCAGATAATAGGTGAAGTCGCCAAGTGGGTCGCCGAGCGTCGAGAGCTCCCAATCCAGCACCGCAATCACGCGCGGCTCCGTCGCATGCAGCACCATGTTGTCGAGGCGATAATCGCCATGAACGATGCTGGTGCGCTCGCCGGGCGGGATCGTTTGCGGCAGCCACTCAATCAGACGGTTCATCTCATCGATGGTTTCCGTCTCGCTCAATTTGTATTGCTTCGACCAGCGATCGATCTGACGGCCAAAGTAATTACCCGGTTTGCCGTAGTCGCCGAGTCCGATCTTTTCGAAATCCGTGCTGTGCAACTTCGCCAGCGTCGCGATCTTGTTCTCGTAGGTCTTGCGGCGATCTTCCTTCGACATCTCGGGCAGTGCGCCGTTCCACAAGATGCGCCCTTCGACCATCTCCATCACGTAGAACATCGCGCCCAGAACGCTGTCATCGCTGCAGAGTGCATATTGGCGCGCTACCGGAAACCCGGTTGGGTAGAGCGCCGACATCACGCGAAATTCGCGGTCGACCGCGTGCGCCGAAGGCAACAGCTTCCCGCCCGGCTTCTTGCGCAGCACGTACTTCCGTGACGGCGTGACCAGCTGATACGTCGGGTTCGATTGCCCGCCCTTGAACTGATTGATGGTCAGAGGTCCAGCATAGCCTTCGACGTTGGTCTTCAGCCACGCGTCGAGCGCCACGTCATCAAGCTTGTGCCGCTCTTCAACCGGCTTCACGCCTTTGAATTGCTCGTGTGGGTCTTCGGCTGGCTCAGTCATTCGTTCATCCGTCGTTCCGGGTCCAATGCTTCGCATTGCCCCGGAGTGACGACAAGGGGAAGCAGCTCTGTCCGGCCTTAGTCCAGCGCCCGCCAGGCGATATCCCTGCGGCAAAACCCGCCCGGCCAATCAATCCGGCCAACGCCCTCATAGGCGGCGTCGACGGCGTCGCGCAGAGTGGCGCCGGTGGCGGTGACGTTCAGCACGCGCCCGCCATCGGCGCGCAAGAGGCCGTCACTATCGACGCGCGTTCCCGCATGAAACACCACCACGTCCGGCGCGGCATTCGCTTGCGCCACACCGCGTATCACCGAGCCTTTCAGTGGCTCGTCCGGATAGCCTTGCGCGGCATAGACAACCGTAACCGCTGGGCGCTCATCCCACACAACTTTCGGCGCGCCCGCAATCTGCCCCTGCGCCGCCAGCAACAACACAGGCGCCAGATCGCTCTTCATCCGACGCATCAGCGTCTGACATTCCGGATCGCCGAAGCGCACGTTGAACTCGATCAGCTTCGGCCCGTCCGGCGTAATCATCAGTCCTGCGAACAGCACGCCAACAAACGGTCGTCCCTCAGCCTTCATTCCGCGCAATGTCGGCAGGATGATCTGCTCCATGGCTTGATCGCGCACAGTGTCGGTAAAGATCGGCGCCGGCGAATAGGCGCCCATGCCGCCCGTGTTCGGGCCCTTATCCTGATCATAGGCACGCTTGTGATCTTGCGCCGCGCCGAACGCGATCGCGGTCTCGCCGTCGCAGAGTGCGAAGAAGCTGGCTTCCTCGCCTGGCAAGAAATCCTCGATCACGATGCGTTGGCCGGCGGTGCCGAACTTCCGCAGGAACAAGATCTCATCAATCGCCGCATCGGCCTCGCGCCGCGTCTCCGCGATCACCACGCCTTTTCCAGCGGCGAGCCCGTCAGCCTTGATCACAAATGGCGGTTCGCGATCTCCCAAATACGCCTTCGCATGGATCGCGTCGTCGAAGACTTTGTATTCCGCCGTTGGCACACCGTGCCGCACGCAGAACTCCTTCATGAACGCTTTCGAGGCTTCCAACTCCGCCGCCGCCTTCGTCGGCCCGAAGCAGGGGATACCGACTTGGCGGAGTGCATCCGCAAGCCCAGCCGCCGCCGCCGCTTCCGGTCCGATCACCACCAGTTCGATCTGTTCGCGCAACGCAAACGCCGCCAGCTCGCGCGCATCCTCAGCCTTGATCGCAACGCAGCGCCCGATCTCGGCCAGCCCCGGATTGCCCGGCGCGGCGATGATCTCCGTCACCAGCGGGCTTTGCTTCAGCTTCCAGCCCAAAGCGTGCTCCCGCCCGCCCGAGCCAACGATCAGAATCTTCATGGGCCAGTGGATTGCGACCAGCCGCGCCCAGGGTCAAGACACCGGGCAAGCGGTGTAGGCGCCAAGGTCACTTAAGAGCCGCCGCCAGGCGTCGTCCATCGTGTCCGTCCATGCCGATCCGCACGCGGAACGCACCTCATCGCGCACCACGCCAAAGAATGCTGCGAACGCGGCAGGGTCTACGCCATACCCATCGTGGGTGAGGATCTCCGCGCCGATGAAGCGATGGGCGTACCGCCGCTCTCCTATGAAATCGAAAATCGTTTCGAACACATGCGCCAGCATAGCGCCGCGCACTTGTCCGTCGCGATCCATCACAAACAGCGCTTCGGTCTCGGGATATTCCGCAAACAGCCGCGCATAGATCGCCGCCGTCAGATCGCCGCTGTGCGCCGCCGCAATCTCCAAGCTCTGCTCAATCTCTGTGGCGCCCTCAAAGCTCACTTGAACTTCAGCGTCCACACGCGCAGCGCTTCCAGATACTTGCTCAAAAACTCCGCCGTCTTCGCGTCCGTCAGTTCGCCGTTGGCGTCGAACTTCTCCAGTGCGCGAAACACCAGGATCTCCGGCTGGGGCATGCAGAACGAGTTCGTGAACTCGAACGCCTGCCGAAGCTGGCTTTGCCCGCGCGCCGTGCCGGTCTGGCCGGGCGAGGCGCCAATAATGCCGACAGGCTTGCCGTTCAGCGCCGCGTCGCGGGCAGGGCGCGAGGCCCAATCCACGGCGTTTTTCATCACGCCCGGCACGCCGTGATTATATTCCGGTGTGACGAACAAAACCGCGTCCGACGCGCGAATCGCGTCCTTAAACGCCGCTACGCCTGGTGGATCGCCTGCCGCTTCGATGTCGCCATTGTAGAGCGGTACTTCGGTCAGATCGAAGGTCTCGATCATCATGCCCTCTGGCGCCAGCTTCACCGCCGCACGCAGCAGCGCCCGATTGATGGAACCCGAGCGCAAACTTCCGGCGACACCAAGCAAACGCACATCACTCATGTGGCGCAATATGGAGCAATTGCGTGACTGCGGCCAGCGTCACTCGTCCTTGGGCTTCATGATCCCCGAGAACGTCACGATCGCCAACGCGGTCAGGATCGCGCCCATCATGGCGTAGAGCGCATGCGCCCACCGCCACATCGCCACGCCCTCGAACCAGCGCCAATCGCTGATCTCCGACACCGCGACACCTTCTGAAAGCTCGGCCCGCGCTGTGCGGCCCGGCGCGCAGCGGCTCTCCTGCCCAAGATCAATCACCGGAAGCGCCACGTCCAACGCATACAACGTCGGCTCCACAGCGCCATTGCACGCGCGCCCCTGCGGCGTCACCAGCGCGCCCTGCGCATTCATCGCCAAGACGCCGAACACACCCAGCGCCAAGAACAACGCCAACGCCCGCACGACCCGCACCGGCGCCAAGCCGTAGCCCGCGATCACGCCAAAGAGGGAAGAGAGCGCCCACGAGAAGGGCCCAGCCGATCCCGAGAGCGTATGAAGATCGTGCTGCGCAAGTTGCACGCGCCGCGCATCCTCACGCCGTCCCATTCGCGCATAGACCGACGCCGCATGCGTAAACGGCTGCGGCGAAAACCTCTCGCCATCCCGGCGCGAGCGCTTCAGCCAGCCCAGCCGTGCGCGCCACTTCTCGCCCTCGCTATCGATGCGGCCGTAGGCAAAGCCATCTAGCCCAAGCCGCGCGCTCTCCGCGCCCCAGCCAGCTCTCACGTCATCATCCAGTGCGGCGCAACTCGCGCCTGACGCATCAACGAATGCGTCTTGTTGCGTCGTCAGCGCCTTCGCCTGCAACGGCCCCGCGATCTGCGCGTCACAGAACGAAAACACCGCGCCCTTGGCCCCATCTGGCCCAGGCCCGCGCAATTCCATCGCCCACCACGACAGCACGCCATCGATCCGTGCGCGATCAAACTTCGCGCCGCCTTCGATCACCGTCTTCTGCCCATGCGGCGCAAAGCCATCATCGGCGAGCTTCAAGGTGAGATTGCCGCCCACGCGTGCATTCGGCGCGCGAATGGCCCAGGCGCCGCCATTGATGTAGCGCCCGCCGCCGAACGCGAGATAACCCGCGATCCGCGCGTCCGCCATGAACAGCTCGCCTTTGATGTTGGCGCCATGAAGCAGCCACGCGCCGCCGATCGTGACGCTCGTCGCATCAACAGCGCGGCCGTAATCGTTGCCACTGAGCGACGTGCGATGAACGATCTCCGTCGCCCGCATTTCCAGATTGCGTGCGATTGTAGCGCCCTGCAGCGCGAGACTGCCGGCGATCTTTGATGTGTCAGCCCAAACCTGCCCGCCGACCGTGGCGTTCGAGAGTATCACGGCCGCGCCCATCTCATTGCGGAACGAGGCATTGTCGCTCATGTCGAAGTCGCGCGTAATCCGCGCGCCGCAAAAGCGCACTTCGCCTTCGACCTTCACCTTGCGCATCAGCACTGTGTCGAACTGCGCGCCATCGGCGTTGATCGCCTGACCCAGCGCGTCCTCGCTGCGGTTCAACAGCGTCGCGCCCTCGCACGAGAAGCCGCCTTCGACCTTGGCGTTGGCGAGCCAGATGCAACCGAGGGCGTCAAACGCGCCGTCGAGCAGCAAATTGCCGGCGATCTCCGCGCCCTGCAGCATCAGCGCATCGTCGTTGCTATCCGTCGCGCGCGCGAACTTCGCATCACGCGCCAGCACATCGCCATCGATGCGCACGCCGCGCAGTTTCGCCGTCAGCGTTTCGCGTCCCGCCACGCCAAGCGGCGCCACGTCACACAAATTCAGCTCGCCATCGATCTCCGCCTCGACCGCCACCAGCTTCGTCATGCGGCTTCCCGCAAACGAAACCCGCGCCAGGCGCGCGTGGCTCAGATCCACCGTCTCCGGGACCTCACACTCCACCAGCGACAGCGCCGGCAGCCCTTCGCCTGAACAATCGGTAAGGTCTAGGACGCCCTCGATCCGCGCGCCCTTGATCCGCACGCCCGGTGTCCGGATCGCCCAGCTCGGATCGAGCCTGAGCAGCAGCTTCCGCAAAAACCCGGCCCGTACGATCGGCTTGGCCCCGCCCGGACCGCCCATGGCTGTGAAATCCGCGATTTCCCCAGCGTTCGTCCGCTCCACCACGAAATGCTCGTGCGGCGACAGGTCGTTGGCGTCAAACGCCATGTATGATCCCCCGGCTCCCCCAAGCCAGGAACCTTTAAACCATCCCGCGCGAGGGCAGGCGAGTCGCCTTATATGAAAGAGATGTCAGACGCCGCGGCCGCTACCACCCAGAGCAATCTGCCCGAACTTTCGGTCAGCGAACTCGCGCAGGCGGTCAAGCGCACGATGGAGACGAACTTCGATCGTGTTCGCGTGCGTGGCGAACTTGGCCGTGTGCTGATCGCGAAATCCGGCCACCTCTATGTCGATCTCAAAGACGCCGACGCCACGATCTCGACCGTGATGTGGAAGTCGAACGTCCACCAGCTCAGCTTCAAACCGGAAGAAGGCCTCGAAGTCGTCGCCGAAGGCCGGCTCTCAACCTTCCCGAACCGCTCGCAATATCAGCTCATCTGCGAGCGCATGGCGCCTGCCGGCGTCGGCGCGCTGTTGGCGCAGCTCGAGAAGCTGAAGCTCAAGCTGCAAGGTGAAGGCCTCTTCGCACGCGAGCGCAAGAAAGCGATCCCGTATCTGCCGCACACGATCGGCGTCGTCACCTCGCCAACAGGCGCGGTTATCCGCGACATCCTCCATCGCCTCCGCGAGCGCTTTCCGTGCCGTGTCATCGTGTGGCCCGTGCTCGTGCAAGGCCCCGAAGCCGCCGGCCAAGTGTCGCGCGCCATCAAAGGTTTCAACTCTGTGCAGGGCCGCGACCGCCCGGACGTGCTCATCGTCGCCCGCGGCGGCGGCTCGATCGAAGACCTCTGGGCGTTCAACGAAGAGATCGTCGTCCGCGCCGCAGCCGCGAGCGACATTCCGCTGATCAGCGCCGTTGGCCACGAAACCGATACCACGCTCATCGACTACGCCTCCGATCACCGCGCGCCGACGCCCACCGCCGCCGCCGAACGCGCCGTGCCGGTGCGCGCCGAACTGATTGAGCGCGTGACGTCAGCGGATGGCCGCCTCAAGAACGGCCTCGTGCGCGGTCTTGAGCGCCGCCGCACCGAACTCCGCGCCGCCGCCGCAAAGCTCCCGCGTCTCGAAATACTCTTCCAAATCCCGCAACAACGTTACGACCGCGCGGCCGAGCGCCTTAACGCCGCGCTCGTCGCCAACACCCGCGCCGCCCAATCGAAGCTCGACCGTGTCGCCGCGCGCCTGCGCCCCGAAGCGCTTGGCCAAGACATCACCCGCCGCCGCGAATTGCTCACCCGCGTCTCCGCCCGCATCGCGCCCGCCATGAAGCGCACGCTCGAAGCGCATCGCAAACACCTCGACGGCGCCGCCCGTATGCTTGAATCGCTTTCACACAAGAGCGTTCTCGCGCGCGGCTTCGTTATGGTTCACCGCGAAGACGGCAGCCTCGTCCGCGCCGCCAAGGACCTTTCACCCGGCGACGAAGTCGAACTCACCTTCGCTGACGACAAACAGCGCGCTGTCATAGATCCCGCGCGAGCTCCAAGCTCGGACTCAGAGCCGCCCAAGCCCAAGCCAAAGCCCAAACCCAGCGGCAATCAGGGCGATTTGTTCTAATCGCCGTGTGGCATCCGCCACATGATCAGCGCCAACACCACAACGGCTCCTGCGGCAAACCAAACTCCGCTTACGCCATACGTTCCGAATGCGAGCGCGCCCAATGCGGCGCCGGCCACGAGCCCAGCCCACAACAACAAAAACGGCGCCCAATCGAATAGTGCGCCGCCTGTGAGGGCGGCAGCGAGCTTCTGTCCGAAGCGTACCAAAGCTCCCGTCATGTACGTTACGCCGATGCTGACTTCGCCGTCGCGCTGAAACACGGCGTTCTCAGCGCCCATGGCCAGCGCGAGCGCCGCCACCGCAAGGGCGGGCGCACCCATCCCCGCGCTGACGCCCGCCAGCGCCAGCGTCGCCGCCACTAGGATCAGCACGCGCACTGCGCCGCTCTTGTTCGCGTCGCGGTTGGCGAAGGCGCCGAGCATCACGCCGGCGACGAACGTCGCGATCAAACCACCCGCTAGCGCCGCCGCGTGCGCGTCAGTGGCAAGGCCGACGCCCAGCCGCGTCGAATTTCCGCTCATGAATGAAACGAAGAAGCCGCCCAATTGCAGGAACGCGATTGCATCCACGAACCCTGCGATAGCAGAGAGGGCGGCGGCGAGCACCCAGAAGCGGCGGCGATAGCGAATCATGCGTGACAGTATGCCTGCGAAGCGCGCTCTGCTCTTGCGCGCCGACCCTGCCATGGCGCACAGACGCGCCTGAGATGCGCCCTAACGTCCTCAGCTTACCTGCCAACTGCGCCGCTACCTCAGATGTGGTCGCGCGATGAACGCCTTCGGCGACGCTTTCGAGAGCTTTCAGAGCGGCGACCTTGCTGGCGCGGAAGTCAAGCTTGCCGCGATGATCGAGCGCGCGCCCGAAGATGCCGACGCGCTCCATCTCATGGGCGCGGTCCATCACGCCAAGGGCGATCTGCCTGGCGCCTTGGTGTTTTTCGAGCGCGCCCACAAGGCGCAGCCGTACGATGCCGAGATCGCCTTCAACCGCGCCGTCATGCTTTCGACGCTCGCACGCCACGCTGAATGCATCGACGCCTGTGAGACGTTCCTGAAGCTTCGTCCCTACGATCCCGAAGCTCTGCTGATGCAGGGCGTTGCGTTCGCAGCGCTAGGCCGTCACGAAGAGGCCGTCGCCGCGTTCGAGAGAACTTACGAACACCGCGCCGACGTCCATGCCCGCCGCGCGGCCTCACTTCTTCGCCTCGGCCGCACAGAAGACGCGCTGACCGCTGCCGCGCGCGCCTGCGGCATTGAACCCAACAACGCCGATGCGCAGTTCCACCGCGGACAGGCGTTCAGCGCGCTGGAGCTTTGGCGCGAGGCGGCCGAAGCCTTCGACATCGCCGTCGCGCGCGCTCCGAACAATCCCGCCATTCGCGCCGCCCGCGCCCCCGCGCTCGCCAATATCGGCCGCTTCGATGAAGCCTTGACCGATATCGAGGCCGCGTTGGCGCGTTCTCCCGATCGCACTGAATACCTCGCGCGTCGCGCCTACGTGCTTAGCTCCGCCAATCGCCATGCCGAAGCGCTCGCCACGTACGACCGCGTGCTGGCGAAAACGCCGAGCGACGCGGCCGCGCTCTATGCCAAATGTGATCTCTTGCTCGGCGCGGGTGATTTCGAACGCGGCCTCCCACTTTATGAGTTACGCAGTAATCCGCCGGTCACGACGCCGTCGCAGGCCCCGCTCTGGCGTGGCGAGCCGCTCGACGGCAAAACCATCCTCGTTCAAGGCGAGCAGGGCTTCGGCGATCTCTTTCAGTTCAGCCGCTTCATTCCGGAACTCGCGGCGCGCGGCGCGACGGTTATTCTGCATGAACGCCCGCAGACTCGCGGCGTCATGCAAACGCTAGGCGGCGTGTCCCAGTTCGCTTCGGGTAAGGAGCCGCCGCCAGCCACTGATTTCCGTATCCCGCTCGCCAGCCTCATGCATGCGTTCGGCGTTCGCCTCGACACTATCCCGGCGCCGATCCCGTATCTCAGCGCTGATCCGGCGCGCGTCGCGCACTGGCGCGAGGCGCTCGGCGCCACCCGGCGCCGCCGCGTCGGCGTGGCTTGGTCCGGCGTCACGCGGCACGCCATGCAACATTGGCGCAGCCTCGATGATCGTGCGCTTGCGGAGCTCCTTAAAGCCGACGCCGACTTCGTCAGCCTGCAAATGGAAGAGAGCGCCACCGCCGCCGCCTACAAGGTGCGCCAGTTCGGATCGGCCATTGCGGACTTCGCCGAACTCGCGGCGCTCATTGAAACGCTCGATCTTGTGGTGAGTATCGATACAGGCGTTGCGCACCTTGCGGGGGCGCTCGGCAAGCCGGTGTACCTGATGTTGCCATTCCGCCCGGATTGGCGCTGGCTTCGCGATCGCGACGACACGCCGTGGTATCCGAACATGCGGCTCTTCCGCCAAGAGCGCTTCGGCGATTGGCAAAGCGTTATCGCAAACGTCCACGCCGCACTTCAGGAATAATATGATTTCTGCTCGACCAAGCCGCCTTTCGCCAGCCGGCTGATGCGCTGCTTGATCCGATGCCGCAAATCATTGCCGCGCGCGATCCGCGTCAACAGCGCCGCCGCTTTCGCTGGCGGATTAGGCGCGCGCCGAAACCGCTGCCGCGACGCTTCCTCCAGTGACCACAAAACCATGTTCACTGCCCGCAGGCGCCGCTTCAGCACAATCAACGCGGCCAGTTTCTCATAAGGCTCGGCGATCTTTCGTAAGCCCTCGAGTTCACGCCGGATCTTCGCCCGCTTCGTTGGCGACGCAATCCGGCGCGCCTTGATCTCAAGGATCGTCAGCCGGTCAATCAGTTCGCCGAGCGAGAGAGGAGCGGAAAGGGTGCTCATCGCGTGTCGCTAGCACCAATCAGTTCTGATCCGGTGTGTGTTCATTGAGCGAGCCATGCAGGAAGCGCCACGTGCCGTCCTGCCGGATCGCGACGCCGGACAAGATTCCTTCCGAAGTGAAGCTGAACTGCGGCGACGTAACCGCGAGCCGGTAATTTGCGCGATAGGCGGCTGCCTCCGCGCTAAGCGGCGTCACTTCGATATCCGATACATCGTTGGTTACCGAAAGGCCCGCGTCACGCGCTTGCTGTAAGCCGGCTATGATTGCCGCATGATTAGTATAACGAACTTCGCCGCGCTCGACCCAACTAAAGCCTTCAACGTCGGCATAGGTATCGGCGAGAGCATCCCAATCGCTTGCTTCTCCAGCGTCCGACCATCGTTGCACCAAAGCCGTTACGCCATTCCGTACGGCGGCGCCATCATAGGATTGAGGTCCTGCTGGCGTGCACGCAGCCAACATAAGAAGCGCAACAGCGACGAGTGTTTTCATGGCGCCAAACCTATTGCCGCGGCGTCGCGCCTGCAATCTCTCACAACGCGTACTTCCACACCAAGAGCGCTGACAGCGTTACGATCATAAGCAACACCAGCGGCGTGCCGGCGCGGACATAATCGCCAAACCGATAGCCTCCCGCGCTCATGATAAGAATGTTGGTCTGATAGGCGATCGGTGTTGCGAAACACAGATTGCAGCCGAACAGAACCGCAAGCACCATGGGTTCCGCCGGCGCCCCCACTTGCTGGGCGAGCGAAACTGCGATCGGGGTTCCCACAGCGGCGGCGGCGGTGTTGGATGAGAAATTCGTCAGCAGCGCCGCGAACGCCATCATCGCAGCGACGATGACCGGCAGCGGAAATGCCTGCAGCGCGAACGCAAGCAGTGTCCCGAGCCAGGTCGCAGCGCCTGTCTCCAAAAGCGCGCGTCCCAGCGCAATGCTTGCCGCCACCAGCACAATGACTTCGCCGCTAAGCGCGCGCCCTATCTTGTCGAAGCGTACGCATCCCGTGGCCAGCATGGCGATGGCGCCGCCGAGCGCGGCAATCGCGATCGGAACCACGTGAAGCGCGGCGAGTGTCACCACGCCCGCGAAGATGGCGAGCGCCACCGGTGCATTCGCGGTGCGCGGCATCTCGGCTGCGCCTTCGAGAACGAGCGCGCCCTCAGCGATCTGCAACTTCCGCAAGCGGTCTTGCGTACCCTGCACCAGGAGAATGTCGCCAACAGAGAAGCGTTCGTCGCGTAAGAGCCGGCTATCGTCGCGATACACATGACCCGGCCTGTAAAAGCCGATCACCACGACGCCATAGCGGTCCGCGATCTGCGCGGTGCGAATGCTGTGGTCGATCATCGCCGATTCTGCGCCGATAGCGAGTTCCGCCACCACGAGGTCCTGCTTGCGATCCCAGACGAAATTGCGGAGGTGCTGCAGCACGGCGGGCGTCGCCAAAGTTCCCTTCAGCGCTTCGCTGGCTTCTCTTAGCTGCTCGGGAGCACCTCTCACGCGCAGGATATCGCCGGCGCTCAGCAATTGCGCGCCGTCTCTGACTTCCCCCAGACCTCCCACGGTCGCGATGAGGTCGACCCGATGCTTTCGCAAAATCTCTTCGAAGGTTGCGCGATCTGCTCCATGCGCTTCGATAGAGTCGGCGGTGACGTGCACAGCCGCTTGGAACGAACGGGTATCGTGCGCCGTGTCCGTCGCCAGGCTGGGTAGCAGGCGAGGCATGACAAGCCAGAGGTAGGGAAACGCGACCAGCGCGGCGATCAGCGCGATGTCGGTGAACGCGAAGACATCAAGCCGCGGCATGCCCATGTCCGCCGCGATCGAAACCACGAGCAAATTGGTCGAGGTGCCAATCGTGGTGGCCATGCCGCCAATCAGAATGGCGCAGTTCACCGGCATCAATGTCTGCGAGGGCGGCGCGCCAACGCGTAGGCCCAAGTTCAGAAGCAGGGGCAGCACCAAGACCAGGACGGGCGTGTCATTGACGAACATGCTCATGAGGCCGGCGATGACCAGCGTGAAGAGCAGGCCAATGGTGCGGCTGTAGCGCCAGAGCTGCGTCAGCGCCCTGGCGGCCGGCTCCAGAGCGCCCGTCGCCACAAGGCCGCGCCCTAGGATCATCAAGCAGCAGATAGCGACCAGCGCTTCGTGGCCGAAACCGCCAAAGGCGATCTCAAAGCCAGAGGCCGCTTCATCTCCCTGAATCGGAAAGATGTAGAGCAACAGCGCGATCGCCGCGATCAAGACCAGAGAAAGTATCTCGATGCGCAGTTTCGAGCGCGCGAAGTACCAGAACGCCACGACAGCAAGCAGGATGGCGCCGAAGGCGTGGAGTGAAGGCAGAGCCACTGAGCCTCCAATCTACTCAGCCCTTATGGTGGTTAGCTTATCGCCGACATCGGAGGCGCCATCAACAGCCCCATCGAACCGGAACCGCTGCGGGAGTGACTAGTTGCAGGCCGCCGTCCCCGAAACAGTCGCGCCCGCGTCGACAAGTCTAACAACCTCTGCGCTGATCAGACTGCTGTCAGAAGACTTCGGCGAACTTAGGCTGGTGATGCTAGGCCCAGCCATGGACAGTTTGGGGAAACGCGGCCGGTGGCGAAAATGCGCCAACGTCCTAGGATGATCCCGTGGACCTAAGCGGAGGCGACCAATGTTCACACACGTTCACTTGGGCAGTGACGACGTCGCGAGATCGAAGCGTTTCTATGATGCGCTGTTTGATGCGCTCGGTGGCGCCACAAGCTGGAAGGACAGCGATCGCGATCGATGGTTCTGGCAGAAGGACAACTTCTTCCTCGTTGTGGGACAACCTCTCGACAAACAGTCGGCGCATCCCGGCAACGGCGTGACGATCGGTTTCTCGGTCGAAAGTACGGAGCAGGGCGATGCTTGGCATCGGGCGGGCCTCGCCCACGGTGGAACGTCCGTCGAGGACCCTCCCGGCATTCGCGCTCACAGCGCCGAGGGAGGAATTTACCTCGCCTATCTGCGTGACCCAGATGGCAACAAACTCTGTGCCCTGAAGTTCATGGGGCCGATCAAGGTCTGATGGCGTTCGGACCTGCTCGCGCAATGCCAACAGCGAAGATACGAGGACAGACGCTCAGTTCATCGTCCGCTTTTCGCCGGCCTCAGCCGTCGGCGCCTCATGCTCGCGCCGCGAAGCAAGCTGGATCGGTCGCCTTATCTGGCTTTGTCAAACCTGTGCGGTACTTGTAAATGACTTCGGTTTGCGCCCGATAGAGTTTTAGCACCTGGGCCGTCAGTACACTATCGATCTTCTTATCAGCGGACCGCTTTCTTCATACGTCGTCCATTCGTCGTCAGAGGGCCATTGTTTGATTTCAATCGAGCCCGCCGTCGCCTTGTTGAGACGCCTCTGGAGTAATGCGCCTTTCGTTGCCGCCTGTACGCGATCCAAGTATTTTTTCATTTGCTTGAAGTCAGCTGGTGATTTGAGCTGTCTCTGCTCGAGAATAGTTCTGATGAACTGACTCTTTGGGATCGGGGCTGGCTTCATACCTAACGCCTTCAGCCTTTGCATCAAATCGTTGTCTTTGTCCTCAATGACGGTGTTTTCCTTGTAGCAGACCAAATTCAGTCGGATGATTTTTTCCGGCCCAGACATCATCAGCGTGTCGACAACGATTTCATAGATGGAGTCCAATAGAGAGGGTGACATGCATGTATTGAAGTAGACATTGCACTCGCCCTTGAAACGCTCACGCGATTGGCCTTCAAGGAAGAAATTTACAAACGCCTTTACAAACATCCCATACTGCACGAGAGACCAGGTGGAAACGTTTCGACCCACCTTCTCCAGCGTTGCCGGCATTATGCTTTGAATTTCGCGTCTGTATTCGTCGCTGAATTCAGGAACTCTTGGGATACCGGTATTGTTGATTGCCAGATGGCCATCGGCCGAGCCATGCGCAGCGAACCAGATTAGCACCGACTCGTCGCTTGAAACGATCTGCCAAAGATAGTGGTAAAGATTGTAGACTTGGAAATGAAAATCAAAATCGAGCAGATTGTTGTAGATGAAAAACCGCCGCGGCTTGTAAAGGTCGCGCAGGAATTTCGCCTCTACGTACGAATAGGCGAGGTCTGGAGAGCAAAAGCAGACGAGCACGTCCACTGATTTTGGAACGAAGGAAGACGGTTGCGTTGGGCCAAGCGTTTGGTCGCCTTCAGTCACTTGTGGGAAGTCTCGTCGTTGCTGCTGCGCGTAACCAGGAAGCCATCTTCAACCCCCGATATCTTCCAGTTCATCGTGAGAAACAACGCGACGATACCCACAAGTACAAAAATTAGACCAACTGGCAGCGGCCCTGCATCAACCTCCAGAACGTCCGCGACGGCGATACCAGGATTTGCGATGGCGATCTCGGGCGACGTAGCGATCAGATAGAGGCCGGCACACAAGCCGATCACGCAAAACAAAATCATCAATATCTTGACCAAGCCATAGATTTTGAACATCGGCGCCTCCCGCTCCAAACGGCTTTTTACCGTCGCCGTCGCAGGTCCGCCAGGGGCAAGATAGGGCAAGATACGGACATTCCGGCTTTCCGTCTACTTTGAACCATCGAACGTCCGCTTTTCGCCGAAACCAGACGTCGAGCCGTGCAATCACCGTTGGATTCGCCGCCCATCTTGCAGCTCGACCGCCCCGGTTTCGAGCAAGGTCTTCAGCTTGCCAAGGTTTTGCTCGACGGCAGCTTTCACGGGACGCGTAATCATTCCTGTGACAAATCCAGGGATTGGGATTGGCGTTCTAAGGGACCATTCGTCACTTAGCCATGTGCCCTGATCGATCGGTCGAAATGCAAAGCGGATCATCGCGGGCATCGTCGGCGGCAACATTCGAATGGCCGCTAGACGGTGAGGCACGTACTCGCAAACCTCAAAATGTTGCGTGTCGGTTTTTCGTGTCTGGCGATAGCGCAAACCGACTCGCGTTGGGCCACTGTCTTCTGGCGTCGTGCTCAGAATATAATAGTTCCAAAGAGGAAGGTGCGAGAAATCACTGACGAATTCGAACACCTCCTCTACCGGCCGCCGAATAGCTAATCCCGTCTCGAAGCGCATGAGCATTCCCTTGCAGTGACAGCGACAGGCTCGAATCGTTCATGTGTTGCCGCTGGCGCCCGGTTCGCACAGCCGGCCTACAATCGCCGGAAGCGGTCACTGGCTTGTTGGGACCCGGGGATCAGCGAATTTGGCTAGTCCGCAGTGCTGGCAAGTCGTCGCTTGGCGCGATGGATAGGAGAAAAGCTCTTTGCATCGCGGGCATCGCCAATTGATGAGGTTCAAGGTTGGAACCACCATCAACAGCAAGATCAAAACGAACACTGATGCCGAGGCCGTCACGTGCGAATTGATCCATTCACTCGCCGCAGAGCGAACGTCCTTCGGCATGAAAACATTCAATACCAAAAATCCGGCCGCGCAATTTCCGACGATTTGGGCCACTCGGTTGACCCGGTATGCGTGCCATGTTCGCATGCGCCATCCGATCCTTGCCGAAAACGATAGCTCCACCTCACCACTCCATCAACGTCCGCTTAGGGCCAAGAGCGGAAATATGCGGATTGGCGCGCGATCTATCCCACAGCTTCTGCTGCGCGCACCCAAGAAAATCCGCCTCTAGGCCGCAATCAATCCTACAGCTTCAGAAGTATGAGATGATGTGCGCATCTTCTGCATGGGAGGTTGTTAGGTCGACCAACACCAAGCAGCGCAGGAGAGCGGTCTGAACGTGATGCGATGGAGTCCCGCGAGGAACGAAATCGCTGCTCGGTGAGAAGAAAGGAAGCCGAGGATACCGGATGGAGTTGGTCTCCAGTCCGCACGTCAGCCGGGAACGAACATCAGGCGCTAAGTCTCGCCGGATACCCAGCGTCAGGAATGATCGGCCCGTGAAAGCGGCTCAGTGCAGGGAGGAGTCCTGCGCCGGTCGAACGACCCAAATTCCTCTGCCAGAAAACGCATGGCCACCCGGGAGTTCCGCGAACGCCTCAGATGTCCGCCGGCTCGAACAACACACCGCGCAGGGCGCGCTTCGGCAAACCCCAACACGAACTATTCTTTGAGCTCACGCCAAAGCGCGCCTTGCTCTCCCGTTTCTTGGACCGCCGGCGCCTCGCCGGCGGATGCGAGCCCGTGTCCCGCCTTCGACAATCTCAGGCTGACGCCGGTGAATGACTTCGCGCTGCTGCTAGAATTGGCGTCACCCTGAGCCTGTCGAAGGGCGGCGCCACGCAAAATCACCCCCAAATCCGCAGTCCCAAGCGCTTTCACCCCCGCGCCCCAAGCGCTAAAAGACTCACATGAACAAGCACGATCCCGGCGGGCCGGAGGCCAAGGTCCATTATGGCGATAACGAAATCACCATCCTGCGCCAGGGCACGCACGTCCGCTGCGCGATAACCGGTGAGCCGATCACGCTCGATGCGCTGCGCTATTGGAGTGTCGATCTGCAGGAAGCCTATCGCGGTCCCGCCGAAGCGACGGCGCGCTGGAAGCAACTTCACGCGGAGAAGAAATCGTGAGAGCGCTGGCCGGAGCCTTCATCACTTTCCTGCTGGTTGCGTGCGCCGCGGCTGAAGCCCCCGCGCAACCCGAAGCGCCGCCTGCCGCGGCCGCGCCGGTCGAAGTGGTTGAGCCGGTCGTGCCGCCGCCGCCGCAGGAAGCTTCGCTGCGCTGCGCCGGCGCCTTCACGCAGGGCGGCATTGCGCTCTGCCGTACGATGCCAAACGCCAGCGTCTCCCTCGATGGCGCAGCAATCGGCAGCGCTGATGCTGACGGTTGGATCGTGGTCGGCTTCACCCGCGAACACGGACCCACCGCCACGATTGCGAGTTCAGGCGTTCGTGAAGAGTACGCCATCGCGCCGCGCGAGTTCGACATTCAGCGCATCAACGGCCTGCCGCAGCAAACCGTCACGCCGAGCGATCCCGCCGTGCTTGCCCGCATCCAGCGCGAGTCCGCGTTGAAGCAGTCTGCATTCAGATCCGAAGCGAACATCGAAGGCTTCCTCGAAGGCTTCATTCGTCCCGTCGAGGGCGGCACGGTCACCGGCCGTTGGGGCAATCAACGCATACTGAACGGCACGCCGTCGACGCCGCACTTCGGCTATGACATCGCCGTCCCGGCAGGCACGCCAATCCGCGCGCCCGCCGGTGGCGTCGTCACATTGGCCGAGTCGGACATGCACTACGAAGGCGGCCTCGTGTTCATCGACCACGGGCAGGGCCTCATCACCATGTACCTGCACATGAGCCGTGTTGACGTGCACGTCGGCGACACGCTGGAACAGGGCCAGATCATCGGCGCCGTTGGCTCCAGCGGCCGCGCCACCGGCCCGCACCTCTGCTGGCGCATGAAGCTCCGCAACACTCAGCAGCTCGATCCAAGCGTCGCCATCGAAGGCTTGGCGCAGGCGCGCGCGGAATTGCTGGCCGCGAACTAGTTTGTCGGCCGCGCCACAAAGTGCGCCACGAGCACGACCGCCGGCACATCACCGTCGTTGCGCCAACCGTGCGCTGTGTTTGCGTCTTCGATCGCCACGTCGCCGGCGCGATAAACGATCGGGTCCATACAGGTGTTGCGGATTTCGGTCGCTTGGCCAGAGACGATCAGCGCCATGCCTTGCACCGCGTCGTGTGCGTGCCAAGCGATCACCCCGCCAGGCTCGATCACCAAGCGCCGCATGCGCACCGCGCGCGTCGGATCGCTCGCAACTGGAGTGAGTGCGATGTCAGTGCCGGTGACGCCGTGCTGCGGGCCGAACGCTTCATGATTGGCGCCGTCAAGCGTGCGCCCCACGGGGCACGTGCGCGGGCTTGCCGCCATGATCGCATCCAGCCCCGTGTCCGGCGCGTGCCGCCCTTCACCAAGGCCAACACTCTGCGCTGCCCGATCCACAGTCGTGCATCCTGCCAATAGCGAAGCCGCCAACACCGCACGCCACATGTTCAACCCTCCGCTCTCACTCCTAGCGCGCCGCCTCCGATCACGAAACCCCGTCATCGCCGGTTGGTTACATCGCCTGGAAGATTTTCCGGAATGTCTGTTCGAGTTTGCTCGCTTCAAACCAAAACCCGGCCATCAGACCGCCATAGACAAGAAACGGCGCAGCAAGCGCAATCGCGAATACCTCGCCAAAACCCAGGACCACTGAAAGGAAAATTGCGCTGAAGAAGCCTAGGAAGATCACGACGATAATCGAAGGCCGCATCGTGATCGTGATCCGCGAGAAACGGCCGCCTTCGTTGATCTCTCCCTCAATCACCGGCGCGAACGAATTGCGATAGCCCATGATGCGCGTGACGTTGAACTTGTTGCCGCTCACCGTCCCGTCGAACCGCTCGTCGTTGGCGGCGCCCATCGAGGTGACTCGGAACCACTTGCGCTCCTCGATCCGCGACGCGATCGCCCGTAGCGCTTCACTCTGCGGCAGCGCCGATACGATTTCGAAGCGGTGATACGGGATCAGCTTCACATCACGCCCGCTTCGACCCACGCGCTCTTCGGCCAGCGGCGGTGCGACCAAAACCATTGGCCCGGCGCCTCGCGTACCCGCGCTTCCATGAATTGGTTCACCCGCGTCACGCCGTCGAATACGGTCTGCTCTTCGTCCGGCTTGCTGTAATCCAACTCAATCGCCGGGTACGCCGTCGCCACGAACCGCGTGCCTTCGATGCGCCGGCCCGTGATCGGAATGAGCGGCACGCCGAACTTGAGCGCCAAGCGCGTAGGGCCGTCAGCCGTCATGCACTTGTGCCCGAAGAACGGCACGGCGAGGCCGGCATTGTACTTCTGGTCGTTCATCAGCGCCACGGAGCGTCCGCGCTTCAGCGAGCGCAAAAGACCCATGCCGCCTTCCTTACCCTTCGCCGCCTGCAGCGCCAGCCCAAACTGCGCGCGCGTATCGACGATGTACTTATCGATGATCGGATTGTTGGCGGGGCGATAAGTGAAGTGCGAATCCGGATCGACCTGCGCCAAGCAGAGCGAGGTGATCTCCCAGTTCGAGAAGTGGCCGCCGATGAACACCGCGCCCTTGCCGCGCGTCGCCTCGATGATCTCACGCCCATGAAACTCGACCACGCCTTGGCGATAGAGATCGAGATACTTGGGCATGTGCGGAAACTCGCCCGTCATCCGGCCAAGTTCGACGAACGACTCCTTCCGCACTTCATTGTGAAACGCATCGCTTTCGTTCGGGAAGGACATCCGGATGTTGCGGATCGCCGTCTTCCAGGCGCTGTTGATCGGCGCGATCGCCGGCACGATGGCGCCACCCCAGCGCGCTGCACGCTCAAGACCGAGCGCGCTCAGCCCGCCGACGTAGGCGTTCCACGCCAGCGCCTCGAGCTGGAATCCAAGATTGTTCGGCTTAGGCTTCGCCATGCGCTGCCGTAATCCGCGAAACGATTGGCGCAAGCAAGGCGTCAAGCGCTGCTTCATCCGCAAATCGCGCCGCCACAGGCAACACCGCCACACGCTCACGCCAGTGCGGCGTAAGCCGCGCGGCATCCTTCTCGGTGGTGATGAGCTGGGCGCTGCGCTCGCCCGCAAGCTGCGTGAGCCAAGTGAGATCATCCTCGGAATAGGGATGGTGATCGGGATAAGGGACAGTCTCTGCCAAGTCCGCGCCTACAGCCTCGAGCGTATCGAAGAACTTCTCCGGCCGCGCCAAGCCTGCGAACGCCACCAATGGCCCGCGGGGCGCTTCGCCCGTTGGCGAAACCGCCGCCTGCAGCACGGGCTTGTCGAAGTTAATCAGCCAATCGGGCCGCTCCGGCGTGTCTTCGCTCCAGGTATTGTGCAGCATCACGATGGCGTCGGCGCGCGCCAACCCGTCGCGCAGCCGTTCACGCAATGGGCCCGCCGGAAACACTTGGCCGTTGCCGACGCCATAGGCGGGATCGACAGCGACAATGCAGAGATCCTTCGCGAGAGACGGATTCTGAAAGCCGTCGTCCATGATGATGACGCGTGCGCCGGCTTGAGCGGCGGCCAATGCGCCAGCGTACCGGTCGCGCGCGACCCAGGCGGCGCCGTCGCGCGCATGCAGCAGCGGCTCATCGCCGACCTCAACCGCCTCCATGTCAGGCGTCACCCGCAGTGGACCGATCGCGCGCCCGCCATAGCCGCGCGAAAGCGTATGCGCATGCGGGCCAAGCTTGGCCCGGAGCGCGCGGCTGATTGGTGTCTTGCCGGCGCCGCCGACGGTAAGATTGCCGACACATATGATCGACGCGGGCGCATGCCGCGACGTGGTGGTGCGAATGCGATGCGAGGCGACAGCCGCGTAGAGCCAAGACACTGGCGTCAGCAACGCGCGCAACACCAGTGCGGAGTCGCGCCCGCTCACCTCGGCTTTCCAGAACTCAGGCGGACGCATTGGCCGGACTCTGTTGGGCGGAGGTTGAGGGAATGAGCGCGCTGATGGCGTCGAGGGTGCGTTCGAACGCGTCGGCGCCTTCGGCTGTCACCGTGCGCGCCGCTTCGAGTTGCTGGGTGCGCTTGCTCTCGTCGCGCCACAGCTCCGCGATGCGCGCAGCGATGCTCGGCGCATCCGTCACCGTTATCGCACCACCGGCGACAGTCATCGCGGCGAACAGATCCTGGAAGCTCTCGACGTACGGACCCGTCAGGATCGCCGAGCCGAGCTTCGCCGGCTCAATCGGATTGTGTCCCTTCAAGTGCGGCAGCAAGCTTCCTGCAACGAGCGAGACGGGCGCGAGATCGTAAAATGTACCGAGTTCGCCGAGCGTGTCTGCAACATACGCCGGCGCCGATCTCGGAGCAGCGCCGGTGGAGCGCAGCGGTGCATCTCCCGCCAGCTTGGCCACAGCGGCGCCGCGCTCAGGGTGACGCGGTGCGATGATCACGAGCGCGTCAGCAAAATCTCGCCGCAAGATCTCATGCGCCGCCAGCACGATCTCGTCCTCGCCCGTGTGAGTCGACGCGGCAAGCCAAACCGGACGCGCGCCAATCTCCGCCGCAAGTGCCGCACGCGCCGCCGTGTCAACGCGTGGCGCAGGTGCGGCGAGTTTCAAATTCCCCGGCGCGCCGAGTGGCGCCGGACGAAGCTCGGCCAACGCGTCCTTGGTGCGCGCGTCGGCGGCAGAGACGTAAGCGAACGCACCGACCAGTCGCCGGCCTGCCGCGCGCCAGCGGGTCCAGCGCTTCAGCGAGCTTGGGCTCATGCGGGCGTTGACCAGCGCAAGCTTCACGCCGCGCGCTTCCGCTTCGAGGATGAGGTTCGGCCACAACTCGCTCTCGACGAACACGCCAATGTCGGGCCGCCAGTGCGCGAGAAACCGCCGCACGCAATCGGCGCGATCCAAGGGCGCATAAACATGCGTCGTTCGCGCTGGCGCGCGGCGCGCCACCAACTCTGCCGATGTCCGCGTGCCAGTCGTCAGCAGGAAGGAGAACGCCGCATTACGCCCGGCCAGTGCTTCGATCAACGCAAGCGCGACGCTGCTCTCGCCGACGCTCGCCGCGTGTAGCCACACCAACGCGCCGGTGGGGCGCGTCTGCGTGTAGCGCCCGAAGCGTTCGCCCAAGCGCGATGCATCCTCCTTGCCGCGCTTGGCGCGGTCATTGAGGTAGAGGCCCGCGAACGCGCCGAGCGTCGAACTGGCGGCGCGATAGAAACCAAGGACGGGCGAGAAACTCACGTCGTCTGCGCCGCCGGCTCAGCGCTATCCATCAGCGCCTCCGCGCGCGGCGCGGCTGGTTGGATGACGGGTACGCCGGCGATGCGGTCAGCCTCGGCGGCGATGCGGTTCATCTCCGCCTCGAGCGCTGCGCGCACCGTCTCCACCTCGGCGTCATTCGCGTCGGGGGAAGGCGGCGCGATTGGGTTGCCCCAGATCAGCGCGCCTCGGCCGAACGGCAGTGGAAAAACGAAATTGTCCCAGCTGTCGAACACGATCCGGTTCGAGGTTGCCCAGGTGACCGCCAGCAATGGCGCGCCAGCGATCTTAGCCAGAACGATAGGCCCACGCTTCACGCGCATGCGCGGTCCGCGCGGCCCGTCCGGCGTCATCGCGATAACGCCGCCGCCCTCGATGTGGCGGGCCATGTCGCGCATCGCTTCGATTCCGCGCTTGGGCTTGGTCGAGCCCTTCTTGGCCTCCGAGCCGCGGATCACTTCAGCGCCGACGGTTAGCGAGGTGTGCGCCACGATGCCGCCCTCGCGTGACTGCGAGATCAGCATCTTGGCCTTGGGCACGCCGCGCTTGAATGACCACATTTTGTGGATGAGCGAAAATCGACCGTGCCAGATGCAGCCGATCAGCTTGCCGCCATCGGGCGCCCAGAATGGGCGTACTGCAGCCTCGTTCACCCGCTCCCACCGCGTGGTGATGCCCACGAACAGCATGTAGCCGCCAATCAGCCGCCCCACGATGAACTGGAAAACCGGATTGCCGAGTAAGGACTTCACGATCTCGCCTGCAGACCACACCGCTTTCGCAGCGAGGGAAGGCCCCTTATAGGGGGCGTCCCCCGCGCCGCGCCAGAAGCCAGAACGGACCCTGCACAGAACTCATATGTCCAACCCAGTCAAATTCCCCGCTTTCGACCTCTCGACGCCCGAAGGGCGACGGGCGGCGGAGCATGATTTGGTCTGGGCCGACCACGGCTTCCTCCGGAACATCTATCAGAACTTCCACTGGATCGAGCAGGGCGTCATGGCCCGCTCCAACCAGCCGTCGCCGGAGCACATCGCGAAATACGCTGGGCTCGGTTTCAAAACGATCATCAACGCGCGCGGTAAGTCGGACACCGGATACTATGCGCTTGAGAAGGAGGCTTGCGAGAGGCACGGCATCACGCTGATCGATCTACGCCTGCGCTCGCGCGAGCCGCCCAGCGTCGAGGCGATACATCGCTGCAAACAGATATTCGAAACCATCGAGTACCCCGCGCTGCTGCACTGCAAATCGGGCGCTGACCGCGCCGGTGTGGCGGCAGTGCTCTACAAGCATTTCAAAATGGGCCTGCCGATCAGCGAAGCTGTGGAACAGCTGTCGCTCAAATACTTGCACGTGAAGCAGGGCAAGACCGGGATGATCGACTACTTCTTCGAGACGTACCTCGAAGAGACGAAGCAATCTAGCAAACCGTTCATCCAGTGGGTCGACGAAGACTACGATCAGGAGCGCGTCAAAGCTGCGTTCACGGGTCAGTGGTGGGCGAATATTCTGACCGACAAGATCCTGCGGCGCGAGTGAGCGAACCCCATTGCGGGAACCTGGAAAACAGGGAAGAAGCGTCGCCAGGATCATCCGGGGCTTCCATTGACAGTTAACGTGCTCGGTCGGCGATTGCCCGCGACGGCGACCTACGCCGCCGCGCTCGCGGCGTCGTTGCTGTTGCTTGTCATCACCGTCGCGGCGGCCTTGATTCAAGCGACCAGCAGCTCGGAGGTTAACGCCGAAGTACGAACGTCTATTGAGACGCGCTCGAACTATCGCACCCTGCTGCAGCGGCTGACCGACGCCGAAACCGCGCAGCGCGGATATCTGCTGACTGGCGATGCAGATTACCTTGAGCCGTGGCGCGGTGCTCATGCTGACGTCGAACGAAGCCTCGGTTGGATTGAAAATGCCGACCACCTAGGCGCGCCAAACAGAGCGGAGCTGCCGCGCCTGCGCGAGTTGGTGGATGTGAAACTCGCGGAGCTCGAACGCACTATCGCGTTGCGCCAAGGCGGCTCAGGTCCGCTCGCGCTCCAAATCGTGCGTGGCGGCGAGGGTCAAGTTCAAATGGCGGAGCTGCGCGACATTGTTGAGCGCGCCCAGGATCGCGAAAACGCAGTCCTCACCGACCGCCTTGCCGCCGACGATCGGGGCAATCGCCGTCTCCGGTTCGTGATCATCTTGGCGGGTGTGCTGCTGTTTGGCATCGGCGCGTTGCTGGTTGTCACTGTGCGCAACGCACTGTCGGAAATGCGAATGTCTCGCGATGAGGCGCGGACGGCTCATGAACGTGTGCTGCAAGAGATGGGCGCGCGCGAACAGGCGGAAGAGAAGGTCCGCCAGATGCAGAAGATGGAAGCGATCGGCCAACTCACGGGCGGCGTCGCTCATGACTTCAACAACATGCTCGCGGTCATCATTAGCGCACTGCAGCTGGCGCAGCGCCGGCTGGCGCGCGGCGACACTGACATCTCGCGGTTCACGGACGCGGCAATGGATGGCGCGCGCCGCGCCGCCACGCTGACGAGCCGCCTGCTGGCCTTTGCGCGCCGCACGCCGCTGCAACCGCAGGTGATCGATCCCAATCGGGTCATCTCAGGCATGTCCGACCTGCTGCGGCGGACGCTTGGCGAAAACATCCAGCTCGAAGTGGTGCTGGGCGGCGGCGTCTGGCGCACGTTCACCGATCAAAGCGAACTTGAGAACGCGATCCTCAACATCTCGGTCAACGCCCGCGACGCAATGCCGGAGGGGGGCAAGCTCACGATCGAGACCACAAACGCATTCCTCGATGAAGCATACGCTGCGGCGAATGCCGAGGTGGCCCCCGGCCAATATGTGTTGCTCGCGATCACTGACACCGGCGGCGGCATGCCGCCCGAGGTGAAGGCGCGCGTGTTCGAACCGTTCTTCACAACTAAGGAAGTCGGCAAAGGCACCGGACTCGGGCTCGCGCATGTGCACGGCTTCCTGAAGCAGAGCGGCGGACACGTCGGCATTTATTCGGAAGTCGGCGTCGGCACGACGATGAAGCTCTATTTGCCGCGCACGCAACTGGAAGAAGCGGAGAACCACGCGCCAGCGTCCGCCGGTGGCGAACTTCCCCTGGGCGACGCGGGGACGATCGTATTGGTGGTGGAAGATGAAGAGCGCGTGCGCAATCTCTCGGTCGCGTCGTTGCGCGAGCTTGGCTACACTGTGGTGCACGCGTCGAGCGGCGAAGAAGCGCTGGAAAAGCTAGCGAACAAACCGGCTGTCACGCTGATGTTCACGGATATCGTCATGCCCGGCATGAGTGGGCGCAAGCTCGCTGATGAAGCCAAGGCGCGCTACCCGGAGCTGAAAGTTCTCTACACCACCGGATACACGCAGAACGCCATCGTTCATAATGGCATTCTCGATGCCGACGCGCGGCTGTTGCTGAAACCGTATTCAATCGACGACCTAGCGCGCAAAGTGCGTGCGGTCCTGGACGAGTGAGCGACGGCGCGCACGCCGCCGCTCTTGGTTCGCTTACTTGCCCTTCGGCGGAATGTAGTAGATCGAATTCGGATCCATCGTCGGGTCATAATACGGCGAAGCGGGATCGAGACGCGCATCGTAGTAGGCGCTGCCTTCCTCGATGATGCCGTAACCCGAGCCTTCGTAGCGCGCGATCACGACGGGATGGCCCGTGTCATAGACGCCGTTCTCCGTCGTCTGCGCTTCGCAGTCACGATTGATCATGGCTTGGCGTGTGTTGGTGCGTCCGTCGTTGACGCCGCAGACTTGCTCAGCGGCATTGTCAATACGGCGGACGAGAGCGTCGGCGCCGGCGGCGCTGTTCAGATCCAAGTCGCCGTAGGTGACGACACGTTGCTGTGTCTGCGTGGTTTCGTTCTGAGCAAGCGCCGGTGCAGAGAAGGCAAGGGCGACCGCGGAAGCGATGGCGAAATGAAGCGTGCGGGACATCGTCGAATCTCCGATTAACTCCCGCCCTCTGGCCTTGCTAACCCCCGCAGCTCCGATCTGTTCCGAATTAGCTCGCTTGTTCCGTGCTTTGGAATTGCAGGCGCGAGAGACGTGCGTAGAGGCCGCCTTTGGCGACCAGCTCGTCGTGGCGGCCCGCTTCAACGATGCGGCCATCCTCAAGCGCTAGAATGCGATCAGCGTCGCGCACGGTCGCGAGACGGTGAGCGATGACGAGCACTGTGCGGCCCTTGGAGAGCCGCTTCAGCGCCGCTTGCACTTGCGCTTCGCTTGCGGCGTCCAGCGCGCTTGTGGCTTCGTCTAGGAGCAGGATTGGCGCATCGCGCAGGAAGGCGCGCGCCAATGCGATGCGTTGGCGTTCGCCGCCGGAAAGATTGCCGCCGCGTTCGCCGGCCATGGTGTCGTACCCATTGGGCAATGCGACGATGAAATCGTGCGCCGCAGCGTGGCGTGCGGCTTCCTCGATCTCCGCATGCGTGGCGCCTGCGCGGCCCAAGGCGATGTTGTTGCGGATGGTGTCGTTGAAGAGCGCGGATTCCTGCGCCACCAGCGAGATGGAATTGCGCAATGAAACGACTTGCACGTCGCGTACGTCCTGACCGTCGACGCGCACGGCGCCGCCGGTCACGTCGTAGAGGCGCGGCAGCATGTTGAAGATGGTGGACTTGCCGGAGCCTGACGGGCCGACCAGCGCAACCGTCTCTCCCGGCTCGACCGTGAAACTCACGTTCTGAATCGCGGGCGCGTCGCCGTAACTGAAGCTGACGCCATCGAATTCGATGCGACCGGCCTCGACCTTGAGAGGCTTGGCGTTTGGCTGGTCATTGATCGCCACCGGCTCATCTATGAGCGTGAAGATGCGCGTCACCGCTGCGAGCGCCTCATTCAGCATCGTGTTGAAGCCGCTGATCGAACGCGCGGCGGGAGTTGCCACCGCGACGGCGCCGATGATGCCGATCAGGTCGCCTAAAGTCATCAGATCGTGAGCGATGCGCACGCCGGCGAGATAGAGCACACCCGCCAGCGCCAGGCCGCCCAGGATTTCCAGAAGCGGCTCACTGCGCGCGCGATTGTGCGCCAACTTCATGTTGAGGCGGCGCTGTTCCTCAAACGCAGCATCGGCGCGTTCGGTCTCGCGCTGTTCGAGGCTGTAAGTTTTAACGAAGCGCGAGGCGCCAAAAATTTCACTGAGTAAGGCCGTGACATTGCCGATCTGCTCTTGGGCGATGCTGGTTTGCTTGCGAGCGCGTTGGGCGATGGCGGCCAGTGGGCGCGCTGCCAGCGCAAAGACGCCAATGACCACCGCGGCGAGCACCCAGTCGAGCCAGAACATCATGCCGATCGAGCCGATCAGCGTCAGGCTATCGCGGAGCGAGGTTTGCGCTGCGCGCACCAGCGCGTAGCCGACAATGGTTATGTCATTGGTGAAGCGTGAGACGAGGCGGCCGACGTCCTCGCGCGCAAAACGGGCGAAGTCGACGCTCATCAGCTTGGCGAACATCGCGCTCTGCAGATCGCGCAGAATCTTGAGCGCGAGTCCTTGAGTCATGATCGCCTGCGCCCACATGCCGGCGGCGCGGATGACGACGATGCCCATGGCGACGACCGGCACCAGCGCAATCGTGTCGAGATTGCCGGTTTGGATGCTGTCAGTCGCGAACTTCAGGATCCAGGCATAGGACGCCGCCGCCGCCGCAACGACGACGAGCACCGGCGCAAGCGCCAAGAGATCGACTTTGTAGCGCCAGATATATTGGCGCCAGAGCCGGTCGAGGATGGCGCTTGCCTTCATCTACGGATCACATCTCGCCTTCGGGATCGGTCCCCGGGTCGAGCAGGCGGTGTGCGTGGATGATGAAGTAGCGCATCCGCGCATTGTCGATCGTGCGCTGCGCCGCGCCTTTCCAGGCGTCGTACGCGGCGCGATAGTTCGGGTAGGCGCCGATGAAATCGACCGCCTTCAGATCGATGAACTCGGGGCGATCGAGGTCCTTCATCTCGCCGCCGATGACGAGGTGGAGAAGTTGTCGGTTCTGGTCGCTCATGTGCCTTTAGCCAGTGGTAGCCTGCTCGCGCAAATCGGGCAGGACCTTTGTGCGCTCGATTACCAAAGCGTGCAGCAGCGCGCCAGCGGCTACGACGCCCGGCACGCGCGGGTTTTCGTTGTTGAAGCGAAGCGGATCGCCCCACATGTCGGTGACAACGCCGCCGGCGGCTTCGACAATAGCCGCGCCGGCGGCGACATCCCATTCGTGCTTCCAGTTGAACAGCAGGGTGGCGTCGCCCATCCCTGACGCGACCAGCCCCAAACGGTAGGCGATCGAATGGCGCTCGATCACGTCCATCTTGGGCCATGGCGCCGCCCAGCGTTTATCGGCGAAGCGCGACTTCTGACCGATCATGCGCGCGCCTTCGAGATAACCGATCTCGCTTACCTTCATCGGCCTGCCGTTGAAGAACGCGCCATGGCCGACGATGCCGGTGAACATCTCATCGGTCATCGGGTTGTAGATGGCGCCGCCATAGGCGCGATTGCCTTCGATTAGGCCAATGCTCACGGTCCATTGCGGCGTCTTGGCGATCAGTGAGGCGGTGCCATCGATCGGATCGAGCATGAATGTCCGCTCTTTGCCGACACGTTGCTCCGGCTTGTCCGGTGACTCCTCCGACAGCCAGCCGTAGTCGGGACGCTTCGACAGGAGCTTCAACTCCAGCATCGCGTCGACGGTCTTGTCGATGTTCGTGACGGGGCCTGCTTCGCCTTTGGACTCGATTTGAAGCGGCTTCATCGATAGCTCGCGCGCCATCGTTCCCGCTTCGCGGGCGCATGCTTCCAGCAGTTCGAGTTCAGACGCCGCCGATTGCAAGGTCATCTACAATCAGGCTGGAGATTTCGAGGGAGCCGCGGTTGTCGACGTCGGAGCCGCAGCGCAAGCGCTTGAAGATGTCGAGCAGATTGCCCGCGACAGTGATCTCGCTCACCGGGTGGGCGATCTCGCCGTTCTCGAACCAATAGCCCGAGACGCCGACTGACCAATCGGCCGTGTTCGGATTAAGCGAGGGGGAGAACATGTCGGTGACAAGAACGCCTTTGCCGGCGTTCTTCATCATCGTCGCGAGATCGTCAGTGCCCGGCTTCACGAAGATGTTCGACGTGCCGATGCCAGGGGGGCCGCCGTGACCGGCGGTGGCGTGACCGTTGGGCTCAAGGTTGAGCTGCTTGGCGGCGGAAGAGTTCAGCAGCCACATCGTCAGTACGCCGTCGTCGATCAAGGTGTGGGCAGAAACCGCGCTGCCTTCGCCATCGAACCAGTGGCTGCCCGATCCGCGCTTCACGAACGGATCTTCGTGGATGCGGAAGCCTTCGGCGAAGATGCGCTCGCCCATCTTGTCCTTGAGAAAGGAAACGCCGCGCGCGACGGCGCTGCCTGAGATGGCGGAGAAGAAGGGCGAGATGATGCGGCCCGCAAGCCGGTTCTCGAAGATCACCGGCGCCTTTTGGCTGGCGATTTTGCGCGCGCCGATGCGTTTGGCGGTGCGCTCGCCGGCGATGCGGCCAATCTCTTCCGGCGAAGGCAGGTCTGCGAAGAAGCGTTTGGTGCGCCACTCATAGTCGCGCTCCATCTCGTCGTCCTTCTCGGCGACCGGCTGGGTGCCGAGCGAATAGGAGGTGCCGCTCTCGAAACCTTGGAAACCGTTCGAGGTGAAGTGCACGAATGTTGAATGCTCGCTCGATGCGCCGCCACCGCCCGAATTGGCGATGCCGGGGATAGCGAGCGAGGCCGCTTCGCAGCGCTTTGCTAGGTCGAGCAGCTGCTCCGGCGACGGGCGCGCGGTGTCAGATTGTTCGAGGTCGGGGCCGGGGCCTTTGGCATGGTAGCGGGCGTCGAGGAGGCCTGCGAACTTGTCCTCCGGGGCGTACTTGGCCATGGCGACGGTGCGCTCGGCCAAATCCTTAAGGCCCTTGGTGGAGAGGTCGGTCGAGGAGGCGGCGGCCTGTTGCTTGCCGATGAACGCCCGCAGCGCCACCGAGCGCGCTTCTTCGCGCTCCATGCCCTCTAGGTCGCCCATGCGGACTTCCGCCGAGATGCTTTCCCGGACCGCGAGAGAGGCTTCTGAGGCGTCGGCGCCGGCTTGTTTTGCGTAATCGATCAGGGCCGCGAGTGCGGCTTGTGAATCAGTGTCGAAGGCCATGGCCCCAACATGGGCCTGCCAGCCCCGAGGGGCAATCGGTCAACTGCGGTAACAGGTTATTCAGAGCTGTTGGCTGAGCCCAGCCCAGATCAGACCCCCGCCAATGAGGCCGTAGGAGATCCAGGTCAGCACCATGCCGGCCATGCGGCCGAAGTTGAGCGTGCCGGTGTGGAGGCCCCAGCCGTGCAAAATTCTGCCGAGGGTCAAAGAAATTCCTGCGGCGTGCAGCAGCCAGAATGGCGTCGCCGGATCGAAAAGGGCGAGCAAGGTGATGCCGACGAGGCCGGCCGGGATGTATTCGGAGGCGTTGGCGTGCGCGCGGATGGCGCGGCCGAAAGCTTCGTTGCCGCCGTCGCCCAACGTGATCTTGTGTTTGCGCCGGCCGCTCACCACTAGCACTGCGAGCAGCAGCAGAATGAGAATATTTACGCCCGCGTAAATCGCGGCCACCTCAAGACGCAGCATGGAAGGACTCCCTCTGCATCTGCTCTAGTCCGCAGACAATTCGCATTTCAACCTTTTGTTTTGCTTTCAGAAACCGCGTGTTCATCGTGACTAGGCATTATCTGCCCAACAAAGAATGCCTCGAAGGCAGGGTTGGGTGGTTTTGATCGACGCGGGTTTCATCTCAGGCGTCGCATGGGCGATGTTCGCGGCGGCAACAGGCACCGGCCTGATAGCCGCCGCGATAGCCTTGTTCCGTAAAGCTGAAGACAGCGATTACGATTTCGCCGCTGGCTACAACGCGCTCGCGCCGGTGACAGGCGACTAATCTTACAAAAAACAGAACGACACGTGCGAACGCGCGCCGCTAAGGTCGCCCGCGTGGAGGCGTGCTCATGAAGTTACGTGCGATGGTGCTGGCGCTGGCTTTGGCTGCGTGCGGACAAACTAGCGATCAAGCTGAAGTTCCGACATCACCCGCGGGGCCCGACCCGTTCAATCTGAACATCGAGATCGGCCGCTATGGCGCGATGCTCAGTCAGGTTCATGACCAGACGTTTGAGCGGCCGGGGACTGGCGAACCTGAAGTGACTGAGCCGCGCGATCTGGCGCGCCGCCTGCGCGAGACCGTGTGGGAATACAATCTCGAACGCTCACGCAATTGCGCGCGTGGACTCTATGCGGAAATATCTTGCGGCCCAGCCTACGAGCCTGTGTGGATCGCGGAATCCTCAGAGGTCGAACCGACGCTTGAGGAAATTCAATCCCGCACCGATGCAGTTGGGCAGGAAGTGATGCGCCTGTGGAACGCCGTCTGCGAAGATGCTCGGGCGCGGGCAACAACAGATGAAGAACGCCAACTCGCGTGCGCGATGGAGTAGCGGCGTGCGTCGTCTATCAACGCGCGCGGTTTCAAGTCACATGCAGGCACAATAGTAATGGTTGCCTGCTGAATTATAGACGAGGCGACACATGCCCCCGCTCCAGCAGCCGCCGAGCGAGCAGGAACGCGGGCCGGTCTGGTAGCAACTTGAGTACATGACAACGTCGTTTGGGCTCACGCCGAGCCGCTCGGCTTCGGCGTCGCGAAATTCTTCTTCGGTAGCGGGCACCCATTTCCACTGACCATTTTCCTCAACAGCCTTCAGGCCGAATCTTGCATCGTTGTCCTCAAAGCTGAACGTTTCGAGTTCCGACGGAAGTTGGGGAAGGGTGTCGCCTGGCTCAAATATCTTGATTGTCATCTTTCGCTCCCTGCTCGCGACAGGTGAACTGCTGAAGTTGAGCGATCAAGCGAACAGGAAAGCAACATCGAGTTATGTGACTTGTGAGAAAATTGCCCGATGGTCCTCGGAATTAGCACGGCCAAGTATGAGCGCAGCTTCCGCACCGCCGCAACAGTTCAAGTCGTAGGTCGCGGAGGTTCGCGTCTTCGCTGGCGCTGAAGCGCGCCTAGCGCAGCTTCCATACTGCCGCGCGTTTGACTTCCGAGTCTTCTAGCGCGCGGGTGACGAGGATGTCGTAGGCGGCGATTTGTTCGAGTTTGTCGCGCGGCAGGTAAGTGCGGCCGGGGTCGCCGATGAGCACGGTTTTTCCTGCCGCTTGTTGTTCGATCAGCCAAGCGAGCACGCGCGGGGCGAGATCGCGATCGTAGAAAAGATCGCCGACGAGGATCACTTCTGCATCGGTTGATTTGCCGACCGGATCGGCATCGCTGGTTTCAAGGCAGACGCTGTTGAGTTCGGCGTTGAGGATGGCGGCATGCGAGGCGAAGGCGTCGATGTCGATCGCGAGCGCCGATAACGCGCCGGCTTTCATCGCGGCGATGGCGACCAGGCCTGAGCCGGAGGCGACATCCATCACGCTCGTGCCGCGCACGGTTTCAGGATGATCGAGCACATAGCGCGCGAGCGCTTGGCCGCCGGCCCATGCAAATGCCCAGAACGGTGGCGGCAGGCCCAGTTCGCCAAGTTGTTCTTCGGTGAGCTCCCACAAGCTCACGGCGTCATCGGCGAGATAAAGTGAAAGCTCCGGCACATGGCTCGGCGCAAGCACGCGCGTGTTCTCGCGGATGAAGGCTGGGATGTCGGAGATCAATTCAGAGACCGTCGCATCGCGGCGAAAGCCAGGAGGCATGGCGCGCCTTCAGAAACTCAACTTCGGACGGTGATTTCAGAAAAAGATCGAAGCCGCCATCGTAAGGCGCGAAGACGTCTCCGGTGTCTTCGTTCAGCCACAGCGAGCGCAAGGCGGTATCTTTGGCGACGGCGAGGAGCAGCGTGTCGAACACGCCCGATTTGAACGTGAGGCGCGAAACGAACAGGAGCCAATCGAACTCATCATAGTGAAATCGGCCTGCTATTTGCGCGTTTGCATCAAACGGCGGCTCCCAATCGCCGGCTTGGGCGAGCCAGCATGTAGCGCCTTCGCCCACCACAGCGCGCGCGAGTGTGTTCGCGCGTTCGAGGATGATTTGTTCCTCCTCCGGCGAGTCAGGATAACGCTTCGACCGCGGCAAGGCGTGAAAGCGAAGCCAATCGCCTGCCTCGCGGTCTCGCATCGCCCAGCTCAGAGCTGGAGTGTCGCCGTAGTGACGGCGCCAAACAGTCTCGAACTCGCTCAAGCGGGCTGCGCGATTTGCTTGTTCGACGCTTCGCTCAGCACGCTGACATAGCTCGGCGAGATGTGCATGCGCGACCAGTAGCCTTTGTCCATCAGCGCGTTGTGCAGGCTTTGCAGCCGATAGCAAGGCACGTGCATGAAGACGTGGTGCTCGCCGTGGAAGTGGACCCAATAGGGCGCGATGAAGAGGCGTTCGACGACGTTCGCTAGCGTTGTGCGCGCGTGCGTGAATGGGTCTTCCTTTGTTTCAACGCACGCGTGTTCAGCGATGTTGCGCAGGCGTGTGATCAGCGGCAGCCACGTTGCCATCGGCACGATCCAAAGCGCGAAGTACGCCCACCAATAGCCGGCAAGCGTGAGGCCCGCGAGTAGCACGGCGTTCGCGAACAGGAAGTGGCCATTGCTGGAGTTCAGCACTTCGCCGGGCTTGCGGTTGCCGAAAAGCTGCGCCTTGCGCTGCTTGAAGAAGGTCTGACCGGTGAGGTCGCGCACGATCTTGCGCCAGAGCGAGGCGCGCGTAATCGGGAAGGGCGCTGACAGCGCGAGGTCTGGATCTTCCGGCTGCTCGGTGAAGCGGTGATGCTTCAGATGGTATTCGCGATAGGAGGCGAGCCGCGCGCCGACGGGCGCTGCGCAGAGCCACTCGCCGACCCAGTTGTTGACCTTCATGTTTGAGTGCAGCGCACCGTGCGCGGCGTCGTGCATGAGTATGGCGAGGCCGAGTTGGCGCGCGCCGATGAGCATGACGGCCAAGATGTAGGTCAGCGGGTTCGGCCAGATGACGAATATCGCGCCCGCCGCGAAGATCAGCCCCCAGGCGCCGGCGACACAAACAAGCCCCAGCCAAGACGAGCGCTTGGAGAAGCGCGCCCACTCTTCGGGCGTGAACACGTCTTTAGGGTCTATGCGCGCAACGGCAGGCATGGGCTTGTTCTAGCGCAAAGCATTGCCGAATTCATCACTGCGGCCGGCAAATGTGATCAGCTTGGCGGTGGGGTTTCCGCAAATGCGAAGACGCGGCGTAAACCGGCTTCGCCGACGCGCGTAAATTCCAATACACGGCTGCCGCGCTTTTGTGTGGCCCAGCCGCGGTCGAAAATTTCATCAAGGATCGCCGCGCCGAGCGCGCCGGCAATGTGGTGGCGGCGGACGCTCCAATCGAGGCAGGCGCGGCAAAGCGGGCGCGCGCCCTGTTCAAGTTCCTCGATATCGACGCCGAAGGTCTGCACCTTGATGCGGCCGAGCTTGGTAAGAGTGAACGTCTTCTCCGGGCCGGGCAGGATCCACTTGTTCTTCTTGAAGGCATCGAAGAGCCCGACGCCGAGATCGCCGGCGAGGTGATCGTAGCAGACGCGCGCGTGGCGCATCTGCGGCTCTTTCGGACCGGGGCGTGTGCGCAATGCTTTGGCGCGCGCGGCGACACCCATCAGTGTTTCGAGTAGGCCCGCGACGTCGGCGTCAGCGAGGCGGTAGTAGCGATGACGGCCTTGCGCTTCGACTGCGACCAAGCCGCCATCAACGAGCTTCGAGAGATGCGAGCTTGCGGTTTGTTTGGTGACGCCAGCTTCGAGCGAAAGTTCGCTTGCGGTGAATGCGTCGCCGTTCAGCAGCGCCGTTAACATGTTGGCGCGGGCGGGATCGCCGACCATTGCGGCGACAGCTGCGATATTGGGGCCGTCTCTCATCAAAAGCTCATATAGGGATGGTTCGACCATAATCGAACCATGGGCTGCTCACAATCCGCTAGGTGTGGCCGGGAAGGAGCCCTTTATGCTGACATGCTGTATTCGTTACGAAATCGATCCATTCAAAAAGGAGCAATTTCAGCGCTACGCGCGCGCCTGGGGAGAGGCCATTCCCCGCTGCGGGGCCGACCTCATTGGGTATTTCGCGCCGCACGAGGGGTCGGCGACTTTGGCGTACGGATTGTACAACATCCAAGACCTTGCCGCGTACGAGGAATATCGGGCGCGATTGGCGGCTGATCCGACGGGGCGGGAGAATTACGAGTTCGCCAAGGCGGAGCGCTTTATTCTGCGTGAAGACCGTACATTCCTGAAGATTTGCTCGCGATGATCGCGGTGATCTTCGAGGTCGAGCCGGCGGATCGCGATGCGTACTTTCGGATTGCGGGTGAGTTGCGGCCATTGCTGGATGAGATCGACGGCTTCATCTCGATCGAGCGGTTTCAGAGTGTGAGCGATGAAGAGCGCGTGCTGTCGCTGTCGTTTTGGCGCGATGAGGAAGCGGTTGCGCGCTGGCGTAATATCGAAGCGCATCGTGTTGCGCAGAGCGCGGGTCGAGAGTCCGTGTTTCGCGACTATCGGCTGCGCGTCGCGGAAGTGGTGCGAGACTATGGGATGAGAGAGCGAGATGAGGCGCCCGCCGATTCACGCGCGCATCGCGATTAGATTTTGCTCTGCTCCGGCGTCTGCGTGTCGAGCAAGCGCCACAGGTGCCATGCGGCGGCGCTGCGGAATGGCGCCCAGCGTTCGCCGTAGGCGCCTAAAGTCTTCGGCGTGAACTCGCGGCGGTAGAGTTTCTCCGCGCCTTTCCGGACGCCGAGGTCGTCGATCGGCAGGATGTCGGGGCGGCCGAGCGTGAACATCAGATACATCTCGACCGTCCAGCGGCCGACGCCGCGCGCCTGCGTGAGGCGCTCGATGATCTCTTCGCTCGGCATGCGCGAGAGCTTGCGCGATTCCGGGATGACGCCGTCGAGGCGCTTTTGCGCGACGTCCTTGATGGCGGCGATCTTCTGTCGAGAAAGCCCGGCGGTGCGCAGGAGTTCGGGGGAGGCTTCGAGCAAATCTTCCGGATCGGGGTGATCCTTGTCGGGGAAGAGCGCGAGCATGCGGCCGTGAATAGTGCCGGCGGCTTTGCCTGAGAGTTGCTGATAGACGACCGAGCGCACCAGCGAGCGGTACGGGTCTTTTTTCTTTTCGAATGTGGTCGGGTACGGCTCTTGTTTGCCGACGATTTTGGCGAAGCGTTTGCAGACGGTGCTTAGATGCTGCTCGGCTTCGCCCACGTCACACTCCCAATGACGGCCTCATGGTGCGCCAGATGGGCTCGAGCGCAAACGCCAACAAGACGACCGCGCCTATAATCGCGTTGAACTTGAACGCCGCAAGCGCCGTTTCCGGACGTTGGTCGTCGATGCCCGCGAGCATGGGCCAGATCATCAGCGCGCCCACGAGGCTAAGCGGCGCTGCGACCCAGACGCCAGCGCCGGACATGGCGCCCGCAGCGGCCCAGAGCGCCAGTGCGGCCACGTAAAAGGCGCTCGTCCATGTGCGCCATTTGTCGGCGAAAAGCCGCGCGGTTGACCGGACGCCGACGAGGGCGTCGTCCTCGCGGTCTTGCAGCGCGTAGATGGTGTCGTAGGCGATGGTCCAGAGGATGCAGCCAGTGTAGAGCGCGAACACCTCCGGCGGGACAATGCCGGTTTCGTAGGTCGACGCTGCGCCGCCGACGAGTGCGCCCCACGAAAAGACGATGCCCAGCCACGCCTGTGGCCACCAAGTGATGCGCTTCATCAACGGGTAAAGTGCGACCAGAGGAATTGCGATCAATGAGACGATCTGCGCGAGCGGCGGCAGCATCAAGAGCGCGATGAGGCCGACGCCGCATTGCGCCAATAGCCAGGTCCAGGCTTGCTTCAATGAGACCGCGCCGGAAGGCAGTGGTCGCAACCGCGTGCGTTCGACCTTTGCGTCGATGTCGCGATCCAAGATGTCGTTATAGGTGCAGCCTGCGCCGCGCATGGCGATGGCGCCAAGAATGAAGGCCAGTGCGAAACGCGCGTCTTCCCAGTAGAAGCCGTAACCCGTGCGCGCGACGGCGACGCCCATGAAGCAGGGCAGAAGCAGTAATTGCCATCCGATAGGACGGTCGAGGCGCGACAGCTGCGCGAACGGCTTCCACGCACTCGGAAGCGAGTCCGTCCAATGTTGCTTCAGCGCATCGGCGGGTTTCAAATCGGTCACGTCGGCGTCATGCGCGCCGCTTTTCCTTTACGCAAGGCGACACAAACGCTATGTGAGCGCCTTCGGAGAAAGCTGAATGAACACCCGCCTCAAATAAATACGGTGCCGCGAACGGTCGCCGTCGAGCCTTGAGAGAGCGCTAGCTGTCTCGGCTCCAAATCCTGAAAGCGATTGCGGATATTCGCAAACGCACATGGGAGACCCAGTTCGCCGAGCCGTGTTGCGGGTGATTTCGCGTTTTAGCGCTTCGCTTCCAGCATTTCGTACCCATTTTGTAAGTTCGCAGGCACGCGTGCGCGCGGCCGCGATCCATCGGTAATCCCATGAGCGACGCATACGATAACGACGACGAGAGAGAGGACGGCAAGCGCAAGGCAAGCTTTGCGCAAGTGGCCGCCTTCATGTGGAAGCATTGGTCAAGTCAGCCTGGAAAGCTGGCGATGGTGGGGCTGTTGTTCGGTCTTGCGATCGCAGTGGACTTGGCGATGCCGTTTGCTTCCAAGCATTTGGTGGACGCGCTGACCGCTGGTCCGTCCGAGGCGGGCGCGCGTGCGGCTGCTTGGGGCTATGGCCTAATCGTCGCGTTGGCGCTCGTCTTTTACGGCGCCCGCAACACCGGCGTGCGCTTCCATATTCCGTTCGCCAGCAAGAACATGGAGCGGATCGTCACCGACGGCTTTCGCGACGTGCAGCGCTTCTCCGCCGACTGGCACGCCGACAACTTTGCCGGAGCGACGGTGCGGCGCGTTTCGCGTGCGATGAACGCGTACGACGTGATCTCTGACACGTTGGTCTGGTTCTTGATTCCCGCAATCGCCGTGCTGATCGGGATGACGGTGCTCACCTTCATGCAGTGGCCGCTGATCGGATTGTTCACGGGCGTCACCATTCTGCTGTTCATCGCTGTCGCGTACTTCAGCAGCCGCTTCTACGTGGCTGAACCGCTGAAGCGCTACATCGCTGCCGATACGGCAATTGGCGCGGCTTTGGCCGATGCCGTCGCTTCAAACGCAACGGTGAAAGCGTTCGGCGCCGAGGCGCGCGAGCAGAAAAGGTTCGATGGCGTCGTCCAGCGTTGGACGAAGGAGGCGAACCATACCTGGACGCTCTTCACCAACGCCTGGGTGGTGCAGAACATTCTGCTCTGGGTGCTGCAGGCTGGTCTGCTCGGCATGGTGCTGCTTGAGTGGAGCGCAAGCCGCGCGACGGCTGGTGATGCGGTGTTTGCTATCACTGCGTTCTTGCTGGTGTCCGGCTATCTCAGGATGCTCGGTGAGAACGTGCAGAACCTGCAGAAGGGGATAGCCGACATCGAGGATGTGGTGGCGTACGCGGCTGAAAGTGCGGATGTCGTGGATCGCGCCGATGCACGGTCGTTCGAGTCAAAGGCGGGCGCGATTGCGTTCGAGGCGGTGTCGTTCGGCTACAAGAACGCGGCTGAACCGCTCTACAGCGATTTCTCTTTGGAGATCGCCGCGGGTGAGACGGTGGCGTTGGTCGGGCCGACGGGTTCGGGCAAGTCGACGTTCGTGAAGCTGGTGCAGCGTCTTTATGACGTGAACGGCGGCGCGATCCGTATCGATGGCCAGGACGTGCGTGAAGTGACGCAGGCGAGTTTGAGGCAGGGCATTGCGCTCGTGCCGCAGGATCCAGCGCTGTTTCACCGCTCGCTGCGCGAGAGCATCGCGTACGCGCGCCCGAACGCTTCGCTGGAGGAGATCATCGACGCGGCCAAACGGGCGCGGGCGCATGAGTTCATCGAGAAGCTCCCGCAGGGCTACGAGACGGAAGTGGGCGAGCGCGGCGTGAAGCTTTCCGGCGGCGAGCGTCAGCGTGTGGCGTTGGCGCGGGCGTTCCTGGCGAACGCGCCGATCCTGATCCTCGACGAAGCGACGTCATCGCTCGATGTGGCGACGGAGCGCGAAGTGCAGGCGGCGATGGCGGAGCTTAAGCAGGGGCGCACCACGATTGTGATTGCGCACCGGCTGAGCACCATCCGCGAAGCCGATCGCATCTTGGTGTTCAACGCCGGCCGCATCGTCGAACAAGGTAAGCACGCCGAACTGATCAGCGCGCACGGGCTCTACGCGAAGCTCAACGCGCTGAGCCGGGGCGATGTGCTGGCGGATGAGGCGGCTTAGTACTCGTACGTGGAGGGCGGGGCTTCAGTCTGGCTAAAGCTCGTGAACGCGCCAAACGCGAACAGTGCGAGCAGGATCCAAGTCCAGTAGCGGGTTGGGATGAAGAACAGGCTGCCGGCGCTCGGGCGAACCTCGATGCGTTGGCCGCTTGCTTCGTCAACCAATACCCGGCCTTCGCCGGACTCGCGCCAGCGGGCCAGGAAGAACACGCCCAAGGCGGCCGCGCCGCCGCCTATTGCGTAGCCAGCGGCGTGCGCCGGTCCGTAGGCCATTTGCATTGAAGTCTCGAGCGCGTCGCCGACCGAAAAGCCGATGAAGAAGCCAATGACTGCGAAGATGGCGACGCAGATTCCCCAACCTGACCAAACAAGCATGTGTGTCTCCCCTGGCCAAGAGATCGGTCAGGGGTGGGGCGCTTGTCAACGCTGTGAGTTTAGTAAGCGCAGGCCTCGAACACGCGCCTTACGTCGCCGCCCCATTCCGTCTTGTAACGTTCGATCAGACGCTCGGCGGGCGTCACGCCGCTGGCGGCAATGTCGTCGAGTTCCATCAGGAAGTGAGTTTCGTCTTGGCCGGCATTGTCGGTGCGGTTGCGTGACTTGAGGCCCTGGCGCGCGATGGCGAGTGCGGCTTGGGCGATGTCTTGCGCTTTGTTGCCGCGAATGGGCGCGCGAAGGCCCAGCACGGAGACGCCACGGCGCAGGCTCTCACGATCTTCTGCCGTCCAGCTCTTCACCAGCGACCATGCGGCTTCGAGTGCGGCGTCGTCGTAATAGATGCCGGCCCAGAAGGCAGGCAGCGCGCAGAGACGTGACCAGGGGCCAGCGTCGGCCCGCGCATTTCGAGGTAGGTCTTCAAACGCACTTCCGGGAAGATGGTGGTGAGGTGGTCTTCCCAATCCCGAGCGTCGGCAATTCGCCGGGCAGAGCTGGCAGTTTGCCTTCCATGAATTTGCGGAAGCTCTGGCCGGAGGCGTCGATGTATTTGCCGTCGCGATAGACGAAGTACGCACTCGGCACATCGAGCGCGTATTCGGTGTAGCGCTCGAAGCCCATGCCTTGCTCGAACACGAACGGCAGCATGCCGGTGCGGTCGGGATCGGTGTCCGTCCAGACATGTGCGCGATAGGAGAGGAAGCCGTTCAAGCGGCCTTCAGCGAAGGGCGAAGCGGCGAAGAGCGCGGTGGCGATCGGTTGCAGCGCGAGGCCGACGCGGAATTTCTTGACCATGTCGGCTTCGGAGGCGAAGTCGAGATTGGTTTGCACCGTACACGAGCGGAACATCATCTGGCGGCCAAGGCGGCCGACCTTCTGCATGTAGTTGCGCATGATCCCGTAGCGGCCTTTCGGCATGATCGGGATTTCGTCGAGCGGCCAAAGCGGTTGGAAGCCGAGGCCGAGGAAGGCGATGTTCATGTCGCCGCACACATCGCGCAATTGCGAGAGGTGCGAGCCGGTTTCGGCGCAGGTTTGGTGCAAGTGTTCGAGTGGTGCGCCGGAGAGTTCGAACTGCCCGCCCGGCTCAAGCGAGATCGATGCCATGCCTTGCTTCAGCGCGATGACATTCTCGCCTTCGTAGATGCGCTCCCAGCTGTACTTGTCAGCGAGCTTGTTGAGTAGCGCGCCGATGCCGTTCTCGCCCTCGTAGGGGACCGGTTTCAGCGTGTCGCGATAGAAGGCGAACTTCTCGTGTTCGGTGCCGATGCGCCAGGTGGAGCGGTCCGGACGCGGGCCTTTCTCCAGATGCGCGACGAGATCGGCGAAGCCCGTCAGCACGGGAGACTTTTCTTTGGTGTCGGCCAAGCTTTCCTCCCGGGCGCAGGCTCGTATGGCGGGCATGTAAGGCTTCGCCGCTGAACCGCAAGCGGTTACGCCTTGCCCCAATCTCCCCAGGCAGATTGGATTACGCTTAACGCAGCGATCACCGCTGTCTCCGCCCGTAGGATGCGTGGCCCGAGCGACACCGGAACGACATACGGCAAGCTGCGGAGCATGCGCCGCTCCTCCGGGGTGAAGCCGCCTTCGGGGCCGATGAGCAGTGAGAGGCTCTCGGCCTTGAGGTTGGCGACAGCTTCCGCGATTGGACGCGCGCGGCCAGTTTCGCCGCCCCAGGCTTTGTCTGCGTCGTCGCCGGATTCATCGGCGTAGATCAGCGGACGGGCGGCCTCCCAGCCATCGAGCGCTTTCGGCAACAGTGTTGCGTCGAAAATTTCCGGCGCGTCGAAGCGTTCGGTTTGTTCGGCGGCTTCGCGGGCGATGCTTTCTAGGCGGTCGACGCGGACGGTTTCGGCGATGGTGCGTTGGGTGACGATCGGGCGGATGCGTCGGACGCCAAGTTCGGTGGCTTTTTCAACGATCAGATCGGTGGCGTGGCGCTTCACCGGCGCGAAGAGGAGATCGAGGTCTGGCGTGGCGCGAGCTTCGCGCAGCAGAGAGTCCAACACCACGCGCATGCCGCGCTTTTCGCGCACCGTGACGCGCGCGCGCCATTCGCCGTCGCGGGCGTTGAAGGGGCGCAGGTGATCGCCGACGTTGAGGCGCAGCACCGTGCCGACATGGCGCGCCTGTGCCTCGTCCAGCGCGATCTCGGCGCCGGCGCGCAAATCTTGATCTATCAACAGGCGCGGTTCGGGCATTGCGTGTCCTTGCTGCCGCGCTCGCGCCTTACGTGCAAGCGTTCCTCTTGACCGGAGCCGCGCCGAAGCGCTCCATCCCGCCGCTTTTGCGGAGGGGATAATGCCCGACAAGCTCATCGTGACCGCCGGGGACGTGATCGACGTGCAGCTCACCTCGGAGACGGTGGTTATAGAGGGCGCGGACCGGCGTCACGTCGAGCCGGGCCACATCACCAACCGGATGCGCCTCTTCGTGAAGCTCACCGACGGCAAAGAGCAGAAGTACGATTTCGAGGATAGCGATCTGGGCGTGCGCGAGACCCAACGCGTCGTCGTTGTACGCGGGCAGGGCAAAGGCAAGAACGATCGCGGACCGTACAACATTGTGGTGTTCAATGTTTCGAGCGGCGAGCGCGGTGAGTTTGAGCCGGGGCTGCGTGCGTATCTCGGCCACAAGCCGTTCTTCGGCCCGCTTTGGAAAGCGGGTGTGCTGTCACTGGGCGTGACGCTTGTGTTTTGGTTTGTCTCGAACTTCATCACCCGCAACGGCAACGGCGGCATGGGCTCGGTTTGGCTCGCGGTGATGTTCGGATTTCTGACCTATCCGGTGTTCTGGTGGCTCGCGAAAGTATGGGACCGCATCACTGAGCGCATGCGCTATCGCGGTGCGAAGAAGAAGTTTTTGAGCGAGCAGCAGGCGCGGGCGAATACGTACGCGCCACAGGCGAGTGCTACTGCTGCTGCGCCGCAACCTGAAACGCCGCCCGAGGCGAACCCGGCCTGAGCGATGACCTGCTGCGGGTTTTCCTTTGCTGACGTGTCTCGAGCAGGCAAAGGTGGCGGCTGCCTATGAACGTACTCGACCACTCACTCTTTACGGCGCGCCTGCGCCTGGAACCGGTGACGCCGGAAATGGCTGACGCCGCGCGTGCGGGGCAGCATGCTTTCGCGCACGTCATTGGCGCGGATGCGCCGTCAGATTGGTGTCAGGCGAGCCTTGGGCTTGTGGCGCGTTCCATATCTCAAGTGGGTTCCGCGCCGGCGCCGACGCGCGCGATCGCCATCCACCGCCAAGAAGGCGTTGTCATCGGTGACGTGCGCTTTGAGCCCTCGCCTCGCTCGCAGAGCGAATTTGAGATTGGCTATGGCATCGCGCGCAGCCGCCGCCAGCAGGGCTATGCGGTCGAGGCGGTAAACGCGGTGATCGATTGGCTGTTCGAGGATGCGGGCGCCGAAACCATCCTTGCAGGCTGCGATGCCAGCAACATCGCGTCGGTTCGAACCTTGCGGCGCTTGGGTTTCTGGCTCGATTCAAACCCCGGCCAAACCTTCTGGTGGGTGCTCGCCCCAGACCTCCGTCCAGCGCACCGCGCTTGACGTGGGCGTCAGGCCAAGGCTTGTGTGTCGCCCAGTTTAGGGACGGGGACGCTTCGCGTCTGGATTGAGCGCGCTCGCGCTGGGAGAACAATGCATGTGGGATATCGTCGTCGCGGGCGGCCTAGTCGTTACCGCGATAACCCTCATTCCGGTGATCTGGCAGCTTCGGCAGCATCCGCGCGGTCTGCACATCCTGTTCTTCGCCGAAATGTGGGAGCGATTTTCCTACTACGGGATGCGCGGCATCCTGATTTTCTACATGACCCAGCACTTCTTGTTCAATGACGGGCAGGCGCAGGGGCAGTACGGCGCCTACACCTCACTAGTGTACCTGATGCCGCTGATCGGCGGGTTCCTGGCGGATCGCTATCTGGGCAACCGCAAAGCCATAGCGTTTGGCGCGCTCTTGCTTGTCGCCGGTCACCTCATGATGGCGGTTGAGCAAGAGCCAGCGACGCAAACACTGACCTATCAGGGGCAGCAGTACGAGTTTGCTTCTGAGGGTCGACAAAACCTTCGCCGGACGTGGCTCGTTGTCGACGGTCAACGCTACGAGTATGGCCCTGCCGAAGGCGGCGGTATCGCAATCGCCGATCTTCCCGCCTCAGCGCCTCTGCCGAACGTTCTCCCGGCAGGCTCGTACGAACTCGGGGTCGAGGGCGAAGCGCAGCCGCTCTTCCTTGGCTACACTTATCGCGACGCCTTCTTCTTCGCCCTCGCGCTCATCATCATGGGCGTCGGCTTCCTGAAGGCAAACATCTCTTCGATCGTTGGCCAGCTCTACACGCAGGACGATCCACGCCGCGACAGTGGCTTCACGCTATATTATTTCGGTATCAATCTCGGCGCCTTCTGGGCTTCGATCCTGTGCGCCGGCTTGGGCGCCACTTACGGCTGGTGGGCGGGTTTCGGCTTGGCCGGCATCGGCATGCTGATTGGGTTCCTGGTCTTCACGCGCCGCCGCCTGCTGTTCTTCACGCCCGGCCCGCCGCAGTTGCCGGATGAGGTTGGTCAGCCGCCGAACCCTGAACTGCTGCGAAAGCCGTTCATCGGTCCGATCAATCGCGAGTGGTTGATTTATCTCTTCGGTTTCGCGGGTGTCGCCGCGGCCTGGTGGCTGGTGCAGCGTGAGCAGGTGGTGAATTGGTCGCTACTCGCCGCCGCCGTTCTCGTGATCCTCTATTTCGTCGTCTACATGATACGGAAATGTACGGCGATCGAGGCACAGCGCCTGATCTTGGCGCTGGTCCTGATTTCGGCCGCGACCGTTTTCTGGACGCTGTTTGAACTTGCGGGCACGGCGCTCAACCAATTTGCCGAGCGCAACACGCAATTGCCGTCGAACGGATTTTTCTCGGTTACGGCGGGGCAGACGCAGAGTTTCAATGCCGGCTTCATCCTGATCTTCGCACCTGTCTTTGCGGCGATCTGGGCGTTCCTGGAGAAGCGTAAAGCAGATCCCAACGATGCGTTGAAATTTGCGCTTGCACTCGTGCAAGTCGGCGCAGGCTTCCTGGTTCTTGTGTGGGGCGCCAACTTCGCGGACGAGAATTACCGCGTTCCGCTGATATTCCTCGTGTTGCTCTATCTGTTGCATACTACGGGCGAACTCTGCCTCTCACCCGTCGGCCTGTCAGCTATGACCAAGCTTGCACCTGCCGCTATCGTATCGACAGTGATGGCGACGTGGTTCTTGTCGAGTGCGGGCGCGCAAGCGCTTGGCGCGCAGATCGCGAAGCTCACAGCAGCGGAAACCGTGGGCGGACAAGTGCTCGACCCGGCGGCAGCGTTGCGTACATATGTTGAGGTCTTCCAGATCCTTGGCTTGGGCGCGATCGGTCTCGGTGTGGCGCTGGGTGTGGCTTCGATCTGGCTGCGAAAGTTGGCGCACAAGGGCGTCGTCGATGTCGGCTCGGGCGGTGGTGAACAAAAAGTCGTTCCCGCCGAATAATGTAGAAAAATGCAATAAAAACAAATACTCACCGGTCTCCCCAGGCCGGTGAGTAACTTTTTCGGATAGTTCTGCCCCCGACAGCGTCAAGGCGTTGCGCAGGGATTATTTTCCGGGTGGAGTGCGGAGGCGGGTGGGAGAGAAGCCTCCCTCCGGGTCTTCACCAATTAGGCGAGCTTCGCCGTAATCCGGTGCGGGTCCGGCCCACATTGATGTTTACGATTGATTCACGGTCGCGCTCCCCCAGCGGCCGCGAAGGAGGTGTCTATGACCAGGCCGCGCACGACCCGCTCCAAGAAGAAGCCAGCCGAGGCTTCGGGGCAGGGATTGCGCCCGGAGGTCATGGATCTGTTGCTGGGCTGGCAATCGGACCACGGCAGGCGTGAACCCATTGGCTTCGGCGCGCCTCGCGCTGAGGTTGCGGTCGAGGGCGAGGTTCCAATCACATTCGGTGAGGACCGCCACCTGCTGACCATCGCCCCCACGGGCGCCGGTAAGGGGCGCGGCGTTATCATCCCGAACCTGCTGCGCTTTGAAGGTTCGGTGATCGTCATCGATCCCAAGGGCGAGACCTGGCACACGACCGCGCGCCGCCGGAAGGAGATGGGCCAGGAAGTCCGTCTGCTTGATCCGTTCGGCGCGGTGTCGAAGCGCACTGATGCGCTGAACCCGTTCGATCTGTTCAACCGCCCCGGCGCGCTGCTGGACGCGGATGCGGAAATGCTCGCCTCGCTGCTCGCGGGCGATGTCGGCTTCCACAAGGAGCCCTTCTGGGACAATTGGGGCCGCTCGCTGATGGCTGGCGTGATTGCCGCTGTCGCAGAGACGTCGCCGAAGGCTGAGCGTCATTTCGGTAAAGTGCGCGAAATCCTGATGAGTGACGACGCGGTGTATAACCTCGCCGCGCTGATCGAGGGTCACGAGAACCTGAACCGGCTCTCGAAGCAGAACATTTCGTCGTTCCTGCCAATCACTGAGCAAACGCGCTCGGGCATTCTGTCGACCGCGCAGAGCTATCTGAAGGTCGTGAACTCGGATTCGGCGCTGCGTTCGCTGTCGAAGTCGACGATCTCGCTCGATGCGGTGCGCCGCGGCGACCCGATGACAATCTACATCGTCATCCCGCCCGATAAGCTGGAAAGCCATGGCGCGCTGCTGCGTCTGTGGGTTGGCGCTCTGATGCTGACGGTGATGGGCCGTAAGCGCCGTCCGAAGCGCTCGACGCTCTTCCTGCTGGATGAGTGCGCGCAGCTCGGCGAATTTGGCCCGCTGCGTCAGTCGATGACGCTGCTGCGTGGCTACGGCTTGCAGGTTTGGCCCTTCTTCCAGGATCTGAGCCAACTCCAGCGGCTCTATCCGAAGGACTGGCGCACAATCTTCAACAATGCGGGCGTGTTCCAACTGTTCGGCGTCGCCAACCATTTGATGGCGAAGGAAAGCTCGGAGCTGATCGGCGATATCGACGCCGACAAGCTGCGTAGCATGACCAAAGAGCAGCAGATCATCTCGATCTCCAACCAGAAGGCGCTCAGCGCTCGTCTGCCGGATTATCTGATGGATGCGCCGTTCGCCGGTCAGTTCGACGCGAACCCAATGTTCGAGACGGACGAAACGCCGGCAAAGCGCAAGCCGCGCTCGCGCTAGTTCCGCGGCGCGGTTCCACGCGGCGAGCATCGAAGATCGACGCCGTAACGGTTTCATCCCTCTGCGCGAGCGCCTAGTGTGTGCGGGCAGGAGGGATTGCCATGTCATCACTCAAATCATCCGCGCGTGTGGCGCTTGCCTTAGCCTCTGCGCTGGCGCTGACCAATTGTGCGACCATTGATTCAACGGCTGATGCGCCGTCGGTGACACAGAACGACCGCGCCGTGGCGG